>NZ_JACXXJ020000005.1:5000-644500 GCF_014926405.1 Agrobacterium vitis
CTTTGAATTGAAGCCCCAGTAAACGGCGGCCGTAACTATAACGGTCCTAAGGTAGCGAAATTCCTTGTCGGGTAAGTTCCGACCTGCACGAATGGCGTAACGACTTCCCCGCTGTCTCCAACATAGACTCAGTGAAATTGAATTCCCCGTGAAGATGCGGGGTTCCTGCGGTCAGACGGAAAGACCCCGTGCACCTTTACTATAGCTTTACACTGGCATTCGTGTCGGCATGTGTAGGATAGGTGGTAGGCTTTGAAGCTTGGACGCCAGTTCGAGTGGAGCCATCCTTGAAATACCACCCTTATCGTCATGGATGTCTAACCGCGGTCCGTTATCCGGATCCGGGACAGTGTATGGTGGGTAGTTTGACTGGGGCGGTCGCCTCCGAAAGAGTAACGGAGGCGCGCGATGGTGGGCTCAGACCGGTCGGAAATCGGTCGTCGAGTGCAATGGCATAAGCCCGCCTGACTGCGAGACTGACAAGTCGAGCAGAGACGAAAGTCGGTCATAGTGATCCGGTGGTCCCGCGTGGAAGGGCCATCGCTCAACGGATAAAAGGTACGCCGGGGATAACAGGCTGATGACCCCCAAGAGTCCATATCGACGGGGTTGTTTGGCACCTCGATGTCGGCTCATCGCATCCTGGGGCTGGAGCAGGTCCCAAGGGTTTGGCTGTTCGCCAATTAAAGCGGTACGTGAGCTGGGTTCAGAACGTCGTGAGACAGTTCGGTCCCTATCTGCCGTGGGTGTAGGAATATTGACAGGATCTGTCCCTAGTACGAGAGGACCGGGATGGACATATCTCTGGTGGACCTGTTGTCGTGCCAACGGCATAGCAGGGTAGCTATATATGGAATGGATAACCGCTGAAGGCATCTAAGCGGGAAACCAACCTGAAAACGAGTATTCCCTATCAGAGCCGTGGAAGACGACCACGTTGATAGGACGGGTGTGGAAGCAGGGTAACCTGCGAAGCTTACCGTTACTAATAGCTCGATTGGCTTAATCGTTCTCATTGACCATGCTCATCAAAGCCTTCGGCTTTGATGATGCCATCTGTTTTGTCCTGACGCTGTCGGCTCTTTGAGCCTTCGCTGCGGACGGCCCGCACCATCAGGTGCGACGGCCCTTGGCCTTGCGAGCGGAGCTCGTCACGGCCACGGAAACAAAAAAGACGTGTTCACACAATAAGAAAACGGGCAACGCCCACCAGCTTCTCAATTATGCAAAGCATCAATACGGTTCCGTATCAACGCTTTGGCACCCTTCTGAGCGCAAGCGAAGAAGATGGGTTTGCCAAAGAAAAGGGAACAATGTTGATGCAAAGCATCAACATTGCCCTTAGCTGACCTGGTGGTCATGGCGGGGCGGCCGCACCCGTTCCCATTCCGAACACGGCCGTGAAACGCCCCTGCGCCAATGGTACTTCGTCTTAAGACGCGGGAGAGTAGGTCGCTGCCAGGTCTGCTAAGCGCAATGTTCATACTCAAATCAATCATCTTCTCTCACAAACATCGGCCCCGCCGAAAACATAAAGGGTCGCTCAAGCGACCCTTATTCCGTTAACGCATAACAATATATAACGCGGGGTGGAGCAGCCCGGTAGCTCGTCAGGCTCATAACCTGAAGGCCGCAGGTTCAAATCCTGCCCCCGCAACCAACCATCCCTGCGATCCCAATAAAGCCCCTCGTGGGGCTTTTTGCGTTTTTGGCCTTCGGTTGCGCCAACACGGCCCTCATCATAGCGCTTCACAATCCCCCAGCCGTCACTTTCAACATAAATCCTGAACACTGCGCAAACTTAACCGCCAGATGCAGCAAACCTAAACGCACAAATTCAACGCCAATAAGTGAAATTGCAAACTTGCAAATTTTGCTGGATCTCGGGGCTTTCTTGCCCTGAAATTCTTCCGCGTCGCTCAGTTTCAAAGGCCTGAAGGCATCATTCAGCCGAAGGTATTAGGTATCATTTCATAAGCGACCTCTTCTATTCACGAATCCTTTATTGTTCTTCATAATAATCGGATTGTCGACTTTTGAGGAGCATGACGAATTCGTCCGGGTCATGCCTGGCGAATGACGCTCACCTTCGATCCAGATTGATAGACTTATTGTAACGCGTTGGATGGCTCACGATGTCCTTATACACACAGTTCAAAAAATCTTCCCGAGCACAACTAGCAATTACAGAGATTGAAAATCTGACGCGCAGTATGGCTGATGGCGATACATCGCGTCGCGCGCAGGTGGACATTGCGACCGGCGAAGCAAAGATGCTGCTGGACGCGGTCAACAGATTGCTCGACGCAGCTATGCGTCCAGTCTCCGACCTCCGCGATGCCACGACTCGCATGGCAGTGGACCACGACAAGGGCGATATTGATGCGATCCTTCCGGTCGATGCCTTCAAGGGTGATCTTTCCGTCATGGCGAAGGGCATCAACGAAATGGTCGCTGGCCATATATCGGTAAAAAAGAAGGCGATGGCCTGCGTTCAGGAGTTCAGCGAAGGAAATTTTGAGGCTGCGCTCGAGCGGTTCCCCGGTAAGAAGGCATTCATCAATGACACGGTGGAAACTTTGCGTGGCAATCTCAAGGGCTTTATCGCCGAAATGAACCGGATGTCCGCCGAGCACGATAAGGGTGATATCGACGTCTTCGTGCCTGTCGAGCGGTTTAAAGGCGACTTTGCGGTGATGGCAAAGGGCGTCAACGACATGGTCAATGGCCATATCGTTGTGAAGAAAAAGGCAATGGCTTGCATCAAAGAATTCGGCGAAGGCAATTTTGACGCGGCGCTCGAGCAATTTCCAGGAAAGAAGGCGTTCATCAACGAAACGGTAGAAACGCTGAGGAGCAATTTCCGAGACATCGTCACCGAAATCCGCCGTTTAACCGTTGCGTCGACGGAAGGCAATTTGAGCGAGCGAGGTGTCGCCACTCGGTTTGTCGGAGATTTTTCCAAGATGGTTTCAGGGATAAACGGCATGCTGGATGCCATCCTGTTGCCGATTGGTGAGGGCAATCGCGTACTTAATCTCGTCAGCACCGGCGATTTGACGGAACATGTGGAGATTGCCTGTGAAGGCGACCATCAGAAAATGAAGGATGCAATCAATTCATTGGTCGATAACCTGACGGCCTTTGCAACGGGTGTTGCCAGTGCGGCTGATCAGGTGACGAGCGGCAGCCAGGCGCTCTCCTCCACCTCCGAGCAGCTCTCGCAGGGCGCGACAGAGCAAGCCTCTGCTGCTGAAGAGGCGTCGGCGTCCATGGAGCAGATGGCCGCTAATATCAAGCAAACCGCCGATAATGCATCACAGACAGAGAAGATTGCCCGCCAGTCAGCGAAAGATGCCGAGTTATCCGGCGAGGCGGTTGATAAAGCCGTCAATGCGATGCGAACGATCGCAGAAAAAATTTCCATCGTTCAGGAAATCGCTCGTCAGACCGACCTGCTGGCCTTGAATGCGGCGGTTGAAGCCGCCCGTGCAGGTGAGCATGGCAAAGGCTTTGCTGTTGTTGCGTCCGAAGTCCGCAAGCTTGCTGAACGTTCACAGGCCGCAGCAGGAGAGATCAGCGGTCTGTCTAGCGAGACCGTCAAGGCAGCGACCTCTGCTGGTGAAATGCTGCACCGGCTCGTTCCTGATATTCGCAAGACCGCCGAACTCGTCACGGAAATTTCGGCCTCCTGCCGTGAACAGGATTTGGGAGCCTCCCAGATAAACGAGGCCATTCAGCAATTGGACCAGGTCACGCAGCACAATGCCAGTGCTTCGGAGGAAATGTCGGCCACCTCTGAAGAGCTTGCGTCTCAGGCGGAAGAATTGCAGTCTTCGCTGACTTTCTTCCAGACCAGTGACAATGGCGATTCCCAGGCACGCAAATCGCGGGTGTCAATTGCACCAGTTCGAAAGGCAGCGCCATCGGCCCAGCCGGTCCGCAAGCCAATGGCAAACCGATCCGTTGCGGCGCAGCAAGCCCGCGCGAAGGGCTTTGCTCTCGATCTTTCCATGGGTGGCCCTGACGCAGAAGATGATCGCTTTCATCAACTCACTTAATACCAAGGTATTGCAGATCCTCCCTCATCCTCGCATTGAGCAGCTTATCAATGTCTCAAATACATCAAGTGTTTGAGACATTTGCAAAGAGAATACGATGAATCATTTTCAATGACTCATCGTATAAAGCGGATGAGACGTGATCAGCTGTTACATCATGCCTCGAGCTTCAACATGGCTGCCATCGCTATCCTTCCTGACGTAAAAACCATTCGGGATTGCTTCCTGAACAAGCGGAACATGAGATATCAGTCCAACAGTGCGGTTCTGGCTGGCCAGGCTATTCAAAGCCTGCAAGACCAGATCAAGCGTGCCTGAGCCATTTTCCGTATCGAGGCTGCCGAAGCCTTCATCGAGGAAAATCGTATCGAGGCGCACCTTGCCGCTGGCGCTTTCGACCACGTCGGCCAGGCCCAGGGCAAGTGCCAGGGCGGCGATGAAAGTTTCGCCACCGGAAAGTGTCGCGGTGGGTCTTGCCTTGCCGGTATGGACATCGAAGGCGAGAATGCCCAGCCCACGCTTACCCCGGCCACCGGATTCGATGTCACGTTCCAGCCTGTAGCGGCCATTGGTCATCGGTCCCAGCCGCAGGTTGGCTGCTTGCAAGACCTGTTCGAACATCGCGCCGATGGCGAAGGTTTCCAGTTTCAGTTTCTGCCGGTTCTGGGCATCGAACAGGCCAGCCAGCTCCCGCAGAGGGCCGGAGGTTGCCTCGGCTTCGTCAAGCCGTTTGGCGATGCCGGCAAGCTCTTGGCGCAAGTTTTGCAGGTGATCGAGCCGGGCCGCCGTTGCTGCACGCTTTGTAACGGCTGTATCGAAAGCGGCTTCAGCCAACGCAAGCCCCTCTTGATGGGCGAGAAGGTCCGGCGGGTGTTTCCCCACGAGCGCGGTCTCCAATTCCAAGAGCTTTTCATTGTCGCGCTGCAATTGGCGCTGGTGGTCCTCTATCGTGGCTTTATCACGCTCAAGTGTCGTGATGGCAGGTTTCAGGCGGTGCAGATCGTCGCGCGTCAGTCCGGCGTCGCGCAGGCGATCCTCGAGACTCTGGTTTTCCTTCTCGCGACGAGCCTGCCGCTCGGCTAGGATATTTTCGGCGGCTTCGCTGTCCTTGTATGCGCTGAGTGCCGTTTCGCGCGTTGCCGTGGCGGCCTCTTCGCTGCGCTTCAATGCCGTTTCCCGGCTTGTCATCAAGGCCTTCGACTGTTGAAGCTGGCGCTCCAGGGCGGCTTTATCCCGCAGATGGGCTGCGATGTCGGAAAGCATTTCGGCAAGTCGCGTTTCACCATTGCTGGTCTCGGTCTTCAGCGCGGCCAGCCGATCCCGGTGCTGATCCAGCCGGGCTTGGGCATCGGTGATGGCTTTTCCAAGATTTTCGAGCGCGGTTTCGGCAGCGGCGATATCGATGGCCGGGCCAAGTCCGCGAAGGGCACGCTCCATCCCTTCCATGTCCTGGCGCAACTCCTGGATCTGCTGCTCGGGCCGCTGCAGATCTCCTAGGCGACCTTGGCGTTCATCAACGGTGGCTTGCGCAGAGGCATGAGCGGTAGCGCTATGCTGCTCTTCCAATCGCGCCTTTTCCAGCGCCTGTTTCGCTTCGCGAAAGGCCTTGTCCAATCCGGCCTCGGCACTGTCCCCCATCGCAGGGGCCGGATGGTCGGTTGCGCCACAAACAGGGCAGGGGAGACCAGGCCCCAGCTTTGCTGCCAGATGGAGAGCCTGCGCGGAGGCAAGCCGGCGCTCGGCCTGATCGAACAGTGCTGCGGCGCTGATAGCCTGAGCCTGCCGTTCGGCATGGATGTTTGCGCTATGGTTTACCTGGTGGCGGGCCTGTTGCAGATCTTTTTCGGCCCGTTCCACCATCTCGGCCTGCTTCACCTGGGCCTGCAAGGCCGCAAGGTTTACGGTCAATGATTGCCTGCGCTCATGGGCAAGGCGGGCCTGTTTCAATGCCTGTTCCCGGACTTGCCGCTTGCCAGTCAGCTCGGCAAGACCGGCCTCTGCGGTTCGGAATGCGGCCTGTTCCTCCTGCACGCGTCGTTTGGCCGCCTCGACCGATGCGGTGAGGCCGGTGGCTTTTTCCAGCACATCCCGATCGCGTTCCAGCTGATCGATTGTCCGGCGCAGCGCCTCTATTTCGCTTTTGCTTTGTATTTGTTGAAGGTAGGCAGCTTGCGCTTGTTGCGCCGTTGCCTGCGTCGATGTCTGGATCTGCATTGCCAGAGACAGCGCGGCCTCAGCATCCTTGCAATCGCGCTGTGCCTCGATCACCCGGTTCTCCGCATCGGCCAGTGTCCGGGCGCGTTCGGCGGATGTGACCTGCGCTTGCAGCGCGGCAATCTCTGTGGCCTGGTCGAGGGTTTTCTGTTTTGCCTGACGAGCGGCGTCCATGGCGTTGAACAGGCTATCGGTGTCTCTCGCTGCTTGCAACGCGGCGCGGGCGGCATCCGCCTCAGCCCGTAAATGCTGCTCCGCTTGCTGCCGGTCGGTGAGCGAGGATGCTGCCTCGGCAATTCCATCCACCAGAGCCTGCATGCTGTCGAACCCGTCGGCACCGAGGCGGCGAAGGCAGACAGCGCGTTCCTCGCGCACCAGCCGTTCGGCGCTTTCGGCGTCAGTCTTCAGTTTTGCCGCCAGCCGGCGATAGAGCGACACATCGAAGAGGGCGCTGAGAATATCCTGTCGTTCCTGGGTTTTGGCGGAAAGAAAGGCCTCGAACCGGCCCTGCGGCAGAAGCACGATCTGCTTGAACTGTTCAGGACCGTAACCGAGCAGATCGGTGATTTTTTCGCGTACCAGGCCGATCTTTTTTTCAGCCAGCACCTTGCCCGGCTGGGCGGCGGTAATTTCACTTTCGCCAAGCCCGGTGGCGTCGAACAGCCAGGCCTCATGGGCGTCCCGGGTTTCTCCTCCGCCGCGCTGTTTTGGTCGCATCTGTTCGGGACGCCGGCGGATCACGTAGCGGCGCGCGCCGAGATCGAACACGAATTCCACCTCGGTGGCGAGATCGGGTGAGGCATGGTCGGAGCGCAGCGAGATGGTGTCCTGCTCGGCTCTCGCCGCTTCCCCGAATAGGGCAAAGGTCATGGCGCTGAAAATCGTCGATTTTCCTGATCCCGTCTGGCCGTAAATGCCGAACAGGCCAGCAGCGACCGCTTCACGAAAATCGATGGATTGGCGTCCGGCATAGGGGCCGAAGGCCTGCATTACCAGGCGGACAGGTCTCATGCGGCATTCTCCTCGGCGTCCAGATCGTCCAGCATGGCCGTTATCAGCGCGCGTTCTGGCTCGGAGATCGGCTCACCACGAACCTGGGCGATGAAATCGGCGATCACCTCCAGCGGATCGGCTGGGGCAGCCGTGCTGATGGCGAATTTCAGCTCCGGCGCCCGCTCGTCACGGGCATAGGTCAATTGGCAGGCATTGGGAAACACCGCCCGCAGCCGCTTCATCGGGTCGATCAGCGGGGTGGGATCGGTCAGCACCGCCTTGATGAAGTCCTGCGACGGTTGGGCCAGAAGCAGATCGGCCAATAGCCCGCGCAACAGGCGCACGGCCCGTGGTGGGTTGAAATCGATGGTTTCGATCCGTGCCCGACCATCGGCGTCGAGATCGACCAGGGTCATGGATTTCTGTTCGCTGGCCTCGCCGAAACTGAACGCCAGCGGTGAGCCGGAATAGCGGATGTGAGGGGCTGAAACATGTTGTGGCCGGTGTAGATGACCGAGTGCCACATAATGAGCGCCGTCGAAAATCTCCGGTGACACGGTCTCAATACCGCCGACGCGGGCCAGCGGACGTTCCGTCTCGCCGCTTGTTCCTCCGGCGACAAAGGCGTGGGCGATCACCACCCAACGCGCACCCTCCGGCAGGCTGCGGCGCGCGTCGGCCACCTGGGCGGCCAACACGTCTTGCGGTGTGGCTATGGCCGGGTCGGCAAAACATTCGCGGGCGGCAAACTCATAGGCGAAGGGCAGGGCGGAAAACGCCACCGGTCCGTGGGCGTCATGCAGGACAAGGGGTGTCATATCTCTTGCAATAGGGCCCTGAATGAGCGCGCGGCGCCTGTCGGTCATGATCGCCATGGCACCGATCCGGTCGCCGGAATCGTGATTGCCGGCAATGATCGCCACGGCGGCGGTGGTTTCTGCCGCCACCCGTGACAGGAAGGCGTTGAACTGGCGCACCGCTGTTGCCGGAGGGGCTGCCCGGTCGAAAATATCGCCGGCAATGATCAGGATATCGGCGCGTGTGGTGCGGAGCGCATCAACGATCTGGTCGAGAATGGCGTCTTGATCCTCGTCCAGCGATAATCCGTTCAGTTGGCGGCCCAGATGCAGGTCGGCGGTGTGGAGGATTTTCATGGCGTCCGATCCGGTGAGCGATGTCCGTCAGGATTATCTACTGGCATAACGCAGCGGGCTCTAGGTGAAACACCGACCAGATCGGCTTTTCCCGGGCTCTTTGCGTGCAAGGCGAGGATGTGTTCACCTCTTCGGGCCTTGGTATCGTGGTAAGCCGGATAAGGATTGCCTTTTTGCTATTCACCTGCGATCACTTTGGTGCAGCGGTTTGGTTTTTTTGCTATCCTGCTGGGCAGGATGGCTTTCCGGCAGCCTGGCTTGTCCTTATAAACAATTGTCTTGAATGGGTGACGCACGGGCGTTGTCCGGCACGAATAGTGGTCCGCGTGATAACCAGCTAATGGAAAAAAGCCTACTCCTTTATATATGGCGGCATACGCGCAAGCAGCAGATCTGGGTTCTGACGATTGTTATCCTGTCGATGGTGCCGTATTTTCTGGCATTCGACCTGCCCAAGCGCATCATCAATGGGCCGATTCAGGGAAGCGGGTTCGAAGCGCCGGATTCCCGACAGCCGTTGTTTGCCTTCGACTGGACCGTGCCTTTGACCGATTGGTCATTGCATTCGGGCGGGATACCGCTTGATCGCATGTCGAGCCTGATGGCGTTAAGTGGCGTCTTCCTGCTGCTGGTGATCATCAACGGGTTGTTTAAATTCTACATCAATACCTATAAGGGCAGGCTTGGAGAACGCCTTTTGCGGCGCATCCGCTATGAGCTGGTGGATCGGGTGCTGCGGTTCCCGCCGAGCTATGTCAAGCAGATCCATTCCTCTGAAGTCTCGACCATGGTGCGCGACGAGGTCGAGCCGTTTGGCGGCTTTACGGGGGATGCCTTTG
Source organism: Agrobacterium vitis (assembly GCF_014926405.1). Taxonomy (NCBI): domain Bacteria; kingdom Pseudomonadati; phylum Pseudomonadota; class Alphaproteobacteria; order Hyphomicrobiales; family Rhizobiaceae; genus Gillisella; species Gillisella vitis. The sequence continues at coordinate 14,262 of NZ_JACXXJ020000005.1, forward strand.
TGCAGCCGACCATGCTGGGCGGCCAGGCATTGGCCGCGCTGTTCTTCATTTTCCTGCAAAGTTTCTGGCTTGGCACGATTGCAGGCGCAATGGTAGCGCTTCAGGTCGGCATCATTCCCAAAATGCGCCGCCGCTTGCTCATTCTTGGTCGCCAGCGGCAGCTCCAGGCTCGGCAATTGGCCGGAAAAGTCGGAGAAATCGTCGATGGTGTCGGCACGATCCATGCCTATGATACGTCGAATTATGAACGCGCCGATATCTCGAAGCGGCTCGGCGATATTTTCAAAATTCGCTACGATCTCTATCGCTGGAAGTTTTTCGTCAAATTTTTCAATAACTTCCTTTCGCAGCTGACGCCCTTTCTTTTCTATTCCATCGGCGGCTATTTCGCGCTGAAGGGCAGTCTGGACGTGGGCCAGTTGGTGGCTGTCATCAATGCCTACAAGGATCTTCCCGGTCCGTTGAAAGAGCTGATCGACTGGGACCAGTCGCGCCAGGACGTGCAGGTAAAATATGAACAGGTGCTCGAACAATTCGAGCCGCCGCAGATGATTGAGCCAGCGCTACAGGCGTTGGCGCCTGTGGGAATGGCTGCCCGTGCTGGCCAGCTCGCCTTGCAGAATGTGACCTTGCAAGATAGCGGCGGCGCCAAGGTGGTTGAAAATCTCAGTCTGAAAATCGGACAGGGAGAGACGATTGCCGCTATCGACAATCGCGGCGTTGGTGCGGAAGTGATGGCTGAGGCCATTGGCCGGTTGAACTGGCCGGTGGCGGGCAAGATCGTGCTGGGTGATGCCGACCTGCTGGAATTGCCGGAATCGGTGACGGGCCGGGCCATTTCCTATGTGTCTGCCGATGGTTATTTCTTTCATGGCAGCCTCAAGGACAACCTGATTTACGGCCTGAAACATGCGCCGACCAATTCGGTGAACTATACCGGGCGCGAGGCGATGAAACGCCGTTGGGAGATCAGGGAAGCGCAATTGTCGGAGAATTCCGATCTCGATCCCAATGCCGACTGGATCGACCGGCGGGCGACGTCCGTGCTGCACGGCGAAGCCAGCGACTTGAAAAAATCGATCCTGACGGCGCTCGATACCGTGAAACTGACCAGCGACGTGATGGAGCTTGCGCTGCATTCCATCGTCGATCCGCTTGAATATCCGGACCTGACGGAAAAAGTGGTGGAGTTGCGTCTGGCGCTGCGTGATGAATTGCAGCGCCAGGGTCTTGCTAATCTCGTGGTTCACTTCGATCCCAATGCCTATAATGCCGAGGCGACACTGGGAGAAAATCTGTTGTTCGGGACGCTGCGCCCGATCGTCAATGGGCCTGTCTATGCCCATCAGAGCGATTATTTCTACGATGTGCTGGAGCGCGCCGGTCTGCTCAGCCTGTTTTACGAGATGGGTTTCCTGATTGCGGAAAACCTTGTGGAAATCTTCGGCGGTCTGCCAGCCGATCATCCGTTCTTCCAGCAGCTCGATGTCCTGACCGCCGATGACGTGGTGTTTTACCAACAGATCCTGCAACGCCTTCAAGGCCGGACCAAGCCGGTGCCGAACGAGGAAGAGCAACGGGCAATGATCCGGCTCAGCTTCAATTATGTCGAGCCGCGCTATCGTATGGGTGTGCTGACGGCTGAAGTGATGGACAAGATTGTCGGCGCCCGCGACCTGTTTCACGACAACCTGTCACCGGACCTGCGCCACAGTATCGAACGCTACGACCCGCATCGCTACATGGCGGCGGCGACGCTGCGCGAGAACGTGATCTTCGGCAAACTCGTCAATCGCAATCCCGAAGCCCTGCCGAAATTCCGCGAGCTGGCGGCAAAACTAAGCTCGAAGAAAGGCCTGACAGAGCGGTTCCTGGCGCTGGGACTGGAGTTCGACATCGGCAGCGGTGGCCGCAGGCTGACCATCGTTCAGCGCCACAAGCTCAACCTTGCCCGCGCGCTGGTGCGGCGGTGCGACTATTATATCTTCAACAAAGCCCTGCCGGGCCTCGACGCGCGTGTTCAGGAGGATATCGTTAAGGATGTGCTTGCATTTCTGCGCGAGCAGGACAATGATCCCTCTATCCTTTGGGTTTTGTCGAACACATCATTGTCAAAAAACTTTGATCGTGTTCTGATACTCGACAGCGGTTCATTGGTCGCGGACGGGACGTTCGAGGCCTTGGGCAATGAAAATGATATTTTCAAGGCATTGGTGGCATGAGGGGTCAGGCCACCGAAAACCCGGAAGTTGGTGGCAAGCATGTTACTGCGAGACGAAGTGCAGCTATTGCGGAATATTCCATACTTCAAGCACGTTGATCCGTGCAAACTGAAGCTCCTGGCCTTCGCGTCGCAAAGGGCCACTTATAAGCCCGGCGACATTTTGTTTCGCCAAGGTGATGGCGGCGATTCCGCTTATGTCATCCTGTCGGGAAAGGTTGATTTGCTTTCAGGCCCGCCCACAGGTGAAGTCAGAATCGGCGAGGCTGACAGCAAATCCATCATCGGTGAAATGTCGCTTCTTTGCCATGGTCCGAGACGGATGACCGCTCGCGCCGCAACCGAGGTCGAAACGCTTCGCATCGCCAAGGACTGTCTTGGCAAGGTCATGGCCGATAGCCCGCGTATGAGCATGGAGTTCAGCCGTGCACTTGCAGAGCGACTTCGGGCAATGACAACCGAACTTGACACTGTTCGTCTGGGTCAGCTCTCTCTTGTCGATTAGAGGTCGGCAAAACAAGATCTTATGATCATAAAATCGCCTGTATTTCAGGCGGATTTGAGGCAAATGCCTCGCATTACCGATGTCGATGCAAAAAATCAGGGCAGGCGGCGATAGAAGAAATAGCGGTCTTTCTCGATATGATCGAGGACCGGTAGCGGCTCGAGCGCTTTGTGGTTGAGCGGCAGGCCACTGAGCGCATAGCCGCCGGGCCGCAGCATCCCCGCCACCATGTCCGGCAGCCAGGTCAGCGTGACCGCATCCCGATCGGGATAGCCAGTGCCGATATCGGCATGGACAAAGGCCGCGCCGCAGCCGATGAAGTCCTGGCCGGTCTGGTCGATTTCCCCCAGGATCAGGTCGCCTTCCGGTGGAATGGAGCTGCTATGCGCACCCAATTGCCGGTCGAAGGCAATGATGCGGTGGCCGGTGAAATTCTCTCGCAAATGACTGAAGGTCCGGCCATTGCCAAGGCCGATTTCCAGTACCGGGCCTTCGGGCAGGGGGTAATTGTCGCGGATATGGTTCAAAAGATCGCGCTGGGCGCTCATGCGGTTGATGAAACTGTCGAGACGGCTCATGGGATCACGCTTTCACAATCGTGTGGCCTGCTGCCTGATCGGCAATGTTGCGGCGGGCAAGGGCGTTGCGGGTATCGACGATCAGCGGACACCAATTGGCCAGTTGCTGGTAATCGACGGTGTCATGGTCGGTGGCGATCAGCACCGCATCGAAGGCGGCGAGGTTTTCCTGGTTCCAGGCGATGCTGCGGCGGCCTTTCAAATGGCTATATTCGCGGGTTTTCGGAATTTCGGGCAGGAATGGGTCGAAATAGGCGACCTCGGCACCGCGTTCCAGAATAAGCTCCATCAGCCGCAGCGACGGGCTTTCCCTGATGTCGGGGACGTTTTTCTTGTAGGCCAGACCCAGGATCAGCACGCGCGAACGGCTCAGCGCCTTGCCCGCCTTACGGTCCAGCGCTTCGGCCAGCCTGGAGACGACGTGATGCGGCATGGACGTGTTGATCTCGCCCGCCAGTTCGATGAACCGGGTCGGCTGGTCATATTGGCGCGATTTCCAGGTCAGGTAAAACGGATCGATAGGAATGCAATGGCCGCCGAGGCCGGGGCCGGGGTAAAACGGCATATAGCCGAACGGCTTGGTCTTGGCGGCGTCGATCACTTCCCAGACATCGATGCCCATGGCGTCATAGACCAGCTTCAGCTCATTGACCAAGGCGATATTGACGGCGCGGAAGATGTTTTCGGTCAGCTTGACGGCTTCTGCCGTCGCTGTGGAGGAGACAGGTACGACGGTTTTGACCACGGCGCCATAAAACGCTGCCATCAAGGCCGAAGCATCGGGGCCATCACCGGCGATGATCTTTGGAATGGTTGAGGTTTCAAATTCCCGATTGCCGGGATCTTCGCGTTCTGGCGAAAAGCCCAGGAAGAAATGCTCTCCAGCCCGTAGTTCCGAATGTTCGAGGATTGGCTTTACCACCTCCTGCGTGGTGCCGGGATAGGTGGTGGATTCCAGCACGATCAGCTGGCCGGGCCTCAGCGACTTGGCAATCTGGCGGCAGGTGTTTTCCACATAGGACAGGTCTGGATCGCGGTTCTTGGTCAGTGGCGTTGGTACGCAGATGGCGATCACGTCATAATCGGCCAGCGCCAAGAAATCCGAGGTGGCGGAAAAGCGGCCCGCCGCGCATTCTTCGCGCAGAATATGCTCTGGCACCGCCTCAATATAGCTCGTCCCGGCCTCGATTGCGTCGATCTTGGCGGCATCGATATCAAAGCCCATCACCGTGAAACCGGCCTTGGCAATGCTGATGGCCAGCGGCAGGCCGACATAGCCGAGGCCGATCACCGCTGCCTTGGCGCGGCGGGACTGGATGGCGGACAGCAATTCGGCGGCAACGGGATGATGGGACATGGTGGGGTAAAGCTCCGCAGGCGATTTCAATACCGGCTTCAGTTGCGGTTCGCATGATGGGATGTCAAGGGTGTGCGATGATCTTGTCGGGCAATGTTGATCGGCTGTGATGGGTGGCGAGAAATCTGCATCTGCCTCTTGCAACAGCCTGCGGACTGCGCACATGTCCCTGCATGACGATGAGGCTGCCCATGAAAATCGGCTTTTACGCGCCGTTGAAATCCCCCGATCATCCGATCCCCTCCGGCGACCGGCTAATGGCGCGCCTCCTGCTGCGCGCTTTGCGGCTGGCGGGCCATGATGTCAGCGTGGCGTCTGATCTGCGCAGTTTCCACGCGACGCCGGAGACGGTTCTGCCGGATCTGGCCGAGGCGGCGCAGGAAGAGATTGAGCGGCTGGCCGGGCTTTATCAGCGCCAGGGCAAACCGGATCTGTGGTTCTGCTATCACCCGTATTATAAGGCACCGGACCTGATCGGACCGCAGCTCTGCCACCGGTTCACGATCCCCTATGTCACCGCCGAGGCTTCCTATTCGCAGCGGCGTAATCTGGGCGTTTGGGCTGGTTTTCAGGACAGGTTGCTGGATACGGTCAGGAGTGCCGCTGTCAATCTCTGCCTGACGGCGCGCGATATGCAGGGTTTGCAGGCCGTCGCTCCGCAAGCCCGGCTGGCTCGGCTAACGCCTTTTATCGATGCGCAGGCCTTTCTTGTCCGCCCGCGGCAGCCAGAGCAACATCTGCTGGCAACCGTGGCGATGATGCGCCCCGGCGATAAGATCAGCAGCTATGGCGCGCTGGCCAAGGCGCTGGCACTGTTGCCCGATCTAGCCTGGCGGCTGAAGGTGGTGGGGGATGGACCCTGCGGGGCCAAGGTACGGGCGCTGTTTTCCGGCTTTCCGCCGGATAGGGTCGAATTCCTGGGCGAGCAACCGCCGCAAGTCGTCGCCGAGATCTTATCGACCGCATCGGTCTATGTCTGGCCGGGCCATGGCGAAGCCTATGGCCTTGCCTATCTGGAGGCGCAGGCGGCAGGCCTGCCGGTCGTGGCGGAGGCCGTGGCGGGCGTGCCGGAAGTGGTTGCGCCTGGTATAACGGGATTTTTAACGCCGCCCGGCGACGCGTCTGCCTATGCGCAAGCCATAGCGACCCTGCTGACCGATGCGTCCCAACGCCAGACAATGGCCCAAGCGGCTCGCCAGTTGGTCGAACAAGATCGCTCGATTGAGGCGGCCAGCGCCCGGCTTTCCACTATTCTGGAACAGTGTCTGGGCGATAGTGCTAAACTGGAATCGGAAGGCGGGAATCATAATGTCTGAAATTCTCTTGAGACAGTGCCTCGATGATCTCGCCACCCAAGGAAAGACGGTCAAATTCTGGCTGCGCGATGACGATGCGGTTGAGCCAAGCGACCCGCTGGAGACTTTGCTGGGGCTTGCCCGCCGCTTTGAGATACCGCTAACGCTGGCGGTCATTCCCGAGCCGACGGGTGTGACGCTGGCCGGATTGCTGCGGGCAGAATCCCTGGCCACCATTGCCGTGCATGGCTGGAACCACCAGAGCCATGCTGGTCCGGGTGAAAAGAAGCAGGAACTGGGTGGGCATCGCCCGGCAGCAATCGTCCTGGACGAGCTGCGCCATGGATTGGGCAAGCTGCGCGGACTTTACGGTGAACAGTTGTTGCCGATGCTGGTGCCGCCCTGGAACCGGATCGACAAGGCTTTGCTGCCAGCGCTGCCCGGTCTCGGCTTTACGGCGCTGTCGGTGTTTGGCCGGGAGAAGCGAGGGGCGGTCTTGGCTCTCCTCAACACCCATGTGGATGTAATGGACTGGCGCGGGACGCGGGGTGGGCGTGATGCCGATATCCTGTTTGCGGAACTGGCTGCCTATCTCGCCCCAGAATCTGAGCCTTTACACGCCATAGGCATCTTGACCCATCATCTGGTTCATGACCAAACGGTCTGGGATTTCCTGACGCGGCTGTTCGCGCTGACCGCCACCCATCCGGCCTGCCGCTGGGAAAGTGCGCGGACATTGCTTCAGCGGCAAGCATAAGCACCTACCAGGATTTCCAGCCGATCAGCAATCCGCCATCCGTGGCCAGGGCCGCATCCCGCGCCGTCTCCACCTCGGCAAACGGCGCGCCGCGCTCCAGATTGGCGGCCACAAAGCCGGAATCGGGAACGGTAAAGCTGGTGCCTCGAAACACCACGGTCATCAGCAGCGGCCCGGTGGACCACCAGGCGGGGGCATCCGGCAGCAGCGCCATGGCCTTCGGCATGGCCTCGATAATTCGCGCAAAGACCGGATGGCCGGGCGGGCTGGCGATCAAGGAATTGGTTAGCAGCAAGCTACCAAGGCCGGTCTGACGCGGCGTGTCCTCGGCAAGGGCGGCAAGCCCGGTCAGAGGCAGGCAATCGGCAAAGCCGATATCGTCGCGGGCCGGATACCAGTCGCAATCGAGGTAAATCCCTCCACACTGCTGAAGAATCAGATAGCGCGCCACATCCACGGCACCGGGATAGTCGCCACGCGCCAGCATGGCTTTAAAGCTTGGATGCTGGTCAAACCCCTGTGCTTCAAGATCGGCCTCGCGCCACAGCCGATAGGCAAAGCCATTGCGGGCACAGTGGGCGGCCCAGGCCTGGCAGGCGGGTGGCAGGGCAAGGCTGCCAAGCCAGATCTGGTGCAGCACTCTTGGCATTGCTACGCGGTTCAGCACCGCCATATCTCGCCGCTCATCGCTGCTGAAGCGCGAAAACGGCAAAAGCAGGTCCGGCGGAGGTGCCAATGTATATTGCAGCCCGGTTATCCGCAGCCGGTCGCCCGCGATCTTGGCCAGCTTCAGATAGGCTGAATGCAGTTTGCGCGGCAGGCCAAGGGCGGTGTCCGGCCCCAATTCGGCCTGCGCCAGCAAGCCATGGTCGCCAGCCAGGGCATCCAGCATGGCTTTTGCCGCCTCAGGCTCCCGCTTACGGGCAAGCTCCAGGCTTTGGGCAATCATGGCGCGACTTTTCTGTCGGGGTGGAAGGTCATGACTCACGATTACAGGTCCATTTTATCAGTCTTCAGTCCTACCGATAAAAAACTGACATGTGCAAGCCGTAAAGCCATGTCCGGGTCGCGATTAAAGCATGTGTGTCAGCGATAGACATCAATGATTTGCTAAGATACGGTACCTACAAAGTCATAAGACGGGTTGGGAAAAGTGACGCATGGCAGAATGCGCAGATCTGCTTTATGTGGATAATATCAGTGTGTCTTTTCCCCTGTTGGGCGCAAGCATCCAGGCGGTCAAGTCTTTCAGCATGGTGCTGCGGCCTGGCAAGGTCACGGCGCTGGTCGGTGAATCCGGGTCGGGTAAATCCGTGCTTGGTCGCTCGATCATGGGGATCGAGTCCAACCTGGCACAGATCAATGGCCGGGTTGTTTTTAATGATCCGCAAAAGGCAGCCCAGGTCGATCTGCTGTCCTTGCCCTATGATGGTCGTCAGATCCGCCAGATTCGCGGCAACCGGATCGGCATGATCTTCCAGGAGCCGATGACCTCGTTTTCGCCGGTCCATACCGTCGGCAATCAGATTGAGGAAGTGCTGCGGGTCCACACCGCGCTTTCGCCGCGTGAGCGCCAGGAACGGCTGGAAGAAATGCTGGGTCTGGTCGGGTTCAACGACCCGGCCCGTGTGGCAACCATGTATCCGTTCGAGCTGTCCGGCGGCATGCGCCAGCGGGCGATGATTGCCATGGCGCTGATCTGTAATCCGGCGCTGCTGATTGCAGATGAGCCGACCACGGCGCTTGATGTCACCATTCAGGCGCAGATCCTCAAACTCCTGAAGGAATTGCAGGAAAAGCTTGGCATGGCGATCCTGCTGATCACCCATGATCTCGGTGTCGTCGCCAGTCTGGCTGATGAAGTGGTGGTGATCTATCGCGGCGAAGTGATGGAATCCGGCCCGGTTGAGGCAATTTTCAGCGCGCCGCAACATGCCTATACCAAGGGCCTGATGCAGGCGGTGCCGCATTTCGACATGGACCGCAATGAGCGCCTGAAACCGCTTCGGGAAATCCGCGTCGATACCGGACGATTGATGGACAAGTGTCGTGTGCCGTCCGGCGGCGATGGCGTGTTGCTCTCGGTGCGCAATATTTCCAAATCCTTCCAGTCCAAGGGCTCTAACGGGTTTTTCTCGCGCCCGACTGCGCCGACGCTGGCCGTCAACGACGTCTCCTTCGATATTTTTCGCGGTGAAACCTTAGGCTTGGTCGGCGAAAGCGGTTGCGGCAAGACCACGCTCAGCAAGATTTTGATGCGCGGCGTCACGGCTGATCACGGCACGGCTGTCTATCATGGCACCGATGGTCCGCTGGATATGCTGAAGGCTGAAGGATCAAAGCTGCAAGACCTGCGCACTCGCATTCAGATGGTGTTCCAGGACCCTGTCTCTTCCCTGTCTCCGCGCATGACCGTGCGCGGCATCATCAGCGAACCCTTGGAAATTCATGATCGTGGCAACCGGGCCGCTCGGCTGGATCTGGTCAACCGGCTGATCCATGCGATTGGCCTGCCTGAGACGGCGCTGGGCCGCTATCCGCATAGTTTTTCCGGTGGGCAGCGGCAGCGGATCGGCATTGCCCGCTCGCTGGCACTGGGGCCGGATCTTGTCATCTGCGATGAGCCGGTCTCGGCGCTGGATGTCTCTGTGCAGGCACAAATCCTCAACCTGATGAAGGATTTGAAGAGTGAGCTTGGCCTGACCTATCTGTTCATTTCCCACAATCTGGCCGTGGTGAATTACATGGCCGACCGGGTGGCAGTGATGTATGCGGGCCGTATTGTCGAGATTGCCCCTTGCGAGGTGATCATGCGCGATCCGGTCCATCCCTATACCAAGAAATTGCTGGCGGCGGTGCCGCTGCCCAATCTGGATCATCCGATGGATTTCAACTTGATCGGAGAACCGTCGCGGGCTGCCAAAAAGCGCTGGGCCAGGCATTTTCACGATGAAGGCGATCCGGCGACGCTTGCCCATGCCGATCTGGGTGGTGGCCATCTGGTTTTGGCCCGCCGTGAGGTGGATGCAAGGGAGTTGCGCTCGTGATCCGCCACCACCTTACGCGCCGTCGGGCGCTTGCGCTGATGTCCGCCGCCTTGCTGCCGCGTCCGCTTCTTGCGGCTCCCAGCCCAGTGGAACCGGACCTCCTGAAGGCCAAGGTCGAGGCTGGCCAACTGCCGCCAATGGCTGAACGCTTGCCGAAAGTGCCGCGTGTCGTGCCCCTTGAAGGGCCTGAGCGAGCGCCCGGACGCTATGGCGGGACGATCCGCATGTTGATCGGCGGCCAGCGCGATATCAGATATATGCCGATCAATTGTTACTGTCGGCTGATCGGCTATGATCTCGACTTCAATTTCCAGCCGGATCTGCTGGAACGGTTCGAGGTGGTCGAGGAGCGGATCTTTACCTTCCACCTGCGCGACGGCCATCGCTGGTCGGACGGTTTGCCGTTTACGGCAGAGGATTTCCGCTATGTCTGGGAAGACATGTTCCATGACAAAAAGCTTCACAAGGGCGGAATTCCGACGGTTTTCCGGGTCAATGACAAGGAACCGGTCTTTGAGGTGCTGGACGCGCTGACCGTTCGTTATACCTGGGAGGACCCTAATCCGGATTTCCTGGCCGAGCTTGCCGCCCCGACCGCAACCCGCATCATGATGCCTGCCGCCTATCTCAAGCAGTTCCACCACAAATACCAGGCCAAGGAAAAGCTGGAGGAGCTGGCCAAACGAAACGGCGTGCAGGATTGGGTGGCGCTGCATCAGAAAATGTCGCGCATCGTGCGCCCGGAAAATCCTGACCTGCCGACGCTGGATGCCTGGCTTCCCCGGACCGCGCCGCCATCGGGCCAGTTCATCTTCGAGCGTAATCCCTTCTATCACCGGGTGGACGAGAACGGCTTGCAGCTACCCTATATCGACAAGGTGGTGATGGGCGTTGGTTCCGGCGACCTGATATCAGCCAAGACCGGCACGGGCGAAAGCGATCTGCAATTCACCAATCTGGATTTTGCCGATTATACCTTCCTGAAAAACGCCGAGAAACGCTATCCGATCAAGGTCGATCTGTGGAAGCGCACCCAAGGGGCGCGCATCGCGCTGATGCCCAACCTGAATTGCAAGGATCTGGTCTGGCGTCAGGTGCTGCTCGATGTTCGGGTGCGCCGGGCGCTGTCCCTGGCCATCAACCGCGAAGAGATTAACAAGGCGGTGTTTTTCGGCCTGGCCCAGGCTTCGGCCAATGCCATCCTGCCTGAAAGCCCGCTGTTCAAGCCGGAATATCGCGATGCCTGGGCCGGTTTTGACCCCGATCAGGCCAATGCGCTGTTGGATGAGGCGGGCCTTGAGCGCCCTGACCGGCATGGCCTTCGCCTGTTGCCGGACGGGCGCGAGGCGGTGCTGATTGTCGAGAGCACCGGGGAAAGCTCCTTCGATTCCGACGTGCTGGAGCTGATTACCGATCACTTCCGCAAGATCGGCTTCCGGCTTTTCGTGCATATCTCGCATCGCGAGCTGTTTCGCCGCCGCATCACCAATGGCGAAACGGTGATGGCCGTCTGGCAGGGACTGGACAATGGCGTGCCGACCGCCGATATGTCGCCACGTGAATTGGCTCCGACCAGTGACGATCAGTTGCAATGGCCGCTTTGGGGCCTGCACACGCTGTCAGGCGGCGGCGATGGTCGGGCACCGGAAATTGCCGAGGCGCGGGCCTTGCTCGACCTGTTTCGGGCTTGGCGGCAGTCCGATCTGCTGGAGGAACGCACGGCGATCTGGCATGACATGCTGCGGCTCTATACCGATCAGGTCTTTACCATCGGCATCGTCAATTCCGCCTTGCAGCCGGTGGTGAAATCGCGAAAGCTCAGGAACCTGCCGGAAAAAGGCCTGTTTGGCTTCGTCCCGACCTCCCAACTCGGCGTCTATATGCCGGATACATTCTGGTATGATGAGGATGCGACATGATCCGCTATATTCTCTGGCGCATTGCCGTGATGATCCCGACGCTGATCATGATTTCCATGCTGGTCTTCACCATTATCGAGCTGCCGCCCGGCGATTATTTTGAAAGCTATGTCGAGGAAATGCGGGCCATCGGCGAAAAGGCCGATTTGCAGGAAATCGAGGATTTGAAGGCGCGCTACGGTTTCGACCAGCCCGCGCCGATCCGCTATTTCAACTGGGTCACCGGCTTTGTGCAGGGCGATTTCGGCTATTCCTTCGAATATCGTATGCCGGTGGCCGATGTGGTCGGCGATCGGGTCTGGCTGACCATCCTGGTTTCCACCGTCACCATCGCCGTCACCTGGCTGCTGGCCTTTCCAATCGGCATCTATTCCGCCACCCATCAGTATAGCTGGGGCGATTACGGGTTGACCTTGCTGGGCCTGATCGGCATCGCCGTGCCGAATTTCATCCTGGCGCTTGTCATGATGTATTTCGCCAATATCTGGTTCGGCATCTCCATCGGCCATCTGATGGACCAGCGCTTTCTGGGTCAGGCGATGAGCTGGGACAAGTTCAAGTCTATCCTCGAACATTTGTGGATTCCGGTCATCATCATCGGCACGGCGGGCACCGCTGGCATGGTGCGCCGTGTCAGGGCCAATCTGCTGGACGAGCTGCACAAGCAATATGTGATGACGGCGCGCGCCAAGGGACTGCACCCGTTTCGGGTGCTGATCAAATATCCGCTGCGCATGTCGTTGAATTTCTTCATTTCCGATATCGGCTCCATCCTGCCAACAATCATTTCCGGGGCTGAAATCACCGCCGTCGTGCTGTCTCTGGAAACCACCGGCCCGATGCTGATCCGGGCGCTCCAGGACCAGGACATGTATCTGGCCGGATCGTTTCTGATGTTCCTGGCGGTGCTGACGGTCATCGGCGTGCTGATTTCGGATATCGCGCTGGCGCTGCTTGATCCGCGTATCCGTTTGCAGGGAGGGCGCAGCAAATGAGCGACACACACGCTGGCCCCTCCACTGGTGGCGCGATACCGCATTACGTCTCGCCTTTGCCTTTCGATCCCTATGCGGCGGAGGACGAGGTCACATCCCGACGCTCACCGATCGATCAGGCCTCGCAATTTCGCCTGACCTGGTGGCGGTTCAAGCGGCACAAACTGGCCTATTATTCCGGCATGCTGCTGCTGGCGGCCTATCTGATGATTGTCGTCATCGAATTTCTGGCTCCCTACAATGTCCATACCCGTAATGTCGATCAGATCTATGCGCCGCCGCAGGCCGTGCATCTGTTCGACAAGGGCAGTTTTGTCGGGCCTTTCGTCTATGGCCGGACGATGTCGCTGGATATGGACACATTGAAACGGGTCTATACCGAAGATCCGCAACAGGTGCAGAAGCTGCGGTTCTTTTGCCGGGGCGATAGCTATCGTTTCTGGGGTCTGGTGGACAGTGATCGGCATCTGGTCTGTCCGGCGCAAGGTGGCACCTTCTTCCTGCTGGGTACCGACCGGCTGGGCCGGGACGTGCTGTCGCGTATTCTCTATGGTGCCCGGATTTCGCTGACCATCGGCCTTTTGGGCGTGATGACCAGTTTCGTGCTTGGCATCGTCATCGGCGGGCTGGCGGGCTATTGGGGCGGCTGGTTCGACATGGTCGTGCAGCGTGTTACCGAAGTGCTGCATTCCATTCCCAGCATTCCGCTGTGGCTGGCGCTGGCGGCGATCATGCCGCCGGACTGGAGCCCGCTGCTGGTCTATCTCGGCATCACCTTCATTCTCGGCCTGTTGGACTGGACCGGGCTGGCGCGGGCGGTGCGCTCCAAGCTGCTGGCGCTGCGCGAAGAAGATTACGTGCTGGCCGCCCAGATGATGGGATCGGGCAGCGCCCGCATCATCGGCCGTCATCTCATTCCCGGCTTCATGTCACATCTGATTGCCAGCGCGACGCTGACCATTCCCGGCATGATCCTGGGCGAAACAACCCTGAGTTTTCTAGGGCTTGGCCTTCGTCCACCAATTACCAGCTGGGGTGTGTTGCTGACAGAGGCGCGCTCGGTCAATGTGATTGCACTTTATCCTTGGCTGCTGTTCCCGGTCGTTCCCGTCATCGTGATCATTCTTGCCTTCAATTTTCTAGGGGATGGTCTTAGGGATGCCGCAGATCCATATAAGTGATCGCTATAAACAGGAACGGCGACCCTTATCCATTTCCATGGCTTTTGCTCAATCCGTCCGGATTGACGGTTCCATGCAGTGACACTTCTCGGAGAGACTGACCACATGTCGAGACGACTGGGGCAAGCCCGCATCCTCATGTACAGCCATGACACGTTCGGTCTCGGCCATTTGCGCCGCTGCCGCACCATTGCCCATTCGCTGGTGGAGGATTATCGGGGCCTGCAAGTGCTGATCATTTCAGGCGCGACGATTGCCGGTGCCTTCGATTATCGCGCCCGGGTCGATTTCGTCAAAATTCCCAGCGTCATCAAGCTGCGCAATGGCGAATATACCTCGATGGATCGCCATATCGATCTGCATGAGACGTTGAAAATGCGCCAGTCGATCATCCGCCACACGGCGGAAAGTTTCGAGCCGGACATGTTCATCATCGACAAGGAACCGCTTGGCCTGCGCGGCGAGGTGGAGGACACGCTGACCTATCTGAAAACCCGCGGCACGAAACTGGTGCTCGGCCTGCGCGACGTGATGGATGCGCCGCATCTTCTGGAAGCGGAATGGAAGCGCAATGATGTCCTGGCCAAGATCGCCCGGCTCTATGACGATGTCTGGGTCTATGGGCCGCCGGATTTCTATGATCCGCTGACCGGCATCGACGCGCCGCCAGCCTTGCGCTCGAAAATGCGTTTCGTCGGCTTCCTGCAACGCAATGCCCTGACGGGGACCCGGTCGGATCACTCGCCCCAGGAAGATTATCTGCTGGTCACCACCGGTGGCGGTGGCGATGGCGGCGATCTGGTGCGCGATGTGATTGCCGCCTATCAGGCCGATCCGACGCTGGACCAGCAGGCCCTGGTGGTGCTGGGGCCTTATATGCCCGCCGACTTGCGGCAGAAATTCATGGAGGCGGGGTCGCGCCATCCGAAGCTGACGATGATCGAATTCGACAACCGCATGGAGGACCTGATCGCCGGTGCCAAGGCGGTGGTGGCCATGGGCGGCTATAATACCTATTGTGAAATCCTGTCCTTCGATAAGCCCGCCCTGATCGTGCCGCGCACCGAGCCGCGCGAGGAACAGTTGATCCGCGCCACCCGCGCCTGTGAATTGGGTCTGGTCAGCATGGTCCTGCCCGACCAATCCAGCGATAGCATGGCGTTTGCCCAGGCGATCAAGGCCGTGTTGAAGCGCGATCCGCCTTCGGTCAGTGCACCGGGCATGCATCTCGAGGGACTGCCGGCCATTTCCCGCATCGTTGCCGATTGTCTGGAGGAGCGCGGTGCCGGACGGTTCTCGGTGGTGCAAGGGTAAGATCGTGTCGCAGCCTCGAAAGATCGTCGTTTTATTGAAAGGTTATCCGCGCCTGTCGGAAACCTTTATCGCACAGGAATTGCTGGGCCTGGAGCAGGCTGGCTTTGCGCTGGAACTGGTGGCCATGCGCCGCCCGACCGACAAGAAGCGCCACCCCGTGCATGATGAAATCCAGGCGCCGGTCCATTATCTGCCGGAATATTTGCATGAAGAACCGCTCCGCGTGCTGAAAGCCCTATGGGCTGTGCGGCGTCTGCCCGGTTTTCGCCCGGTTCTCACGCAGTTTTTCCAGGATTTGCGGCGCGATTTCTCCCGCAACCGGTTTCGCCGTCTTGGTCAGGCCATGGTGCTGGTGGCCGAATGGCCTGGCAAGGCGGATTGGCTGCATGCGCATTTCATCCACACGCCCGCCTCGGTCGCCTTTTATGCCAGCCTGCTTGGCAGCAGGGGGTTCAGCGTTTCGGCCCATGCCAAGGATATCTGGACATCGGAAAGCTGGGATCTGGCCGACAAGCTGGCCCATGCCGCCTGGGTGGTGACCTGCACGAAAGTCGGTTTCGACCGGTTGAGCGCTCTGGCCGATGGGCGTGGCAGCGTCCACCTCAGCTATCACGGGCTCGATCTTGATCGATTTCCGCATTTCGAGGGCGTGCGTCCGGTACGTGACGGTTCTGCCCCCGCCGATCCACTGCGATTGCTGTCGGTTGGCCGTGCGGTGAAAAAGAAGGGCTACGATGTGCTGCTGCGGGCGCTCGCCGCACTTCCCGCCGATCTCAACTGGCACTTTACCCATATCGGGGGTGGTGACGAACTGGCCCGCTTGCAGGCCTTGGCGGATCAGCTTGGCATTGCCAGTCGCATCACCTGGAAAGGGGCGATGGACCAGCGCGATGTGCTGACCCATTACCGTGACAGCGACCTTTTCGCACTTGCCTGCCGGATTACCGCCGATGGCGACCGCGACGGCCTGCCGAATGTGCTGGTGGAGGCCGCAAGTCAGGGGCTGATGCCGGTCAGCACCACGGTCTCGGGGATATCCGAACTGTTGATAACAGGCGAAAACGGACTGCTGGTGGAGCCAGATGACGCGCAGGCGCTGGCTTTGGCGCTGGAGAAAGCCATGCGTGATCCGGCCTTGCGCGCCCGGCTCGGATCCGCCGCCGAGGGCAAGGTGCGGCGGGATTTCGATTACCGCAACAGCATCCGTGACCTGACGGACTTGTTTTCTGGCCGTCAATAAGCACTTGCATAGGGTCGGGTTTCAGGAAATATGCCTTTGACGGCGCATGGCATTGCCTGCGTCTTGCCATTCTGCGAAA
Organism: Agrobacterium vitis; assembly: GCF_014926405.1. Classification (NCBI taxonomy): domain Bacteria; kingdom Pseudomonadati; phylum Pseudomonadota; class Alphaproteobacteria; order Hyphomicrobiales; family Rhizobiaceae; genus Gillisella; species Gillisella vitis. Next base: position 30,750 of record NZ_JACXXJ020000005.1, read on the forward strand.
AGCAGACATCTCCCAGGAGCAAACGGGCATGACCCTTCGTGCAAAACGGGTATTCTTTTATGTGCAGCATTTGCTGGGTATCGGCCATCTGGCCCGGGCCAGTCGATTGGCCGAGGCCATGGCAGAATCTGGATTGTCGGTCACGCTGGTGACGGGCGGAACGTCGGTCAAGGGCTTTCCTGGACCGGGTATCGAGCATGTGCAATTGCCCGCCGTTGTCTCAGCGACTGGCTTTGCCGGTCTGGTCGATAGCGAAGGCAAGCCGGTCGACGCCAGTTTCGAGACAAGCCGTGCCGCATTGTTGTTGGCGGCCTTCGAGGCGGTTCGCCCGGATGTTGTGATCATCGAGGCTTTTCCGTTCGGACGTCGACAGGTGCGCTTCGAGCTTCTGCCGCTGCTGGATGCGATCAAGGCCACGCATCCCAAGCCGTTGCTGCTCAGTTCGGTGCGCGACATTTTGCAGGAAAATCGCAAGCCCGGCCGCGACAAGGAAACCGTCAAACTGGTGCAGGACCATTTCGATGGCGTTCTCGTGCATGGCGATCCGCAATTCGTCGAGCTGGAAGAGACATTTCCGCTGGCAAAGACCATTCATGACAAGCTGCATTATACCGGCCTTGTTGCAGCCCCTGAGCCGGAACCGGCAGAAGAGGTCTTCGACATCGTCATTTCGGCAGGAGGAGGGGCGGTCGGTGCCGCCTTGATCGAAGCGGCGCTGGATGCCCGCGATAGTCTCGGCGGTGATCTCGGTGAACAGCTGCGCTGGTGCCTGATTACCGGACCCAACCTGCCTGAGGCCGATTACGAGCGCTTTACCCAGCGCGCGCCTGGCGCTGTCGCACTCTATCGCTTTCGCCCGGATTTTCCGGCCTTGTTGCCCAAGGCCAAACTGTCGATTTCACAGGCGGGATATAACACGGTCTGCGATGTGTTGCGGGCCAGATGTCCGGCGCTGCTGGTGCCGTTTGCGGCAGGCGGCGAAACCGAGCAGACGGTGCGGGCGGAAAAACTGCAAGCGCTGGGCCTGGCCGTGGTTATCGGCGAGGACAGATTGAATGGCGAGGCCATGGCGAAGGCCATCACCAAGGCGCTGAAATTGAAGTTTCCTAAAAAACTGTCTGTTTCGCTGAACGGTGCCGCGAAAACGGCGCGGCTGGTTACGGATTTGGTGGAGCAGCGACAGGCGGGGTGAGGGGCTTTATGCCTCACATCTCTGATGGATGTGAGGTATTTGCAGGCTATTTAACCAAGCATGATTGCCCCGCTTATCACAACCCAAGCTGGCGATAATGTTCCAGATACCAGTCCATGGTCGCCTTGACGCCGACATCCAGCGTTGTCGTTGGTTTCTGGCCGGTGAGGGCTACCAGCAGGTCGGGGCTGGCGAAGGTGCGTGGCACGTCGCCCTGCTGCATCGGCAGCATTTTACGCTTGGTCGGGCGGCCCATGATGGTCTCGATGGTCTCGATGAAATCCATCAGCGCGATCGGCTGGCCACCACCGATATTGATGACGCGAAACGGCGCGTTATGAGAGAGCGTATCCAGGTTTTCCGGCGCGCGTACTCGGTTTTCCTCGCCGGGGGCAATGGCTGACAGCGCGATGACACTGTCGATCAGGTCGTCGATATAGGTGAAATCGCGGCTCATCTTGCCTTCGCCATAGATCTCGATGGCTTCATCGGCCAGCATAGCCTTCATGAACTTGAACAGCGCCATATCCGGGCGGCCCCAGGGGCCGTAGACGGTGAAGAACCGGAAGGCCGTGGTCGGCACTTTGTAGAGATGTGCGTAGCTGTGGGCCATCAGCTCCATGCCCTTCTTGCTGGCGGCATAGAAGGTCATCGGTTCGTCGGCGCGGTCGGTCTCACGGAAAGGAACCTGCGGATTGGCGCCGTAAATCGATGAGGTCGATGCCAGCATCAAATGCCCGATCTGCAATTGCCTGGCGATCTCGACAATGTTCCAGGACCCAATCAGGTTGGAATCCAGATAGGCTTTCGGGTTTTCGAGACTGTAGCGCACGCCTGCCTGGGCAGCGAGATGGATGATAACGTCGGGTTTGGCCTGATCCACAGCCCGCTCAAGCGCTGCGCGATCCTCCAGCATGCCAATGACGCCCGTGAAGCTTGGAAACTGGGCAAGAGCGGCATTGCGCGCTTCTTTCAATTTCAGATTGTAATAGGCGGTCATGCCGTCATAGCCGGTGACGGTATGGCCATCCTGAAGTAGACGGCGGGCCAGATGAAAGCCGATGAAGCCAGCGGTGCCGGTGATGAAATAGCGCACGAGAGAACTCACTTTCCAGATGGACGAAGCCGTTGTGTTTAAGGAACGGCTGTCCCGGCAAGTCAAGCGGGTTCTGGTAAAAGCCTTGATTTGATTCTGGTCAGGCGGCTCTGATCTGCGCCCGTTCTCTTGGGTCGGCGCCGAGCTTGAACTGATCAACCAGACCCATCAGCGTATCGGCTTCGTCGGCCAATTGGCGGGTGGCGGCATTGGTTTCCTCGACCATGGCGGCATTGCGTTGGGTCATCTGGTCCATGCCGTTGACGGCGGAATTGACCTCGCCCAAGGCGGTCGACTGGTCGCGGCTGGCCAGTGCAATCGCTTCGACCCGCTGTGAAACACTGACGATTTTCGTTGAGATTTCTGCCAGAACCTCGCCGGTGCGCTGTACCAGCTTTGCACCGGCGGCGACTTCCGTGCTCGACGTGTTGATCAGCGCCTTGATATCCTTGGCGGCATTGGCCGAGCGTTGCGCCAATTCGCGCACTTCCTGGGCAACGACCGCAAAGCCCTTGCCCGCTTCGCCGGCACGGGCGGCTTCGACGCCGGCGTTCAATGCCAGAAGGTTGGTCTGGAAGGCGATCTCGTCGATGACATCGATGATCTGGACAATCTGTCCGGAGGCATTTTCGATCCGGCCCATGGCATCGATGGCGCTGGCGACGACCTTGGAGGAGGTATCGGCAGCGGTTTTTGTCTCGGCAACGATGGTGTTGGCAGCCTGTGCCTGTTCGGTTGAGGATTTCACCGTCACGGTGATCTCGTCGACGGCGGCGGCGGTCTGTTCCAGCGATGCGGCCTGCTGTTCGGTGCGTTTGGCCAGGTCATCAGCGGCAGCGGTCATTTCGCCCGCATTGCGCTGAATCATATAGGTATTGGCGCGGATCTGGCGCATCGTGTCCTGAAGGTTTTGCAGCGACGTGTTGAAATCGACGCGCAATTGTTCGAGACGGCCGGTGAAAGGCGTATCGATGGTGACGGAGATATCGCCGCTGGCCAGCCGCCCCAATCCCCCCGCAAGGGCATTGACGGCAAATTCGATCTGCCGGTCGATGGCCTGTTTTTCAGCATCGTTGCGGCGGCGCTCTTCATCGGCTTCATTGCGCTCAGCCTCGCTGCGCTGCTCGATCTCGATCTTCGATAGCGCATTCTGCTTGAACACGCCGAGCGCGCGGGCCATTTCGCCGATTTCATCGACGCGGGCTTCCCCGCTGATGCCAGTGTCCAGCTTGCCATCGGCCAGACGGCGCATGGCGGCGGTGATCTGACCGATCGGTCCCTTGAAGGTCAGAACGAGGCCGATACCGGCAAACAGTGAAATCAGCAGGCCGAGGGTCATGGCGCCGATGGAAATCGAATTGGCGTCACGGCGTTCTTCCCCGGCGCTGATTTTTTGCATTTCAGCAAAAGACGTCAGCTGCTGCCAGATTCGGTCGAGATCGGTGCTGGCGGTCTGGAAATTGGTCTGACGATCCTGGCTGATCTTGACCAGCTCGGTGCTGGCCTTTTCCATCACGGCGATGGCGGGCGACAGCTTGGCTTCAAGCGGCGTATAGAGGCCAAAGGTGCCGGATGTGCCCTTAAGTGCAGCGAGCGCAGTTTTTAACCCGGCGAATTCCCGACGCAGGCTGGTGAGATTCTGCTCGGTCGGTGCCAGCATGAAGCTGGCGGTGGTGATCTGGAACCTGTAGGCGGCATCGATCAGGCCGCGCCCGTCGGTCAAAAGCAGCTGCGCCTTTTCAAGCGGCACGTCCATTTCGCCGAAGCGGGCTGTGGCATCCTTCATTTTCTGTTGTGCGGCAAGGCCGAGATAGGCGGACAGCTGGGTAAAATTCCGCAACTTGGTTGCCATGGCTTCGGCCACTTCCGGCGATTTGTCGCCTGCTGTTACCATGTCGCCGAGATCCTTGATGATGGTCTCGATGGTCCGGGCAGCGGATTTGTTCTTTTCCGGCAGGGCAGCGGCCAGGGGTGGCTGGCGAGTCTTCATTTCGGCGAGATTGGCCGCGACGTAGTCGAATTTCTCTTCCGGGGTTGGAAGGCTGCCGAATTTGCGATTGATATCCGTCAGAAAACCGCTGGTCAGTGCAATTTTGTCGGCGTCGCGCAGCATTTGCTTGGCGGCGGTCTCGTCAGCCTGGATCGACAGGGTCACTTTCTTCATGGCCTCGGACAGATCATTCTGGGCTGCGACAATATTGGCGGTGCCCTGGTTCATATCCTTGATCAGGTTGGCTTCCGTTTCGTGCAGCGACCAAAGCGTGCCCATGTGGCTGACGACGCCATCGACGGCGGTCGAAGCCTTTTCCAACTCGCTTCGGCCATCGGCATTGGCATCGAGTTGATCCAGCGTGCGCTTGAGCACCCGCTGCTGTTCTTTCAGCTTTTCGGTGACCGCATTGCGGCTTTGCTCTGTGGCCTTGTCGAGAAATTCCGTCATCGCGATAGACACATCGCGAAATCCGCTCAAGGATTGCAGCACGCTGTTGGAAATCTCCATCCGACCTTGAAGCAGGCCGGAGGCATAGAGACCGGTGAAGCCGACCGCGCCGATGGTGACGACGAAGGGAAGGATGAAAATCAATACCTTGGTCTGAATGCGGAAACGCGACAGCAAGCGATCTATGAACATGGGGTCCAGCTTCTCCAAAGCCATGTCGCCTGGCCGGATACGCGTCTTTGGCGCGTTTGGTTGAGCGATTGAGGCAGCAAATGCAAAGCGATTTCCGGATAAGGACGACATGTCTTGAGCGGCAAGTCTCTGCCATCGCTGTCCAGAAGCGTGTCAGACCTCTCACAGTCATTGTGCAGGCGCTGGCGGTCAACCGACATCATCGTCAATCAACGACATTAGGAGGTGTTTGTTAAGATCGACTTAAATTTGCCATTTCCCCCTTTTTATCGAGGGTATATGAGCTTGTAATATATAAGTGTAAATCAATGTTATTGAAGGAAAATGCCAACGCTGGCACTACGCCCGCTCGCATCGATCACCGTTAGTGTGGAGTAACCATTGCCATCGGGTGTCCAGCGGGTGGTGCGAGTACGAGCGAGATCCGGCAAGGCCTGTCCATTGGCCAGCCAGCGGAAGGGCGCGCGGCCCGCCTGAAGTTTCAGCACCAGCGGGAGCTGCGCGCCATCGGCGGTCCGGCCAAGTTCCACATGGGCGCCTTCCGGCGGATAGACGATCATCGGCGGTTTTTCGCGGGCATTGAGGGCGATCAAGCCGCTGGCGTCGCGTGAAAAGCGCCTGAGGCCGGGTGTGAGATCGCTTTTGGCGATCCGCAAGGCGCCCTCCGGCGGCGGGGGCAGGGGGGCTTGCGGCAGTTTGGACCGGGCAAAAGCCTCAAACAATACAGGGGCTGCGGTGCCATAACCGGTCAGACCGGGAATGGCACTGTTATCCGCCCTGCCAATCCAAACCCCAATCACCGTGCGGCCATCATAACCGATCGACCAGCCATCGCGGTAGCCATAGCTGGTGCCGGTTTTATAGGCGATCCGACCGGTCAGCGCGCCAAGCGGCGGGGCGACACCAGAGAGGATATCGGTGACGTTCCAGGCCGCTACCGGTTCCAGCAGGCGTCCGGGCTGAACATGAGCGCCACTGGGGATAGCGCAGTCGCGCAGCCGGATGGCGCTACCTTGCCGGGCAAGGGCGGTATAAAGCCCGACGAGATCTTTCAACGTCGTACCGGCGCCGCCCAGCGCGATGGCCAGCCCCGGAGTTTCCGCCTGGGGCAGATCGATCCTGATATCGGCTCGTTTCAGCCGGGCGAGCAATTGAGAGGGTCCGACCGCTTCCAGCAAGCGGACCGCTGGCACGTTCAGCGACAATTGCAGGGCATCGCGGATGGTGACGTCGCCCTGATAATGCATGTCGAAATTTTTCGGCCGATAGCCGGCGAAATCGGCGGGACGGTCTTCGATCACCGTATCCTGGGCAATCAGACCTTGTTCGAAAGCCAGGCCGTAGATCAGCGGCTTCAGCGTCGAACCCGGCGATCGCTTGATGCGCGTCATGTCGATCCAGCCGGAGCGGCTGGCATCGAGATAGGCGGCGGAGCCGACCCGGGCAAGGATTTCGCCGGTGCGGATGTCGGCGGCCAGAATTGCCACCGAGACCTTTGGAGGCAGTTTCTGGGCGGCCTGTCTGGCCACGGTTTCCAGGGCGGCCTGCACGTCTTTTTTGAGTGTGGTCGGATAGGTCAGGCTTTCTGGCCGCTTGCGTCGCTCGGCATCGCCGACATGGGCCGCGAGCATCGGCAATTCCAGCCTTGTCTTCGGGATCGGCACGGCGCTTGCCAATTGCCGGTCCTGCCCAGAAACAATTCCGGCTTTTTCCATGCGCGCCAGCACCCGGTCGCGGGCGGCAAGGGCGTTATCGGCAAAGCGGTCGGGCCGCCGCCGTTCCGGCAATTGCGGAAGGGCCACCAGCAGCGCTGCTTGCGCAGGCGTCAGATGTTTCGGCTCCTTGCCGAAATAGGCAAGCGACGCGGCCCGCACCCCTTCGAGATTGCCGCCATAGGGGGCATGGGTCAGATAGAGATCGAGAATGGCGGCCTTGTCCAGCCGATGTTCGATCTGGATGGCCCGCAGCGCTTGCTGGGTCTTGGCCAGAAAGGAGCGTGATTTTCGAGGTTCGATCAGCCTTGCCACCTGCATGGACAGCGTTGACGCACCTGACACGATCCGGCCATGGCGGATGAGCTGAAGGGATGCCCGGCCAAGCGCCAGCCCATCGACACCGGAATGCTGATAGAAACGCCGGTCCTCATAGGCGACCAGCATCCGCAGCAGCAAAGGATCGACATCGGAGGCCACGGTTTTCAGCCGCCAGCGGCCCTCCTGCGTGGTAAAGGCCCGCAGCAATTGCCCATCGGCATCCAGAAGTTCTGCCGAATTCGGGCTGATCGCATCGAGCGGCGGCGGAAAGGCCGCATCCAGCCGGTTCAGCCCATGCCAGACCACCCCGCCCACAAGCAGGCAGGTCAGCAGCACCAAGCCGAATGTCTTGCTGCGCCGGATCACTGTTCTGCCTTGACCTCCATGCGTCCCATCGCGGTGCGGGCGTAGCGCTGTGGGCGATACATATCCTCGACGCTGGCGGCAGGAAGGTCGAACACGCCCGGTGTCACGGCGCGCACCACATAGGCGAGAACCATGTCGCCACTGTCCTGACTGGCACTGTCGAGGGCGGCGACAAACCGGTCGTCGCGGAATTCCAGATGGGCGGCTTTGGTCTCGCCCAGCCAGTCGAAATTGGCGAGATCAGCACTGCCGACTAGGGCCGGATTGTCGATTTCCAGGCCAGCGGGGAGGAGGTCTGTCACCAGCAATTGCGTTGGCAGGCTCGGTTCTCCCATAGCAGCCCCGTTTGCAGCTTGTGCAACTTTCAACACCACGACATAACGCTGGTTCTGCACCGCCTCGCTGATATTCACCTTCTCGCCGGACAGCGTGTAATAGCTGCGCTCGATGGTGAAGCCTTCGCTGGCCGCGGGCAGCGGATATTTCGGCACGGCCACCGTGGTGACTGTTGCCGTCAGCGGATCGGCCCCGCTATTTTCCAGCGTCACCGGTTGATGCATCAGCTCCTCGCCCTCGATCCTCGCCCGGTAGCCGCCGGTTTTCAGGCTGCCATTGATGGTCACGGCAAGGCCATCGTCGCTTTTGTCCAGCGCCCGGGCGGCCAGCAGCATCCAGCTTTCCTCCTGGGTGCTGGTATAGGATTTGCGCTTCCAGTCTTCGATCACCGACCTGCTGAGCGCCGGGATGATTGGCGGCACGGGCCGGGCCTCGGCGGCCAGCGCCAGGATGGCCGCGCCGTCGCGCAATTGCGAGCCGTAGTCCGACCGCGCCAGACTGACCGGCGTGATCGAGCCTTGCTGCGATTGAGCGCTTGCGGTGCGGAAGATCGCCTCGGCCTTGACCGGATCGCCATAGAGCGACAGGGCCGCAGCCAGATGCGCCTTGGACAGTGGCGTCGGGAACCCGTCCAGCATCGTATCGGCATAATAACGCAGGTCGCTGATCGCGGCGCGGCGATTGCGGGCCAGCACATAGAGCGCATAGGCTATCTCATTGCCCTGCGCTTCGACATCGGTGTCATAGGATAGCTTGTTGGCCAGATTATCGAGCGCTTGCACCAGGGCGTTGTCGGGTACGTCGAAGCCCTTTTCACGGGCGCGGGTCAGGAAATCGCTGACATAGGCGTCCAGCCACAGGTCTTCCGAACCGGGTGCCCAAAGGCCGAAACTGCCTTGCGCCGCCTGATAGGACAGCACCCGGTAGATGGCGTCCTGAATGCGCCGGTTGATATCGGCATCAGCGGGCAGACCGGCGACATTGGCGAGATCGTTGAGATAGAGCAGCGGCAGCGCCCGGCTGGTGGTCTGCTCGGCGCAGCCATAGGGGTAGCGGTCAAGGCTGGTCAGCAGGGCGGCAATGTCGAAATTGGCACCACGCGACACCGATAGGCTCAGCGACGCGCCTTGCAGCACGCTATCGGCCAGAAGATCGCTGTCCACGCTCAGGCTTTTGCCAGCCGCCAGCGGCAATTCGCGCCGCGTCGTCACCGGTAACGCGGCTGGGCGCACCGGCAGATCCAGCGACCGGGTGAGCGACAGTCCAGTGTTCTTTGCCTCCCCGGTATTTGCGCCTGTGGCAGGGGGTCCTGCACCATTATTCTCACCAGTAGAAGTCGTTCCAACAGAGGTAAGCGCCACGGAAACCGTGCCATCGCCGGGGGTAAGCCCCCTCAACCCGATCGACAGGCTGGTCCGTGCCCCCGCCTTCAGCGTCACCGGGATCTGCGCCTTGGCAGGGTCGATTTCCACCGATGGATTGCCCTTCAGCGATAGCAGATAATCTCCATCCGGCGCATCGGTGGCGGTCAGATCGAGCTGGAGCCGGGCTTGATCGCCGGGGGCGAGAAAGCGCGGCAGGGAGGCGGTGATGACGACGGGATCACGGACGATCACATCGGTTTGCGCATGGCCGATGCCGGTGCGGTTCCAGGCGACGGCCATCAGGCGCACGGTGCCGTTGAATTGCGGAATGTCAAACTCCACCTGCGCCTTGCCGGTATGGTCGAGATGAACAGGGCCGGAAAACAGCGCCACCAGTTTTTCCTTGGGCGGGCTGGCCTGCAAGGCCATCATGCCGCCATCGCCGCCGGTGCGTAGTTTACCTATCGCGCCAAGCGACCCGTCGATCAACTGACCGTAGAGATCGCGCATTTCAATGCCCAGACGCCGCTGGCCGAAATACCAGCCATCCGGGTCAGGCGTCTCAAAGCGGGTGAGGTTGAGAATACCGACATCCACCGCCGCCACCGTCACATAGGCATCATTGCCGCCACCGGTGACGCTGATCGGTACGGTCAGCTTGCGGCGCGGCTCGATCTGCTGCGGCGGCGTCAGCTTGATGGCCAGCTTGCGGTTGGCCGGATCGACACTGAGCCAGGTGACGCCGATGGCGCGCATCGGCATACGGGTCTCCTGGCTTTCGCCCGGACGATAAAGGGTTGCGGTGATATAGGTGCCCGCGCCGATATTGTCGGTGACGGGAATATCGATTTCACCGCCGGTGGCGGCAAGGCTGGCGGTCTGCGTCGCGATCAGGGTTTCGGAGCCGATCGTCACCAGAACCTCACCGGCATAGCGCGACGATATTTTCAGCTTTGCCGTTTCACCGATCTTGTAGACTGGCTTGTCGAGGCCGATTTCCAATGCGTCCGGGGTTTCGGTCGATCCCGCTTCAACGAACCAGCCCGCATTGAATTCGATGCTGGAGGCCGCGCCATTCGGTGTTGGCGCATCGACTTCCAACCGGTAACGGCCCCAGCCGACCGGCATCGGCAGGTCGGTTTTCTCCGCGCCGATATCGACCGTGCCGCTGGCGGCAAGCTTGGTGGTGGTGATCGGCTCGAAGCGCCAGGCGCTGCCATCGCGATACCATTGATAGTTACGCTCCAGTTGCAGCAATTTCCACTTTGCAGCCGGAAGCGCCTGTGGCTTGCCATCGGCATCGAGCGCGATGAGTTGGAAATGTCCGGTGCTGTTTTCAGAAAGCTCGCCGGAAAACTCCGGCTTGATGCCGATGGCGGGCTGGCCGGTCTCAACCGGCAGGGTCAGCTGCCGCTCCACCGCCCGGCCGCCGCCTTCCTTCAGGCGCACGGACAATTGCGCCTGCAACAGCTGCGTGGTGGCGGGCAGATCATCAACCTGAAGATCGACGCTGCCATGGCCCTTGTCGTCTAGCGGCTGAAGCGCATCCAGCGTCAGGCTGCTATTGTCTCCGGCCTCTTCATCGGCAAGGCCGAAGACGAAGCCGGGCAGATCGTCGCGGCTGCGGGTCGGCTTGATGACCATGTCGCCTTCCAGCGAAAGGCCAGCAGCCGGTGCGCCGTAGAGATAGCGTCCATCGACACCAACCGACAGCGGCATGCCGGGTTTCAGCACCTCTGCTGCCGGTTTCAGGTCGAACTCGATCCGGTCGGGCAGGAAATCATCGACGAGAAAGGTCTTTTCGGTAATGGCCGGTTTTTTCGGATCGACATGAATGCCCAGCGTCCAGGTGCCGCGCATCACCGAGGTATCCAGCGCCAGATCCACAACATGACCGCCAAGACCGGCACCGGTACTGACCATGCGGCGATATTCCACGCCGTCTGGCCGTGTGAAAATAAAGGTCAGCGGCAGGCCGTCGATGGCTTCCGCGCCGATGTCGCGGGCAAGGGCGCTCACATGCACCGTGTCGCCGGGGCGGTAGATGCCGCGTTCCGTCCAGGCGAAAATATCGATGGCGCCCGGCGCGGTGCGCCCGGTAACGCCCCGGTCCGACAGGTCGAAACCGGCCTTGGTCATGTCGAGGAACACGAAATCCTTGCCCGGCTGCTCGCCGGTCAAAACGGCAGGGGCTAGCGCTGCACCGGAGCGCATCAGGCCAGCCGAAAAGGTGGCTCGGCCCTGATCATCGGTGGTGGCAGTGCCGAGGATTTCGTTGTTGCGGGCCAGCAATTTCAGCTCGACACCGGCGATTGGCTTGGCGGAGTTCAGCGAGCGGGCAAACACATTTAACCCGTCAGTACCGGCAAAGGTGGAAAGGCCGATATCGGACACCAGGAACCATTGCGTGGCGCGGTCTTCCCATTCGTCACTTTTACCGGCATTGGGGGATGCCGTCAGCACATAGATGCCCGGCTTGCGTTCCGGCAGAGCCTCGTCCACCGGAAAACTGGTGGTGACTTCACGGTTCAGGCTGCTTTCAATGTCGATTGAGCCTTGCCAGACCAGTTCGCCATTGTCCTTTTCGATCCGGTCGGCACCGTAACCGCTGAGCTGCGAGAGAAATTGCGAATTGCTCATCAGCGGCGCAATCGCACGTTCGCCGATCCGGTACAGCTTCAGATTGGCCTTGTCGGTGTTGACAGAGACCAGCGGAATGCCGCGCCGTGCCGCAGACGGCAGTACGAAATGGTCGCCGGTAAAGCGCACGGTCGGGCTACGGTCGCGGATATAGACATCGATATCGGTCTTTGCCGCCAGCGGCTCATCGACGGAGGAGGGTAGGCCTTCCCGCAGTCCAATCGTATAGCGCTGGCCATAGTCCAGCCCCTCGACGCAAAGCTGGCTGTCCTTGGCTTCCAGCACCTTTGGCGGCTTGCCATTGACGGTGACGAAGGCGGTATAGTCGGTGCCGCGATTGATCAACGGGTCGGAAAATTGCACGCAGGCGCGAGGGCTGGCGGCATCGGCATCGACGCTATTGCCGGTGATGCGAAAACCCTTGGTGGCTTTCAGCGCCAGATAGGCGGCGCGAACGGATTTATCGGCGATAAGCTCAAGGCTCGCCTTATAGGCGTTCAGTGCAGCGCGAAAATTCTCGTTTTTCTCCAGCGCTTTGGCCAGCACAGCCAGTGCATCGGCTCGCTCCTTGGCGCTGCGGGTCAGGTCATAGCCGAGAAGGGCAGCGTAAAGCCCCTGATTGGCAGTTGCGCGATCATCCTTGATGGTGTTGGCGGCACGGGCGGCGCTGATCCACAGACTGGCATCTTCAGGGGAAAGCTGGGCGGCGGCCAGAAACCCGGCCAGGGCGTCCGTGCCCTTGCCCGCCGTCAGGCTGGCATGGGCGCGACCGATCAACCCGTTAAGGCCCAGTTCAGGCTGTTCCGCCGTCTGTGCCAGCCGCGCCTTGAACGCGTTGGCTTGTGTGCGCAGACCATCGGAGATGAAGCCGAGCTTTGCAGGCGCGCCGATATCCGGCTCGGTGGCACTGGTGACAATCTTACCGGCAACGGCGCCTGCAAAGGGGCTGACCTGGTTGAAATCCGATTTCAGAAAGCACCAGCGGGCCTTGATATTATAGGTGAAGGCGCGGCAGGATTTGTCGTCGATACAGCTTGCCTGGCATTGGTCCAGAGTGACGTTTTGCGCGGTGCGCAGGTCAAAACCGCTGTAATCGCCATCCTGGGTCAGGGCGATGCTGCGGTTGGCTTCGGCAGCCATCGCTGTTTGTAGGGAGGCTGGCAGCATGAAGCTCAGGAGGGCGAGCGCCGTCCCGGCTAAAATCCGTTGCAGACCCATGACAATTGCCCCTCTTTACGTCAATCAACCGGCGCGTCGCGACGAGCCGCCCACTTCTCATGCATTCCCTTATCCCAAGGCTCGGAAATGCTCAAACATTCTCGCTTTGACATCATTGCGACGGCCCTACAGCTGTCCAAGGCTTGAGGGTGTCGCGCATGGAATGCGACCTGCCATTTTCCATGGCGGCTCTTTTTACTCTTCCGATTTAACCATTTGGTGTCAATGAGGTTTTTCGTCGATCACCACATCGACCCGCAGATCGCGGCCTGCCCGCCAGCCATTCCAGGCTGCGCCAAGGCCGAGCGCGACAAACAGCAGGGCGGCCCAGGCGAAACTGCCCGTGGCACCACGGATCAGCCCAACGAGCAGCGGGCCAATGGCGGCCAGGCAATAGCCGACGCATTGCGCCATGCCCGATAGATGGGAGGCAATCTGCGGGCTGCCGGAGCGCAGCACGATGGCGGTCATGGCAAGCGCGATCAGGCCGCCCTGACCGATGCCCTGCAGAACGGCCCAGATCCACAGGGTGGAAAGCGGTGCAAATAACAGGCCGATCAGCGCGATGACCGCGAGAATGGCAACAGCGGCGTTGACGAGGCTTTGGTTCTCGCCCCGAACGGCAAGCTGCGGCGCAACAATACAGGCCGCCGCCTGCACCATGACCGAGACCGAGACGACCGCGCCTGCCGTTACCCCATCCAACCCGCGTTCCCGCAGGATCGGCACCAGCCAACCGAACACACAATAGGCCAGCGCCGATTGTAACCCGGTATAAAGTGTTACGTTCCAGGCCAGCCGGTCGCGCCACAGGCCCTTCACCTCGGCCTTGAACCCTGGCCTTGCAGCATGGGCGGAAAAGGCCTGCGGCAGAAACAGCAGGAAAACCACGGCAGCCGGAAGCGCCCAGGCTGCTAGGCCGATAGCCAGCGAGCCGCCACTGGCCGCCTCGATCGGCAGGGTTAGCCCGGCAGCCGCCGCCGCGCCACCACAGAGCGCCATGGTGTAAAAGCCGGTCATCAACGCGGCCCGATCAGGGAAATCACGTTTCACCAATCCCGGGAGCAGCACATTCCCGACCGCAATGCAGGCACCGGCAAGCGCTGTGCCGAAAAACAAGGCGGGAAGGCTGGAAAAGCCGCGCAGGGCGGTGCCGATGGCAAGAAACGCCATGACGGCCAACAGGGTTTTTTCCGCGCCGTAGCGGTCGCCAAGTCTGGGTGCCAGGGGTGAGAAGACCCCAAGGCAAACCACCGGCAAGGTGGTGAGCAGGCTGGCACCCAGCACGGAGAGACCCAATTGATCGCGTATTTCCGGCAGCAGCGTCGAGGCGCTGGAAAACAACGGGCGCAGGTTGAAGGCAATCAACACGAGGCTGATGCCCAGAACGATGCGCGACAGAGGCGACCGGCCTGATGCCTGCGGAGGGAGAGGGGCGTCTTCGGCCTGCGCATCGATCAGCAATTCGTCGCCAAGATCAAGCTTGGGATGGGCATTCGTCATCGGTTAAGGCTTTCAGAGGAGGCAATGTCATCGAGAAAGATAAGCACCGGCTGCATGAAGGCGCGCACCGCACTGTCTGCTTGGCCTGGATCGCCGCTGGCAATGGCATCGACAATGGCGCGGTGGGCGTCAAGGTCCGGTTCCGGCAGCAGGCCGCCGGTGGTTGCCTCGATGGTCTGGGTAATCGAGCGGGTGAAAAACTCGTAAAGCTCCAGCATGGCGGCGTTTTCCGATGCGGCGATCACCGCCCGGTGAAAGGCCAGATCGCGAGCGATAAAAGCGTTACGGTCAGGATCGGCGCCGGAATGGCCGCGCTGGTCCAGCAGCGCATGTAATCGCCTGATGGTGGCGGGTCTCGCCCTGATGGCGGCCAGCCTTGCCCCCTCGACATCCAGCGCCAGCCGGGCCTCCAGCCGGTCGCGCAGGCTGGTGCGGCGGGCAAGATCCAGCGGTTCGGGGGTGATGCGATCCTTTACGACATAGGTGCCGGAGCCTTGGCGGGTTTCCAGCAGGCCTTGCGCCACCAGCACGCGCACGGCTTCGCGGATCGTGCCGCGGCTGACATGCAGCGCTTCAGACAGGCCTTGCTCGTTCGGCAATTTTTCGCCGACCCGCCACGTCCCACGGCCAAGGGCGGTTCGAATGCGTTCGGCGGCCCCATCGGCCAGATTGGTTTTTTGCACGGGTCTCATCTGACAATTGATAAAGTCATCCGATGACTTTATCAATTGTCAGATGCACTTATTTCAGCGGATCTATATGGGCGGTTCGCTCCGCGCATGATAGGGACGGCTAATTCGCTCATTCTTTATCAAGGCCTACAGTCGTGATCCGTTCGCTCCTTGCCAATTTTCAGACATCTCGTGCCACCGGTCCGGCCATCATGCTGGCGGGGATGCTGATGTTTGCGCTGAACGATGCTATGGCCAAGGCGCTGGTCGCCCATTATGGGCTAGGTCAGGTCGTGGTGCTGCGCAGCCTGGCGGCTTTGCTCCTGCTTTTGCCGTTTCTGGTGCGCGGTGGGCTTGCGCCGATCCTCAGCGTTGAACGGCCCTGGATGCAGCTGGCGCGGGTGACGTGCTCGACGGTGGAAATCATCGGCTTCTACTATGCGGTCAGCTATCTGCCGCTGGCCGATGTGATGACCTATTGGCTGGCCGCGCCGATCTACGTAGCGGCCTGTGCGCCCTTTCTGCTGGGCGAAAAGCTTGGCTGGCGGCGCATCACCGCCATCGTGGTCGGCTTTATCGGTGTGATCATCACGCTGGAACCGTCACGGGCAATGTTTTCGGCACCGGCGCTGATTTCCATTATCGGCAGCGCGGCCTTTGCCTTCATGATGCTGTCCGGCCGTTCGCTGCGCGCTACGCCGGATAAGTTACTGGTGCTGTTCCAGGTGACGGCGGCGCTGGTCGGCGGCCTGTTTTTCGCACCTTTCGACTGGGTCGAGATCGGTTCCGCCACCGATATCGTCATGCTGGGTCTGCTTGGCATCGTCGCCATGGCGGCGCATATGTTGGTCAACCGGGCGCTGAAAATATCCGATGCCGCAGCGGTGGCACCCTTGCAATATACGCTGTTGCTGTGGGCTGTGCTGTTCGGCTGGCTGTTCTTTGGCGATGTGCCGCGCACCGGCATGGTGATTGGCGCAGCGCTGATTATCGGCTCCGGCCTGTTCATCTTCTTCCGCGAGCGGCATCTGAACAAGACTGACTGCGTGCTGCCGGCGGTGCCGGAATAGAGCATTTCCAGGAAAAGTGGAAACCGGTTTTCCCGAAAAGACAAACGAAAACAAGAGAATCTAGTGTCTGTCTGGTTCAATCTGAACTTGACAGACTCTAAGAGCAGAAACGCTCTAAGAGATTATTGTTTCGGCTCTGGCCGGCTGACGACGAAAGCCGCCGAGCAGAGAAGAATAATCCCGGTGCCAACGCGCACGTAAAGCGGTGCCGACGAGAAGAACCACATCACGGCAAAGCTCAGCCCCATCGCCACAACGGCGGCTACCTTGGCGCGCCGCGAGATCGCGCCTTGGCGGCGCCAGTCCAGCAGCGGCTGGCCAAAACGGGGATGGTCAAGCAACCATTGCTCAAAGCGCGGCGAGGAGCGGGCAAACAGGGCGGCGGCAAGGATAATGAACGGTGTGGTTGGTAGCACCGGCAGGAAAATACCGACAATGCCCAGCCCGACGAAAAACCAGCCCAAGCCCAGCAATATCAGCCGCATGTGTATTCCCTCAAACCAGATCCTATCCATGATACAGGATTTTTTGGGTATGTACTCCATGGGCGGATAGATCGATCTCTCTATCTGCCAGCGCATGATGACGTCAACGCTGGCAGACAGGCGATGAAACTCTATCCCTTATGGGCAGCAACGGCGGCATCATAGGCAGCAACCAGCGTTGCGGCGCGCTCCTTGACCACATCGGCCTTGTCGCCGGGCTTGTAGAGGCTGGTGCCGATGCCGAAGGCGCGGACGCCCGCCTTCAGATAGTCGCCGAAATTGTTTTCGCCAACGCCGCCGACGGCACCGATTGGGAAATTGGCTGGCAGAATGGCCTTGATGGCATTGATGCCGCTTGGTCCCAGCACGCTGGCGGGGAAGAATTTGATCGCCGAGGCGCCTGCCTTGATGGCGGCCAGCGCTTCCGTCGGGGTGAAGGCGCCGGGCATCGACACCATGCCCAGCCGGGCGGCTTGGCCAATGACTGCCGGGTCGGTGTTCGGTGTCACCAGAAGGTTGCCGCCAACACTGTGCAATTGCTCGACAGAACCGGCATCCAGTACGGTTCCCGCGCCGATCAGCACACCATCAGGCGCACGTTTGCGGGCTTTTTCGATGGAAATGAATGGGTCGGGCGAATTCAGCGGCACTTCGATGGCCTCGAAGCCCTGTTCGAGAAGCACATCGACAACACTTTCGATGTCCTCAGGACCGATGCCGCGCAGGATGGCGACCAGTTCGCGCTTCAACTGCGGCCATGGTGTATGGGTGGTGGTCATGATCTGGTCCTAACGTCAGTTTTGAAGAATGGCCTTGGCGGCGGCAAACAGACCGTCGCGCACCAGAGCGCTGCCGTCAAGAATGCTGGCCTTGCCGTCCGCCAGGGTGATCGCCTTGGCATAGAGCGCCGAGAGCGCTTTCGAGCCGACAATATGCACGGTCTTGCCGGAACGGACCCATTCGCGCATGCCAGCGATTTCCGCGCCGATCAGCAGGCCGGAGAGCCGGCTGGCCGCCTCGTTGGCTCCAGGCGATGAAAGCAGACCGGCGGCACGGATCGAAAACAGGCTGGTGGTCAGGGTGAAATTTTCGCCCAGCGCTTCGCTGACAGCATCGGCAAACACGGTCTGGTCGGTTTCTGCCGGGGCTTGCTGGATCGATAGGCGCAGGATCGATTGTTTGGCAATCAGGTCAAACAATTCGCCGGTCATGACGGTGCGAAATCTCTGCACCACGCCGTTTTCCAGATCCACCCATTTGCAATGGGTGCCGGGCATGCAGATCACGCCCGAAGCCATGCCGCCCGCCACAACCCCAGCGAGCTGGGTTTCTTCGCCACGCATCACATCGAAAGGGCCGGTGTTGATCTGGCAGAGGCCAGGCAGGATATAAACCGGGCGCGATGCTTTCGGGCTGACGCTATGGTGATGAAGACCGGACAGCGAAGCGGGGGTTTCGACATAGGGCGCTTCCAGCCAACCAGCGCGAGCGCCCGCCATGCCAGCGATCACCACCGGCAGATCCAGAGGCGCTGACAACGCCTCCAGATGTTCTTCCAACACGGCGGCAAACCGGTTGTCCGCCGCGCAGGCCGACATGCCATCGGCGGACTGGCGCTCGCCGAGCACATTGCCCGCGCCATCCACCAGCCAGAGGCGGAAATTGCTGGTGCCCCAATCGGCAAGCCCAACGAAGGGCTGGCCTGGATCTGCCAGTGTTTCGGTTTTGTCAGCCATGCTGGTCAACCGCGCTTATTGCAGGTCTTCCGGCAGCAGGGCGACCGGAATGTTCTGATAGCTGACCGGACGCAGGAAGCGGCGGATCGCCATCGTGCCAACAGAGGTTGCGCCGAAATTGGTGGTGGCCGGATAAGGCCCGCCATGCACCATGGCATCGCAAACCTCGACACCGGTCGGGAAACCGTTGGCCAGCACACGGCCGGACTTGCGCTCCAGGATTGGCAGCAATTGACGGGCGATCGGTGCATCGGCATCGTCCATTTGCAGCGTCGTGGTCAGCTGGCCGACCAGGCTTTCGGCAATACCAACCATTTCATCTTCGTCCTTGACGGTGACGAACACGCCGAGCGGACCGAAGACTTCTTCGCTCAGCACATGGTTTGCCAGCCAGTTTTCACCTGTTGTGGCAAACAGATAGGGCTTGGCATTGCGCAGGTCGCAGGTGGAGGTCAGCACGGACTGGACGCCCGAGGTTTCCTCGATGCGCTTGGCACCTTCGCGGTAGGCGTTGGCAATGCCATCGGTCAGCATGGTCTGGGCATTGGCGGCGGCGAGTGCGGTCTTGGCGTTTTCCAGGAAGGCATCGGCTTCAGCGCCTTCCTTGATGATGGCGATGCCGGGATTGGTGCAGAACTGGCCAGCCCCCATGGTGAGCGAACCCGCCCAACCCTTGGCAATCGCCTCGCCACGGGCCGAGACGGCGGCAGGCAGCAGGAACATCGGATTGACCGATCCCAATTCGCCGAAGAATGGAATCGGCTCATCACGGCGCACGCAGAGATCAAACAGCGCGCGGCCACCGCGCAGCGAACCGGTAAAACCGACGGCGCGGGTCAACGGATGCAGGCAGATGGCTTCGCCGGTTTCGCGGTTGCCGCCCTGGACCAGCGAGAAGGTGCCGGGATGAACACCGGTGCTCTTGATGGCGGCGTGGATCGCCTGGGCGACGATTTCCGCAGTACCCGGATGAGCTTCATGACCCTTGACGACAACGGGGCAACCGGCAGCCAGTGCCGAGGCGGTGTCGCCGCCCGCGGTGGAGAAGGCCAGCGGAAAGTTCGACGCGCCGAACACGCCGACCGGGCCGATGGGCCGCTGCATCAGGCGAATGTCGGGGCGGGGCAGGGGCTGGCGTTCCGGCAGGGCCGCATCGTAGCGGCGGTCGAGATAATCGCCCTTTCGGATATGGTCGGCAAACAACCGCAGCTGGCCGGTGGTGCGGCCACGTTCGCCGATGAGGCGGGCTTCCGGCAGGCCGGTTTCCTGGGTGCCGATCTTGGTGATTTCATCGCCGCGCGCATCGATTTCCTCGGCGATGGCTTCCAGAAACTTGGCACGCTCTTCACGGGAGGAATAGCCATAGCTCGCAAAGGCCTGTTCGGCGGCTTTCATGGCGCGGTCGACCAGAGCGGCGGAGCCCAGGAAGAATGTATGGCTCTCGCCCGAAGCGGGGCTGGAGGTGAAGGTTCCCGTACCTTCGACCCATTCGCCGGCAATCAGGTGTTTTCCGGTGAGGTTCAGCGTCATGGAGCAGTCCTTTCAAAAATCTCGTTCCGCAGGCAGATCGGCGATCAGCCGACCGCGCTGCTATTTGCCCTGGATGCGCCCGCGTTGGTCGTTCGTCGCATCCGTTTGGCTTTTGTATTCGGCTTGTGCATTCGGCTTGCGGGGCAGGACCGACTGACGTCGATCCCGTCCCATAAAGTGCGTCTTACTCGATGAAGGCTTCCACTTCATGACGCTCCGCCGTCAGGAATGCATCTGCAACCAGCCGTAGCGGCTGGAAATCGACGTCGCTTTCGCGGCTGCGCACCAGTTCGGCAAAACGCGTGTAGATCCGGGCATATTCCCGGTCGGGGCCTTCCACGGTCAATGTCTCATTTATATAGAGTTCCGCGCCGCCTTTTGCGAGCCTCAGCGTGCCTTGATCCGTCTCGACGACGATATCCCAGGTCTGCGGGCCTTCCTGGCGCCAGTCGAACTCGGCCTTGATCGGCGCACCGGCTGCACTGCGCATCGCAAGGCTGGCGGCAATCGGCTGCTGGCGATTGGCGGGGAAGGACAAGGCGGATTTTTCAACGATGGTTTGGCCGGGAATGATCGCGGTCAGGATCGACAGCGCGTTGATGCCCGGATCGAACACGCCGAAGCCGCCAGCCTCCCAAATCCAGGCCTGTCCCGGATGCCAGCGGCGGACATCTTCCTTCCAGGTGATCTCGATCCGGGTTATGGTCTTGTCCAAGAGCCATTGGCGGGCTGGCTCGACGCCATTGGCAAAGCGGGAATGCCAGGTGGCAAACAGGGTGACACCCGCCTCACGCGCCAATTCGGCCAGCGCCTGGGCTTCGCCGATGGTTGCCGCAGGCGGTTTTTCCATCAGCACGTCGAGGCCGCTGGCAATCGCCTTCTTGGCCATGGCAAAACGGACGTCGGGCGGCGTGCAGAGGGCAATGGCGCGGATATCCTGGCGGGTCTCCAGAAACACGTCGAAATTTTCGAAATTCTCGGCGCTGTCGATCTTGCCATTGCGGCTGATGGCGGCGGCGATCACGAAGTCACTGCCGTTTTCGCAGGACGGAATATGCTGGTCGCGGGCAATCTTGCCGACGCCGGCCAGCGCCAGGGCAATCCTGGTTCCGGTGTTTTCAGAAGAGGTCATGACCTGTTCCCTGTCTCGTCATTGAATGGTGTCAAGCGCGCCTTTGGGGCGCGCTTGACGGGAGAGAGATGGATCAATGCGCGTCCTTGCCAACGGCGGCACCACGGCAACCCTTGAGGAAGTCGAAGTCGGCGCCAGTATCGGCCCCTTCCACGTGATCGTGGAACAGCCGCGCATAGCCGCTGGCTGGCGGCTCAACATTCGGACGCCAATCGGCCAGGCGGCGCTGCATTTCCTCGTCGGAAATATCCAGATGCACCCGGCGTGCCTCGACATCGATCTCGATGAAATCGCCATTCTTGACGATGGCGAGCGGTCCGCCACGGGCGGCTTCCGGCGAGGTGTGCAGCAGCACGGTGCCGTAGGCGGTGCCGGACATGCGGGCATCGGAAATGCGCACCATGTCGGTAATGCCCTTGCGCAGCACCTTGGGCGGCAGGCCCATATTGCCGACCTCGGCCATGCCCGGATAGCCGCGCGGGCCACAGTTCTTCATCACCATCACGCAGGTTTCGTCAATGTCGAGGTTCTCGTCATTGATCTTGGCCTTGTAGTCGTCGATGTCTTCGAACACCACGGCGCGGCCGCGATGTTTCATCAGGTGCTCGGAGGCGGCCGACGGCTTCAGCACGCAGCCCTTCGGGGCGAGATTGCCACGCAGCACGGCGATGCCGCCCTGCTGGGTCAGCGCCTTGTCGAACGGACGGATAACATCCTCGTTCCAGTTGCGGACATCCTTGACTTCGTCCCACAGCGTCTCGCCGGAAACGGTCAGCGCGTCCTTATGCAGCTTGCCGGCTTCCGCCAGCATCTTGATGACCACGGGCAGACCACCGGCATAGAAGAACTCTTCCATCAGATACTCGCCCGATGGCATCAGGTTGACGATGGTCGGGATATCGCGGCCACAGCGGTCCCAGTCATCCAGCGTCAGGTCGATGCCACAGCGACCGGCCATGGCCAGAAGATGCACGACCGCATTGGTGGAACCGCCGATGGCACCATTGATGCGGATGGCGTTTTCAAAGGCTTCCTTGGTCATGATGTCGGATGGTTTCAGGTCGTCCTTGACCATTTGCACGATCCGGCGGCCCGAAAGCTGCGCCATCACCCGGCGGCGGCTGTCAACGGCGGGAATGGCGGCATTGCCCGACAAGGCCATGCCGAGCGATTCCACCATCGAGGCCATGGTCGAGGCTGTTCCCATGGTGTTGCAGGTGCCGCTGGAGCGTGACATCGAGGCTTCGGCCTCCATGAATTCTTCCTGGGTCATCTCGCCTGCCTTGACGGCTTCCGAGAATTTCCACAGATGCGTGCCGGAGCCGACGCGCTCGCCACGGAAATAGCCGTTCAGCATCGGCCCGCCAGTGACGACGATGGAGGGAATGTCGGTGGAGGCGGCGGCCATCACCAGCGACGGCGTGGTCTTGTCGCAGCCGACCAGCAACACGGCGCCATCGATCGGCTGGCCGCGCATGGCTTCCTCGACGGCGAGCGCCGCCAAGTTGCGATACATCATCGCGGTTGGGCGGAAGGTGTTTTCGGATGCGGAGAACACCGGCACTTCGACCGGAAAACCACCGGCTTCCCAGATGCCAGCCTTTACCTTTTCGGCCAGTTCACGCAGATGGCCGTTGCAAGGGGTGAGGTCCGACCAGGTGTTGAGAATGCCGATGACCGGGCGGCCATCGAACAGGTCATGCGGATAACCCTGGTTCTTCATCCAGCCGCGATGGTAAATCGTATCGCGTGAGTTGCCGCCGTACCATTCCTGCGACCTCAGTTTGCGAGGCCAAGCTTTTGGTGTAAAACCACTCATGGCGTTTCTATCCCGTGTTTCGTTCAGTTTTCGCGGCTAGAGTCTGTCAGGTTCAGATTGAACCAGACAGACTCTAGCTTCTCTTGTTTTCGTTTGTCTTTTCGGGAAAACCGGTTTCCACTTTTCCCTGACAAACTCTAGAGCACCGCTGTTTGATTCATTCAGGCAATGCCGATGCCGGATAGACCGGAATCAAAGCGTCTTGACGGCAAAGGGCGTTTCCGCCGCCACCACCAGCGGGTTTTGCAGCGGCAGGCCGAACTGGCTGGCGCTGACTTCGAACACGTCGCCGGGAACAGTCTTGAAGCCATCGGCAAAGGACAGCGTCGCTGTGCCGAACATGTGCACATGCAGGTCGCCCGGCTGGCAGAATAACCCGTATTTGAAATGGTGATATTCCAGATTGGCGATGGTGTGGGACATGTTGTCCTCACCCGACAGGAACGGCTTTTCCCAGACGGTCTTGCCATCCCGCAGGATTTTCGATGCGCCGGTAACGTTGGCCGGAAGGTCGCCGACCAGCAGTTCCGGGCCAAAAGAGGCCGGGCGCAGCTTGGAATGGGCGAGATAGAGATAGTTGATCTTTTCGGTCACGTGGTCGGAAAACTCGTTGGCGAGCGAAAAGCCGAGACGAACCGGTGTGCCATCGTTATCGATAACATAAAATCCCGCAATTTCCGGTTCTTCGCCGCCGTCAAGCGCAAAGGAGGGCGATTCCAGGCCGTCGCCGGGAGCGATGGCATTGACGCCGGTGCCTTTGTAGAACCATTCCGGCTGAACGCCCCACTCACCAGCCTTGGGCTTGCCGCCTTCAAGGCCCATACGGAACATTTTCATCGAGTCGCTCATGCCTGCCGTGTCGGCATGCATGCTGTCACGGGCCGATGCCGAACCGGTATGGGTCAGGCCGGTGCCGGTCAGGAACATATGGGCGGCATCGGGATGACGCACCGGGCAATCCAGCTTGCCACTGGCGGCAAGGGCCGTGAGATCGACGGTGTCGCCAGCGCCTTGTTTGGCGATGAGATCGGCGATGGACACCTTGGCTGCAATTGCCGCCTTGGCGAGATCGTAGGTGGAGGAAAATCCTGGCACGAGGCGCGCGGTTTCACCCTGCCGGCAGATCACTCCGCCAGCCTTCAACTGTGAAAGATACATTGTTCAGTGTCCTTGGAACATTTCATGGAGCGTTTCATATGGCAACGGAGGCGTTGAAACGGTCTCTGGTTTTACTCTCATGCAATCGGCAGGAACGCCGCTTCACATTATTCCCGGGATTGCTGCACGTCATGGGGTTCGGGCCGAAAACATGTGAGTGCTTCCGGCCCAAAAGTGTCAGGCTGCTTTATTCTTGTTATAGACGTCAAAGAACACGGCGGCGAGCAGCACCAGGCCCTTGACCATCTGCTGGAAGTCGATGCCGAGACCGATGATCGACATGCCGTTGTTCATCACGCCCATGATGAAGGCGCCGATGACCGCGCCGGTAATCTTGCCGACGCCGCCCGAAGCCGACGCGCCGCCGATAAAGCAGGCCGCGATGACGTCAAGCTCGAAGCCGCTACCCGCTTTCGGCGTTGCGGAATTGAGGCGCGCCGCAACGATCATGCCGGCCAGGCCCGCCAGAACGCCCATATTGACGAAGGTCAGGAAGCTCAGCCGCTCGGTATTGATACCCGACAGCTTGGTGGCCTTTTCATTGCCGCCCATGGCATAGATGCGGCGACCAATGGTGGTGCGGCGGGTGACGAAGGAATAGAGCATGATCAGCACGAGCATGACGACCAGAACGTTCGGCATGCCGCGATAGGTTGACAGCAGGTAGCCAAGCAGCAGCACGGCGCCCGAAACGATCAGGTTCTGCGCCACGAAGAAGCCGAACGGCTCGACATCGATGCCGTGGGCGACATTGACCTGCCGACGACGCCAGGCGAGCACGAACAGAGCGACGGCACCGATCACGGTCAGGATAATCGATGTCGAATGGATGTCACCCATGTCGAACAGATCCGGCAGGAAGCCGGTGCTGATCAGCTGGAATTCCTTGGGGAAAGGACCGATGTTACGGCCACCAAGCACGAACAGCGTCAGGCCACGAAACACCAGCATGCCAGCCAGCGTGACGATGAAGGACGGAATGCGGTGATAGGCAACCCAATAGCCTTGTGCCGCACCGATCACACCGCCAATCACCAAACAGATCAAAACCGTTGGCAGGAAGCCAAGGCCCCATTGCACGGTCAGGATGGCGGCAATGGCGCCGATGAAGCCGACGATGGAGCCGACCGACAGATCGATATGTCCGGCGACGATCACCAGCAGCATGCCAAGCGCCATGATGATGATGAAGGAATTCTGCAAAACCAGATTGGTCAGGTTGACCGGCTTGAAGAGAATGCCGCCCGTGTAGAACTGGAAAAACACCATGATGGCGACGAGCGCGATCAACATGCCATATTCGCGGATATTGGCGCGAATATAGGAGGCGACCGACACCACGTTCTGTTCTTCCGTGGAAGGGTTGACGGAACTCATTATTTCTTCTCCCCTGAGCGCATGATAGCGCGCATGATGCTTTCCTGGCTTGCCTCTTCTTTCGAGAGCTCGGCCACCATGCGTCCTTCATTCATGACGTAGATGCGATCGCAGGTGCCAAGCAGTTCGGGCATTTCCGATGAAATCATCAGAACGCCTTTTCCGTCGGCTGCAAGCTGGTTGATGATGCTGTAGATTTCGTATTTCGCGCCAACGTCGATACCACGGGTTGGCTCATCGAGAATGAGCACTTCCGGGTTGGAAAACAGCCATTTCGACAAAACCACCTTCTGCTGGTTGCCGCCCGATAGATTGACGGTTTCCTGGTAGATGCCGTGCGAACGGATGCGCAGCTTCGAACGATAATCGGTGGCGACCTTGATTTCCCTGATATCGTTGATGACGGTGGCCTTGGACACGCCGGGCAGATTGGCAAGCGTGGTGTTGTGCAGGATGGTTTCGGCCAGAACCAGGCCGAGATGCTTGCGGTCCTCGGTGACATAGGCGAGGCCAGCGTCGATGGCCTTGCGCACGGTCGAGACATCGACCGGCTTACCGTCGATCAGAACATCGCCGCTGATCTTGTGGCCATAGGCTTTGCCAAACACGCTCATGGCGAATTCTGTGCGGCCTGCGCCCATCAGCCCGGCAATGCCGACGACTTCGCCGCGTTTCACCGACACATTGATGTCGTGCAAAACCTGACGATCCCGGTGCTGATGGTGGAAGGCGTTCCAGTTTTTAACCTCAAGAACGGTTTCGCCAATCGGCACGTCGCGGGGAGGGTAGCGGTCTTCGAGATCGCGGCCGACCATGTTGCGGATGATGACGTCTTCGCTGACCTCTTCCTCATGACAGTTCAATGTCTTGACCGTCATGCCGTCGCGCAGCACAGTGATCTGGTCGGCCACCTTGCGCACTTCGTTCAGCTTATGGGTGATGATGATTGAGGTGATGCCCTGTTCGCGGAACTCCATCAACAGGTTCAACAGCGCGTCGCTGTCGGTTTCGTTAAGCGAGGCGGTCGGCTCATCGAGGATCAAAAGCTTGACGCTTTTTGACAAAGCCTTGGCGATTTCCGCCAGCTGCTGCTTGCCGACGCCGATATCCGTCACCAGCGTTGATGGCTGCTCCTTCAAGCCAACCTTGGCGAGGAGCTTCTTGGTGCGGCTGAAGGTTTCTTCCCAGCTGATGACGCCATTGCTGGCAATTTCGTTGCCGAGGAAGATGTTTTCGGCAATCGACAGCTGCGGAACCAATGCCAGTTCCTGGTGGATGATGATGATGCCGATTTCTTCGCTATTCTTGATCACCTTGAAATTGCGCACTTCGCCATCATAGACGATGTCGCCATCATAGGTTCCTGCGGGGTAAACGCCGGAGAGAACTTTCATCAGGGTGGATTTTCCGGCCCCGTTCTCTCCCACCAATGCATGGATTTCACCACGGCGAACCTTGAGGTTCACATTCTCAAGCGCTTTCACGCCCGGGAACGTCTTGGTGATGTTCCGCATTTCGAGGATGGTATTTTCCATAATATCGTTCCAGAGCCACAGCCGTCCAAATCCACAATAGGTCAAATCCACAGTAGAAATGCGCAGGCGGGCGACAATAAAAAGGAAGCCGGAACTTTTGCTTGAAAAGTTCCGGCCGCTTTTTGTTACTTCAGCTGGTCGGCTTTGTAGTAGCCGCCTTCAACCAGGACCTTTTCGTAGTTGGTCTTGGTCACAGCAACGGGCTTCAGCAGGTAAGCCGGAACCACCTTGACGCCGTTGTCGTAGGTCTTGGTGTCGTTGACTTCAGGCGTCTTGCCTTCCATCAGCGCGTTGACCATGGAAACGGTCACCTTGGCGAGATCGCGGGTGTCCTTGAAGATCGTCGAATACTGCTCACCGGCAATGATCGACTTGACCGAAGGCACTTCAGCATCCTGACCGGAGATGAATGGCAGCGGCTGGTCCTTGGAACCATAGCCAACGCCCTTCAGCGAGGAAATGATGCCGATGGAGATACCGTCATAAGGAGACAGAACGGCATTGACCTTGGCGTCGGTGTAATAGGCCGACAGCAGGTTATCCATACGGGCCTGGGCAACAGCACCATCCCAACGCAGCGTACCGACCTTGTCCATGCCGGTCTGGCCGGACTTCACGACGAGCTTGCCGCTGTCGATGTAAGGCTGGAGAACAGACATTGCGCCATTGTAGAAGAAGAAGGCGTTGTTGTCGTCAGGCGAGCCGCCGAACAACTCGATGTTGAACGGACCTTTGCCGTCCTTGAGGCCGAGGCCGTCAACCAGCGTGCCAGCCTGCAAGACGCCGACCTGGAAGTTGTCGAAGGTTGCGTAGTAATCGACATTGGCGCTGTCGCGGATCAGGCGGTCATAGGCAATGACCTTGATGCCCGCGTCATGGGCCTGCTTCAGCACGTCGGACAGTGTCGTGCCGTCGATGGCGGCGACGACCAGAACCTTGGCGCCCTTGGTGACCATGTTCTCGATCTGCGAGAGCTGGTTCGGGATATCGTCGTCAGCATACTGAAGGTCGGTGGTGTAACCGGCTTCCTTGAGCTGCTTGACGATGTTGTTGCCGTCATCGATCCAGCGGGCCGAAGACTTTGTTGGCATGGCAATGCCAACCGTGCCCTTGTCGGCTGCAAATACAGACGACGACATGACGGCTGCGCCCAAAGCGATGGACGCAAAAAGTTTTACGAGTGTCTTCACGAGGAACCTCCCTTGGTTTCCATATCAATCCGCTACATGATCTGGCGCGTAATCCGTTTCCGGTCTGGCACGTCATGCAGAAGCGGCCCCAGCTCCTTCTGTTCGCCGCAAAGAATCTGGTAGGCTTTATAAGCACTACACGATCCATGGTGAACTCTTATCCGTCCCGATATGTCATTCAAATGATTTATTTGACATTCCCCATATCAATCTTGATATACGCTGTATGAATAATACACCGGCAAACCGGCTCCAGCCGAAGCATTTCACCTTGATCAAGGCGATTGGTGATCTTGGACAGTTGAGCCTTGCCGCAGGCCAGGTCTCGATGACCCAACCTGCGGCTTCGCGTATGCTGGCAGAAATTGAACGGATCGTCGGCGCGGCGGTGTTTCTGCGCACGCCCAAGGGCATGGAGGCGACGGAAGTGGGGGCGGCGCTGGTGCGACGCTCGGAAATCCTGCTTCAGGAAATGCGCGAGGCGATGCGCGAGGTGGATGCGATCAAGCGCGGCGCATCCGGCACGGTCAGCGTCGGAGCGGTGACGGGTGGTGCGCTCGGCTATATCGTGCCGGCCATCAGCACACTGAAGGCGGAGGCACGGACCGCCGATATTTACGTCGATGTGGCACCAAGCGGCACGCTGATTTCCAATCTCGTTTCGGGACAGTTCGATTTTGTGCTGGGGCGGATCCCTGTTGGTGTCGATGCCCGTCAATTCCATATTCGTCATGCCCGCACCGAGGAAGTGGACCTGATCGTCCACCAGAGCCATCCCCTGGCCAATGCGGCCGATCTGCGCATGACCGACCTGCTGCATTTTCCCTGGGTGATGCAGGGGCCGGGCGCGCCGGTGCGCCAGGCCGTTGAAAACGCCTTTATCGATGCGGGAACCACGCTGCCGGTGGATGTCGTCAACACCACCTCGCTGCTGGTGATGATTGCGATGATTGCCGCGTCCAATGCGATTACGCCGCTGTCACGGGAAGTGTCCGACCTGCTCTGTCGCCAGACAACCGGGGCGGGGCTGTGCCGCCTGAAGATCCGCAGACCGATTATCGTCTTGCCCTATCATTTGATCAGTATGAAAAACCGCCATATGTCAACGCTCGCCGCCCGCCTTCAGGATCTCGTCCTTCAGGAATTCATCACGCGCTGAGGCCTGTGCTTTTCTGGTATCTGGTTGCCTGTGAGGAGGGTCGTTTTGGAGCAGCTCTCACGTTTGCACGGGGTGGCGGTTGTACACAGACCGGCCAAACACTGGTGGTTTTGCCAGTTTGTCGGCAAAGCCGTGTTTATCGATAGTCGAACGTACCGAAAGCGTTAACAAAGGCTTGTTTTGCAATCGCGACCTCCCTTAAATGCCGCAGGCATGAGGTCATCATGTCACGGGGACGGGGGGGCGCGGAGGCTATAAGCTGGTGCGGTTCCCTCGTATCGAGGGTCAGGAGGTTTCCATGAGTTTGACAATAGGCTCACCAAAAGAATTATATGCTGGCGAAGCGCGCGTTGCGATGACGCCCGACAGCGCACAACAATTGCAGAAACTTGGCTATGCCTGCCTGATCGAGACGGGTGCTGGCAAGGCGGCGGGTTTTTCCGACGATGCCTACCGCAAAGCCGGTGTCACGGTCGCCGATAGCGCAGAGGCGCTTTACGCGCAGGCGGATGTGATTGCCAAGGTTCGTCCGCCGGAATCCTCTGAAGTGGAAAAGCTCGCGCCAGGCAAAACCCTGATCTCCTTCTTTTATCCCGCGCAGAATGCCGCGCTTCTGGAAGAAGCCAAGACCAAGGGTGCCAATGTTATCGCCATGGACATGGTGCCGCGTATCTCGCGCGCCCAGAAAATGGATGCGTTGTCCTCCATGGCCAATATTGCCGGTTATCGTGCCGTCATTGAGGCGGGCAATAACTTTGGCCGGTTCTTCACCGGGCAGGTGACGGCTGCGGGCAAGGTTCCGCCGGCCAAGGTGCTGATCATCGGTGCCGGTGTCGCCGGTCTTGCCGCGATTGGTACGGCAACCTCGCTCGGTGCCATCGTCTATGCGTTCGACGTTCGCCCTGAAGTGGCCGAGCAGATTGAAAGCATGGGCGCGCAATTCGTCTATCTCGAATTTGAAGCCAGCCAGGATGGGGCCGCTACCGGTGGATATGCCGCACCGTCTTCACCGGAATTCCGCGAAAAGCAATTGGCGAAATTCCGCGAGCTGGCCCCCGATATCGACATCGTCATCACCACGGCGCTGATCCCCGGTCGGGATGCGCCAAAGCTGTGGCTGGTCGATATGGTGGCTTCCATGAAGCCCGGCTCTGTCATTATTGATCTGGCGGCTGAACGCGGCGGCAATTGCGACCTGACCGTGGCCGACCAGCGGGTGGTGTCCGACAATGGCGTTATTGTCATCGGTTATACCGATTTCCCAAGCCGGATGGCGGCGCAGTCCTCGACGCTTTATTCCACCAATATCCGCCATATGATGACGGACCTGACGCCGACCAAGGATGGCAAGCTCGTCCATAACATGGAAGACGACGTTATCAGGGGCGCGACCGTGATCTTTGAAGGCGCGATCACCTATCCGCCACCGCCGCCCAAGGTGCAGGCGATTGCCGCTGCCAAGCCGAAGGAGAAGGTCAAGGAACTGACCCATGATGAAAAGCGGGCCAAGGAAGCTGCCGAGTTCAAGGCGCAGACCGCCAATCAGGTCAAGCTGCTGGCGATTGGCACGGCGGTGATGCTGTTGGTGGGTGCGTTTGCCCCGGTCAGCTTCATGAGCCATTTCATTGTGTTCGTTCTGGCCTGCTTCATTGGTTTCCAGGTGATCTGGGGTGTCAGCCATTCGCTGCACACGCCGCTGATGGCCCTGACCAATGCGATTTCCGGCATCGTCATTCTGGGCGCATTGCTCCAGATCGGCTCCGGCAATTGGCTGGTGGTGACACTGGCTGCACTGTCCGTGCTGATTGCGACGATCAATATCGTCGGCGGCTTCCTTGTGACACGGCGTATGCTCGCCATGTTCCAGAAGTCCTGAGGGGGAAGACGTTATTATGGCTATTGGTATTGTTTCTGCGGCCTATATTGCAGCCGCTGTGTTGTTTATCCTCTCGCTGGGTGGGCTTTCGGGCCAGGAAAGCGCTAAACGGGCCGTGTGGTACGGCATTGTCGGCATGGGCCTTGCGGTCATCGCCACCGTTTTCGGTCCCGGCATTGGCCATTGGTTCATCATCGTGCTGATGATCGCTGGTGGGTCTGTGCTTGGCTATTACGTGGCAAACCGCGTGCAGATGACGGAAATGCCACAGCTTGTGGCGGCACTGCATAGCTTTGTCGGCCTGGCCGCTGTGTTTATCGGCTATAACACCCATCTGGAAGAAGCCCATGTTGCCCGGCTGGACGAGACGGCGCGGGCCGCACTCACCGGCTTTGCCGCTATTCTCGCCCATAAATTGCCGGTGGAACTGTCGATCATGAAGGTCGAGGTGTTTCTCGGCGTGTTCATCGGTGCCGTCACCTTCACAGGCTCGGTCATTGCCTTCGGCAAGCTGGCAGGCAAGATCGATGGTAAGGCCAAGCAATTGCCCGGCGGGCATATGCTCAACGCCGGTGCCGCCGCCTTGTCCTTCCTGCTGTTGATTGCCTATTTCTACGGCGCAGGCGCCTGGGCACTGGTGCTGATGACGCTTCTGGCCTTCTTCATCGGCTATCACATGATCATGGGCATTGGCGGTGCCGATATGCCGGTGGTGGTCTCGATGCTCAACAGCTATTCCGGCTGGGCGGCAGCGGCCATCGGCTTTACGCTCGGCAATGACCTGCTGATCGTCACCGGTGCCTTGGTTGGCTCGTCAGGCGCGATCCTGTCTTACATCATGTGCAAAGCGATGAACCGGTCCTTCATCTCGGTCATCCTCGGCGGCTTTGGCAGCACCACTGGCCCGGCGATGGAAATCGAGGGCGAACAGGTGGCTATCGATGCGGAAGGCGTGGCCAATGCGCTGAACGAGGCCGAAAGCGTGATCATCGTGCCGGGCTACGGCATGGCGGTGGCTCAAGCCCAGCAGGCGGTATCGGAACTCACCCGCAAACTGCGCGATGCTGGCAAAAACGTGCGCTTTGCCATCCATCCGGTGGCAGGCCGTCTGCCCGGCCATATGAACGTGCTGTTGGCCGAAGCGAAGGTACCCTATGACATCGTCATGGAAATGGACGAAATCAACGACGATTTTCCAAGCACCGACGTCGTCATCGTCATCGGCTCCAACGACATCGTCAACCCAGCAGCCGAAGAAGACCCCAACAGCCCGATTGCCGGCATGCCTGTCTTGCAGGTGTGGAAGGCCAAGCAGGTGTTCGTCTCCAAACGCGGCCAGGGCACCGGCTATTCCGGCATCGAGAACCCGCTATTTTATAAGGAAAATACGCGGATGTTCTATGGCGACGCCAAGAAGTCGATCACTGAATTGCTGCCGATGATTAAGTAAGATCGGGCAGGCTTGAGAGATGGAAAGCCGGGTGGAAACACCCGGCTTTTTTGTTGTGAATTCTTCGGTTGTCTTGTCTGGAAGGCGCGTAGAAAACTAAGAAAGACTAATGAGAACTAAGGTATTTCCTTTAGTTCTTAGCACCTTGAAATGGGATAGGTGCAAACTCCAGTTTGTCCTGTAGCCGACGGTTTGGTTGCGTTTGATGCAGAAAGACAGCAAACGTATCCCACGGCAGTTGAGCGGAAGTCTGTGCGAGAATGCGACCGATCTCACCTCGATGGTAGCCGCCATGCATGGTGACATGGGCAAGCATTTCCTCACGTGTCATATACCCCTTGTCGCCATCGGTGAAGGAAAAGGCGATCTTTTCGCAACGCTGCTCTGGTGTGATGCTCCGTACATAGTCGAGATACCATTGATCAGATGTCGCGACAGCGCTGCGTAACTCCGCCAGTTCCGGTGTTTCAGCTGTATTATCTGAGGTGTAACCATGGGACCGCCCGAGGAGATGCGCTGCGAATATCTGTGCGACGACATGAGTATGATTGATCAGGCGTATTGCCTGATGATGTTCAGCTTCGTGTTGTGTCCGGTCCAGAGTTTCAAGTGCGTCGAAAAATGCGCGATTGGCCCATGCTTGATAGTTGAAAAAACTGTTGAATAGAGCGTGCATCGAATGCCTCCGTTGCCTTTCTTCCAAATACGAGTAATTTATTCGCATTCTTGTCTGGAGAGATGCATTTGGCTACTCGCATCGAAAAATCGACGTCAACGATGCGCAAATTGCCGAGACAGCTGCGGTCCAAGGCGACAGTGGACGCGATCATTGAAGCTGCTGCTCGCATTTTGAGTGAGGAGGGTTGGGCAGGTTTTACCACCAACAAGGTTGCCGAAGTCGCAGGCGTAAGCGTTGGGTCTTATTATCAGTATTTCCCTGATAAACATTCTTTGATCGACGCCATACGCAATCGGCACCTCGAAGATTGCCGTACGGTGTTGAAAAATGTGGTGGAGAGCAACCAGCCTCAGTCGGATTTTGTGAAGGATCTGGTGGATGGCGTCATTGGCATCCATAGCGTTCATCCGTGTCTGCACCGGGTTTTACTCGATGAAGCTCCAAGTTCAGAAATATTCAGAGACCCAAACAGCGATTTCGAGAAGGAGTATCTTGGATATTATTGTGCTGCTGTTGCCAAATATTGCTCACCTCAGAACACGAAGAACAATGAGACCATGGGTATCATCCTGTCAGATGCGATTGACGGTGTCATCCATAACGCTGCACGTCGCGGAACCTTGCAAACGATAGAGGTCAGGAATGAACTTGTTCGCATGGTTCAATTATATTTATCAGAGGTTTAACCTCACATCACCGCCCCAACCTGCCAAGGCACAAACTCATTATCCCCCAGCCCCAAAATCTCTGACTTGGTCTTCTGCCCCGACGCCGAGGCCAGCACCAGGTCCAGAATCTCCCGGCCTTTCTGTTCCACCGAAATCCCGGCGCTGATGATGTCGCCGCAGTTGAGGTCCATGTCGTCGGGCATATCCTCGAACAGTTTGCTGTTGGTGGCGAGCTTGATGGTGGGGGTGGGTTTGGAGCCAAAGGCCGAGCCTCGCCCGGTGGTGAAGACCAGCATCTGCGCACCGCCAGCAATTTGGCCGGTGGCGGAAACCGGGTCGTAGCCGGGGGTGTCCATGAAGACGAAGCCGGGGGTTTCGATCCGTTCTGCATAGTGCAGCACGTCGGTCAGCGGCGTGCTGCCTGCCTTGGCTGATGCGCCGAGGGATTTTTCCAAAATCGTGGTCAGCCCGCCCAGTTTGTTGCCGGGGCTGGGGTTGTTGTCCATCGAGCCACGGTTCATTTTTGTATAGTCTTCCCACCAGCGAATGCGGGCAATCAGCTTTTCGCCGATTTCGCTTGATGCGGCGCGGCGCAGCAGCAATTGTTCGGCACCGTAAATTTCCGGTGTTTCCGAGAGAATCACCGTGCCGCCCAGGCCGACCAGCAGGTCGGAGGCGATGCCGAGCGCCGGATTGGCGGTGATGCCGGAAAACCCGTCCGAGCCGCCGCATTGCAGCGCCAGCTTCAGTTCTGACGCCGGGATCGGCTGGCGCTTGACGGCATTGACCACGGGCAGGATGGATTTGATGTGTTCGACCAGATGCGCGATGGTCGCAGCGGTGCCGCCACTGTCCTGGATGGTCAGGCCGAAGAACCGGTTTTCGTCATTGCCACCATAGAGCATTTTCATCCGGGCGAGCTGTATGACTTCGCAACCCAGGCCGACAAAAATAGCAGCGCCGACATTGGGATGGGTGGCGTAGCCCCAGAGTACCCGTTGCAGAATATCCGCCCCTTCGCCGCCCGCATCCATGCCGCAGCCGGTGCCATGGGCAAAGGCGGCGACCCCGTCGATATTGGGGTAGTCGGCCAAAATACCGGAGCGGTTGATGTCATCGGCAGCGCGCCGGATGACGGTGGCGGAACAGTTGACCGTGGCACAGATAGCGATGAAATTGCGCGTTCCCGCCTGTCCATTCGCCCGGCGATAACCCATGAATGTCTCAGGCTTAACAGTGGGAATGGCGGCCAGCGCCTTCTGGTAATCGGCACCCACCTCATATTGCTGGTCGTGAGCGCCGAAGGAACAGTTGTCGGTATGCACATGCTCACCGGCCCGGATCGGGCGGCTGGCATAGCCGATCACCTGTCCGAACTTGATGATATTGCCTCCCTCCGCCATATCCTGCCGGGCAATCTTGTGGCCACGTGCTGCCGGATGATCAAGGGCCACGCCAAACCCAAGCGGCTGCGCGCCTGCCGGGGCGGGATTGGTCAGGATGGCGACGGTGTCATCCGGGTGCAGCAGCACTGTCCCTGTCCCTTCAGCCATAATGCACATGTCCGTGAGAGAGGGCTTGAATGACCCCGCGCAGTTCCGCCAACCCGCGCAGACGCCCGACCAGCGGATAGCCGGGATGGGTGCCACGACTGACATCGTCAAGCAATTCGTGGCCGTGATCAGGCCGGAAGGGAATGTCGAAATCGGCGCGACCGTCCGCCTTGCGGCGGCGCTCTTCGGCAATCAGCACGGCGATCAGCGTCACCATGTCGGTATCGCCATCGAGATGCGCGGCCTCCTGGAAGGAACCGTCCTTCTCCTTGGCCACATTGCGCAGATGGGCGAAATGGATGCGCTCGGCAAAGCGTGCGGCAATGGCCGGAACATCGTTTTTCGGATTGACACCCAGCGAGCCCGCGCACAGCGTCAAGCCGTTGGCAAGGGCTGGTTGCTGTTCCATGATCCAGGCAATGTCGTCTTCGCAGGAGACGATGCGCGGCAGGCCGAGAATATCGCGCGGCGGATCGTCGGGATGCACGCAAAACCGCATGCTAAGCTCTTCCGCCGTCGGGATGACTTCGGCGAGGAAGCGGGCATAGTTGGCGCGGATCTCATCGCGGCTGATGCCATGATAGCGCTTCAGCGCCTCACGCAACCCACGGATGTCGTAGCGGTCGAAGGCACCGGGCAGGCCGGACATGATGCTGTTCAACAGGTTTTGCCGCAGGCCTTCGCTGGAGGCGTCAAACCAGGCCTTGGCGGCCTCGCGCACCTCTGGCGCATAGTCATTTTCAGCACCGTCACGTTCCAGCATATGAATCTCGAAGGCAGCCATATGCGGCTCGGAAAATCGCAGGGCGGTGCCACCTCGTGCCACTGGCGCATCGAGTTGGGTGCGGGTCCAGTCGAGCAATGGCATGAAATTATAGCAGATCGTGTGGATACCGGCATCGGCCAGGTTCTTCATCGATTGGCGGTAATTGGAAAACAGCCGCTCAAGATCGCCTTCGCCGCGCTTGATATCCTCATGGATCGGCAGGCTTTCCACCACATTCCAGGTGAGGCCTAAGCCGCTATCGGCGATCTCGTCGCGCCTTGCCGCAATGGCATCGCTGCCCCAGACCTCGCCATAGGGTATTTCATGCAGCGCGTTGACGATGCCGGAGGCCCCGGTCTGGGCGACCTCGGTCAGGGTAATGCGATCAAACGGGCCGTACCAGCGCCAGCTCTCTTTCATCGGCTCAAATCCTCTATCGTCTGTCGCGCGCCCTTGGTCACAAGGCTTTGATAAGCTGTCGTCAGCGCGTTGCGGAAAGTTGGGTTGTCGGCCAGCGGTGCAGGGAAAATCTCGCGCACCGACAACAGGGCCGCTACCTTGTCGGCAGGCTCGGCCGCGCCATCGCTCAAGCTTTTCAATCGTGCGGCCAACGGGTCGCGCACGTCGATGGCGTCGCCCTTTTCATCCACGCCGCCAACATAGCGCATCCAGGCGGCAACGGCCAAAGCCAATCCCGTGATCGGCCGGGTGGCGGCGAGGTTCTCCGTCACGGTGCCGAGAATTCGCTGCGGCAGCTTCTGCGATCCGTCCATGGCAATCTGCCAGGTGCGGTGGCGGATGGCGGGATTGGCGTAACGGTCAAACAGCGCAGCTGTATAATCGCCAAGGCTGATACCGGGTGGGGCTTTCAGGCCCGGGGTGATTTCCGTGTCCCACAGCATTTTGCAGAACCTGGCAAAGACCGGATCGGCCACCGTCTGGGCAATGGTTTCGTGACCGGCGAGATAGCCGAGATAGGCAAGCGACGAGTGGGTGCCGTTCAGGCAACGCAGCTTCATATGCTCGAAGGGCGTCACATCCTCGACCAGCTCGACGCCGACGGCCCCGAGATCTGGCCGTGCGCCATCCACGAAATGATCTTCCACCACCCATTGCCGGAAAGGCTCATGCATGACGGGGGAGAGATCCAGCACGCCGGTGATCTGCGCCAGCCGGTCGATATCTTCCGGCTTGGTGGCGGGCACGATCCGGTCCACCATGGTCGAGGGAAAAGCGCCTTCACGGGCAATCCAGCCTTGAAGGTCGGGTGAGATCAGTCCGGCAAGCTCCAGCACGACGCCGCGCACCACCTTGCCGTTTTCCGGCAGGTTGTCGCAGCACAGCACGGTAAACGGTCGCAGGCCCGCCGCATGGCGCTTTTCCAGCGCCCGCACCAGAAAGCCGAGGGCGGAGAGGGGGGCTTCGGGATGGGCCAGATCATGCTGGATGTCGGGATGGTTACGGTTCAGCCTGCCGGTGGAGGGTTCGTGGCAATAGCCTTTTTCCGTTACCGTCAGGCTGACGATTTTGACAGCCGGATCGCTCATCGCGTCGATCACGGCGCTCGGGTTTTCCCGTGCCACCAGCACATCGTTGATCACGCCGATCATATGCGGCGTTTCGCCGTTTGGCCCAAGCTCCACGGCGGTATAGGCGAAATCCTGGGGGGCAAGCGCATCGCGCTGGTCGGGCCGCATCAGGCTGACGCCGATAATGCCCCAGTCCCCACCGGATTTCTCCATCGCTTGTTCGATATAGATCGCCCCATGGGCGCGGTAGAACGCGCCAAGCCCGAGATGGACAATGCCCGTCTGCGGTCTGATGCTATCGGGGCGGCGCAGCCGTTGCGGATTGGCGGACATATCAGCGGGCAAGCCAGCCTCCATCAACATTGAGAATGGCACCATGGATATATTTGGCCGCCCTTGAGGAAAGAAACACCGCAGCGCCGCCAATGTCTTCGGCCTCGCCCCAGCGACCAGCCGGAATGCGCTCCAGGATTGCCTTGTTGCGGGCCGCGTCATTGCGCAGCGCCTCGGTATTGTTGGTTTCGATATAGCCGGGGGCAATGGCGTTGACATTGATGCCCTTGGCCGCCCATTCGTTGGCGAGCAGCTTGGTCAGCCCGGCGACACCGCTTTTCGATGCCGTGTAGGATGGCACGCGGATACCGCCCTGGAAGGACAGCATCGAGGCAATATTGACGATCTTGCCGCCTGCGTCGCGGGCAAACAAGGCCTTGGCGAAGGCCTGGCAGAGGAAGAATACCGCCTTCAGGTTGACATCCATCACCGCGTCCCAATCGGCCTCGGTGAAATCCACCGCATCGGCGCGGCGGATGATACCGGCATTGTTGACGAGAATATCGACCGGGCCGAGATCCTCGAAAATGCCGCTCCCGGCCATCGGGTCGGAAAGGTCGAGGGTGAGGCCGGATGCCTTACCACCGGCATTGGTAATCTGCTCGACAGTTTCTGTCACCGGAGAGCGGCCCGCACAAATCACGCTGGCGCCAGCCCCGGCAAGCGACAGGGCAATGGCCTGGCCGATGCCGGTATTGGCGCCTGTCACCAGCGCCGTCTTGCCCGAAAGAGAGAACAGATCGCTCACTTCAGCGTCTCCATCGAGACCACTTCGACATCCTTGTAATCGACATTGTCACCGGCCATCGCCCAGATGAAAGTGTAATTGGCCGTACCCGCACCCGAATGGATCGACCAGGGCGGCGAGATCGCGCCTTCCTCGTTTTTCAACACCATATGGCGGGTCTCGTCCGGCTCGCCCATCATATGGAAGGCGCGCTGGCCTTCCGGCAGGTCGAAATACAGATAGGCTTCCATGCGCCGGTCATGGACATGGGCGGGCATGGTGTTCCAGACGGAGCCGGGGGCAAGCTTGGTCATGCCGACCACCAGCTGGCAGGCCTTCATCACGTCGGGATGCACGAACTGATAGATGGTGCGCTCATTGGAGGTTGCCTGCGAGCCGAGCGTTACATTGGCGGCTTCTTCAATCTTGATGAGGCGCGATGGATAGGTGTGATGGGCTGGAGCCGAGAGAATGTAAAACCGGCCAGCGCCTGAAAAACTGATCTTGCCCGCGCCCATGCCCAGATAGAGCATGTCGCCCTTGCCCATTTCATAGGTTGCATCCGCCTCGACCGTGCCGGTGCCGCCGATATTGACGACGACAAGTTCGCGCCGGTCGAGAATGGAGGCGGTGCCGCATTCCTTCACATGGTCCAGCACCAGCGGAGAGCCGCCCGGCACCGCACCGCCGACGATCATCCGGTCGTAATGGGTATAGATCAGCCGGATTTCGCCCTCCGCAAAAATATCGCCGACATGGAAATGCTTGCGCAGGGCCGTGGTGTCGAAGCCTTTGGCGGTCTGCGGGTCGATAGCGTGGCGGGTTTCAACGGTCAGCATGGCTTTACTCCTCAAATATCAAAGAAAATCGTCACGCCGGGGCGTGAATGTGTCGATAAGCACGCCGGGATCGATGGCCCGGCAGCCGTGAAAGGCAAGGGAGGGAATAACGAAACTGTCGCCGGGGCCGACGGTGAACGTCTCGTCGCCGATGGAAAATTCGAACCGGCCGGACTGAACATAGGTGGATTGCACATGCGGGTGATGGTGCCGCAGGCCCTCCGCACCCTTGGCGAAGGTGAATTTCACCACCATCAGGTCTGGGCTGTCGGAGAGAACCTGGCGGGTCACCCCGTGGCCGGCTTCGACCACCGGAAAGGTCCTGACAAAGTCTGTATCCATGGCTGGCTGCTCCTCCATCGAGGCTATCTGGTTCAGTCTGAACCCACAGGACGCGACGCAAAGGTCTTGACACGACGCAAAGGTCTTGCGGCTTTGCCGCCGCCCTCATCCGGCTGCCGCCACCTTCTCCCCGATGGGGAGAAGAGACTTGCAGCGGCGTCCAGCGCTTTCTCTGGTGTTGTAAAGAGCGAGTAAAGCCCTTTTCCAACATCAGAATAAGGCTGAGTGCTATCGCCTTGGCCTCTTCTCCCCCTGCCGGGGAGAAGTCCCCGGCAGGGGGATGAGGGGGGCGAAGCCCATGAGTCCTTTGGGCGTGTACTGTGTTCTGAACCAGGCAACCTCTCGCTTTCCTTTGTTTTCGTTTATCTTTTCGGGAAAATCTGTATCCGCTTTTCCCTGAAAAACGCTGGGACCCGCTGCTCCTCAGCTAGAGCCGATAGGCCTTTTTCGCCAGTCCGTAGGCGAGATCGCCTGCAAGCTCCTGGGCTTCGTCCTCCTCCAGTCGGCCCGTCAGCACCAGTTCGGCCAGATAGGCGCAATCCACCCGCCTTGCCACATCATGGCGAGCCGGGATGGAGCAGAAGGCGCGGGTATCGTCGTTGAAGCCGACAGTATTGTAGAAACCGGCGGTCTCGGTCGTTGTCTCGCGGAAGCGGCGCATGCCATCCGGGCTATCGAAGAACCACCAGGCCGGGCCGAGCTTCAGGGCCGGATAGGCCCCCGCCAGCGGTGCCAGTTCACGCGAATAGCTGGTTTCGTCCAGCGTGAAGAGAATGACCGTCAGGTCCTTTTCCATGCCAACCGCGTCCAGCAGAGGTTTAAGCGCCCGGACGTAATCGGTGCGGGTCGGGATATCGAAGCCCTTGTCGCGGCCATGTTTTGCCATGATGCCGGAGGAATGGTTGCGGTAGGAACCGGGATGGATTTGCAGCACCAACCCGTCTTCCAGGCTCATCCGGGCCATTTCCGTCAGCATATGGCCACGGAAGGCGTCTGCCTCATCGGGGGTGATCCGCCCGGTCAGCGCCTTGTCGAACAGCGCCTTGGCCTGATCCTGGGGCAGGTCCTCGGTGCGGGCCGTGGGATGGCCGTGGTCGGAACTGGTGGCGCCATAGGTTTTGAAAAATGCGCGGCGGTTGCGATGCGCCTCCAGATAGCCGCTCCAGCTTGTCGCATCGACGTCAGCCAATTGCCCGAACCGCTCGATATTGGTGGCAAAGCCTTCAAATTGCGGATCGACTACAGGGTCAGGCCGATAGGCGGTGACGACGCGGCCATTCCAGCCGGAGGCGCGGATCGTCTCATGCCATTTCAACTCGTCCAGCGGGCTTTCCGTGGTGGCGATCACTTCGATATTGAAGCGCTCGAACAGGGCGCGGGGGCGAAATTCCGGTTTCGTCAGGCAATCGGCGATATGGTCATAGGTCTGGTCCGCCGTCTGCGCCGACAGCCGGGTCGTCAGTCCGAACACATCCTCAAAAGCATGGTCCAGCCACATGCGGCTGGGCGTGGCGCGAAACAGGTGGAAGTTTTCGGCAAACAGCCGCCAGATCTTGCGGCCATCGGTTTCCGTCATGCCGCCATCGACACGCGGCACGCCAAGCGCTGTGAGGTCGATGCCCTGGGAATACAGCATGCGAAACACATAATGGTCCGGCACCACGAACAGCTGGGCCGGATCGGGAAAAGCTTCATTTTCCGCAAACCAGCGGGGGTCAGTGTGGCCATGCGGGCTGACGATGGGCAGGTCGCGGACCGTGTCATAAAGCGTGCGCGCCAGCGTGCGTGCTGTGGGGTCAAGGGGAAAAAGCCTGTCTGGATGAAGCAATGCCGTGGTCTCCGCGTGCGCCCCGTAATTCTAATAGAGCATAATATCGCAAGCCGATTTCGGTCCGGCGTATTATGGCTTAAAACAACTGCCGCCCCTTGCGTTGGCCATCGTCTTTTGATCGATGGCCTGGGCGGTGACAGTGGTGGCGAAACGCAATTGCATTCCGCTGCCAATCTAATATGTTAGTATGCAAATTGTGTC
Source organism: Agrobacterium vitis (assembly GCF_014926405.1). Lineage (NCBI taxonomy): Bacteria > Pseudomonadati > Pseudomonadota > Alphaproteobacteria > Hyphomicrobiales > Rhizobiaceae > Gillisella > Gillisella vitis. The sequence goes on from NZ_JACXXJ020000005.1 coordinate 72,786, forward strand.
AATGCGGTCCCGGGATGATCCCGGCTACTTGGCCCGGCTATTTGGAGTGACGATGGCGGTGGTAATCGGAGGGTGGGATGATTGATACGGTCAATGTGCGCACGCTGGATGTTCAGCGGCAACCTTCGGTCACCGAGCAGGTCTTCGAGTTGTTGTACCGGCAGGTGGTTGAACTGGAGCTGCCGCCCGGGGCAAAATTGTCGGAAGTGGATGTTGCCAAGCAGATGGGTGTGTCGCGCCAACCGGTGCGCGACGCCTTCTATCGCCTGTCCCAGCAGGGCTTCCTGATGATCCGCCCGCAACGGGCAACCGTGGTGACCCATATTTCCGAGCGCGGGGTCTTGCAGGCCCGCTTCATCCGCACGGCCCTGGAAATGGAAACCGTGCGGGCCGCCGCCGAGCGGTTGAGCGAGGATCAAATCGCGGCGCTTGACGACCTGGTACAGCGGCAGATCAAAGCCATGGAGGCTGGTGACAAGATGCTGTTTCACGAGTTGGACGACGAATTTCATCGGCAGATCTGTAAGATGTCGGGCCATGACTTCGCCTGGACGCTGATCCGCGACAGCAAGGCGCATATGGACCGGATTCGCTATCTCAGCCTTGCTTTCGGAGCGCAAAGCGCCATTGACGACCATATCGAGATTATGGCCGCGTTGAAGGCACGTGATGGCGACCGGGCCGCCGCCAACATGCGTGTTCACCTGTCACGTATCTTGTCGATCATTAGCCGGATCAGGGAAACCCAAGGCCAGTATTTCGCGACCGAATGAGGATGGCAGGATAATATGAGCGGCAAACGGATCTTGGCCATCGGCGAATGCATGGTAGAAATGGCGCCCCGCGAAGACGGTGCCTATCATCGCAATTTTGCTGGCGATACATTCAACACTGCCTGGTATCTGCGCCGTCTTCTAGGTGCAGACGATGGGGTGGATTACTGCTCGGCTATCGGCGTCGATGCTATTTCGCAAGCCATGCTCACCTTCATGCAAGCGGCGGGAATAGGCACCGGGCATTTGCGCCGTCTGGAGGATGCGACGGTCGGGCTTTATATGATCGAGCTTGCCAATGGCGAGCGCAGTTTCAGCTATTGGCGCGGCCAGTCCGCCGCCAAGCGCCTGGCAGACGACCGTGCGTTTCTTCTAGAGGCCGTACGAGACCGTGATCTCATCCTGTTTTCCGGTATTACCCTAGCCATCCTGTCCCCGGCGGGCCGCCAGCAATTGCTGGAGGTTCTGGCGCAGGCCCGCTCTGCCGGCAGCCTGATCGCTTTCGACCCCAATATGCGCGCCCGGCTTTGGCCGGACCGTGACAGTATGTGCAATGCGGTTTCGCAGGCGGCCAAGGTTGCCGATATTGTCCTGCCATCCTTTGACGAGGATGGGCCGAATTTCAACGATGCCACACCTGACGCCACGATTATCCGATACCGTGAAGCAGGTGCGGCCACCGTGGTGGTCAAGAATGGCGCGGGCCGTGTGCATGCCTTTGACGCCACGGAAGGGCCAGTGACATTCGATCCCGTGCCGGTCGCCGATCTCGTCGATACGACAGCGGCTGGCGATAGTTTCAATGCCGGCTTCCTGTCGGCTCGCCTTTCGGGTGTCGCGATGGCTGAGGCATTGGCGCAAGGGGCTGCCGTTTCCGCTCAAGTGATCCGTAAGCGAGGCGCTTTGGTGGAGATCGAAAATATCCCCTGAAAAAACATCTCCTCAAAACACCCTTGGCCGACGGGCACGCGAAAAGCCGTGTCCGAAAACCAATGTCGCAAGAATGCTCGCTTCTTTGTGTTGCGATGCAAATTATTTTCGCTTGAACCCTTGCAGCTTTTGATTCTACTCTGCACCTAAAATAGGAGATTGGCGATATTTCCCTTTTTTGTCATAGGCTTGTGGCCCTTGTCAAAAAGGACTGGCCAGTCGCAATGCGTCAAAAGGTGAGTGTTCATGCAATTGGTTTTCGACGGGCATAATGATGTCCTCCTGCGTTTGTGGAGGGCTCATGCAGCGGGCGTCGATCCGGTGCGGCAATTCATCAATGGCACACGGGAAGGTCATATCGATGCGCCACGCGCCCGCCGTGGCGGGCTTGGTGGCGGTCTCTGCGCGATTTATATTCCCTCCGACGGTGAGTTCGTGCTGACCGAGCCGGATGACAAGGGCCATTACAATACCCCTGTTGATAAGCCCCTGGCGCGTGCATCCTCACTCGACATCGCCTTGCAGATGGCCGCGATTGCGCTGCGGCTCGAGCGGGCTGGCGGCTGGCGGCTGTGCCGCTCGACATCGGATATTCGCGCTGCCATGGCCGACGGTGTGTTTGCCGCCGTGCTGCATATGGAAGGCTGCGAGGCCATCGATGCCGATCTGGCCGCCCTTGAAGTGTTTCACCAGGCGGGCTTGCGCACGCTCGGTCCGGTCTGGAGCCGCCCGAATATTTTCGGCCATGGGGTTCCTTTCGCCTTTCCAATGTCGCCGGATACCGGGCCGGGCCTGACGACACTTGGTTTTGAGCTTGTGAAAGCCTGCGACCGGCTGGGCATCGCCCTCGACCTTGCCCATATCACCGAAAAGGGCTTCTGGGACGTGGCGAAAACCTCGGACAAGCCATTGATCGCCAGCCATTCTAATGCCCACGCGTTGACACCGGTGGCCCGCAACCTGACCGACCGGCAAATGGACGCGATCCGCGAGCGCAAGGGGATCGCTGGCCTCAACTACGCGGTGACCATGCTGCGCGCTGACGCCCGCGATTTTGCCGAGACCCCGCTGTCGGACATGGTGCGCCACATCGATTACATGGTGGAACGCATGGGCATCGATTGCGTCGGCCTCGGCTCCGATTTCGATGGTTGCACCGTACCCGGTGCAATTGGCGATGCCAGTGGGAACCAGAGGTTGCTTGAAGCGTTGCAATCGGCTGGATACGGTGATGCAGATATCGCTAAGATTGCCCATGAAAACTGGCTGCGGGTGCTGGGGACGGCCTGGGGCGAATAAATCCGGCGTTAGTCGGCGATCATTGACTTTAAAAAAGGGGACGGGACCATGACCATGACCATGACATTGACGCGCCGCAGCCTGATGACCACGGCCAGTGCTGTTCTGGCATTGGGAGTTGCAGGCGTGCCGCGCGCTTTTGCCGCCACGCCGAAAGATACCCTGGTCGAGGCCTGGGCATTTGACGATATCATTACAATGGACCCGGGCGAGGCTTTCGAAATCTCTGCCGCTGAAGTCACCGGCAATACCTATGATACACTGGTAAAGCTGAATATTGCCGATACCTCGACCGTGGCGCCCGGCATTGCGGAAAGCTGGAGTGCGTCTGAAGACGGCCTGACCTATACGTTCAAGATCAAGTCTGGCATCAAGTTCGCGTCCGGCAATCCGATCACTGCGGAAGATGTGGCCTATTCTTTTGAACGGGCCGTCAAGCTCAACAAGAACCCGGCCTTCATCCTCCAGCAATTCGGCCTGAGTGGCGAGAATGTCGCGGAAAATGCCAAGGCAGTCGATGCCGCGACCTTCCAGTTCAAGGTGGACAAGCCTTATGCGACCAGCTTCGTGCTGAACTGCCTGACTGCGACCGTCGGGGCCATCGTTGACAAGAAACTGGTGCAGAGCCACGCGGCAGCCGTGACGGTTTCCAAGGATTATCCTTATGACACCGATTTCGGCAACGGTTGGTTGAAGACCAATTACGCTGGCTCCGGTCCTTTCAAGCTGCGCGAATGGCGTGCCAATGAATTGGTCGTGATGGAGCGCAATGACAATTACTATGGTGAAAAGGCCAAGCTGAAGCGGGTCATCTACCGCTTCCTGAAGGAAAGCTCAGGCCAACGTCTGGCGCTGGAATCCGGTGACGTCGATGTGGCGCGTAATCTTTCGCCGACGGACTTTACCGCGATTGCCAATGCGAAAAATATCAAGACATATTCTGCCCAGAAGGGAACGGTCTATTATCTCGGTCTCAACCAGAAAAACCAGTATCTCTCCAAGCCGGAAGTGCGCCAGGCCATCAAATATCTTGTCGATTACGATGCCATCGGCGCAACCCTCATCAAGGGCGTTGGCACCGTGCATGAATCCTTCCTGCCCAAGGGCATTCTGGGTTCCATCGATGACCAGCCCTATAAGTTGAATGTTGCGAAAGCCAAGGAACTGCTGGAAAAGGCAGGCCTCAAGGATGGCTTCAAGGTCACCATGGATGTGCGCTCCATCGAGCCGATGACCAGCATCGCCCAATCCATGCAGCAAACCTTCGCGCAGGCGGGCATTACGCTGGAACTCATTCAGGGAGATGGTAAGCAGACGCTGACCAAATACCGCGCCCGCAACCATGACATCTATATCGGGGATTGGGGTGCTGACTATTGGGACCCGCATTCCAATGCCGAAACCTTTACCAGCAATCCTGATAATTCCGAGACGCCGAAATCCAAGACACTCGCCTGGCGCAATGCCTGGGATGTGCCTGAGTTGACCAAGGAAACCAGCGAAGCCCTGCTGGAGCGTGACACGCCAAAGCGCAAGGCGATGTATGAAGAATTGCAGCGCAAGGTTCTGGCCGATGGTCCGTTTGTGATCATCTATCAAAAAACGGAGATTGCCGGCTATAGGGCCAATGTTCAGAATTATAAGCTGGGCCCGACCTTCGACAGCAACTTCAAGAACATGATTTCCAAGGATTGATCAGGAGCGGGGCTCTTGGCTCTCACCATAACACAAGCATCTGCCGGTCGCAGGCGCGACCGGCAGTTAAGACGTTTCAAGGCAGTTGCGGGATTTTTCGTGACTGTTCTGACGACTTATCTCGGTCTTCTGGCGGTGACGTTCTTCATTGGTCGGGTGATCCCTATCGATCCGGTTCTTGCTGTCCTGGGGGACCGTGCGCCGCAGGCGGTCGTCGAACAGACGCGCCGGGCAATGGGGTTGGATCAACCGCTCTATTACCAGTTCTTCGTCTATATAAAACAAGTGCTCTCGGGCGATTTTGGCACATCGGTTCTGACGACCAATCCTGTCATGACCGATATCGCCCGGTTTTTTCCGGCAACTGTTGAACTTGCCACGGTCGGCACCATCATCGGCGCCGTGATTGGCCTTCCCTTAGGCGTTCTGGCCGCTGTCAAGCGCGGCAGCCTTGCCGACCAGATTGTCCGGGTCATCGGTTTGATCGGCTATTCCGTGCCAATCTTCTGGCTTGGCCTTTTGGCGCTGTTGTTTTTCTATGCTAAGCTGCAATGGGTGGCCTATCCGGGGCGGATGGACGTGGTCTATGAATATGACCTGATACCCGTCACTGGCTTTTACCTGTTGGATGCGGCCATGGCGGGCCAATGGGACATCCTCTGGGATCTGTTTCGCCATATTATCCTGCCCGGCGCGCTGCTCGGCTATTTCTCACTCGCCTATATCAGCCGCATGACCCGCTCTTTCATGCTCAACGAGCTTTCGCAGGAATATATCGTGGCGGCTCGCGCCAAGGGCCTGTCCGAAAGCCGGATCATCTGGTTCCACGCCTTGCGTAATGCCGCTGTGCCGCTGCTGACGGTGATTGCCCTGTCCTATGCCGGGCTGCTGGAAGGCTCGGTGCTAACAGAGACGATCTTCTCCTGGCCGGGCATCGGTCTTTACATCACCAATTCGCTGCAAAATGCCGATATGAATGCGGTGCTGGGCGGAACCATCATTATCGGTTCGGTGTTCATCGCCATCAACATCCTGTCGGATCTCCTTTACAAGACCCTTGACCCGAGGACGCGCAGCCGATGATGACGACGCCCTCCCAAAATATGTCCCTTCGCGAGTGGCTGCTGTCGGACCGGCCCCAATCGCGCCGGCAGGCAAGGCTTGGCCGTGCCTATGTGATCTGGCGGCAGTTTTCGGCCAATCGGCTGGCGCTGCTGGGGCTTGGAATCATTATCGCGCTCATTCTGGTTGCGGCTTTTGCCGATCTGCTCGCCACTCACAATCCGGTGCAGGGTGATCTTGCCAATGCAAGGTTGATGGCGCCGGGCACCGGCGGTTTCTGGCTCGGCAGCGACGATCAGGGTCGCGACATCTATTCCCGGTTGATCTACGGGTCGCGGCTGACATTGATGGTGGTGGTGCTGGTGGCCATCATCGCTGCACCCATCGGTCTGCTGGTCGGCACGGTGGCCGGTTATGCGGGTGGCTGGGTCGATGCGGTACTGATGCGGCTGACCGATATTTTCCTGGCCTTTCCGAAGCTCGTTCTGGCTCTGGCGCTGGTCGCAGCCCTCGGCCCCGGCATTGAAAACGCCATTCTGGCCATCGCCGTCACCTCCTGGCCGCCCTATGCGCGGATTGCCCGGGCGGAAACGCTGACGGTGCGCAATTCCGATTATATCTCTGCCGTCAAGCTGATGGGCGCCTCTCCCTTTCGCATCGTGCTGCGTCACATCATGCCGCTCTGTCTGTCCTCGCTGATCGTTCGCGTCACGCTGGATATGGCGGGCATTATCCTGACGGCTGCCGGTCTTGGCTTTCTAGGCCTTGGTGCTCAGCCGCCTCTGCCGGAATGGGGGGCGATGATTGCCGATGGCCGTCGCTTCATTCTCGATCAATGGTGGGTTGCCGCCATGCCGGGCTTTGCCATCCTGATCGTCAGCCTTGGCTTCAACCTGCTGGGCGACGGCCTGCGCGATGCGCTGGACCCGAAGGAGGCCGGACAATGAGCGCGCTGCTGACGGTGGACAATCTCAAGGTCAGTTTTCCGACCCGCACGGGTCTGGTGGAAGCCGTGCGCGGCGTGTCCTTCACACTGGGCAAGGAGCGGCTGGGCATTGTCGGCGAATCCGGCTCCGGCAAATCCCAGACCGGGCGGGCGATCATGGGTCTCACCCCCGCCCATGCGCGGATAACTGCCGATAAACTCCATTTCGGCGACACGGATCTGCTGGCGATTTCGGCATCCAAGCGCCGGGCGCTGCGCGGCAAGCGGATGGCGATGATCCTCCAGGACCCGAAATATTCGCTGAACCCTGTCATGCCGATTGGCAAACAGATCGTCGAGACGCTGTTGACCCATGAACGGATGACGGGAAAGCAAGCCCGGCAAAGGGCGCTGGCCATGCTGGAGGCGGTGCAGATCCGCGATCCGGAACGGGTGTTCAAGCTTTACCCGCACGAAGTTTCCGGCGGCATGGGCCAGCGGGTGATGATCGCCATGATGCTGGTCTGCGGGCCGGAACTGCTGATTGCCGATGAGCCGACCTCAGCCCTGGATGTGACGGTGCAACTGGAGGTGCTCGATATTCTCGACATGCTGGTGCGGGAACGCGGCATGGGGCTGATTTTCGTCAGCCATGATTTGCGGCTGGTCTCCTCCTTCTGCGACCGGGTGCTGGTGATGTATGCGGGCCGGGTTGTCGAGGAACTGAATGCGGCCAACCTGTCCGAGGCCAAACATCCCTATACCCAGGGCCTGCTGAATTGCCTGCCGCGCCTGGAAGGCAACCAGCATCCGCTGCCGGTCTTGCAGCGTCAGGTGGAGTGGGCGCAATGAGCAAGGCCCTGATTGTTGAAGAAATGGGCGTGCGCTTTGATGAGTTTCTGGCGCTGGACGGTGTCAGCATCGCCGTTGAGCAGGGCGAGAGCTTTGGTCTGGTCGGGGAATCCGGCTCCGGAAAATCAACGTTGTTGCGGGCGATTGCCGGGCTAAATGCCTTTGAGAGCGGCGCGCTGACTGTCGATGGCAAAAGCTATGACAGCAGGCAGCGCGACAAGACCTTCTATCGCACCGTGCAGATGGTGTTCCAGGACCCATACGGCTCGCTGCATCCGCGCCAGACTGTGGACCGGCTGCTGCTGGAGCCTTTGGCCGTGCATGGATTTTCCGATGTCGATAGCCGGATTGCCCGCGCTCTGGATGAGGTTGGTCTTGGTTCGGGCTTCCGCTTCCGGTTTTCCCACCAGCTCTCCGGCGGCCAGCGCCAGCGCATCGCCATTGCCCGCGCCCTAATCGTCGAGCCGAAAATCTTGCTGCTGGATGAGCCAACCTCAGCGCTCGACGCCTCGATCCAGGCGGAAATCCTCAACCTCCTCGAACAGGCCCGCAAGGATCGTGGCCTAACCTTCCTGATGGTCAGCCACGATCTGGCGGTCATCAGCCATATGTGCGACCGGCTGGCGGTGATGCGCGCCGGGCAAGTGGTGGAAGTCATGGATGTCGAGGCGCTACGCCGACGCGATGTGCAGGTGGATTATACACGGCAATTGATGGTGGCGAGTGAGGGGTTTCGGCGGAAAAGCTGAGGCTTATGCAACCCGCACCCCTTCACGCCAGATCTGCTTGATGAACGGATGGCCACCATGCTGGCCAATCTGCAAGAGGTCGGCGCGCTTGCCCGGCGCGATCTCGCCGCGGTCGTTGAGGCCAGCGGCTTCTGCCGGGGTCTTGGTGACCATGCGGATGGCGGCGGGCAGGTCGTAGGCGAGATCCGGATCGGCGGCGATGGCGAAGGGCGCGTCCAGCAAGGCACGGGGTACATAATCGGAGGCCAGAATATCGCAGAGGCCTTCGAGCAGCAGATCACGCACTGCCACATTGCCGGATTGTGAGCCGCCGCGCACGATATTCGGTGCGCCGCCGACGATCTGCATGCCACGCTTGCGGGCTTCGCGGGCGGCCTCCAGCGTGCAGGGAAATTCCGAGATTGATACGCCTTCGTCCGCCGCCAGATCGACATGCTCGATATCGGTATCGTCATGGCTGAGCAGCGGCTTGTTGTGGCGTTTGGCGATGTCCACCACCTGCGGGCGGATGCGGTTGCCAATGGCCTGTTTGGCGGTGATCAGGTCCGCAACCCGTGCCGTGGTCACAGCAAGGGCTTCGCCACGCAATTTCGCGACCTTGGCCAGATAGGTGTCGAGATCCCGCGTCTGGCGGATGCCGGGCAGGTGCTCCATGACCGAGACGACGCGCACCAGAGCATGGCCAATATTGGCTTCCATCAGTGCAGGCGTTTGTTCATCGATCACTTCGCAGCGCAGATGCACGAAATGCTCGGCCCGCAACATGCCGGCAGCTTGGGCCTTTTCCAGCGCCTCGATCATTGGCCCCAGGATTTCCGCCCGCTCGCTGCCGTCTTCCGCTGCGCCGACGCAGAGACTGTCGAACACGGTGGTAATGCCGGCGCCGATGATTTGCGCGTCATGGGCAAGGGCTGCCGTCGTATAGTTCCAGCGGACATGGTGTCGGGGAAAGACATGCTTTTCGAAATGGTCGGTGTGGATATCGACGAGGCCTGGGATCAGCATGTCGCCACCAAGGTCGATGGCGTCGCTGGCATGGGTTAACGGGCCGATGGCGATGATCTGGCCGTTTTCAATTTCCACCGTGCCGGTCTGGATGCGGTCGGCAAGGACAATGGCGGCATTGGTCAGGATCAGGCGTTTCGAAGGTGTCTTACCGCTCATGTCCATCCCGATCTCTCCGCTTTTTATTCCACATAGCACGGTTCAGCCGATTCGAGCCGTGCCGCAACAGGCGCGGTGTAAATCTCTGTGATGACCGTTCTATGTCAGCGATGGGAAATCAGACATGAAGATCACGCCACGCCGGTTGCGAACAGTTGTAAGGCAGGGCTTGCGCTTCATACACGCCACGGGCGATGGCGCGGGCCATGGTGAGGGTGGCGAGATGGCAAAGCTCCATGAAGGTCGCAAGGTCCGGCAGTGGCTTTTCGCCGGTGGCGGCGGCAAACACCGTATCGCCATCGGCAGGCAGATGAGCAGGCAATAGTGCCCGCGCCAGTCCGTCATGAGCCATGATCGACAGGCGATGGCATTCCGCCTTGGTCAGTTCAGCATCGGTGACAATGGCGCCAATGGTGGTGGCGATCGGGTCGCGGCCCTTGAGGCGCAATGCGCTATCATCGGGGCTGAAGGAGGGGGGTATGCCGAGGCCGCCGAATTCACCCGCCTGCTCGAAAGGAGCGGCCCAGAAATGCCGTGACGAACCAATCGTGGCCGTACCGAGCGCATTGACGGCGACGATGGCCGCCACGGTATGACCGCTGGCGGAGACGGCGCTGGCCGAGCCGAGCCCGCCCTTGACGGTGGCAGTGGTGGCACCTGTTCCAGCCCCGATTGTTCCTAACGGGAAACTGCCCGGTTTGCGGGCCACGAAAGCCTCATAGCCCATATCGCGATAAGGGGAGTGGAGGCCCCAGTCCTTGTTGCCGCGATTCAGCAGATCCATCAGGATCGCCTGCGGCACGATGGGGACGTTCATATCACCGACTGGAAAACCCTGACCAAGCTGGCGCAGGCCCGCCTGCACGCCGCCCGCGGCATCCAGCCCGAAGGCGGAACCGCCCGACAGGACCAGCGCATTGACCTGCGTGACCAGGGACAGCGCTGGATCGAGCAAGCCCGTCTCACGCCCACCCGGCGCACCGCCCAGCACCGAGCCGGATGCGGTGGCCGGTTGATCGAAGACGATGACAGTCACCCCGGAACCGAGCGCCAGATCGGTGGCATGACCGACCGAAAGACCGGCAACATCCGTCAGCAGGTTGAGAGGGCCGGGTTTCATGCGGGATGCTCCTTCGGATTGTGTTGCGGACGACTTGATTTCAATCAAGGACGCACCGGCAAAGGCCAGTAAGTTTGACGCATAAGCGTTATACCCTGAAAGCGCTCGTAACAAGTTTATACAGTGAATTTAGTGCCTTACGGTTTGGCCGATCGTTGGATTCCCGCGCTGTCGGCCCCTTTTTCGAGATTTGAGCTGTCTATGCAGAAGCCCCAGAAATTCGCCCTTGCCTTCGTTATCGTTCTGCTTGCCGCATCCGGCGGCACCTATGCCTATTTGAAATTCGGACGAGCCGATACGCTGCCGTCAGGCATCGTCACGGGCAATGGCCGGATTGAGGCGACCGAGGTTGATATTGCCAGCAAAAGCGCAGGCCGGCTGGTCTCCGTCGAAGTCGGCGAGGGCGATCTGGTCACCAAGGGCCAGATCCTGGCGCGGATGGATACGGTGGAATTGCAAAGCCAGCTGCGCGCCGCAAAGGCCAAGATCGCCGAAGCCGAACAGAGCCGCGATGCTTCGGCCTTCAAACTGTCGCAGGCGCAGAGCCAGTTCGATCTGGCCGACAAGGATCTGGAGCGCAAGCTGGTCCTGCTCGGCAAAGGTTTCGTTTCCGATCAGGCGGTTGACAGTCAGCGGCTGACCCGTGACAGCGACAAGGCGGCGGTCTCGGCGGCCGAGAGCACGTTAAACAGCGTGCAGGCGACCATCGACAATGCCAAGGCAGAGGCCGACCGCATTGCCCAGACCGTCGCCGATGCGACGCTGACGGCGCCGAAGGACGGGCGGGTGCTTTACCGGCTGGCGGAGCCGGGCGAGGTGCTGGCGGCAGGCGGCAAGGTGCTGACGGTTCTCGATCTGTCGGATGTTTATATGACGATCTATCTTCCGTCTGCGGACGCCGCGAAAACCGCAATCGGGGCTGAGGGCCGTATCCTGCTTGATATTCTGCCGGACCGGGCCATTCCCGGAACGGTGTCCTTCGTCTCGCCGCAAGCGCAATATACGCCGAAACAGGTGGAAATCCGCAGCGAGCGCGACCGATTGATGTTCCGCGTCAAGATCAGCGCACCGAAGGAATTGGTGAAGCAATATCTGCCGCTCGTGAAAACCGGGATCACCGGTCTTGGCTATGTGAAGACTGATGCGGCCGCGGTCTGGCCGGACCGGCTGCAATCCGATCTGACGACAGCGCCTCTCGACCCTTCGGCTTCGAATACCCAACCTTCCGCCAATAAGCCGTAAGCGGGGCAGCTATGGAAAACGCTGTCGAACTGGCAGGCTTGTCCCATTTCTATGGCAAGCGTCAGGCCCTGAGTGCCATCGACCTTGCTATCGAGGCTGGATCGCGGGTCGCCCTAGTCGGGCCGGACGGAGTGGGCAAATCCACGCTTCTGGCGCTGCTGGCGGGCGCAAAAAAAATCCAGCAAGGCCGGATCACGGCGCTTGGGGCGGATATGGCGAGCGCCGGTGCGCGCACCGACGTGCAGCCGCGCATCGCCTATATGCCACAGGGCCTGGGCCGCAACCTCTACCCGAACCTGACGGTTGTCGAGAATATCGACTTCTTCGGCCGGCTGTTCGGGCAGGACGCGACGGAACGGGCCGGGCGTATTGACCGGCTGCTGAAGGCGACTGGGCTTGATCCGTTCGGTGACCGGCTGATGGGCAAGCTGTCGGGCGGCATGAAGCAGAAGCTCGGCCTGTGCTGCGCCCTGGTGCATGATCCCGATCTCCTGCTGCTCGATGAGCCGACGACCGGGGTCGATCCCCTGTCACGACGGCAGTTCTGGGACCTGGTGGAGAGCATCCAGGCCTCGCGGCCCGGCCTGACCATTATCACCGCCACGTCAGATATGGAGGAGGCGAGCCGGTTCCAGCGCGTGGTTCTGGTGTATGATGGCCGTATCCTGGCGGATGGCACCTGCGAGACCCTGCTGCAACAAACCGGGCGGCAAACCCTGGAACAGGCTTTCATTGCGCTTCTGCCGGATGCGGCAAAACAGGGCTATGGTGATCCGCCGCCCAGGCTTGCTTTCGTGGATCGGGGTGAGGTTGCTATCGAGGCCAAGGAGCTGACCCGGTCATTCGGGGCTTTTACCGCTGTCGATCATGTCAGCTTCCGCATTCCCAAGGGTGAAATTTTCGGCTTCCTCGGTTCGAATGGCTGTGGGAAATCCACCACCATGAAAATGCTGACTGGGCTTTTGCCAGCCAGCAGTGGCGAGGCGCGGCTGTTTGGCCAGCCGGTCGATGCCAAGACGGGGGCCGGCGATGTCGATGCTCGCCGTCGGGTCGGTTACATGTCGCAGGGCTTTTCGCTCTATGCCGAATTGACCGTGCAGCAGAATCTCAACCTGCATGCGGCGATTTTCGACCTGACCGGGGAGGCGGCCAAGGCGCGAATCGAGACCTTGGCGCAGCAGTTCGGTCTTCAGCCCTATTTGCAGGCCCTCTCGAGCGATCTGCTGCTCGGAGTGCGCCAGCGCCTTCAATTGGCCGTGGCGCTGATCCACCAGCCGGATATCCTGATCCTCGACGAGCCGACATCCGGCGTCGATCCGCTGGCGCGTGACGGATTCTGGAACGATCTGGTGGAACAATCACGGCAAAACGGCGTGACGATTTTCGTGTCCACCCATTTCATGGCGGAAGCCGAGCGCTGCGACCGCATCGCCTTCATGCATGCTGGTAAGGTGATTGCCTGCGGCACCCCGCAAGAGCTGAAAGAGCAGACCGGCAGCGCCAGCCTGGACGATGCCTTCATCGCCTTCATGAAGGCGGGAGGGCGGCAGGAAAGCCTGACTGACGCAGCAACCCAGCCGCAGGCCGGTGCCGCGACGGTGGCGGAGAACACTGCCGGAGCCTTGGTGCGCAAGGGGTTTTCGCCTGCCCGGCTGATGGCCTATGCCCGGCGCGAGGCGATGGAACTGATGCGCGACAAGATCCGGCTGGGTTTCGCCCTGGCTGGTACGGCGCTGCTGATGCTGATTTTCGGCTACGGCCTGACGCTGGATGTCGATCACCTGCGGTTTGCTGTCCTCGACCGCGACCAGAGTGCCGAAAGCCGGGCCTATATTGATGCCTATGCGGCTTCCTCCGCCTTCACCCTGCAACCTGCGATCTCAGATGAAGCCGGGATGCTGTCGCGGTTGAAGGCCAACGACATTATGCTGGCGCTTGATATACCCGAGAAATTCGGCGCTGATCTCCGGGCCGGCAAGCGGCCGAACGTGCTGGCCATGTTGGACGGCGCCATGCCGTTCCGTGGTGAGACGGCGCTCGGCTATGTCTCCGGTGCCCATCAGCGGTTCTTGCAGGAGATTGTCCGTCAGTCTGGAGGAACGATCCGGTCGGTGGCTGGCGTGGAAATGCGCTATCGCTACAACCAGGCTTTTCTTAGTCTGAATGCCATGGTGCCAGCGGTGATCGCCCTGCTGCTGGTGTTCATTCCCTCTATCCTGACGGCGCTTGGCGTCGTGTCGGAAAAGGAAATGGGATCGATCAGCAATCTCTACGTGACGCCGGTCACCAAGCTGGAATTTCTGCTGGGCAAGCAATTGCCCTATGTGGCCATCGGCTTCATCAACTTCCTGATGATGTTCCTGCTGTCCGTCTGGCTGTTCGGCGTGCCGTTGAAAGGCTCTCTTGCCGGTCTATCGGTGGCTGCTTTTGTCTATGTGCTGGCGACGACCTCAATCGGTATTTTAAGTTCGACCTTCACCTCAACCCAGGTGGCGGCCCTGTTCGTCACCGCCATCGGCACGATGATGCCCGGTACGCAGTTTTCCGGCCTGTTGCAGCCGGTGTCGTCGCTGCAGGGCATGGGCCACGCCATCGGCCTGGTGTTTCCCACCACCTATTTCATGCGCGCCAGTGTCGGGGCTTTCACCAAGGGGTTGGGCTTTATCGAGCTAATGGGCTTCGTCTGGCCGCTGGCCCTGTTCTGGATGGGCGCCATCGGGCTTGGCTGGTCGCTGCTGCGCAAGCAGGAAAGGTAAGGGATATGGATCTTCGCACGGTATTTGCCCTGTTTCGCAAGGAACTGATCGGGCTTTTGCGCGACAAGGTGCTGATGGCCATGGTCATCTATGCCTTCAGCCTGGCGATCTATACCCAGGCGACCGGTCTTTCCCACGATCTGCGCAATGCGACGCTGGCTGTGGTGGACCGGGACATGTCGCAATTGTCGTCTTCCATTCTCGACGGATTGATGCCGCCGCGCTTCCAAAAGCCGGTGGCCATCGCGCCCCAGGATATCGACCGCGCCATGGACCAGGCGCGTTACACCTTTGTGCTGGATATTCCCGAACGGTTCGAGGCCGATGTTTTGGCCGGGCGTAACCCGTCTGTACAGTTGCTGATTGACGCGACCGCGCTGATGCAGGCGGGGGTGGGCTCCAGCACCATCCAGCAGATCGTCAGCCAGCAGGTCGGGCTTTATGCCCAGCGTGTCGGCGTCTCAAGCAGTCAGGCGGTGACGGTGGAAACACGGCTCGCCTTCAATCAATCGCTGAATTCGGAGTGGTTTTCCGGCACGATGGCGCTGATCAACAATATTACCATGCTGGCCATCCTGCTGGCGGGTGCCGCTTTGGTACGCGAACGGGAACATGGGACGCTGGAACATTTGTTGGTCCTGCCGGTCAGGCCTGTCGAAATCATGGTCAGCAAGCTTGCCGCCAATGGTCTGGTTATTCTGGTCATGACGCTGCTTGCCATCGTCACCGTGTTGGTCAAGGTGCTCGGCATGCACATTACCGGCTCACTGACGCTCTACATGGCGGGCGTGGCACTCTACCTGTTTTTCGTCACCTCGTTCGGGCTGTTTTTAGGGACGCTGGCCCGCAGCATGCCGCAACTGGCGCTGCTGTTCATCCTCACCGCTTTGCCGATGAATATCCTGTCAGGCGGGTTCACCCCACTGGAAAGCCAGCCGCAATGGCTGCAAAACGCCATGCAGGTCTCACCTTCGACCCATTTCGTCGCCTTTTCGCAGGCCATTCTCTATCGCGGCGCTGGATTCGAGGTGGTCTGGCCGCAATTTACCGCGACGCTTGGCATCGGGTTGGTATTTTTCCTGTTCAGTCTCAGCCGCTTCCGGACGTTCATCGCTGCGCAGCAGTGAATGAACGTCCGGACCGGATAAAAGATCAGCGTTTCATTGAGCGCGGATCGAGCGCATCACGGATGCCATCGCCGATATAGTTGACGCTGAGGACGGTGAGCGAAATCGCCAGACCCGGCCAGATGGCACGGGCCGGGGTGATTTGCAGGAAGTTTACACCGTCATAGAGCAATCGACCCCAGGTCGGGAAGTCGGAGGGGAAGCCGAGGCCGAGAAAGCTCAGGGCCGATTCCGTGATGATCGCCGAGGCAATGCCGAGCGTGGCCGAGACCATGACGGAGCTGAGCACATTGGGGACGATATGCTTGAGGATCACCCGGTATTCGCGCATGCCGCTCGCCTTGGCGGCCAGCACAAATTCCTGGTTTTTCACCGTCAGCACATCGCCGCGCACGATGCGGGCGGTGTGCATCCAGCTGGTAATGCCGATGACGAAGACGATCAGGATGAAAATCCCGGCTTCCGGGCCGAAGGCGGCGCGCAGCACATCACGAAACAGCATGGTGATGACCAAGAGCAGCGGCAGGATCGGCAGTGCCAGGAACAGATCGGTGATGCGCATCAATGGCCCGTCGATCCGCTTGAAATAGCCTGAGAGCACTCCAACCAACGTGCCGACGAACAGCGAAATCAACATGGCGACCATGCCGACCGCCAGCGAGATTTGCCCACCGGCCAGAACCTGCGCGAACAGATCATGGCCGAGATTATCGGTGCCGAACGGATGGACCCAGGACGGTCCCTGGTTCTTGTCGCGGATATTCAGCTTGTTTGGATCGACGCGGTGGATCAAAGGCCCGACATAGACGGCCAGAACGATCAGCACGAAGACGACAAGGCCGATCACCCCGCCGGTATGGCGGCGGAATTGACCCCAGAGCTGGGCGCTGAAGGATTGCGAGCGGTCGGCTTTGGCCTGGGTGGCGAGAGTGGGCACATCAGTCATAGCGGATCCTCGGATCGAGAATGCCGTACAACACGTCGGCAATAAGATTGAAGAGTACGATCAGCACGGCGAAGATGAAGGTCAGTGTCTGCACCAGCGGCAAGTCGCCGCTCTGGATGGCGGTGATCAGCAATTGGCCAAGACCGTTGACCCGGAAAATCTGCTCGGTGATGATCGCGCCGGAAAAGATCGTCGGCACGCCCAGCGCAATCACTGTTACAACCGGGATCAGGCTGTTGCGCAGCACATGCACCAGCAGCACGGTCTTTTCCTTGACGCCCTTGGCTCGTGCGGTACGCACATAGTCCTGATGCAGATTGTCCAGCATGGAAGCGCGCACGAATCGGCTGATCTGCGAGGTATTATAGAGCGTCAGCACCATGACCGGCAGCACCATCTGCTTGACCTGGGCGACGAAGCTTGTCCAGTCCACCACCTGGAGATTGGTATCGTAGACCGATGGGAACCAGTGCAGGGTCGAGGAGAAGATCACGATCAGTAGCACGCCGGTAAAGAAGGTTGGCACGGAATAGCCGACCATGGAAACGAAGGTGCCGATCTGGTCGAAGATCGAATATTGCTTGTAGGCGGAGATGACGCCAAGCGGAATGGCCAGCAATACGCCGAACACATAGGACAGGCCGACAACCCAGAGTGTCTGCGGCATGCGTTGGACGATCAGGTCAACGACGGGGCTGCGGGTGGTCCAGGACAGGACTCGCAGACGCTGGCCGGAGCCGACGGTCAGGCCGGTGATCTGCTCGAAAATATTCAGCGGCTCATTGATGAAGAACTGCTTCAGCCACAGGAAGAAGCGGACGATCATTGGCTGGTCGAGGCCAAGGGCGGCGCGCATCTGTTCGCGGACTTCCGGCGGGATCGTTAGCGGCAAATCGCCGAGCGGATTGTTGGGCGCCATCGCCAGCAGCGCGAAAATGATGAAGCTGATGATCAGCAGGGTCGGGATGGCAAACAGCAATCGCCGGATCGTATAGGTAAACATTATTTTTTATATCTCCGGGCGCGCCAGGGAGGAGAGATGAAGCTGGAACGGGGCGTCGGCGCCCAAGGGTGGCCGACAACCGCCAGCTCACCGGACCCGCGTCATGCGGGTCCGGCAAGGCGCTTGTTACTTGGCGCGCGACCAGTCGGCGATGTTCCACAACTCGCTGTCCCAGCCGGTCATCTTGATGCCCTGGAGACTTGCGGCGAAGGCCGAAGGCTGACCGCGATAGACGAGCGGCAGATGCGCGCCGGCTTCCGTCAGCATGTCATTGAGCTTTTTGACGATCTCGACGCGTTCTTCGATCTTGGCGGTCTGGGAAAGCTTGGTGACGAGCTTGTCATAGTCCGGATTGCAATAGCGCGGCATGTTCTGGCCCTGCCAGCCGTTTGCCGGGCTGGGGATCTTGTCGCACATCCATTCGGCCATATAGGCTTCCGGGTCGGTGCCGTCGAAATTGTTGGTGTACATTTCCACGTCGGCGTAGAATTTCTGGAACGTGTCCGGGCTGGACGGATCGCCGCCGAAGAATACCGAGGCAGACACATTGCGCAGTTCAGCGCCAACGCCGATTTGCGACCACATATCCTTGACCAGCGCCTGGGTGCCCTGGCGGACGGAGTTGGTCGAGGTCAGGTAGAGGAAGTTCAGCTTGACGCCGTTCTTGGCGCGGATGCCGTCAGAGCCCTTTTTCCAGCCAGCATCGTCCAGCAGCTTGTTCGCGCCGTCGATATCCTGCTTCAGGCACCAGTCATTGGTGGTGGAGACATAGATATCCGGGCCGGGGACAATATTGCAGGTCGGCTTGCCGGCAAGGCCATAACCAGCTTCGACAATCACGTCGCGGTCGATGGCCATGGACAGCGCCTTGCGCACAGCCGGATCGGACAGGGACGGATGCGGGCCGCCTTCCTTGGTGGAGCGCTTGTCGCCCAGGGCAGGATCGGCATTGGTGAAGTTGAGGTTGATACGCTCGACCTGGCTGCCGAAAGCGGTGATGATCTTCCCCTTGCCGGCAGCTTCCATGGTTGCCAGCACTTCAGGCTCGACCTGCATGTTCCAGGCATAGTCGTATTCGCCGGTTTCCATCACGGCGCGGGCCGCTGACAGCGCATCGCCGCCGCCCTTCAGCGTGGCGGTTGCAAAGGCGGGCTTGGCCGGATCGCGGTAGTTTTCATTGGCCGTGAAGGTGATCACGTCGTTCGGCTTGAATTCCTTGACCTTGAAGGGGCCGGTGCCAATAGGGGCAAAGTTGGCAGCCGTGCATTCCGGGGCCTTGGGGCCTAGGCAATCCTTGAACTGGGCCTTCTGGATGATCGGCGCCTGTGAGCCGACAAAAGCCGAATAGGGATAGGGCTTTGGCGAGGTGAATGTGACCTTGATGGTCTGCGGATCAATCGCTTCGACGCTCTTTACACCATCATATTTCTGCTTCTGGGCGCAACCGCCGCCATCTGCCGTGCAATATTGCCAGGTGAAGATCACGTCATCGGCGGTAACCGGCGTGCCATCCGACCATTTGATGCCGTTCGACAATTTCCAGGTGATGCTGGTCAGATCCTTGGAGACGCCGCCGTTTTCCACGGTCGGGATGCTGTCAACCAGCTTGGGAACCAATTCGCCTTTTTCATCGAAGCCAGCCAGCGGCTCAATGACGATGGAGGATGCATATTGCTCCTTGGTGCCGCCGGACAGATAGATGTTCATGGTGGACACGGCCTGCCAGAAAAGCATCTTCAGATCGCCATCACTGCCGCGCTGGGCCATGGCTGGCGCGCCCGTCATCATCAATGACGCGACGGATGCCGCCAGAATGAACCGGATGTTACGCATGGTTTGCTGTTCCCTTGTTAATCTCGTGAACGAGAGTTTTCTTCTGGCAGCGCATGCAAGGACGCTGCCAATTTTCCCCATTGCCTTAATGGCATTGAATTTAAAGAGTATATGGCCCTGATCCCCTCTGGGCCTGATCGGATTGCCTGTCCTGATGATTGGTTTGCCCAAATTTTGGGCTATAAAATCACAAGCTTATTTTTCATTCAAGATGGAAAATGCGGGACCGTGTATCAACTGTGGATAGGGTGCTGGCCAATATACCATTCGGTGGCAAGGCGCTTCAGACATGCTGGCGTCAGTGGCGCCAGCATGTCGCGTATCAATATGCGCTTCTTATAATGGATCTTACTTGCTACGGGTCCAATCCGCAACATTCCACAACTGTGAATCCCAGGGATTGAGCTTTGCACCCTTCAGCGTGTTCGAGATGGCTGAGGGTTCGCCGCGATTGACCAGTGGAATGACCAGGCCGTCATTGACGATCATATCGTTGAGGGCGCGGACCAGTTCGGCGCGTTTTTCGGTGCCGGAGGTCCTGCGCAGCTCGCTCAGCAGCTTGTCATAGGCCGGATCGCAGTAGCGGGCGATGTTCTCACCCTGCCAGTTATTAGCGGGAGTAGGGATTTTTTCGCAGGTGAAGCCACCCATGAATTTCTCAGGATCGGTGCTTTCAAAGCCGCTGGCATACATTTGCACGTCGGCATATAACTTCTGATAGGTGTCGGGGCTGGCTGGATCGCCGCCGAAGAACACCGAAGCGGAGACATTGCGCAATTCGGTTTCGACGCCGATCTGTGACCACATGTCCTTGACCAGAACCTGCGTGCCCTGGCGCACCGAATTGGTGGTCGTCAGGAACAGGAAGGACAGTTTTCGGCCATCCTTTACGCGGATGCCGTCGGGGCCTTTTTTCCAGCCTGCTTCGTCCAGCAGTGTGTTGGCCCCGTCCAGGTCCTGCTTTCCGCACCAGGTCTTGGCCTTGGAGGCGAAAATATCCGGGGCTGGAATGATGTTGCAGGTTGGTTGGCCAGCGGCACCATAGCCTGCCTCAACGATCACGTCGCGGTCGATGGCGAGCGCCAGCGCCCGGCGTACTCTAGGGTCTGATAGGGCAGGATGGGGGCCAGCCTCCTTGGTGGAGCGTTTGGCACCGAGGGTCGCATCGACGGCGTAGGGGTTAAGTTGAATGCGCTCGACCGTAGAGCTGAAGGCCGAGGTCATGGTGCCCTTGCCGGCTTTCAGCATGGATTCCGTCACTTCAGGTTCCACCACCGTATTCCAGGCAAAATCATATTCGCCGGTTTCCAGCACGGCGCGGGCCGCCGACATCGCATCGCCGCCACCTTTCAGGGTAATGCTCGCAAAAGCTGGCTTGGCCGGATCGCGGTAGCGCGGATTGGCGTCAAACAGCACGACGTCATTGGGTTTGAAATCCCGGACGATGAAGGGTCCGGTGCCATGCGGCTTGAAATTGGCCTCGGTGCATTGTGGGGCTTTTTCACCCAGGCAATCCTTGAACTGGGACTGTTGGATAACAGGCGAGAGCTGGCCGACGAAGGCGCTGTAGGGAAAGGGCTTGGGGGCGTCAAACGTCACTTTCACGGTCAGCGGGTCGATGGCCTCCACCGATTTCACCCCGTCAAACTTTGCGGCCTGGGCGCAGCCGCCGCCGGGCGCCATGCAATATTTCCAGGTGAACACCACGTCATCGGCGCTGACAGTACCGCCGTCCGACCAGGTTAGACCCGGTTTCAATTTCCAGGTGATCGAGGTCATGTCCTTGGCGATGCCGCCATTGTCGACGGTGGGGATTTCAGCGGCGAGCCGGGTGAACAGATTGCCCTGCTCGTCGAAACCGGCCAGCGGCTCGATCACCATCGAGGCGGCATAGACTTCCTTGCTGCCGCCCGACAGATAGGGATTGAGGTTGGAAACGGCCTGCCAGAACAGGATCTTTACGTCGCCATCCGTGCCGCGTGCGGCTATGGCAGGGGTACTGACAAGTGCGCCCGTCGCTGCGAAAATGGCGGCTGCCGATAGCGCCCTTAAGGGCCTGTTATACGTCATGGTTGCCGTGTCCTGCTTTGGTTGAGATGATCGCATTGCTTCGCAGCACGGCGCCCAGAGTCAAGAACGCAGAGGTTTAATCTACTAAAATAACAGACAAGATGACGGAGCGCTTTGGCATTCGAACGTGACCCAGAGCGCTGATCTGATTAAGTTTTGGGCCATTGCCATTTCAGGCTATTTTTTGTTCATTCATTGCATTTGCGACTTGCAAAACGCCAGAGTTGATGAACAGTATGCCATCGAAAATCGGATGGGAACAGCAAAAAGAGGTCATTCATGCCCATTTTGAACCGTGCCAGCGCCTTGCAGGAAGAGGTCGCAGGCTGGCGGCGCCATTTGCACCAGACACCGGAACTGTTGTTCGATGTGCATCAGACAGCCGCTTTTGTCACGCAGAAGCTGAAGGAATTCGGCTGCGACGTGGTGGAAACCGGCATTGGCAGAACGGGTGTCGTTGGCATCATCAAGGGCAATCGCGGCGAGGGTACCACCATTGGCATGCGTGCCGACATGGATGCCTTGCCGATCACCGAGATCACGGGCGCGCCCTGGGCTTCGACGGTGCCGGGCAAGATGCATGCCTGCGGCCATGACGGCCACACCGCCATGTTGCTGGGGGCGGCGAAGCACCTGGCTGAGACCCGCAACTTTGCGGGTTCGGTTGCGGTGATCTTCCAGCCAGCGGAAGAAGGCGGCGGCGGTGGTCTTGCCATGGTGCAGGACGGAATGATGGAAAAATTTGGCATTTCCCAAGTGTTCGGCATGCACAATGCGCCGGGCGTGCCGCTCGGCGATTTCGCCATCCGCAAGGGCTCGCTGATGGCAGCGTCCGATACGTTCGAGATTACCATCAAGGGCAAGGGCAGCCATGCGGCCCAGCCGCATATGTCGGTCGATCCGGTGCTGATTTCGGCGCATGTGATCATTGCCTTGCAATCGATTGTGTCGCGCGGCGTCGATCCGCTGGAATCGCTGGTTATCAGCGTCACCACCACCCATGGCGGCGATGCCTATAATGTCATTCCGATGGATGTGACGCTGACCGGCACCGTGCGCACCCTGTTGCCGCAGATCCGCGATTTTGCCGAAAAGCGTGTGCAGGAAGTGGCAAGCGCCACGGCCATGGCGCATGGTGCTATCGCCGAAGTGCATTATCATCGTGGCTATCCCGTTACCTTCAATCACGCCGAAGAGACTGAGTTTGCCGCCTCGGTTGCTGCCAAGATCTCTGGTGAAAACCGGGTGAAGACCGATATGGCGCCTAAAATGGGCGCCGAGGACTTTTCCTACATGCTGGAAAGCCGTCCGGGCGCCTTCATTTTCTTAGGGGTCGGCGATACCGCCAATCTGCACCACCCGGCTTATGACTTCAATGACGAGGCCATTCCTTATGGCATCAGCTATTGGGTGGAATTGGCCGAAACCGGTTTGGCAGCCTGACACCGTGTTTGTCGCGGTGGATCAATAATAAAGTGCCTCGGTCGTGAAATCGAGGCCGAAAACAGGGGAAAACGGGCCTATGGCTGAAGATCTCACCACTCAGGGCGCAATTCAGGGCGGGCATGTCCAGCCGGTTCTGTCCGTGCGCAATCTGACCACCTCGTTTCGGATCGGCGACCAGTGGTCTTCCGTGGTGCGCAACATGAGCTTCGATGTCGCGCCGCGTGAGACCGTCGCCATTGTCGGCGAATCCGGCTCGGGCAAGAGTGTGACCTCCCTGTCGATCATGCAATTGCTGCCGAAGAATTTCAGCCGGATCGAGGGCAGCATCAAGCTGAACGGTCGTGAATTGCTGACGCTGGCGCCGGAAGAGATGCGCCGGGTGCGCGGCAATGATATTGCGATGATCTTCCAGGAGCCGATGACCAGCCTCAACCCGATTTTCCCGATTGGCAAGCAGATCGCCGAGGCTATCCTGTGCCACCGCGATATTTCCAGGGCAGAGGCGAAATCCGAAGTGATCCGGCTGTTGGAAAAGGTCCGCATTCCCAATGCCAAAAGTCGGTTCGATGAATTCCCTCACCAGTTTTCCGGTGGAATGCGCCAGCGCGTGATGATCGCCATGGCACTGGCCACCAAGCCTAAACTGCTGATCGCCGACGAGCCGACCACGGCGCTGGATGTGACCATCCAGGGCCAGATCCTCGACCTGATCAAGGTCCTGCAGGAAGAAGAGGGCATGTCGGTGCTGTTCATCACCCATGACATGGGAGTTGTGGCAGAGGTGTCCGACCGCACCATCGTGATGTTCCGGGGAGAAATGGTCGAAGGCGGCACGACGGATGATATTTTCAACCGCGGCCAGCATCCCTATACGCGGGCACTGCTGTCGGCGGTGCCGAAACTCGGTTCGATGAATGGCCATGCCTTGCCGATGCGGTTTCCGGTGATCGACATCAAGACCGGTGACACCCTGGTCGAGGAAGCGGAAGTCGGCGCCCTCGACATGGTGCCGCGCCCGATCCTCGAAGTGAAAAATCTGACGACACGTTTTGCTATTCGCTCTGGCCTGCTGGGGCGTAAATCCGGCGCCGTGCATGCGGTGGAAAATGTCAGCTTCGATCTCAGGCCCGGCGAGACCCTGTCGCTTGTCGGTGAATCCGGTTGCGGCAAGTCGACGACGGGCCGCTCGATCACCCGGCTGATAGAGCCGAGCAGCGGCACGATTGCGCTTGATGGTTATAATGTCATGTCGCTCGACAGTAGCACCCTGCGCAAGATGCGCCGCAGCATCCAGATGGTGTTTCAGGACCCGTTTGCCAGCCTTGATCCGCGCATGTCGGTTGGCACCGCGGTGATGGAGCCTTTTCTGGAGCATAATCTCGGCACCAAGGCACAGGCGCGCGAAAAGGCCGCCGATCTGTTGCAGCGCGTCGGCCTCAGCGCCGATATGATGCGCCGCTACCCGCATGAGTTTTCAGGCGGCCAGCGCCAGCGCGTCGCCATTGCCCGGTCGCTGATGCTCGATCCGAAAGTGATCGTCGCCGACGAAGCGGTCTCGGCGCTCGACGTATCGATCAAGGCGCAGGTCTGCAACCTGCTGCTCGATTTGCAGGAAAGCTTCAATCTCGCCTATCTGTTCATTTCCCACGACATGGCCGTGGTGGAGCGCGTCAGCCACCGGGTTGCGGTGATGTATCTGGGTGAAATCGTTGAAATCGGCCCGCGCCAGGCGGTGTTTGACAATCCGCAGCATCCCTATACCAAAAAGCTGATCGCCGCGGTGCCGGTGCCCGATCCGGCGCGCCGCAACATCACCCGGCAAATGTCGACCGATGAAATCAAGAGCCCGGTGCGGCCCTTGGGCTATGAACCTCCGGCGCGCCATTACCGGGAGGTCTCGGCGGGTCATCTGGTGCAGGAAACGGTGTAAGCGCCGCTGGTCCTTTCTCTATCGACCCTTGCGCTCGTCGCGGGGACTTTCCATATGCCGCTCGCGGCGGAGCGTTTTTCGGGTTCCGTATCGACCTTTGAGGAGCGGTAATGGATCAGAAAGTGGGCGGTGACGCGGAGCAGACGGAGGCCCTGCCGCTTTCGCAGATCCTTTTTCGGATTGCCGAGGATGAAACGCGGGCGCGGGTCTCAATCGGCGATCTGTTTGCAGCGCTCGGCGATCGGGCTTTTGGCGCATTGATCCTGATCTTCGCGCTTCCCAATATCGTACCGACCCCGCCTGGCACATCCGCCATAACTGGCGCGCCGCTGGTCTTTCTGGCGGCACAGTTGATGCTGGGCTGGCAGCCCTGGCTGCCGGGCTGGATCACCAAACGATCACTGGCGCGGGCCGATTTTTCCGCCATCGTCGCCAGGATCGTGCCCTGGCTTGCCCGGGGCGAGAGGCTGCTGAAGCCGCGCTTTGGCCTGCTGGTAAAGGGACCGGCGGAAAACCTTCTGGGGATCATGGCCTTCATTCTGGCCATCGTTCTCGCATTGCCCATTCCGCTCGGCAATATCTTGCCAGCCATTGCCCTGTCGCTGTTTGCCTTCGCGCTTCTGGAGAAGGACGGGCTTTACGCTCTGGCGGGCAGTGTGATGTTTCTTCTGTCGATTGTGGTTGTCGCGGGCGTGATTGTGGCGCTCGGCAAGGCGGCCTTGTTGCTGTTCAGCATATCCTTTGGCTAAACCGAATTGCCTGGGACTGAGCCCTGCGCTGCCGGAATGGCGGTGACGTTTACCAGGGCGTGTCTCGCCATTTCTTTACGGCTTTTGGGTTGCTAATCGACCATATGGCAAGTTTCGCGACAGCTTCGCTTCCTATCTTTCCCCATGATCGCCGGTCGAGCGTATGTCGACTAAACGCTTTGTTGCTGACCTGCGTCGGCAATTACCACAATGGGGATTTGCCGTGGCAACGTCTAATAAGACAACGACTGTAAGCAGTCTTGATGGTTTGACTGGAACGAGTGCAACGGACATTATTCTCCTGACCGATCAGGTTTCGGGCGCTTACCTTGATCTTGGCGGTGGCAGCGACAAGCTGATCCTTGGCAATTTCGACAATGATGTGACATTGTCCAATGTCGAATCCGTTTTGGGCGGTACCGGTGCGGATTCGATTTTCTACGATACCAAGGCTACCTCAGGTTACATCGATCTGGGCGCGGGCATTGACAGCCTGACCTTTTCAGACCTTGGCGTCACCGCAACCATCCTCAATGTGGAAACGATCGTCGCTGGCCAGGGCAATGACTATTTGACGATGAGCGCCCAGGCGCTCGGAACCTATATCGATCTCGGAACCGGTTCGGACCGGGTGATCCTCGGCAAATTCGACAATTCGCTCACCCTGATCGATGTTGAGACGGTTACCGGCAGTACCAAGTCGGATATCGTGATTATGGAGAATAAAAGCGGCGATCAGACCCGCCGCGTGGATCTCGGTTCGGGCAACGACTCTGTCAGCCTGGGCGATGGCGGCGGCACGGTCTATGTTTCCAATACCGAAACAATCGTGGCTGGCAGCGGCGACGACCGCATTCAGCTGAACAGCAAGGCTTCCAATTTCAGGATCGATGCCGGTGAAGGCGATGATACTGTCGTTCTCAGCAATTATACCAATAAGCTGACAATCTTAGGTGCCGAAAGCATCGTCGGATCGAGCGGAAGCGATCACGTCACGATCGGGAGTGTGTTTACCGGCGGATATGTTTCTCTGAATGGCGGCAATGATACGCTCGTTCTGGGAGATTTTATCAATTCCGTCAGTGTCTATGGTGTCGAGACCATTTATGGTGGCGCTAGCAGCGATTTTATCTACATGCAGGAGGCCAAGTCCGGCGGCTTGATCGATCTCGGAGCCGGCGAAGATACACTGGTCTTCAATGAAGACGGCGGCACGGCCACCTTGAAAAATGTCGAGAATATCATCGGCAGTGAAACCAAAGACTATATTATTTTCAAAACGCAGATAACCGGCGGCCTGATCGATCTGGACGACGATGGCGACCGCGTAACCCTGGGCAAGTACAACAACAATGTCACTTTCGCCAATGTCGAAACCATTACCGGCGACAGTTCCAGCGACATCATCACGCTGACCACCGAGCTGACCAAGGGCACGATCAATCTCAGCACCGGCATGGACAAGCTGACCCTGGCCGATGGTTCCAACACCATCAATATTTCCGGTGTCGAAACCCTGATCGGTGGTGATGGTGAAGACACGATCAGTTTTTCGGTCGCCTCGACGGGTGGCGAAATCGATCTTAAGGGCGGCGATGATACATTGACGCTTACCGGTTCCGGACGAACCTTGACCATTTCAAACGTCGAGACAATTCTGGGCAGTTCCGCCAGCGAGCAGATCCTTTACAAGACCCTGTTGACCGGCAATCTGATCTCGCTCGGCTCCGGCTCCGACAAGCTCACGATGGGCGATTTTGATAATACCGTTTCCATCGCCGGAATTGAAACCATCGTCGGCGGCACCTTGACCGATGAAGTGTATATCACCAGCGCCATTACCGGCTCGCTGATCGATCTGGGTACCGGCAACGATACGGTGACCATCATGAAAGGTGGCACGATCACCGCCCGCAATATCGAGACCATCATCGGCGATGACGGCATCGATGTCGTCAAATTTGATCGGGCCGCGGAGAACGTCTATCTCGACCTGGGTGCGGGCAATGACAGCGTCACCTTCGGCAATTACAACAATATAGCCGAACTCCGGAATGTTGAGACCATCAATGCGGGCACGTCCAGCGACGTGATCACGCTCGGCACCGACATGTCGGCCGGTACGATTGACCTTGGCAAGGGCCTCGATCAACTGACGCTGAGTAATGAGGGCGGCACCCTGACCGCAGTCAATATCGAAACGATTATCGGCGGTGATGCGGACGACGTCGTGACGGTTTCAGGAACCGTGACCATTGGCACGATCGACCTCGATGCGGGTGACGATACGTTGACGATCGGTGGCAGTGCGACTGTGACCGTGCAGAATGTCGAAACGCTGGTCGGCGGAGCCGGAACCCAGAAAATCATCCTTGCCAGTGGGTTCAAGGGCAGTATCGATCTTGCCGACGGCATCGATACCATCATCATGGCCGATGTCGATGACGCCGACGCGACCGCCATGAAGAACCTCATCACGATTTCCAATGTCGAAACCATCACCGGCGGTTCCGGTTCGGATACGGTCGTCATCGGCACGGTCGGCGGCGCGACCATGATCGATCTGGGCGATGGCAACGATATCTTGAAATTCCAGGATAATGGTGGATCGGTCACGGCTGCCAATGTGGAGACGATCATCGGTGGTACCGGCGATGAAGTCATCCGGTTCAACGCGACAGTCACCAGTGTCGATATTGACCTTGGCGATGGCAATGACACCGTTATCTTCGGCAATTATGCCAATACGGCCACACTTGCCAATGTGGAAAGCATCACCGGGGGCACCAACAGCGACGTGTTCACGCTGGCCTCCAGCACGACCGGCATGACCCTCAATCTCGGCAATGGTCTTGACAGCCTGACGCTGGCGGGTGAAGGCGGTACGCTGACGGTCTCCAGCATCGAAACGATTGTCGGGTCGGCTGTCGACGACATCATTACCCTTTCCGCCTATATGACCGGTGGCACGATTTCGCTTGGTGCCGGCAATGACCAGTTCATCATCGGCGATGTCGGCGGCACGGCGACCGTTTCAGGCGTTGAAACAGTGACGGGTGGTGCTGCCGCCGATCTTATCACGCTTGCCGAAGGTGCATCGGGCTATATCAACCTGGGCGCAGGTCAGGATGGCGTGATCTTCTCGGCATTCGGCAACACGGTGACCCTGTCGGGCGTCGAAACGGTGACCGGGGGTGAGAAAGACGATACTGTCGAGTTTTCAGACGCGATAACGGCAACCACGATCAAGCTTGGGGCCGGCAACGATGTTCTGCAAATGTCGGAACTGGGTGGCACCGTCACCGTCACCGGCGCGGAATCCATCCTCGGCGATGTCGGCAGCGACGTCATCACCCTTGGCGAACAGATTACGGATGGCTTTATCAATCTCAATGCTGGCAGTGACCGCCTGATCCTGTCTTCCGCCAACAATACAGTGACGGTGGAAAATATCGAAACGGTGACTGGCGGCTCGATGATCGACGACATCACCTTGTCTGGCGTCTATACCGGCGGCACGCTGGATCTGGGCAGCGGCAATGACCTGCTGACGTTCGGCGAATCCGGAACCGTCACGATCGCCAATGTCGAAACGGTGGTCGGGTCAACCGGCGACGATGTGCTGACTGTCAGCGGTTCGATCGGCGGGGCAACTCTTAATCTGGGCGATGGCCAGGATACCCTGAGCTGGAGCGCGGGCCTGACGGCAACGGTTTCGAACGTTGAGACGGTCAATGGCGGCTCCAATGCCGACATCATCACGCTGGCCACGCAATGGACCGGTGGATTTATCGATCTGGGCGATGGTTCCGACAAGCTGACGCTGGCCGACACAACCAATACGGTGACGGTGGCGAATGCGGAAACCATCATCGGTCAGTCCATGGCTGACTATATCGCCATCAACAGCACGACCTATAGCGGCTATATTTCACTGGGTGGGGACAAGGACGAAGTCAAGCTGGCTTCTTCTTCGAGCACGGTGACAATCGTCGGCGTTGAAACGGTCACGGGTGGCTCCGGCGACGACAAGGTGACATTGGGTGCTCAGGTGTCGGGCATCGAACTCAACCTGGCCGACGGCAACGACGTGGTCACGCTCGGCAATTATTCCAATATGATCAGCCTCTATAATGTCGAATCCGTCACCGGCGGCAGCAATACCGATGTGGTCTATATCAGGGACACGGAAATCTCCAACGGCCAGTATTTCTTGGGTACAGGCGCGGACTACCTGAACTTTGAGAAAGCCGCGACCGCGACCGTCTCCAGTGTCGAAACCCTGGTCGGTTCTGCCTATGACGATACGATCACCATTTCCGGCCAGTATACCGGCGTGACGATTGATCTGAGCACGGGATCTGACACGTTGACGCTCGGTTCCGCCTCGACGCTGACCACGGCCAATATCGAGTATATCACCGGTAGTACGGGGGCCGATTTGATCGTGCTGTCGGGCAGCACCAACACGACGGTGGACTTGGGGTCTGGCAATGACACGATCTATATGAGCAGCGGCTCCGATACAGTGACGGGCGGGGCCGGATCCGACCTCTTCACCTTCACCTCCGCGGACAAGTCGACCACGTCGAACCCGGACAAGATCACCGACTTCGTCAATGGTGAGGACAAGCTGGTGATCAGCGGGCTGACCGGCACCTTCTCCTACCTTGGGACATCAACTAGCCTTTCGGCCAGCGGCAATTCGGAAGCCTATTTCGTCAATGATACGGCAACTCTGTTTGTCGATACCAATGGTGACGGGACGGTAGATATGCAGATGACCTTGTCCGGCAAGACCGCCGACAACATGTCGGGCAGCGACTTCCGCTGGAGCTGATAAAGCAGTGCTCCCGGCCCTGGGTTTCTTGACCTGGGCCGGGCAACTGTCTGTGTACGAGCATTGCACGGCATCGAAAACCGGTTCCCAGTGTTCGCTTCGGTGTTGTATCGTGGCATTTCCACGAATCGGAGACCTGCAATGATTGAAGTTCCGGTGTCCTGGGGTGAGTTGATCGACAAGATCACCATTCTCCAGATCAAGTCAGAGCGGATCACGGACGAGGCCAAGCGCGCCAATGTCGAGCGCGAGCTGTCCCTGCTCAATGAACGGCTGAAGCCGGTGGCCGATCATCAGGGTGTCGTCGCCATCAGCCGTGATCTTCTGTCCGTCAATACGGTACTCTGGGAGATCGAGGACGATATCCGCGATTGCGAGCGCGACGGCGATTTCGGTCCGCGTTTCGTGTCTCTCGCCCGTTCGGTCTATGTTACCAATGACCGGCGTGCCGAGTTGAAGCGGCAGATCAATGTCGAGCTGGGCTCTGACATTATCGAGGAAAAGTCCTACAAGCCTTATGCTGCGGCCTGATTGATAGCGCATGGATCGTCTTCGGTCCGTGCTTGGGACTCTTTGACCTTTAGGCGAGGATGCATGAGCATGTTTTCGCCTTGATATGAAATGGCCGACACGCCGATTTTGGGTAAACAGGACCATGAAGGTTCGGTGTTCCTGGTCTTGGATCAGGCCAATGGATGAAAGAAGAGCGCGTTATGACGACGCATGAGGTTTCGCAGTGCCGTTCGCTGTTGGCGCAGGGGCGCGTGGCTGAGGCCTTGCAGGGCTTGACGGCTCTTTTCGAGGCCCATCCAGACCATGCCGAGACCGCTCATTACTATGCGCTCGCCCTTCATCTTTCCGGCCGCTCGCCTGAGGCCGTTCCCGCTTTCGAACATGCTTTGCAACTTGCGCCAGACCAACCCGGCCTGCTGCAAAACATGGTGCTTCCGCTGATTGCAGTGGGTGACCATCAGCGCGCCATCGATATGGGTGCGCGCGCCGTGACGCTTGACAGTAAAGCCGTTGGCGCCTGGTCCAATCTGGTTCTGGCCCTGACATCGGCAAAACGATGGGATGAAGCCCTTAATGCGGCTCAACAGGGTCTGGCGATTGACAGTGATGAGCCGTCGCTGCTGGCTCAAATGGGCGTCATCCTGCTGGAGCTTGGCGACAGTGCGGGAGCCGAAACCCATCTGCTCCGGGCGCTGGAGCTGAAGCCGGATGCCGAGGCTTTCTATAATCTCGGCGTGCTGTTGCATGGATTGCAACGCGAAGCCGAAGCTTGTGATAGCTATACAAAGGCGCTGACGCTCGATCCCTCGCATCGGCGCGCCGCCAATAACCTGGCGGCAAGCCTGCGCATTCTGGGAAATTTGAAGGGTGCGGACCGGATACTGAAGCAATTGATCGGCAGCGGCGATGCCCCCGTTCACCGCTTTAACCGCGCCTGCCTGCAATTGCTGGACGGCCAGTGGAGCGAGGCCTGGGCCGATTACGAGTTGCGTGATCAGGCCACCGGGAGTTCCACCTCGCCCTTGCTGATGCAGGGGCCGCGCTGGCAGGGCGAAGCGCTGCAAGACCAGACGCTGCTGGTGTTCCATGAGCAGGGATTGGGCGATACCATCCAGTTTATCCGGTTTTTACCGCGCATTGCTGAGCGGGTTGGGCATGTGGTTTTCGTCTGCCAACCGCAACTTTACCGTCTGCTAAGCCTTTCCGAATTTTTCGCGACCCCGTCCATCTCGCTCTTGCCTGATGGTGCGGATCTGCCCGCTTACGCGGCCTGGGTGCCGCTGCTGTCGCTGCCGGGCCTGATCAACCTTGTGCCAGAGGCGACAGGCCAGCGCGTTCCCTATCTCACACTGGAAAAACAGCTTTTCGAGCGCTGGCGCGACTGGCTTGGCGGGCTTTCTCCAAGCCAGGAGCAAGAGCAGAAGAAGACACGTTTTCGCATCGGTCTATCCTGGCAGGGCAATCCAAAGGCCTATGGTGAGCCGGGCCGCTCGCTGCCGCTGGAGTGCTTCCAGCCGCTTGCCGAATTCTCAGACGAAATTGACATCATCTCCCTGCAAAAGGGGGTAGGAGCCGATCAGCAAGCGCCGGAGGGATTGGCGCTGCACCCCGTTCCGGGTCTGGATGACGGTCCCGATGCCTTTGTCGATACCGCAGCCTTGATGGCGTCGCTGGATCTGGTCATCACCTCAGATACGGCCCTTGCCCATCTTGCGGGCGCATTGGGCAGGCCGGTCTGGCTGCTGCTGAAAAAAGCCCCGGACTGGCGCTGGGGCATGGATGGCATTTTGACCGATTGGTACCCAACCATGCGGCTGTTTCGCCAGATGGAGGCGGGGCAATGGCAGCCGGTCCTTCAGGACGTGGCGCATGAGCTGAAAGTGCTGCTGTTTGCTGGCCGCGCCACGGATGATGCGCCGGATGATGCCGCTGACGGATTGAACGAGGCGATCAAGCGCCATCAGGGCCGCGATTATGGCCGGGCCGTGCAGCTTTACCGGCATGTACTGACGCTGGATTTTCAAAGAGAGCGGGTGCTCAACCTGCTTGGCATGGCGTGCCTGGAAGCCGGTGAACGCTCATCGGTGGCCGGGCGGCAGGCCATTCCCTTTTGCGCCCGCGCGGTGGCGATCCGCCCCTCGCTTGGCGATCACTGGAGCAATTTCGCCATTGCGCTCGATGCTGCGGGGCTTGTGACCGATGGGATGCGAGCGCTGCGCCACGGGCTGCTCTACGATACCGGTCACGCAGCGTGCCTTTTGGCGCTGGCCCGGCGCGAAACGTCGGTGGGTGATGCCGAAACAGCCTTGCGCCGCGCGGGCGAGGTGCTGAAAGCCCAGCCGCGCTCAGGTCACGCCCTGTCGGTTTATGCGGCGGCGGCGCTGGCGCTTGGCCGGTTTAACGTGGCGGAGGAGGCTTTGCGACGCGCCTGCCGGATTGAGCCGGAACTGGCCTCGCATCACGTACAACTGGGTGCGGTTCTGCTGAAAGCCAAGCAGCCGCAGGCAGCCGCCCGCGCCTGGGAAAAGGCTTTGACGCTTGACCCCGGCAATGCCGATGCCTGGAGCAATCTGGGCGTGGCGGAGCGCAATCACGGCTATCCCGATCTGGCCTGCTGGATCCAGAGACAGGGCGCACTTGCCAAGCCCGGCCATGCCGAATCCTGGAGCAATCTCGGCATTAGCCTGATGGATACCGGCCGCGAGGACGAGGCGATACTGGCCTTTGGCAAGGCAATCGAGGCCCGTCCCGGCTATGCCGATGCGGAAATGGCGCTGGGCATGTGTTTGCTGAACGAGGGCGATTATGCCCGTGGCCTGCCGCTTTACGAGCGTCGCTTCCTGGTGGAAATCCTCGGCATAGATCGCACCCGCGTCCGGCTGCCAGTCTGGCAGGGGGAGGATCTGGCGGGCAAGTCCATTCTGGTTCTGGCCGAACAGGGCTTTGGCGATGCTTTCCAGTTCGTCCGCTATGTGGCGCTCCTGAAGGAAAAAGGCGCGGCCAAGGTGATGATTGGCTGCCGTCGCAAGATTGCCACGCTGCTGCAAACCGTGCCGGGAGTGGATGGCGTCGTCTGCGAAAGCGATCCCGTCCCACCGCTCGATTACCACGTGTTCATGATGAGCCTGCCGCTGCTTTGCGGGACAGTCGTCGAGACAATCCCGGCTTTTCCCGCCTATCTGTTTGCCGATCCGCTGCGGGTGCGGCGCTGGGCAGGCTTTCTTGCGGCAAAGCCGGGCTTCCGGGTTGGCCTCGTTTGGCAGGGCAATCCCGATCCGCAGGTTGATAAGGGCCGCAGCTTTCCCTTGCAGGTGCTGTCGCCGTTCGCTGCCATTGACGGTGTGCGCCTGATCGCCTTGCAAAAGGGTGCGGGCGAAGAACAGCTGGATACAGTGGATTTTGCCGTCGAGCGCCCGCCGGAGGATTTCGACAGCGGCGCCGATGCCTTTGTCGATACGGCAGCGATGATCATGAATCTCGATCTCGTCATCACCTCCGATACAGCGGTGGCGCATCTGGCTGGCGCGCTTGGCCGTCCGACCTGGGTGATCCTCAAGTCGCATGCCGAATGGCGCTGGCTGCGCGGCCGCAGCGATAGCCCCTGGTATCCGGCAAGCCGGGTGTTTCGCCGGGTGGCCGATGAAGTCGAGGCGGAACCCTTTGCCGGTGTCGTCTCCCGCGTAGCCGAGGCGCTGGGCCGGCTGGTCGAGGGGGACAGGGCGCAACTGTATGAAGCCGCCGAGCCGGTGGTTGCCGTTCCGGCCCAACCGGCACCGCAACAACGGCTGGCCGCCGCCATCCGCACCCATATGGCCGGAAATGTCACTGCCGCCGAGGCGACCTATGCGGCGCTGCTGCATGAGGACGAAACACGGGCCGAGGCGCTGCATATGCTGGGTGGGTTGGCGGTTGAGCGCCTGCATTACCATCGCGGCTATGTCCTGCTGCGGGCGGCGGCGGCACTGGGGCTTTCAACACCGATCTTCCAGACCAATTATGCCATCGCCCTTCGCCATGTCGGCAAGCAGGATGAGGCCGAAGCATGCCTGCGCCAAAGCCTGGAGACCAGCCCCAGCGCCGAAGCCTATATGACCCTCGGCAATCTTTTGCGCGATACGGATCGCTATGGGCAAGCGTTGGAGGCTTACCGGGCCTCGATCCAGCTGCGCCCGGATCTGTCCAAGGCCCATCGCGGGCTTGGCAATGCATTGCGCGAAATGGGCCGGGTTGAGGAGGCAATCGCCAGTCTGGATCGGGCGCTGGATCTCCTGCCTGGTGATGTCGAAACCCTGATCGACCGGGCGCATGCGCATCTGATGGCGGGCAATCTGCCGCAGGGTTTTCGCGATTACGAGACGCGCTGGCAGGGCGCTGAAATGGTGGCGCGCACGCTGCCCATGCCGCGCTGGACCGGCGAGGCCCTGCCGGACAAGGTACTGCTGATCCACGGCGAACAGGGGTTGGGCGACCAGATCCAGTTTGCCCGTTTCGTGCGCCAAGCCGCTCTCAAGGTCGGTCATGTCATTCTGGAATTGCGTGAGCCGTTGATCGGCCTGTTTTCAACACTGGTGGTGGAGAGGCGCAACATCACCCTGCGCCGCCA
This sequence comes from Agrobacterium vitis, assembly GCF_014926405.1. Taxonomy (NCBI): domain Bacteria; kingdom Pseudomonadati; phylum Pseudomonadota; class Alphaproteobacteria; order Hyphomicrobiales; family Rhizobiaceae; genus Gillisella; species Gillisella vitis. The sequence goes on from NZ_JACXXJ020000005.1 coordinate 108,413, forward strand.
GGGTGTCGATGCCATTGACGATGCCGATGTCGAGGCGCCGATCATGAGCCTACCGCTGATTTTTGCAACCACGCTGGAAACTTTGCCGGGCCCGGCCAATTTCCGGCCCGATCCTCGCCGGGTGGCAGACTGGGAAGCGCGGTTTGGGCATCGTGACGCTTTGCGGGTCGGGCTGGTCTGGCAGGGCAATCCGGTCGCGCGCGCCGACAAGGGCCGCTCGCCGCCCTTGAAAACGCTGGAGCCACTGTTTGCTGTCGAAGGAGCGCATTTCATCAGCCTGCAATTCAAGGATGGGCTGGAACAGATGGCCGGTCTGGATTTTGCCAAGGCCATGCAGGCGCCGGGGGCGGAGCTTGGCGATTTCGGCGAGACGGCGGCAGCGATTGCTGCGCTTGATCTGGTGATTTCCTCCTGCACCTCCACGCTGCATCTGGCAGCATCGCTGGGCGTGCCGTGTTTTGCGCTGCTGAAATACGGTGCGGATTGGCGCTGGATGACCGGTCGAGACGATAGCCCCTGGTATCCGGGCCTGAAACTGTTTCGCCAACCGCAACCAGGCGATTGGGCAAGTGTGGCCAAGGCGGTGGCAGAAGACCTCAAGCGGCTGGTGGAGCGTAAGCCATGACGAACCAAACTGCGTCGGGCGAAAGGCTGATCCAGGCCTTTCAGCTGCACAAGGCTGGGATGCTGGACGAGGCGATTGCCCATTACCGTGCCATTCTCGAGGAAGAGCCCGACCAGGTCGATGCGCTCAGACTGCTGGCCTCGGCGGAACGCTCGCGCGGCGATCTGGCGCAATCGCTGTCGCTTTATGCCCGGGCGCTCAGACTTGCGCCTGAGGAAAGCGATATCTGGTATAATCTCGGCAATGCGCTGGGTGAGGCCGGGCGCAAGCCGGATGCGCTGGAAGCTTATCAACGCGCCGCGCAATTGGCACCTGACAATGCCGCCTGTCACGCCAATATCGGCGTAACGCATGCCGATCTCGATGATTATCCGGCAGCGATTACCGCTTATCGGCAAGCTTTGGTGCTCGATCCACAAAACCGCATAGCGCTCCACAATCTCGGCAATGCGCTGTCCGAATTGGGCGAGGCGGAAGCGGCGATGGCGCTGCTGTCCAAGGCACTGGAAATCTATCCCACCTCCGCTGAGGCTCATTACAACCTTGGCCTCAACCTGCTGCGGCTTTTCGATTACACCACTGGTTTTGCCGAGTATGAATGGCGCTGGCAGGCCGAAGGCTTTCCGGGGGAAGCACGTCACACGGATATTGCCGATTGGAACGGGCGGCCTTTTCAAGGCAAACACCTGCTGGTCCATGCGGAACAGGGACTTGGCGACACGATCCAGTTCGTCAAGCTGTTACCCCTGGTCAAATCGCTTGGCGGCGAGGTGATCCTGCAAGTGCCAAACAAGCTGATCGGGCTGCTGGCGGATGTGCCGGGGGCAGATCGGGTACAGGCAGAGAACCCGCCAGCAGGAACCATCGATTTTCAGGTGCCGTTGCTTGGTCTGCCGCATCGGCTGAAATTGACGCTGGGCAGCGTGCCGAAAGCCCCCGCCTATTTGCAGCCACAGGCGGAGCGGGTTTCGCTGTGGCGTGAACGGCTGAATTTGAAGCAAGGCGAGAAATCCCTGGGCTTTGTCTGGCGCGGCAATCCCCTGTCACCAGCGGAAAAAGGTCGCAGTCTTGCCGGTCCCGAACAGCTGTCGCCCTTTGCGAGCCTTGGCGGTACACGGCTGATCGCCCTGCAAAAACTTGACGATGCAGCATTGGAACTCGCCGATACACCCTCAGGCTATAAGGTGGCGGGCCTGTCCTTCACGTTGGAACATCCAGGCCCTGATTTTGATGCCGGAGCGGATGCTTTTCTCGACACGGCGGCCATCCTCACCCAGCTTTCGGCCTTCGTATCGGTCTGCACCGCGCCGCTGCATCTGGCCGGTAGCCTTGGCGTACCGACCATCGGCCTTTTGAAGAAAGTGCCGGATTGGCGGTGGGGTTCTGAGGGCAGAACGACGCCCTGGTATCCGTCCATGCAGCTTTGCCGCCAAACCGAGGCGGGGGATTTTACCGCCCCGATTGCACAGGCGGTGTCGCTTGCCGAAGCGATTACGAATAAGTCCTGATGATCTTTTTCATCGCATCCGCTGTGCGCGACCAGGTATAGCCAGCAAGCTTGGCTGCACCACGCTCGCCACGGCGACGGGCTTCGTTGCGGTCGCGCCAGACCCGCTCCAGCGCCTCTTCGATTTCATCGACGCTGCTTTCTCCCCAGCCGGCCACGGAGCCGACGCCAGCGCCTTCGCCAGCAACGGGGGTCTGATGTTCCAGCGCATAGCAATTGCCGCCGTCGATCAGGTCGAGATGACCGGTATTGGCCGACAGAATCGTCGGCACGCCACAGGCCATGCATTCCATCGCCACCAGATTGGTGCCGCCTTCGGAGCGGTTGGGGAAGACCGCCACGTCCATTTCGCGCAGGATCGGTGCCATCAGCGCATTGGGGACAGAACCGAGATCAAGAAACTGATGGGCAGCGATATCGTTGGCGGCAATCCAGGCGGATTGATCGATGGCGCCCTTGTCATTGGTGGTGATGGCGGTGGCCTTGCCGGACCGGTTGAGCGTCAGGGCAAATTGTGGCCAGGGACTGTGCCAGGCGGAAACCAGCAGGGCTTCTGGATGGCGTTTAGCAAACCGGGCAAACGCGGCCACCACCAGATCCTGCCCCTTGCGCAATTCCAGCTTGCCGCCTGAAAACACCAGAAAGCGGTCGGCCAGAACGCCTTGGCGCGGGCCTGGGTGAAACAGCGTCTGATCGATGCCTTGGATGACGGTGGTGACATTGTTGAGGCCATGGGCGCGCATGATCTCTTCGTTCCAACTCGATCCGGCAATCACCAGCGGAAATGCTTTGGCTCTGGCTTTCGTGGCCTCCGACAGTTGCGGCAGTTCAAAGAACACCACGCCCAGCGTCGGGCTGCCGGAAAGGGCAACGCCTTTGGGGCCGGGCGACATGGTAAAATCATTGCCGAGCCCGGCGAGAAGCGGGGTATTGACCGTCAGGGACTTTTCGCTCTGGGCGGCGATGCGGTTCGAAAGGTCGGCGCTGGCCCGGAAAAATCCGCCAAGTGCGCGTTGCCGCAACGGATCGACGACGATCTGGTCGGATTGCAACGGAAAGGACGTCACCGGCTCCAGCACCGGATCGTTGGACCAGTTGAGCGCCAGGTTAAGGCCATAAATGCCCCAGCCGAAAAAGCTGGATATGCCCCAATGGATAATCACGGGCCGTCTGGGCGTCTGGGTCACGAGCAGCATATCTCCAAGCCTGGCGGTTTTCAGGGCGATTCGCCCCGGTTGCAAAAGCTTAACCTGCTTTTCCAGGCGCTGGAACAGTGTGGGCCGCGTTATCAACGACGGTAAGGGAACTGTTTCTGTTTGCGACGCGGATTCACGAAAATCCAGCATGGCGAAAGCTTCGGCTTCTACGGTCGGGTTGAATGGGTCCGTTCCCGGCTTGTGGGGCAGGGCGGATCCTCACGAAAAACTCGCCATGTGTGCTTTCGGCGATGGATGATGAGGTGTGTCGATGAATGCTGAAGACAGAGATCTGGCGGATGAGGGGCAGGCCAGATCCGCTCTTGCTGCATTGGCTCTTGCCACGCAAAAATTGGGCTTATCCCTCTCGGTCGAGCAATTATGCCGCGATTACGGTGATGAGGAATGCTTTTCGCTGCCGCAACTGGCCGAAATCATCCGCGATCATGGGGTAAAGGCCAAGCCGATCCGCATGAACTGGAAGCTTTTGAGCCAGATGGAAGGCGCTGTCGCCGCCGTCATTCAGCTCAATGACGGATCGCTTCTTGTCTTTGAAAAATTCGTCGATGATCCGCAGACGCCGCGCATGGTGTTTCGCGATCCTGCCGATTCGAAAGCCACCCGGTTTGTGGTCGACGAATTGCGGCTGTCGGAAAACTGGAGCGGCCACGTCCTGCTGATGAAGCGGGAAATTTCCGAGGCAAGTGCGCGCGAGGAGTTTGGCTTTCACTGGCTGCTGGCCCAGGTGATGCAGGACCGCCGCATGGTGCGCGACGTGTTCATTTCGGCCATTTCGCTTGGCGTTCTGGCGCTGGTGCCCTCGCTGTTCTACATGGTGGTGATCGACAAGGTCATGGTGCATCACCGCTTGTCGACACTGACGCTGATGGCCGCCGCCATTCTGGTCGTGCTGCTGTTCGATATGCTGCTCGGCTATATGCGCCGCACTGTCACCGCCATCGTCACCGCCAAAATCGATGTGCGGCTGAACCTGATGATCTTTGATCGGCTGTCGCGCCTGCCGATTGAATTCTTCGAGCAGAATGCCACCGGCGGCATCGTCCATCGGCTGGGAGAAGCCCGTCGGTTGAGGGCTTTCGTCACCGGCCAATTGTTCGGTTCGGTATTGGACATGCTGTCGCTATTCGTGCTCATTCCTGTCATGTTCCTGCTCAGCCCTGGTCTGACCTTCTGGGTTCTGGGCCTCGGCGCAGTGATGAGCCTGATACTGTTTATCTATATGAAGCCGATCCGCCGCGCCTATGCGCAGGTGATGGGCAGCGAACACCGCCGCACCGCCATGCTGATCGAGATGATCAACGGCATCCGCACTGTGAAATCGCTGGCGCTTGAAGGCCGCAAGCGGCGCGAATGGGACCAGAGGGTCGCCGAAGCGGTCAATAACCAGACCAACCTGCTGTTTTTGGCCAACCAGCCGCAAACCTTGCTGGCGCCTCTGGAAAAGCTGATCTACGCCGGCTCACTGTTGATCGGCGCCTATCTTGTCATCGTCAACGAGCATACGGTCATGACCGGCACGTTGGTGGCCTTCACCATGATTGCCATGCGCGCCACCCAGCCGCTGGTGCAGATGGCCGGCATGATGCAGCAGATGGAAGAGGCCCGCGGTGCGCTGCGCCAGGTCGCCTCCGTCATCAATGCCGAACCCGAACCGCGCCGTGAACACGGGGTGCGCCCGGAATTTTCCGGCCGGATCAGCTTCGAGGATGTGCGCTTTGCCTATGCGGGCACCTCGTTGCCGGCGCTCAACGCCATCAATTTTCACGTCAAACCGGGCAATATCGTCGGGCTGATGGGCCGTAGCGGCTCGGGCAAGACCACAGTGACGCGGCTGTTGCAGGGCCTGCATCAGAGCTATTCCGGGCTGATCCGTCTCGATGGCGTCGAGTTGAAGGAAGTCGATCTCTATCACCTGCGCACCAATGTCGGCGTCGTGCTTCAGGAAAGCTTCCTGTTTCGCGGCACGATCCGTGACAATATCCTGATCGCCAAGCCGGATGCCTCGCCTGAGGAAATGATCGAAGCGGCGCAACTGGCCGGGGCCGATGAATTCATCGAACGTCTGCCGCGCGGCTATGACACGATGCTGGAAGAACATGCCAGCAATCTCTCCGGCGGCCAGAAGCAGCGGTTGGCAATTGCCCGGGCGTTGATCGTCAACCCGCCGATCCTGATCTTCGACGAGGCCACCAGCGCGCTCGATCCGGAAAGCGAAGCGATCATTCTGCGCAACCTGAAGCGCATTGCCGAAGGCCGCACCGTGTTGATGATTTCGCACCGCCTGTCTTCGCTTGTCGATTGCGACCAGATCCTGGTTCTGGATCGCGGCCAGCTGAAGGACAGCGGCACCCACCACGACCTGCTGCGCCGCTCCGGCGACTACCGCCACCTTTGGAACCAGCAGAACCGCCACCTGACGACGGGAAAAGATCATGACGAAAACCTTGACGCTGTCGCCTGACGAGCATCGTTACGCGGTCCGCACGACAGCGGAATTCCTGTCCGAAAGCGCCAGCATCCTGCATCGCACCCCGCCCAAATCGGCGCGGATGACGATTGCCACGGTGGCGGCCCTGATCACCAGCGCGATCCTGCTGTCGGTGTTCATGCCGGTCGAGCGGGTGGTAACTGCACGCGGTCGTGTCGCCTCGGAAGCACCCAATACCGTGGTGCAGCCGCTGGAAACCTCGATCGTTCGGGAAATCCTGGTGCGTGAAGGCCAGGAGGTGAAGGCGGGGCAATTGCTGGCCACGCTCGATCCGACCTTTTCGCGTGCCGACCAGACCACGGCCAGCCGGCAGATGGCCAGCCTTTCGGCCGAAGTCGAGCGGCTGAAGGCGGAAATCGATGGGCGTGATTACCAGCCGCGTGACGGCGATAGTTTTGGGAAATTGCAGCGCCGGTTCTTTGAAGCCCGCCGGTCGCAATATGAAGCGTCGATGTCGACCTTCAAGGCCAAGATCTCTTCGCTGCAAACCACGCAAGCCCAATTGCAGCAGGAACTCACGGTCAATCGCCAGCGCCTGTCGCTCAGCGAGGAAAGCGAGGCGATGAAAAGCGCGCTGGTCGAGAAGAAATATGCATCGAGAGCCGATGGCCTGAAGGCCAAGGACTGGGTGCTGGAAGTCACCGGGACGATCCGCGAAGTCGAGGGCAAGCTGGAAAGCGGCGCCCATGACATTCAATCGGTCCAATCGCAGATGGAAGATCAGGCCCAGCAATGGCGCTCCGACGCCATGGGTCAGCTTGTCAAGCAGCAGGTGGCGTTGAATGCGGCCATCGAAGAATTGAACAAGGCCGATAAGCGTTCCGACCTGATCGAATTGAAGGCGCCCGAAGACGCAACCGTGCTTCAGATCGGCGATATTTCCATCGGCTCGGTGGCGCAGACGGCACAGAAAATGTTCGTGCTGGTACCGAAGGCAGCCCGGCTTGAAGTGGAAACGGAAATCTCCACTCAGGACCAGGGCTTTATCAAGGTTGGTCAGCCGGTCGATATCAAGCTCGATGCCTGGCCTTTCGCCCGCTATGGCGGCTTGCGCGGTACGGTTCGGGCGGTCAGCCCCGACAGTCTGAAAGTCTCGCGCGGCGATGGCGCGGCTGCGCAAGGCGCATCCGAGCGGACATTTTATATTGCCAAGATCACCATTGACGACCCGCATCTGAAAAGCAATCCGGCCGATTTCAGTCTGATTGCCGGGATGACGCTGGTGACCGACGTCGTCGTTGGCGACCAGACTGTGGCGGCCTATCTGTTTGACCGGGTTGTACCGGTCGTGAGCGAGGGAATGCGCGAACCATGAAGCAATTGCTGTCTTTTGTGCCCTTTTTTGTCCGAGGCGCGGCAATCCGGCAGGCGTATCGCCATGGCATGAAAAAGCTTGGGGCGGGCCGGATGCCGCTGGCCGCGAGCGCCCTGCGCAAGGCTGCCAAGGGCGGCCATGTCGGGGCATCCTACGAACTGGCGCGGCTTTATGAGACGGGGCGCGGGGTGATTTCCGATCTGGCCGAGGCTCGCCGGTTGGCGCGTTATGCCGCCGATGCGGGGCATGTCGGTGCCATGGCGTTGACGGCCCGGCTCTATCTGATTTCACCGCGCCAGGACATGCCGGCGTCTCCGGCGGCTTTGCGACTTTATGGTGATGTCATGCAGCTGGTTTGCGAGCCCGAACTGGCCCGTGACTATGCGCTTCGCGCCCATGAGCACGGCAATGTTGATGGTTCGGCGCTGGCCGGTTATCTTCTGGCGTCCGGCATTGGCGGCGAGGTGGATCCGCACACGGCACTGGTCTGTTATGAGCCAGCGGTGACAGCTGGCAATGTCCGGGCGCATCTGGGCATGGGAACGCTGCTTGCCGGGGGGCATTTGGGCGAGGTGGATTATGCCCGCGCCCTGCCATACTTCAAATATGCGGCGGCGGCTGGCAATAGTACGGCGCGCCATTACCTCGCCATGCAATATCTGAACGGCCTTGGCACCACACCCGATGAGGAGAAGGCGCTGCGCCTGCTCAGCGCTGCTGCCGCCAAAGGTTACCGCTCCTCTATCGAGGAACTGGCGAAATATTACCTGCACGAAGCCTATCCCGAGCGCGATCGCGCCCGGGGCGTGCGCTGGCTGACGGCGCTTGGCCGCATGGGCGACAGGCGCGCCTGCCGTGACCTGGAGCGGCGTTATCGCCATGGCATCGACGTCAAGGCCAGTTCGGTGGAAGCGGTGATGTGGCTTGAAAAGGCGGCGCTGAAGGGCGATGTCGCCGCTCAGTTCCAGATGGCGGTTGTGGCCGCGACCGGCGCAGGTGAAGGTGAGGGTGATCTCAACCAGGCGCGGATCTGGTTTGAAATGGCGGCTGAAAACGGTCATGCCCTTGCCATGGTCAATCTGGGACGGTTCCGCATGAAGGGCATTGGCGGCATCGTCGATCTCGATGGCGCGCAAAATATGCTGGAACTGGCTGTCGAGGCTGGCGAAATGGCGGCCTATGCGGTGCTGGGCGAATTCCACGCCTATTACGCCGATCCCTCCGATGTCGAGGCCGCCCGTGAGATCCTCATGCACGGCGTCGAAAAAGAAGATGCCGTCTGCAAGGATATTCTGGCACGGCTGGAAGAAAAGCTATTGGCCAAGGTTGCCTGAAGGCCAAGGTAACCTAAAGGCTGTAGACTTGATCATCATGCTCGAATTATGAAATGTCACAGTCGCGTTGATGCCGTCGTTTCCTGTGTATGCTACTCTCAAAGAGTGCATGGTGGCGGAGCGACGGCGCAACGGTAAGGAACAAACCGGCACTTCAAGCCTTTTGAGCCCACCTCTGACCGATCCGGACATGCATGACGACTCAACAGATTTTGGCTTTTTCCGTCATTGGCCTGATGATGGTTGCCTTCATGTGGGACCGTATCCGCTACGATGTGGTGGCGGGGCTGACCCTTCTGGCAGCCGTTGCCCTTGGCCTTGTGCCAGCCGATAAGGCTTTTTCCGGGTTCAGTGACGATATCGTTATCATCGTCGGCAGTGCCCTGGTGGTCAGCGCCGGGGTGGCGCGGTCCGGTCTGGTCGATGCCGCCATTAAACGATTCTTCCCCAACCTGACATCAATGCGCGCCCAGATACTGCTTCTGGTGCTGACGGTGACAGTGCTGTCGGCCTTCATCAAGAATATCGGCGCGCTGGCCATCATGATGCCGGTCGCGTTCCAGTTCTCGAAGAAGTCAGGGACGCCGGTCTCCGCCTTCCTGATGCCGATGGCGTTCGGTGCGCTTCTGGGCGGGTTGATGACCCAGATCGGCACCTCACCCAATATCGTCGTGTCCAAGCTGCGCGGTGAACTGACCGGTACGCCGTTCACCATGTTCGATTTTACACCTGTTGGTGCCATTCTGGCGGTGGCGGGCGTGATTTTCCTGATGCTGTTCTATTGGTTGGTACCCAAGCGCCAGAACCAGAACCCGACCTTGCAGGAAGCACTCGGCAATTCCAATTTCTCCACCGAGGCGACCCTGCCCGAAGGCTCCGCACTATCAGGCAAGCCGCTGCGCGATCTGTTGAAAACCACCGCCGGCGAAGTGATCGCCACCGCCATCCTGCGCGGCCACAGCCGTATTTCGCCTTTCCCAGACATGGTGTTGAAAGAGCAGGACACATTGCTGCTGGAGGGGCCATCCGATGCGCTTGACCGGCTGGTCAGCCAATCCGGCTTAAAACTGTCGGGCCGGGAGATCGGTTCGGGCGGTGAAATCACTGCCATCGAGGCGGTGGTCGGGCCGGGGTCGCCGTTGGAAGGCCTGACGGCCCGCGATGTTTCTCTGTTCAATACCTATGGCATCAACCTCCTGGCCGTTAGCCGGCGCGGCAAGCGGCTGAAGGAGCGGCTGGCGCATGTGGCCTTGCGCGCTGGCGATGTCGTCGTGCTCCAGGGGCGACGCACCGCGCTGCCAGCCGCGTTGCAGACCCTGGATTGCCTGCCGCTCGCCGAGCGCGAAATCCTGCTCGGCACCAGCCGCAGCGCGCTTATCCCGGTGCTGATCCTGATTGCCGCGATGGGATCAACCGCAGTCGGTCTGGCACCGGTGCCGGTTGCCTTCTTTGCCGCTGCCCTGGCGATGGTGGTGTTCCGGGTCATCCCGCTCAACGATTTCTATCAGGCTGTCGATGGTCCGATCCTCGTCATGCTGGCGGCACTGATCCCGGTCAGCGATACCTTGCGCAGTACCGGCGGAACGGATGTGATCGCCGGTTGGCTTGGCCATGTTGCCCATGGGCTGCCGCCTTACGGTGCGCTGGCGCTGATTCTGGTGACTGCCATGGCAGTAACGCCGTTTCTCAACAATGCCGCGACGGTTCTGGTGATGGCGCCGATTGCCGCCAGCTTTGCCCATAATCTCGGCTTCCGGCCTGACGCCTTTCTGATGGCGGTGGCAATTGGCGCCGGTTGTGATTTCCTGACCCCGATCGGTCATCAATGCAACACGTTGGTGATGGGGCCGGGCGGCTATAAATTCAGTGATTATCCGCGCCTTGGTCTGCCGCTCTCGCTGTTGATCATTCTTGTTGCTATCCCGGCACTGATCGTGGTCTGGCCATTGAAATAGCCATGGCTCAGCGGGGCCTGAAATGCCGAAAGCCTGCGTTGGCGGAACGCAGGCTTTCAAGCGGGGGACGGGGGTTTTAGGTTCGCGGGATTCACAACCGCTTTCCTGCACTCCTAACGGGCGATACCGGAAATGGTTCCGCCCAATCTGATTTTTTTTCGCAATCTTTTTCAAATTCCTCTGTCACCGGCCCATGCGTTCCCGCCGATGCTTGGGTTTTCCTTGACGCTTGGCCTTAGATATGGCCTAAGGCCAGCCAAAGGATTATCGCTGGAAGCCTGCCTTGAGCGTGGCTTTCACCGCGTCCAGATCATCAAAATGCGATGGCTTGGCTCTGCCCGATCCTCGCCTCCATGACCACGAGCAAAATCATGACCACTTCCGGCGTCCGCGTCCGTATCGCTCCTTCTCCCACCGGTGAACCGCATGTCGGCACAGCCTATATCGCGCTGTTCAACTATCTGTTCGCCAAGAAACATGGTGGCGAATTCATTCTGCGCATCGAAGATACCGATGCGACCCGCTCGACGGCGGAGTTTGAACAGAAAGTGCTGGACGCGCTGAAATGGACCGGCCTGACCTGGGCCGAAGGCCCGGATGTTGGCGGTCCCTACGGTCCTTATCGCCAGTCCGAGCGCAAGGACACCTACCGTCCGTTCGTCGATAAGATGGTGACTGAGGGCAATGCGTTCCGCTGTTTCTGCACGCCCGCCCGGCTGGACCAGATGCGCGAAGCGCAGCGCGCAGCGGGCAAGCCGCCCGGCTATGACGGTCTCTGCTTGCACTTGAAGGCGGAAGAAGTCGATGCGCGCGTTGCCGCAGGCGAACCGCATGTCGTGCGCCTGAAAATCCCAACCGAAGGCTCCTGTGATTTCCATGACGGCGTCTATGGCGACGTGTCGATTCCGTGGGAAAGCGTCGACATGCAGGTACTCTTGAAGGCCGATGGCATGCCGACCTATCACATGGCCAATGTGGTCGATGACCACCTGATGAAGATCACCCATGTGGCGCGCGGCGAGGAATGGCTGGCCTCCGTGCCGAAGCATATCCTGATCTACAAATATCTCGGTCTTGAGCCGCCGGTGTTCATGCATCTCAGCCTGATGCGCAATGCCGACAAATCCAAGCTGTCGAAGCGCAAGAACCCGACATCGATTTCCTATTATTCGGCGCTTGGCTACCTGCCCGAAGCGCTGATGAATTTCCTTGGCCTGTTCTTCATGCAGATCGCCGAAGGCGAAGAGCTGTTGACGATGGACGAGCTGATCGCCAAGTTTGACCCCGACAATCTCTCCAAGGCGGGTGCTATCTTCGACATCCAGAAGCTCGACTGGCTGAACGGTCGCTGGCTGCGCGAAAAGCTGACGCCGGACGAATTCCTGGGCCGCGTTCTGACCTGGGCCAGCGAAAACGACAGGCTGACGGAAGGCCTGAAGCTCGCTCAGAGCCGGATCACCAAGCTTGGCGAATTGCCGCCGCTGGCAGGCTTCCTGCTGGCCAATGATGTCGGCCTGACGCCTGCTTCCTTCGGCGGGTTGAAAACCAGCCCGGCGGAAACGCTTGAGATCGTCACCACCGTTCAAGCCGATCTCGAAAAGATCCTCGAATGGAATGTTGCGACCATCGAGGAAGAACTGCGGGCGATTGCCGACCGGTTGGGCAAGAAGCTGCGCGTCGTCACCCCGCCGTTGTTCGTTGCCGTTTCCGGCAGCCAGCGTTCTCTGCCGCTGTTTGACAGCATGGCGCTGCTGGGCCGTTCCGTGGTGCGCCAGCGCCTCAAGGTGGCCATTCAGGTCTTGACCTCCATGGCCGGCGCGGCCTGACAGGCAAGGTCCTCCAGTTTTGGGCTCTCCCCTTTATCAGGGAGGGCTTATCATAGCCTTTTTCAGCCGCTATGCTCCACAATTGATCCAAGAATTTCGTGCCCGATAGGCGAACCAATGACCGAACAAAACACCGAAACCGCCCTTTCCTCCGACGCCACCGAGGTGCGCCGCCAGAAACTGGCGCTGCTGCGCCAGCAGATCGGCGATGTCTATCCAGCCCATTTCCACCGCACCGCCACCACGGCTGAACTGGCCGAAAAATATGCGGATCTGGCACCGGATACGGAATCGGGCGATACGGTTACGGTTGCAGGCCGCATTTATTCCTCGCGCAATTCCGGCATGTTCATGGACCTGCGCGATGCATCGGGCAAGATCCAGATTTTCAGCCACAAGGACATGACGCCGGAAGCGGCCCGCGCCATGCTGCCGATGATCGATCTGGGTGACATTATTGGCGTGACCGGTCCGGTGCGCCGCACCAAGCGTGGTGAGCTGACGATCAACGCCGAAACCATCATCATGCTGACCAAGACTTTGCTGCCGATGCCGGAGAAATATCATGGCGTTACGGATATCGAAGTGCGCTATCGCAAGCGCCATCTCGACATTCTAACCAATGACGAATCCAAGCTTCGCTTCCAGCAGCGCTCCAAGATCGTTTCCGGCATCCGCCGTTTCATGGAAAGCGATGGCTTCATGGAGGTGGAAACCCCCATGCTGCAATCCGTTTATGGCGGTGCGTCTGCCGATCCGTTCAAGACCCATCACAACACGCTGAAGCAGGATATGTATCTGCGCATTGCGCCGGAGCTGTTTCTGAAGCGCACGCTGGTCTCTGGCCTTGCCGACAAGATTTTCGAAATCAACCGCAACTTCCGCAATGAAGGCGTGTCCACCCGGCACAATCCAGAATTCACCATGATGGAATGTTACTGGGCCTATGCCGACTATGAAGACGTGATGGATCTGGTCGAGCGCCTGTTTGCCGACCTTGCCATGCGCATTCATGGCTCGACCGAATTTGCCTTTGGCGACAAGGAAATTTCCTTCAAGGGGCCGTTCAAGCGGGTGCCGATGCCGGATGCCGTCAAGGACGTCACGGGTATCGACTTCCTGGCCATCAAGACCGATGAGGAGGCCCGCGCGGCTGCCAAGGCTGCCGGGTTTGCGGTCGAAAAGGATTGGACCTGGGGCGAATGTCTGTCCTTCATCTTTGAAGAAAAGGTCGAGGGCACGCTGATCCAGCCAAGCCATGTGACGCATTTCCCCAAGGACATCTCGCCCTTCGCCAAGGAAGTGCCGGGCGAGCCGCGTCTGGTGGAACGGTTTGAGACCTATTGCAACGCCTGGGAAATCGGCAATGCCTTTTCCGAGCTGAACGACCCGGAAGAGCAGCGCAAGCGCATGGTCGAGCAGCTGGAACAGGCCCATGCCCGTGGCGAAAAGGACAAGCAGCTCGACGACGAATTCCTCGATGCCATTGACCAGGGCATGCCGCCAGCCGGTGGACTTGGCATTGGCGTCGATCGCCTGATCATGCTGCTGACCAATGCGCCTTCGATCCGTGACATTATTCTCTTCCCGGCGCGACGCGCCAAGGTCGATTGATAGCGCCGGTCAAGCAGCGAGGCTGAAAAGCTCTATCGCATCGTGCCGATTCGTTTTCTGCACGATGCTATTTCGGCGCGATTATGGCGTCTTTATCGCAGTGAAATTCCGCGTGGCAGAACCGAGGGTGTGGCGCTAGGCTCTGTCACCAGCGGTTTTGAATCACTCTGCGCTTCGGCTTTCGCAGCGGTTTCTGCTGTCGGCTTATCTGTGCCTGTGACCATGGATTTGATCGAACTCAGCCAGCCCTTGCTTTCCACGGCCTGTGGCGTCGGATCGGCTGCGACCACTGGCGATGTTGCCGCCGGAGCAGATGCTGCGGCGGGTGACGCAGGTGCCGGAGCGGGTTCTCCTGCCTTTTCGCTACCTGCGTGTTCAACACCTTGCTGTTGAGTGGGCGCTTTGTCGGCGTTTGCCTGATGAGGGGTCGCGTTGTCGGAGTGGCTGCCCTCCTCAGCTTGGGCAAGAGGGGGGGCATGGGCAGGAGGGGCTGCATCGGCAGCCGGGGCGGCGTCATGTGCCGGTGCTGCCGGTTTCTCTTCAGCGCCGAAAATCATGCCTTTAAGCGAGGCGATCAAGCCGGCCTTTTCCTCAGCTGGGGCTTCGCTGCCATGCGCCTCGGCTGGAGCCGCCTCACCATGCGCTGCCTCGCCATGCGAGCTCTGCCCTTCCTTGGGTTTTTCCTTGGCGTGCCCATCTTCTTTCGCGTGGCCGCCTTCTTTCTTGCTTTCGCCTTCGGGCGTGGCAACAACGGGCTTTTCGCAAGGGGCCGCGTCCGTCAGCTTGGCCATCATGGTGTTTGCGTCGGCCAGCGGCATTTCCACCCGCTCGCCGTAAAAATCGCCATTGCCATTGGCCGGTTTGTCGACATAGCGCGCCGTCAGGCTCTGCATCTGCGCGGTTTCGGCTAGCTGGGCGGGATTGGGAATATAAATGACATCTGCGCCAATGGCGCGGCCGCGAATGTCGGATTGGTCCTTCGGCCCGTTCTTATCGAGCACGACGACCTGAACGAGATCTGGTTTTTCCGTCTCAGCAACGGATTTGGCGATGCGGAGCGCGGTCTTGATGCGGGTTACGCCATCGGTTGCGTCCGTGGTGACATATTTACGCACCCACAGCCGGTCCTTGCGCTTGATGGTGGCCGATTGCAGTTCCATGCAGGTCAGGCCGTTGACCTCGCTATAGGATGGCCCGAGCAGCGCATCACGGCCGATATAGACGGCAGCCGAACCCGTTGCACCGCACAGGACAGCAACGCCGCCGACGATCAGCAGGAGCTTGCGCGACAAATGGATTTTGCCTGGCAATAGCTTCACGACACACGATATCCCATGGCCCACTCCACAAACGCAAAACACCCCCTAGTTTTAGGAGTTTCCTGTTGCCGAAGGCTTAATTGGGTATATTCGTTTTTCTTTATCGTCGTATATTCGCAACCACGGTTAATGAGGGTGTAATCAGTTCCCGTATGAAGTTTAGTTAAGAAGCAGGTTCTGCAATAGATTGAACCTCAAGGGCTTTTCGCCGTGCCACCACCTGTTCGCGCCAAACCGTAAACAGACCCGCTCCCACCACAATGACCGAGCCCAGCACCATATTGCGGGTCAGGCTTTCGCCAAACACCGTCACCGCGATGATCGAGCCTAAGACCAGCTGGTAATAGGCAATCGGTTGCAGCACCACGGCATTCAAATGCTCATAGGCCTTGATCAGCGACAGATGCCCGGCAATGCCGGTGCAGCACAGCGCCAGCATCCAGAACCAATCCTGTCTGGCAATCGGGGCTAAGAAAAATGGCGCCATGCAATTGGCCCCGACAAAGCCGACCATGCACATATAGAAAAAGCTGGTGACGGGCGGATCGTCGCGGCTGACCAGCCGCGTCAGAATGCCGTAAAAAGCCCCTGATAGCGCGCAGAACAGTGGTAGCGCCACCATCAGGCTGAAACTGCCCGAGCCCGGCGAAAGGATCAGCACCACGCCGAGCATGCCGACCAGGATCGCCGTCCAGCGCCGCCAGCCCACCTGTTCGCCCAGCAGCGGCACCGACAGCAGCGCCACGAAAATCGGCCCGGCGGCAAAGATCGCCTGCGATTGGGCAAGCCCGACATAGTGAAAGGCAGCAATCGACACCAGGATCTGCGCACCCAGCAACAGGCCCCGCAGGATTTGCAGGATAGGTCGTTTGGTTTTTACGGCAGCGACCAAGCCATTGCGGCTGCGGGCGGCCAGAATGAGCGCGAAGATCGCAAAGGCCCAATAGCGCACGGTGGCGACCACGACCGGCGAATAGCTATCGCCCAGATGCTTGGAAATGCCATCCTGCATGGAAAACACCGTATAGGCGGCAAAGGCAAAGACATAGCCAAGCGAAGTCGATTTCATCATGTCAACAAACGGAGAAAAGGGCCATCGAAGAGAGACGAGGCCAGTAAACCAACGGGGGAGTGCGGGTAGCGCGAAGACCCTACCTTGTCATCATCGGGGAACGAAAACAACGCCTGAAGCTTATTTACAGTCGAAATCAATCATAAACATCATTGCACAGGGGTAGCCACTTTATCCGAACTGAGTGTCCACCTGAATTTAACGGATCATCGGGTAAGACCATGTGACCGTGAAAACGTGGCGCGTCACCGCCCACAGAAAGGCCAGCAGGCCTTTTCCAGCAACAGGAGAATGCCATGCCTCCAGCAGCCAGTCTCAGCCGCAGGCTTTTGTGCCGAATGACCGGGCGCAGCATGCTGGCGTTTTTCCTGGGATTTGCCGCCATGCCGGCCTTCAGCCAGACGGTGATACCGGCACCTTCTGTCAATGGTCAGGGGAATGGCACACAAGGCGGAATGGATTTTCCCGATCCCTATCTCTGGCACGTCACCGGCCTCAAGCCTGGCCAGCAATTGCCGGTTCTATCCGGTGCAGGCCCGAATTTCCGGATTATCCATGCGCTGACCGAAGGCACGCCGGTTGATATGCAGAACTGTATGGAAAGCCGGGGCGGTTATTGGTGCCGGATCGCCACCGTGGACCGTCCGCGCATCAGCGGCTGGGTGGATGGCCGCTATGTCGTCAAAACCGGCGGCGATCCGCCGGGGATGATTGGCGGCGTGCCGGTCGATCCGGTGATTGAACTGCCGGTTGGCAAGGGGAATGGCGGCCAAGGCAACGGGGGGAAGGGCAGGGGCCAGGGCGGACAGGGTTCCAGCTGGCAGAACAATGGCGGCGGCTATGGCAACCCGTTCGGCAATAGCAACGGGGCAGGCGGCAATAGCGACGAGTGAGGTTTTTCTTTAACAAAAAAGGGCGCAGCCTTTGCCGCGCCCTTTTCCTCAAGATATCGTCGAAATCAGGCGGCCAGCTTCTTTGCCACCATGCCGCGCAGGGTGCCAAGATCCTTGGCGAAGGCGCGAATGCCTTCCGACAGCTTTTCCGTCGCCATGGCATCTTCGTTCAGCGCCCAGCGGAACGCCTTTTCATCCAGCGACACCAGCGGATCGGGCGTGGTCTTTTCAGGCGAGAGCACGCGGGGCAGATCGCCGGTCGCCGCATCCAGCTCATCCAGCAGCGCCGGGCTGATCGTCAACCGGTCGCAACCGGCCAAAGCTTCAATCTCGCCCGCGTTGCGGAACGACGCGCCCATGACGATGGTTTCGATGCCGTTGACCTTGTAGAAATTATAGATCTGGCGCACCGACACCACGCCCGGATCGGTTTCAGAGGTGTAGTTCTCGCCGGTCGATTTCTTGTACCAGTCGAGAATACGCCCGACGAAAGGCGAAATCAGGAACACCTTGGCTTCCGCGCAGGCAATGGCCTGGGCCTTGGAAAACAGCAGGGTCAGGTTGCAGTCAATGCCTTCCTTTTGCAGCACTTCGGCGGCGCGAATGCCTTCCCAGGTCGAGGCGAGCTTGATCAGGATACGATCCTTCTCGATGCCACGCTCCTTATATTGCGCAATGATGGCGCGGGCCTTATTGAGCGAGGCCTGCGTATCGAAGGACAGATCGGCATCCACTTCGGTCGAGACCCGGCCCGGAACGATCTTGGCGAGCGCCGCACCAACCGAAATCGCCAGCCTGTCGGCGATAGCCTCGGTTACGGCATCAGAGGCGCCGCCCTTGGCCTTGCCCCATTTGATCGCCTCTTCGAAGGCATCGGCAAACATGTCGGTGCCCAAGGCTTTCAGCACGATGGTCGGGTTGGTGGTGCAATCCACCGGCTTCAGGCGGGTTACGGCCTCAATGTCACCGGTGTCGGCGACAACCGTGGTCATGGCGCGAAGCTGTTCGAGTTTCGAAGTCATCAGGCAATTCCTTCATGTCACATATTAAATGAACACTGGACGGGCATTTGCGTTCCTACACGTCTTTGCGACCTGGGGACCATATCCTTTGTCCTTTGATCTGAATATCGGGATAGAAGGGCATTAAGTCAAGACATTTGTCCGTTGGATTTGACAAATGTTGCATGGCTTGCGATAGTCAGGAGACGGAAAACAGGGGACAATTCGCATCGTGGTCAAGCTTCGCCGGGAGACCCAGAGCAGCTATTCGGAGGCGGCATCGCTGCGGCTTCGGGCTGCCTGGCTCTATTATAACCAGGGACTGACCCAGAAGGATGTGGCCGAACGGCTCGGCATCAGCCGCTCGACGGTGATCCGGCTGCTGGATGAGGCGTTGAAGCGCTCCGAAGTGCAGATCTGGATTGCCGAAGGCATCGACGATTGCGTCGAACTGGCGGTCAAGCTGGAAAACACCTTCGGCCTGGATGAGGCCGTGGTCGTGCCATCCTCTGCCGGGCAGGACGCCGAAGGCATCGCCCGCGCCGTCGGTCTGGCGCTTGGCCAGTTCCTGACTGAAGTGGTCACCGACAATGCAACCATCGGCGTCGGCTGGGGCCGCACCATGACGGCGTCGCTGGCCGGTTTTCGCCCGCCGCGCCGGGAAAATTGCAAGGTCGTCTCGCTGCTGGGCGGCATTGTCGCCGTTCACCAGACCAATCCCATCGACTATACATGGCGGCTCGCCAGCCAACTGGGGGCGGAATGCTATATGTTCCTGGCCCCGCTGCTGGTCGATAGCGTCGCCACCAAACGGGCGCTGATTGAGGATTGCGGGTTGAAAACCCTCTATGACCTCGCCGAAAATCTCGATCTCGCCGTGGTCTCCTGCGGCGATATCCGCCCGCAATCCACCTCGCTGTCGGAAGGCTTCATCAGCCGCGCCACGCTGAACGAACTGATCGAGGCTGGCTGCGTCTGCGACACCATGTTCAACTTCCTCGATGCCGAAGGCCGCTCGGTCTCCCACCCGATCAACGAGCGGGTCATGTCAGTTAATCTCGACACGCTGAAAAAAGCCAAGCACATCGTCATCGCCTCCGGCGGCGCCCACCGCGCCATCGCCATCCGCGCCACCATGCGCCGCATCGGGTGCAACACGCTTATTACGGACGAGGCGGCGGCGCGGGAGTTGTTGGGGTTGGTGGGGTGAGAAATGACAGGGTCGTTTGAGGATCTCGCTTGGCGGCGCGATTGCTATGCCACATAGCCCGAAGAGCGTTTTAATAGTTTCCAATCTATGTAGACCTGAAGAATTCCGCTGCCAATGTTGCGGCGTAATCGTGGATTGCGGTTCGGTCTAACCCTGCGTCATCCATAAACAGTTCAGGTGCGGCTTCTCGTCCTATCTCAGATCCTTCCGGGAGGAAGGTGTAATGACCGACACCTCCCGTCAAAATCTCATATCTACAATTCGGAATATTTTGGAACAGCCATTTGCAGCACTGGTCTGGTGGCGCAACAGTGTCTTCGTCACCGCCTATCAGATGGACAGGTTTGTTGATAGCCTGAAGACTATCCTGAGAGAAACCCAGCACGGAACGACCCGGAGCAATTGCGAATGCCGCACGGATTCTGCGATCCGAAAAGTCTGAGCGCCTTTGCTCCCAAGACCTTCGAAAAACCGGGTTTTCAAAGAGTTTCGGCAGTTCATCGGCGAGGTTTGGAAATTCTCGCGGCCCACGGATCGGACTCTTTTCCGGGTTGTCGGGCTCGAACTGTGAAAATGCGATACGCGCTCCAGACAGTAAAAGTGCCGTATACGCTCCGGCTGAGAAGCCCGCAGCGAAAATTTGATCGCCGGTTTCGACTCGTAGTTCGTTGCGCCAATTGGGGTCGTCGAGAATAGCTGTCAGGTCTTTCGCGCGCTCCCACATGCAGAGGAACCCTTCTGCGCGAAAAGGTTCGAAGGCCGTATGTCCGTGGTGGTTCACCGCTAACGCGACAAAGCCCTGCTCGGCCAGCCGGAAGCCAAGCCATTCCAAACCAGCGGCTGTGGAGCCTGTTCCGTGCGACAATAGAACAAGCGGCAACGTCCCGTCCGCATGCGCTATCTGCGCGTTGACAGCAACGGGTTGTTTCCTGAACCAGGATTTCTCGACGAGAGGATGAGCGGACGACTTCTCGTCTGTCGGATACCAAGCGGTCCATGGTAGTGGACGCGGACCAGAACCATCCCAATTCAATCGCAGGGGATCGAAACTAGAGCCTGTTCTAAAGCCAACTGGCATGGAGCCTCCATAAAGCGAGCACCTAATATCTCATCACAAATTGATTGTTCTTCCTACCCCCCCGCTTTCTCAGTCTCTACCGCGCCACTATGTTCCGCATCTGCTGCAATACACCAATCAAGGACGAGGAGGCGCCCAGGGAATTGTTACGGTTGGTGGGGTGAGGAGAGGACGTGTACTTTGCGCCCTCATTGTCGCCACTGCGGATTTCATTCCTCGTATCGGTTTGCGACAACCATAGTCTGGTCTCTATTCGTCACGAGATCGACACGGCCACCTTTTTTGAAGCTGTCTGGGTAAACGAAGTACCGTACCGCCGCATCGAAAGATGGACCTATTTTCGCATCCGTCCCGTAATCTCTTCCATCACCGGAAACTCTGTCACTCTTGAAATGCCACCCGCTCACGAGGCTTTGAAAGTCCTCGGGGTTAATTCTAAACGCGCAAGTTACGATTAGGTCGGTGATGGCAGTTGCTGAACATTCGATGTCTCGAACCGACTGTGGCAGTTCCGAGATGTTCATGATGAAGGCGACCCTTGCCGGGTCCTGGCGGTAGTCAGTGGCGATAAGATAGTAAAAGTACGCAAAAGGAAGCCCGGCGGCCAATAATATAATGATTGCATTCCTGGAAAAGCGTCGGCTTCGAAAACTCACTCACATTCCCCACATACAGTCACTCATCTATCTGAGTATTGCTAATTCCGGTTCAGGTGTAACCACGACGTCGGTTTAGGGGCAAGGGGCAGCATCGGACGTCATCCGCCATCCGCCATCCGCCATCCACCACTCACCCCACCTGCCCAGCCTCCCACCCCAGCATCGCCCGTTTCCGCGTCAAGCCCCAATGATACCCCGTCAACGCCCCACTCTTCCCCAGCGCCCTATGACACGGCACCACGAAGGAAATCGGGTTCCGTCCCACTGCTGCTCCCACGGCGCGGCTGGCGGTGGGTTGGCCGATCTTTTGGGCGATGTCGGAATAGGTGACGGCGCGGCCGAGCGGGATTTGTAGCAGGCTTTGCCAGACCCGGACCTGGAAATCCGAGCCGATCAGGACGACGCGGAGCGGCTGTTCGGCCTGCCAGCAGGCGGGGTCGAAAATCCTGGTCACATAGGGTTCGATGGCCAGTGGGTCCTCGACAAAATTGGCCAGCGGCCAGCGCCCGGCCATGTCGGCGTAGCAGGCGGCTTCTTCGCCCGGATCGCAAAAGCCGAGGCCTGCCAAGCCGCGATCCGTCACCATCACCAGCGCGTGGCCGAAGGGGGATGAGTGGAAGCTGTGGCGGATGGTCAGGCCCGCGCCTTTGGCTTTCCACTCGCCCGGCGACATCGCTTCATGGCTGACGAACAGGTCATGCAACCGGCCCGGCCCGGACAGGCCAAGCTCCAGCGCGGCTTCCAGCAAGGGCAGGCCTTCATGGCCCAGCAGCCGCTTGGCATGATCCAGCGTCACAGCTTGCAAGAACGCCTTGGGCGACAGGCCAGCCCAGCGGGTAAAGGTTTTCTGCAATTGCGTGGGGGATTGGCCAAGCCGCTCGGCAATGGTTTCCAGCGCCGGTTGCTCCCGATAGTCAAGTGTCAGCATCTCGATCACCCGGCGCACGGTCTGGTAATCGCTCCCTTCGGGGGTGATGTCGCTGGCGCCTGTTTCAAAACTGCGGGCAAATGTGGTCATGGCACTCTTCCTTTGGCTCAGGCGACTTGACCATGACAGGCCGTGCCGTGCCACCCGTTTCTTGCCATGTGGTGATAGACATCAGATCCGCTGCGTTACCGTCGCCAAGGCACCGCGAAAGGCCTTGGCAAAGCTTTCCCGGTCGTCGGGATTGAGGAAGGAGCCGACATCGGTGGCCCGGCCTTGCCCCTGCACCGACATCGAGATGATCCCGAATTCGTCGTGGCGGCGGACAAAGAACCGCGCCCAGAACGGGTTCCAGCGAAATTCGGTCATCCGTCCCGAGGGGGTGAATTTGCGGATCGAGATGGCGGTGCGCGATACCGTGACTTCCTCGCGGGCTTTGGCGGCGCGGTAATTCAGCCGGAAGGCACCATAGAGCAGCAGAAAATCCAGACCGAAGAAAAACCCGATTGGCCAGGCGCCGGTCGTCAGGAAAAACCCGCCATAGCCGACACAGACCAGGCCGGACAGCATCAGCAGGATGCGAAACCCCTTTCGGCCCAGCGACCGATAGGGTACCAGTTCGGCAGCGAAAATCGGTTGATCGGCAACCTCGCCCATGGACGCCATCCTTCTTTTCAAACCTACCAGACCATGACAGAACCATGAAATCCAGCACGCAAACTTTGAAAAAGTCAATTTCTTCTAGCTCTCAGCCCAAGCCAGCGGGACGAAAGGTCGCGGTCCGCAGCGCCTATTCCAAGGCCGAACTGGAGGAAATCTTCCGGCGGTTTTCCGTGCAGCGCCCGGAGCCGAAGGGCGAGCTGGAGCATGTCAACCCGTTTACCCTTGTCGTTGCCGTTGCGCTCTCGGCGCAGGCAACCGATGCGGGGGTCAACAAGGCGACCCGCGCCCTGTTTGCCGTGGCCGATACGCCGGAAAAAATGGTGGCGCTGGGCGAAGATAAGGTGCGTGACTATATCAAGACCATCGGGCTTTTTCGCAACAAGGCGAAGAATGTCATCGCGCTCAGCCAGAAGCTGATCGACGATTTCGGCAGCGAGGTGCCGAAAACCCGCGAGGAACTGGTGACGCTGCCCGGCGTTGGCCGCAAGACTGCCAATGTGGTGATGTCCATGGCCTTCGGCATTCCGACCATGGCTGTTGATACGCATATCCTGCGGATCGGCAACCGCATCCGGCTGGCACCCGGCAAGACACCCGATGAGATCGAGGAGATCCTGATGCGGATCATCCCCACGCACTATCTCTTCCATGCCCATCATTGGCTGATCCTGCATGGGCGCTACTGTTGCAAGGCCCGCAAGCCGGAATGCGAGCGCTGCGTGATTGCCGATCTGTGCAAATCGCCGGAAAAGACCTGCGATGTGCCAGCACCCCTGGTGGAGCTACCGCCGCAGATCCTTTGAAAACTGCGGGTCTTTGACCGACAGCATCTTGTGCAGATGCACCATCAGCCCTGCGGCAAACAGCGGCGTCAGCAGGTTGAGGATCGGGATTGCCAGAAACGCCGCTATCACCAGTCCGGCCAGAAAGATCGTGCCGGAATGCTTGGCGCGAAATTGCCGCGCTTCGATGGTCGGGCGCAGCCGCATGGCGGCGAATTCGAAAAACTCCCGGCCCAGCAAATAGCCGTTGACCAGGAAAAACGCGATCAGGTTGATGCCCGGCACGAAGAGCAGCATGAAGGCGATGAGATTGCCGATGATAACGATGCCGAAAAATTGCAGCGATTGGACAATGGCATCGCCAAGCCGCATGGCCGTGCCGGGCGTATCGGTCGGATAATCCCGCTTTTCCACCACTTCGGCCACATCATCGAGAAACAGGCCAGCAATGATGGCCGTGACCGGCGCCAACAGCAGCGCCAGCACCAATGCCAGGCCAATACTGGCGACAATGCCGAGGATCAGCACCAGCCAGCCAGCCCAATCGGGCGTTGCTGGGAAAAATCCGGCAAACCAGGGCCAGAGATAGAAAATGAACAGTTCGCGCAGCGCCAGCCACAGTCCGGCCAGGGCGGCCAGCGTCAAGCCTAGCACTTTCCAGAACACCGAACGGGTTTCCGGCGCAAACAGATTGCGCAGCGACAGCATGGCGGCATCAAAGATCACAGGCAGCTCCCAGGGCAGGACCAGAACGACAAATCAGAACGGTGAGGATGTGGGAGGCGGAATGCCGCGGTGCAAGAGTTGAGAGGGCAAGAGTTAAGAGAGCAAGGGAAGCCCCTTGCTCTCTCGATCAATGTCAATGCAGCTTCTTGCGGGCCGCGTCCTCGGCTTTCGTCGCCTGCTTCTTGCGACGTGCCATCATGTTGAGGCCTTCGACAAGGGCGGAGAAGGCCATGGCGGCGTAGAGATAGCCCTTCGGCACATGGAAGCCCATGCCATCGGCAATCAGCGTCATACCAATCATCATCAGGAAGCCCAGCGCCAGCATGACCACGGTCGGGTTTTTCTCAATGAAGCGGCCCAGCGGGTTGGCGGCCAGCAGCATGACGGTGACGGCGAAGATCACGGCGATGACCATGATAACCACATGTTCGGTCATGCCGACGGCGGTGATGATGCTGTCAACTGAAAACACCAGGTCAAGCAGCAGGATTTGGCCGATAGCAGCCCCCATGGTCGTCGTGGCGGTGCCGATGAAATCGCCTTCCTTGTCAACGGGATCGACGCTGTGGTGGATTTCCTTGGTGGCTTTCCAGACCAGGAACAGGCCACCGGCAATCAGGATCAAGTCCTTCCAGGAGAAGCCATGGCCAAACAGGGTGAAGACCGGTGTGGTCAGCTGAACGATCCAGGCGACGGTGCCGAGCAAGCCGAGGCGCATGACGAGCGCCAGACCGATACCGATCTTGCGGGCCTTGTCTCTTTGCCCCTCCGGCAGCTTGTTGGTGAGAATGGAAATGAAGACCAGATTGTCTATTCCCAACACCACTTCCATGGCGATCAGCGTCACAAGAGCGATCCAGGCCGCCGGATCGCTGAGCAAATAGGTAAAGTCCTGCATAAAATCGATATCCCCCGTGCAAAAAGCGCTTTGCGACACAAATAGGGAGCCGATACCGCATCAGCAAGGGCGGCAAGCCAAGTGATATGACCATTAACCTTGTGGTGGTGATTACTCAGTTGGCCGCTTGTGCCTCAGGGCCGCTTTTGGTCTTGCGATCATAGGCGAGCATGAAAATATGCAGGGCGTTGTCGATGATATAGTCGATTTCCGCCTGCGGCGGCGGCACTTCGATTTCACCGAACAGTCGCTTCTTGAAATAGGCGCCGGTGGCCAGTTCGATGAACTGGCGGGCGGCAAGCTCGGTATCGGCTATGTCGAGACGCCCGGCCTTGACCTGGACCTCCAGATAATCCTCCAGGACCGTGCGGACGTTTTCCGGTCCAGATTGCATGAAGCTCTTACACAGGTTAGGCATGCGGTCCTGAACGGCCAGCAGCATGCGCATGGCGGGGATCATTTCGCTGGTAAGGATATAATCGGTAAATGCCCTAGCGTAACTGCGCATCGCATTGTGCAGGTCGATCTCGTCCGCCAGAATATCGCGCAGAGCGGCGGCAAATTTCTGCTTCTGATTGTTGATCAGCGCGGCAAACAGATCTTCCTTGCTCTGGAAATAGACATAGATCGTCCCCTTGGATACGCCGGCTTCCCGGGTGACATCGTTCATGCTGGCCGCATCGAAGCCATGCTTCATGAAGGCCCGTTTGGCGCCATCCAGGATCTGGTCGCGCTTGGCCGGATCTTCACCTGCGGCGAAACGTCCTGAAGCGGCCTGGGCGGGTTTTTCATCGTCGACGACTGTCATGCTCGGGTGTCTTCGCTCATATGGGGCATTTGCAACACAAAAATTAACTTTAGATGGCCGGCACTCGTTTGTTCACTTGATATGCGGTATGAATTGGCCTATGTCAAATCGAACCGAACGGTTCCGTTCGATTGTTTCCGCCTTTGTTGTATGGTGACGTTATGTCTGTTTCTCCCAGAAAGGGCGCGATCCGCGCCGTCGATGCACAGGATCAATCGGTCGATCAGGAGCGTTCCGCCTTGGATGAAGGCGTGACCGGCGAGGCGGGTTCCGATCCGGTGACAGGTGACGCCACGGCACGCGACGCCAAGGCGCGGGCTGAAACCGCATCGCCCGCCGCGAAGGTGGCGCCCGCCGCAGGGCAGGCCCCGCCGAAGAAGCGCCGCAACTTTGCGCTGCCGGTCATCGCGCTGGCCGTTTTGGCGGGTGCGGGCTATTACGGTTACAATTACTGGACCGAGGGCCGGTTCATGATCTCCACCGACGACGCCTATATTGGCGGCGACATTGCGGTGATCACCCCGAAGGTGACCGGCTATGTCCAGTCGGTCTCGGTGACCGACAACGATCATGTCAAGAGGGGCGACGTGATCGCCACTCTCGATGGCGGCGATTATCACATTGCGCTCGATCAGGCCAAGAGCCAGCTCGCCACGCAGAAGCTGACGGTCGAGCGCATCGAGGCGCAGGTGCAGGGCGGCGAAGCGGCTCTTCAGCAGTCCAAGGCGCAGCAGGCATCCGCCGAGGCGACGTTGCGTACGGCGCAATTGTCCTTCAAGCGCGTCACGGATTTGCGGGCCCAGTCCGTGATGTCTCAGTCGGAGCTGGACACGGCAACATCGACGCTGGCTGTCGCCCAGGCCAATGTGGATGCTGCGGTTGCCGCCGTTGCCTCCTCCGTTTCAAGCATTGCCGTCCTTAAGGCCCAGAAAGCCGAGGCGCAGGCTGGCGTGCTGACAGAAGAAACGGTCGTTGCAAAGGCGCAGCGCGATCTGGATTTCACCGTGCTGCGCGCGCCTTATGACGGTGTGATCGGCAATCTGGGCGTCCAGGTCGGCGATCTCGTGTCGAGCAGCAAGCGGCTTGCCTCACTGGTGCCGATTGGCCGTCTCTATATCGATGCGAACTTTAAGGAAACGCAGCTTTCCGGTATCGTGCCGGGCTCGAAGGTGCGGGTGCATGTGGATGCCTATGATGAGCATGCCTTCGAAGGTAGGGTCGTCTCGATCGCCGCGGGGTCCGGTTCGGTCTTCTCCATGCTGCCGGCGGAAAACGCCACGGGCAATTTCACCAAGGTCATCCAGCGTGTTCCGGTGCGGATCGCCATTCCGCAGGAGATACTCGACAAGGGTTATCTGCGTGCGGGCCTGAGTGTTGTGGTCGATATCGACACCCGCACCGCGCCGAAGGCGCCTGACGCGAAGTAATCAGCACGGCCAAGGCACGGATTTCGAGGCAAGATCATGACGGACAATGCAATCACGGCCGGACCGGATGCGGTTGCGCAAATGCCAAGCCGGCGCGACGTCATCGGCTTTCTGGCGATGGTATTCGGCATGTTCATGGCGATCCTCGACATTCAGATCGTCTCGGCCTCGCTTTCCGAAATCCAGGCTGGCCTCGGGGCCGGTTCCGAAGAAGTCTCCTGGGTGCAGACCTCTTATCTGATTGCGGAAGTGATCATGATCCC
Source organism: Agrobacterium vitis (assembly GCF_014926405.1). Classification (NCBI taxonomy): domain Bacteria; kingdom Pseudomonadati; phylum Pseudomonadota; class Alphaproteobacteria; order Hyphomicrobiales; family Rhizobiaceae; genus Gillisella; species Gillisella vitis. The sequence goes on from NZ_JACXXJ020000005.1 coordinate 136,018, forward strand.
GCTATCGGGGATGCTGGCACGGATCGTGTCGACACGGGTGCTGTTTTCCTGTGCTGCGGCTGGCTTCACCATTGCCAGCGCCATGGCGGCGACCGCCACCAATATCGAGCAGATGATCATCTACCGCGCTATCCAGGGCTTCATCGGTGGCGGCATGATTCCCTCGGTTTTTGCCGCGGCGTTTACGATTTTTCCGCCTTCCAAGCGCAGTATTGTTTCGCCGATCATCGGCCTTGTCGCAACGCTTGCGCCGACCATCGGCCCGACGGTTGGCGGCTATATCAGCCATGCCATGTCCTGGCACTGGCTGTTCCTGATCAACATCTTTCCCGGCATTATCGTAACGCTCGTGGTCTGGACATTCGTAGACTTTGACAAGCCCGACAGATCCTTGCTGGCGAAGTTCGACTGGTGGGGCCTGTTTTCCATGGCGCTTTTTCTGGGGGCGATGGAATATGTTCTGGAAGAGGGCAATAACAAGGACTGGTTTAACGACGAGCGCATCGTTTGGGGCGCCCTCCTGATGACGTTGGGTGGGGTGGTGTTCTTCTACCGTGCCTTCACCTGCGAGCAGCCAGTGGTCGATCTCAGGGCCTTTTCCAATCGGAATTTTGCCTTCGGATCGCTATTTTCCTTCGTCATGGGCATGGGCCTCTATGGTTTGACCTATCTCTATCCGCTCTATCTGTCACGGGTGCGCGGCTATGACAGCCTGATGATCGGCGAAACAATGTTTGTTTCGGGTCTTGCCATGTTCCTGACTGCGCCGATTGCCGGCATATTGTCGACGAAAATGGACCCGCGGTTGATGATGGCGTGCGGCTTTACCAGCTTTGCGCTTGGCACCTATATGATAACCGGCATGACCGCTGACTGGGATTTTTATGACTTGCTGGTGCCGCAGATCCTGCGTGGCTGCTCTTTAATGACCTGCATGGTGCCAATCAATAATATTGCCCTTGGCACTCTGCCGCCCGAGCGGATCAAAAATGCGTCCGGCCTCTACAATTTGACACGAAATCTTGGCGGCGCTGTCGGGCTGGCGATCATCAACACATTGCTGACCCGGCGCACCGACGAGCATTATGGATACATGGTCGAACATGTGACCTGGAGCAAGTCGGCGGCGATGAGCTGGCTCGAAACGGTCTCCTCCAATTACGCCTTTTATGGCCTTGATGGTGATAATGCAGCCTTGAAAAAGCTGTCCGGCATGATCAATCAGCAGGCATGGATCATGGCGTTTATGGATGTATTTTTAGGGATCACAATCTTGTTTATTGCGCTAACGGTACTTTCAACGATGATAAAAAAACCTGAAGGTGCCGTGCCCGCCGATGCGGCGCACTAATTGATTTGACTTTCCGCCAGAGAAAGCAGGTCAAGGCTTCGTCGGGTAAAAGACCCCCCGTCATTCTGGTTAGGTAGAGGTTTTACCTAGTCATTAATTCCCGCGATCCACCGCAGAAAACTTGGCCGCCACTCACCTGGCGGCCTTTTTTTGCTCCGCCTTGATGTACGTACATCAAAAAATCATTTACGGATGCCGGGTCATGGGATAAAGGTCAGATCCTGACAGAGAGATGTGGTGATGAAGCCGACGGTTCATGACATTGCGGCACGGGCGGGCGTCAGTTTGGCGACGGTGGACCGGGTTTTGAACAATCGCACTGGCGTCAGTGCTTCGACCCGCGCCCGCGTGGAAAGCGCCGTCGGCGTGCTTGGCTATGTTCGGGATCTGGCGGCGGCCAATCTGGCCAAAGGCCGGATTTATCCTTTCATCTTCATCCTGCCTGCCAATGACAATTCCTTTATGCACGGTTTGCGCCTGCAAGTGCTCGACGCCGCCAGCCGGGCTGGCATGGAGCGAACCCGCATCGATATTATCGATGTTGCAGCTTTCGATGCAGCCTCTTTGGTTGCGGCCCTGGACGATGCTGCGGCCCGCCAACCCGCTGGCGTGGCCGTGGTGGCGGTGGATGCGCCGGACGTGGCTGCGGCGGTCGCGCGGTTGCGTGGTGCTGGCATACCGGTGGTGACACTGGTCTCGGATCTCAGCGGTGCCGAGCGCGACCATTTTGTCGGCATAGACAACCGTGCTGCCGGGCGCACGGCAGCCAGCCTGCTTGGCCGGTTTACCGGCGGACGGCAAGGGACCATTGCAATTGTCGCCGGGTCGATGCTGGTGCGCGACCACCGCGACCGGTTCGAGGGATTTCGCGCCGTGATGGCTGCTGAATTTCCGCAATTGACCTTGCTGCCGGTGCTGGAAGGCCGTGACGATCCGCATCATGTCGAAACCCTGCTGCACGATCTGTTTTCGCAATCGCTGGATATAACCGGCCTCTACAGTCTGGGTGCAGGCAATCGCGGCTTGATCGCGGCACTGGAGCGGCTGGATGCCGACCGTCGCCCCCTGGTGATCGCTCATGAATTGACGCCGGTGACGAGAGCGGCGCTGATGTCTGGACTGATCGATGCGGTGCTGAACCAGGACGCCGGACATGAAGTGCGCAGCGCCATCCGGGTGTTGAAGGCCAAGGCCGATGGCGCGGCTGTGCTGGCGGCGCAGGAACGTATTCGTCTCGACATATTTCTCAAAGACAATCTGCCAGAGCAAGAACAGCGATAACAGGCAGAATAGGGAGGCTTCTCATGTATCTCGGATTGGATCTCGGCACGTCGGGCGTCAAGGCGATGTTGATCGACGCGGACCAGACGGTGATTGGCTCGGCCAATGGCGCGCTAACCGTCTCTCGCCCGCATTCCGGCTGGTCTGAACAGGCGCCAGCGGATTGGATCAGGGCAACGCAGGAGGCCATTGCCGGCCTGAAAGCGCAGTTTTCCCGTGAGCTTGCGGCCGTCAAAGGCATCGGTCTTTCCGGCCATATGCATGGGGCAACGCTGATCGATGCCCAAGGTGACGTCTTGCGGCCCTGCATTCTGTGGAACGACACCCGCTCCTTCAAACAAGCCGCAGCACTGGATGCCGATCCGCGTTTTCGCGCGCTGACCGGCAATATCGTCTTTCCAGGCTTTACCGCGCCGAAACTGGCCTGGGTGAGGGATAACGAACCGGAGATTTTTGGCCGGGTGGCGAAAGTGCTGCTGCCCAAGGATTATCTGCGGCTCTGGCTGACGGGTGAATATCTGTCGGAGATGTCGGATTCGGCCGGTACCTCCTGGCTCGACACCGGCAAGCGCGCCTGGTCGAGCGAACTGCTCGCCGCCACTGATCTCGGCGAGCAACACATGCCCGGACTGGTCGAAGGCACTGCCGAGGCAGGCCGGCTGCGAGCCGAGCTGGCGACGGACTGGGGCATGGCTGCCGGTGTCATCATTGCAGGCGGGGCGGGGGACAATGCGGCGTCTGCTTGCGGCATGGGCACGGTGGCGGAAGGCCACGCTTTCGTTTCGCTTGGCACGTCCGGTGTGTTGTTTGCTGCCAATGCCTCCTATCTGCCAAAGCCGGAAAGCGCCGTGCATGCCTTTTGCCACGCGCTTCCCAAGACCTGGCATCAGATGGGGGTGATCCTATCGGCAACGGATGCGCTGAACTGGTATTCCGGTATTAGCGGCAAGCCTGCCGGAGACCTGACCCATGAGCTTGGCGAGGAGCTGAAGGCCCCGACCGGGGTCACCTTCCTGCCTTATCTCTCCGGCGAACGCACGCCCCATAACGATGCTGCCATTCGCGGTGCCTTCATTGGACTTGGTCACGAATCCAGCCGTGCTGTTCTGACTCAGTCGGTGCTGGAAGGCGTGTCCTTCGCCATCAGGGACAGTCTTGAAGCGCTGAAGTCGGCGGGAACCTCACTGTCGCGGGTGACTGCGATTGGTGGCGGCTCGCGCTCGCGCTATTGGCTGGCATCGATTGCCACCACGCTTGGCATTCCCGTCGATATTCCAGCCGATGGTGACTTTGGCGCTGCCTTTGGTGCGGCCCGTCTGGGGTTGATTGCCGCAACCGGTGCCGATCCGCTTGCCGTTTGCTCTGCACCACCGACGGAAGCAACCATCGAGCCGGTGACGGCTTTGCGCGACGGTTACGAGGACGCCTATCAGCGCTACCGCGCGCTCTATCCGGCCATCAAGCAATTGGGCCCCGTCAAGCTGGCCCATTAAAAACCACAGAAAACGTTTAACATCAGGAGGAAAACCCATGAGCACAGGCTTTTTCGGCGAAATCACCAAGATCAAATATGAAGGCCCTGACAGCACCAATCCGCTGGCCTTCCGCCATTATAACCCCGATGAAGTGGTGATGGGCAAGCGGATGGAAGACCATCTGCGTTTTGCCGTGGCCTATTGGCACACCTTCGTATGGCCGGGCACCGACCCGTTCGGCGGCAATACGTTTGAACGTCCATGGTTCAAGGATTCGATGGAGGCTGCCAAGCTGAAGGCCGATGTGGCTTTTGAATTCTTCCAGCTGCTCGGCACGCCTTACTACTGCTTCCACGATGCGGATGCGCGTCCCGAAGGCGCGTCCTTTGCCGAAAACACCAAAAATCTCGATGAGATTGTCGATTATTTTGCCCAGAAGCAGGCCGATACCGGCGTCAAGCTGCTGTGGGGCACGGCCAATATGTTCTCGCATCGCCGCTATATGTCGGGTGCAGCCACCAATCCCGACCCTGACGTCTTTGCCTTTGCCGCAGCCACGGTGAAGACCTGCCTGGATGCCACGCAGAAGTTGGGTGGCGAAAACTACGTGCTGTGGGGTGGTCGTGAAGGCTATGAAACCCTGCTCAACACTGACCTGAAGCAGGAACTCGACCATATGGGCCGTTTCCTCAACATGGTGGTGGAATACAAGCACAAGATCGGCTTCAAGGGCGCCATCCTGATCGAGCCGAAGCCGCAGGAGCCTTCCAAGCATCAGTATGATTATGATGTGGCCACCGTCTACGGCTTCCTCAAGACTTACGGTCTGGAGAAGGAAGTGAAGGTGAACATCGAGCAGGGCCATGCCATTCTGGCTGGTCATACATTCGAGCATGAATTGGCACTGGCCAACGCGCTGGGCATTTTCGGCTCCATCGACATGAACCGCAACGACTATCAATCCGGCTGGGATACCGACCAGTTCCCCAACAATGTGCCGGAAATGGCGCTGGCCTATTATCAGGTTCTGCAGGCGGGCGGCTTTACCTCTGGCGGCACCAATTTCGATAGCAAGCTGCGCCGCCAGTCCATCGATCCGGCGGATCTGCTGATCGGCCATATCGGTGGTATGGATTGCTGCGCCCGTGGCCTGAAGGCAGCGGCGAAAATGGTTGAAGACAAGGCGCTGTCGGCACCACTCGCCAACCGCTATGCAGGCTGGAACAGTGAAGGTGCAAAGGCCATGCTGGCCAGTGGCACGCTGGAGAGTATTGCGGCCCGGGTTGAAGGCGAAAACATCAATCCACAGCCGGTGTCCGGCCAGCAGGAATTGCTGGAAAACGTCGTCAATCGCTACGTTTGATCGCTTTGATGCACTGCCAGGGAAATGGAGGTTTTCCCTGTCAGTTTTCTTTGATAGATAAACTGCAACGTTTCAGTATCATTTTGGAGGAGATGTTTATGAAGACGATTAAAGGCCCTGCCTTGTTTTTGGGCCAGTTTGCCGGTGATGCCGCGCCCTTCAATTCATGGGATGCGATTACCAAATGGGCCGCTGACAAAGGCTATCTTGGTGTGCAGGTTCCCACTTGGGCCAGCCAGTTGATCGACCTGAAAAAGGCCGCCGAATCCAAGGATTATTGTGACGAACTGGCCGGTATCGCCCGCGCCAATGGCGTCGAGATTACCGAGCTTTCCACCCATCTACAGGGACAGCTGGTGGCGGTGCATCCGGCCTATGATGAAGCGTTTGACGGCTTTGCTGCCCCCGAAGTGCGTGGCAACCCGAAAGCCCGGCAGGAATGGGCTGTGCAACAGGTAAAATACGCGCTGAAAGCTTCACGCCATCTGGGCATCAAGGCACATGCCACTTTTTCCGGGGCGCTGGCCTGGCCGTTTATCTACCCATGGCCGCAGCGTCCGGCAGGCTTGGTTGAGACGGCTTTTGACGAACTGGCCAAACGCTGGCTGCCCATTCTCGACTATGCCGACGAGCAGGGCGTCGATGTGTGCTACGAGATCCATCCCGGCGAAGACCTGCATGATGGCGTGACCTTCGAGATGTTTCTGGAGCGGGTGAAGAACCATTCCCGCGCCAACATGCTCTATGATCCCTCGCATTACGTGCTGCAATGCCTCGATTATCTCGACAATATCGACATCTACAAAGACCGGATCAAGATGTTTCACGTCAAGGATGCCGAGTTCAATCCGAATGGCCGGCAGGGCGTTTACGGCGGCTATCAATCCTGGGTCAACCGTGCAGGCCGCTTCCGGTCGCCGGGTGACGGCCAGGTGGATTTCGGCGCAATTTTCTCGAAAATGGCTGCCAATGATTTCGAAGGCTGGGCCGTGGTCGAGTGGGAATGCGCCTTGAAACACCCGGAAGATGGTGCGCGCGAAGGGGCCGAATTCGTTAAGGCCCATATTATCAGGGTGACGGAGCACGCCTTTGACGATTTCGCCGCCAGCGGCACGGATGATGCGGCCAACCGGCGGATGCTGGGACTGTAAATATCCTTTTCATTCGCGGCGATACCCCCCTTTGCCCTGCCGGGCATCTCCCCCTCAAGGGGGGAGATCGAGTGGTGAGATGTCGGCGACTTGATGATCAAAATAGCAAGGTTTGCGGCCTATCTCCCCCCTTGAGGGGGAGATGTCACGGGAGTGACAGAGGGGGGTACCCCGAGTTCTACGAATCTTGAGGAGGAAATTCCAATGACAATCGAAGCAAGCAAATCCGAGCCGCGCGCCCCAAAAATCCGCCTCGGCATGGTGGGCGGCGGGCAGGGCGCGTTTATCGGTGCGGTCCACCGCATGGCGGCAAGGCTCGACGACCAGTATGATCTAGTGGCGGGGGCCTTATCCTCGACGCCGGAAAAATCCCTGGCTTCTGGCCGGGATCTGGGGCTCGATCCCACCCGCTGCTATGGATCATTTGAAGAAATGGCTTCGAGCGAGGCCGCGCGCCCGGATGGGATCGAGGCGGTGTCTATCGTCACGCCCAATCACATGCATTACCCGGCGGCGAAAGCCTTTCTGGAACGCGGCATCCATGTGATCTGCGACAAGCCGCTGACCTCCAATCTCGAGGATGCCAAAAAGCTGAAAGAGGTTGCCGACAAGGCCAAGGCCCTGTTCATCCTCACCCACAATTACACCGGCTATCCCATGGTGCGCCATGCCCGCGAACTGGTGCAAAATGGCGAACTGGGCGAGATCAGGCTGGTGCAGATGGAATATCCGCAGGATTGGCTGGCGGAACCGGTAGAGCAGACCGGCGCCAAGCAGGCCGTCTGGCGCACCGACCCGGCCCAATCCGGCGTCGGCGGCTCCACCGGCGATATCGGCACCCACGCCTACAACCTCGGCAGCTTCATTTCCGGGCTGGAACTGGAGGAACTCGCTGCCGATGTACATACCTTTGTCGAAGGCCGCAGGCTGGATGACAATGCCCATGTGATGCTGCGCTTCCAAGGCGGGGCCAAAGGCTTGCTCTGGTGCAGCCAGGTGGCCACCGGCAATGAAAACGGTTTGAAGGTCCGCATCTACGGCACCAAGGCCGGGATCGAGTGGACGCAGGCCGATCCGAACTATCTCTGGTACACCAAGCTCGGCGAGCCCAAACAACTGATCACCCGCGGCGGTGCCGGTGCTGGCGGGGCAGCTGCCCGCGTCACCCGCATTCCCGGCGGCCATCCCGAAGGCTATCTCGAAGCTTTTGCGACCATCTATTCCGAGGCGGCCCAGGCGATCCTTGCCGCGCGAACGGGTGCGGCGGTTGATCCTGATGTGGTTTATCCGACTGTCGATGATGGGGTGAAGGGCGTGACCTTTGTGACGGCGTGTATCGAGTCTTCGAAGCAAAATGGGGCCTGGGTGAGGGTTTAGATACGGTTAAAGATCGCTTATCTTCATTTAATGTGCCTGGAGCTTTCAATTGAAGAATTAACACGCTTAAGCTGAATCTCCCAAAGCCACCGCATTTTCTCGACGGTTTCTGACTTGGAACACCATTCCATTGGAACATGGATGCATTGTTCTACCGCCAGTCTCCAATCTGCGATAGTTTGATACCAGGTATAAGTATCATCACCTATTTGCTCATACCAATGGCGCAGGATTTTTGCTTCATAGGTGGCTCGAATATGTTCGGGCCACCACAATACAAGACAATAGGCCAGATCATAGACTGCTATAGAGTATGTTAGTGACCATTCAAACGGTTGCCTGTCGATGAAATATACCGGTTTTTCAGCCGACTGGGGTGTCAATATATTCATTGAGTTAAGGTCGCCGTGGAGCAGACTCATGCCTCGAAAGTCTGAAAGGCGTTGTTGTAAATGCTTCTTATGAATGCCGTAACGATTAGTAAACACTTGACCCGTGACATGTTCCATGGGCGCAACGCCGGGTTCTATCTCGTTAAAATACCGGTTGATTGCTTTGGAAGATGGGGCGGGCTGAGATTGCCAGTGATGGCGGTGCATTTGCCCCAGTGCCTCAGCTATTGCCATTCCATACTCAAGGCTTGGCAATATATCTCGACGGTTTGTGTGTGTCGTTGCGAGATCGTCCAGCAATATATTGTAACCAAGCGACTTATAAAAACGAGCGCTCCAGCAATGCACAAGAGGAGCGCTCTCAAGATTTACGTAATCCCGCGTATAATATTCGACCTCAGAAGGTCCAAAATTTTCACCGAGGCAAATTTTGAGTCTCAGATTTTTCTGTTCGCCGGTAGCTAATTCGACCAGAATACGTATCTGTTTTGACCAATTGCTTTGATCGGCCTCGGCAAGAAATGAGACTACGTCGCGCTTTAAAATTGTGCTGAGCCAATCAGTCGTAATATCGTTTTCATCACTTATGAATTTTCTATTCATCATAGCCTGAGGTGCTTTTTAATGTGCCTATTAATATCACCGATCTTTGTATCGGTTCTGTGACGTGCATAATATTAGGATCAGTCCAAATGACGTCACGCATTAGTATGTTTTTTGTCAAACTCGTTTTTAATTTCTCACATCTTTCCCCCATCGTGCTGTTGGGTTAAATCGCTTTGACCGCAGAAGTGGTACGGCGAGTCACGCCGTTAACTGACACTAACGGGAGTTCCCGATGACCGACCCGAAAGCCCTTGCCGCCCGCTTCCCCGGTGATTTCCTGTTTGGTGTGGCCACTGCCGCCTACCAGATTGAAGGTGCCACCAAGGCGGATGGGCGCAAGCCCTGCATCTGGGATGCGTTTGCCAATATGCCGGGCCGGGTTTTCGAACGCCATAATGGCGATGTGGCTTGCGATCATTACAATCGCTGGGAACAGGATCTCGACCTGATCCAGGAGATGGGTGTTTCCGCCTATCGCTTTTCCATTGCCTGGCCGCGCATTATTCCTGAAGGCACCGGTCGGGTGAATGAGGCGGGGTTGGATTTTTACGACAAGCTGGTCGATGGGTTGAAGGATCGCGGCATCAAAGCCTACGCGACGCTCTACCATTGGGATCTGCCGTTGGCGCTGATGGGCGATGGCGGCTGGACGGCGCGCTCCACGGCCTATGCCTTCCAGCGCTATGCCAAGCTGGTGATGGCGCGGCTGGGTGACAGGCTGGATGCCGTGGCGACCTTCAACGAGCCGTGGTGCTCGGTCTGGCTCAGCCATCTCTACGGCGTTCATGCGCCGGGCGAGCGGAATATGGATGCGGCCCTGCATGCCTTGCACTATACCAATCTCGCCCATGGGCTGGGCATTGATGCCATCAGGCAAGTCGCGCCGCATGTGCCTGCGGGTCTGGTGCTGAATGCCCATTCGGTCATCCCCGGCTCGCAGAGTTCGGCTGATCTGGCCGCCGCTGAACGCGCCCATCAGTTTCACAATGGCGCTTTCTTCGATCCGGTCTTCAAGGGCGAATATCCGGCAGAATTCATGGCCTCGCTTGGCAACCGCATGCCTGTCATCGAGGATGGCGATCTTGACATTATCTCCCAGAAACTCGACTGGTGGGGCCTGAATTATTACACGCCGATGCGGGTTGCCGACAATCCGGCTAAGGGCGCCGAGTTCCCCGCCACGGTGGATACGCCGCCGGTCTCATCAGTCAAGACCGATATCGGCTGGGAAGTCTATGCCCCGGCGCTGAAGTCGCTGGTGGAAGGGCTTTACGACCGCTACACGCTGCCGGTCTGCTACATCACCGAAAACGGTGCCTGCTATAATATGGAGGTGGCCGAGGGCGTGGTGGATGACCAGCCACGGCTGGATTATTACGCCGAACATCTGGGCGTGGTTGCCGATCTGATTGCCGAGGGCATCCCCATGAAGGGCTATTTCGCCTGGAGCCTGATGGATAATTTTGAATGGGCCGAGGGCTACCGCATGCGGTTCGGCCTCGTGCATGTCGATTATGGCACGCAGGTTCGCACGCTGAAGAACAGCGGCAAATGGTATAGCGCGCTGGCAGCCGAATTTCCCAAGGGCAACCACAGCGCCGAATGAGGCCATTCTGCCGCCTCGTTTCTGGCCCCCTCGTTCTTGCGTGGTCGCGCTCTTGCTTATTGCGCCGCAACACGGCAAACTTCCCTCTCAGGTTGTGGTTATCAAAAGGGGGGAATGCATATGGGACGGGTACAGCTGCCGCTGTCAGGCAATGTCACTCAGGCGATCAATCCATGGACCTGGGTCTATAGTCCGACCCAGGTCGGGCAGGCCAGTCTGGTCACGTTCAATATCGATGTCGGCCCCTCGACCAATCCCGAGGCCGAGAAGGATATATTGATGAATGTGGCCAGCTACGGCAAGCAGCTTGGCCGCATTGAGGACGCTCTGCGCGTGGTGATCAAACAGCTGGAACCGCTGGTCCTGGATGAAAAACTTGCTGACAACGAGGCGATCATCGCCTTTCGGGCGCTTATGTACGAAATCGATACGATCAAGAAACAGCATCGGAAATAGCGATTGGTATAGTCGCGCCCTCATTCCCACCGTATTTTCCGGATTTTTTAGCAGAAGTGAATTCTTCAATATTTCAGAATAGAATTGCTCTGAGTTTTAAACGGGAGATCTGGATGACGGCATGTGAAAGTTGCCGGGACGGGACGGCGTTCGACCTCCCGTTTTCCATGGCATTTCAGCCAATTGTTGATGTCCGAACTAGCGCTGTGTTTGGGTATGAAGCGCTGGTGCGTGGCACGGACGGTGCCGGTGCCGCCACGGTCATGGCCGGTATCAATATGCAAAATCGCTATGCCTTTGATCAAAACTGTCGAGTTAAGGCCATTGAACTGGCGGCGTCCTTGCTACCGGAGACGTCAACGGCAAAGCTGTCCATCAATTTCATGCCCAATGCCGTTTATGAGCCGCGCGCCTGTATTCGTCTGACGCTGAATACGGCTGAACGGGTCGGTTTTCCCCTGGATCGGATTCTGTTTGAATTTACCGAAAACGAGCGGATCGATACCGATCATCTGCTCAACATTCTGAAAACCTATCGCAGCATTGGCTTCAAGACGGCGATTGACGATTTTGGCGCGGGCCATGCCGGGCTGACGCTTCTGGCGAAATTTCAGCCCGATATCGTCAAGCTGGATATGGAACTGGTGCGCGGTATCGATCAGGATCGCGCCAAGCGGATCGTGTTGCGCCATACGCTGGCGATGTTGACGGAGTTCGGCATTCTTCCCCTGTGTGAAGGGGTCGAGACCAAGGAAGAGCTGGATGTGCTGAAGGATATGGGCGTGCCCTATATTCAGGGCTATCTTCTCGCCCGCCCAGCGTTTGAACGGTTCGATCAACCGGATCTTGCGCTCCTGTCGTGACAGTCCTTATGCCTGGACGTGTGGCGGCAAGCGCTGCCTCACAGATCCCGGATCAGCCGCCGATATGCCGTTCGCCGCGCTGCTTGGCCAGCGCAATCTGTTTCTGGCGTTGACGGTAGCGATCCCGGTCTTCTTCTGTGCGGGTCTCATAGCAATGGCTGCACGATACACCAGCCTCGTAATAGGGCGAGGTCAATTCTTCCGGGGTGATCGGATTGCGGCAGGCGTGGCAGAGTTGGTGGTCGCCCTCCTTCAATCCGTGGGTCACGGACACGCGCTCATCGAACACGAAACAGGCACCGTCCCAAAGGCTTTCTTCCTCCGGCACGTTTTCCAGATATTTCAGGATACCGCCCTTCAGATGGTAGACCTCTTCGAAGCCTTGTTGCTTCATGAAGGCCGTGGCCTTTTCGCAGCGGATGCCGCCGGTGCAATACATGGCGATTTTCGGCTTGTTATGCAGGCCGGGATTGTTTTTCACCCAATCGGGAAATTCGCGGAAGGTTTTGGTATTGGGGTCAACTGCACCCCGGAATATGCCGATGGCGGTCTCGTAATCGTTGCGGGTGTCGATGACGATGGTGTCCGGATCGGAAATCAGCGTGTTCCAGTCCTTGGGATCAACATAGGTGCCAACGATCTTGTTTGGGTCGATATCCTCGACCCCCATCGTGACGATCTCTTTTTTCAGCTTCACTTTCATGCGCACGAACGGCATTTTCGACGCCCGGCTTTCCTTGTGCTCAAGGCTGGAAAATTCCGGCTGGGCGCGCAGATAGGCCAGCACCGTGGCAATGCCCGCATCCGTGCCGGCAATCGTGCCATTGATGCCTTCATGGGCCAAAAGCAACGTACCCTTGACGCCCTGCGCCTTGCAGAGCGCATCAAGCGGCTCGCGGAAGCTTTCGAACCGCGCGAAGGACGCAAAATGATAGAGCGCGGCCACACAGAATGCGCCGCCCTCTTCATGGTGAAGATTTTGAAGATCGTCTGTCATGGCGTGCGAAATACTGCCAATGCCGCCGGGAATCAACGAATTTCAGCAGGCGTATCGCGCTTTGAGTTTCGTCAAGTCATGCCGGTGGGTTGAAGACGCGAATCCGATGGCCGTCTGGATCGGTGGCGAGGAAAGTCCGCCCGAACTCCATATCGGTCGGTGCTTGCAGCATGGGCACGCCAAGCGCTTGCCATTGCGAGTGGAGATCATCGACATCCGCAGCCGTATCGGCCCGGATCGCCAGTTCGCAGCCACCGCCTGCGATGCTTGCCGCAGGCTCAACGGTGTGGCGGGACCAGAGGCCGAGAATGAACCCGCCCGGCAGCGCGAACATGGCAAATGTCGCCGATAATTCGACAGGCGCAAGACCGAAGACCTGCTGATAGAAATGGGCGCTTGTCTCGGGTGCGTCGACGTAAAGAATGGTCATTTTCGGGGTCGAGGTGGTTGTCATGGGAGCGTCTCCTTCAGGTTGACGCCCGGTTTGTAACCCAGCCTGCTGCCAAAAAATGGCAGGAGTGTTGATAGCTCTGCTCTTTTGTCTGACGCCCTAAAAAATCCGATCTGGAATGCTGTTATGCTCGCGCCATCGTTTCAGCAGGCTAGCCCGACGCACTGGATAGCGCAGGGCAAGTGTCTTGCACTCTCCAATGCGGTCGCAGCGAAAATGTCTGAAGTCATCGCGCAGCGTACACCATGCCAGCAAGATCCGTGCGCCTTCAAAGAATGTCAGGGCGAAGGGCCAGATATCGCGGTTGCTCGCCACCCCTTTTTCATCCCGGTAGACGATATGCAGCACATGTTCTGCGCGGATCGCTTGCCGATATGGGCTGAGATCGGCCGGAAGCTGCCCCGCCGCTTTATCGCTTGGTCCGACCAGCAGGCTATTATCCTCAAGGCTGCGGCGAAGTTCGTCGGGCAGCACAGCGGTGATTTTCGCCAGGGCGTCGCGGGCGGCAAAGGCCAGATGCTGGTCGGTTCGTTGTGCGACAAAGCGGGAACCAAGCACCAGCGCTTCGATTTCCTGTGGGCTGAACATCAGGGGTGGCAGCATGTAGCCCGGACGCAGCACATAGCCAAGACCGGCCTCTCCCTCGATACCGGCGCCCTGGCTCTGGAGCGTGGCGATGTCGCGGTAGAGCGTGCGGATGGAGACGCCCAGTTCTTCGGCCAACACCTGTCCGGTCACCGGGCGGCGATAGCGCCGTAGGATTTGCAGCAGGGAAAGAAGACGCTCGGACCGGGTCATCAACTGTCGCCTATTGCGCTGCGGCCCGCAGCCATAGCGCCTCGATGACGGCCGGTTCAAGGTCGGGGCCATCGGCAAACAATGCATCCGCCACCTCAAGTGCTTGCCGACGCAGGGCTTGTTGCTGGCGGATGATGATGGCGAGCAGATGGGACAAAGTTTCGCCGCCAGCAAACAGGCTTGAGTCTTCATCCAGCACCGAGGTCAGCACCGAAAGGTCGTTTTCATGGCCCAGCAGATCGGCCAGTTGTTTGGCGGCACCGCGTTTCAACTCGATGGCGCTCGGCCAGAGATCGCGCAGCAAGGACAAATGCATCCAATAGGTCTGGGTGGCCTTGCGCAGCGCATGGTAGCTTTCGGCCTCGCTGCCCTCGCGGCAGGCTGCAATGGCTGCTTCAGCGCGCTTGAAGGTCTTGGCCCAGGCCTTGGCAAATATCCGGGCGACCTTGGCGGGCCGGTCGTTGAACTCAATCCCCATGGCGACATCTGCCGCCTCACGGCAGCCGTCTGCCGCATCGCGCATCACTGCGCTCTGGCCTGCCTCCAGACTGGCCGACAGCCGTTCATGGCGATTGGACAGGAGTGACCACGCCTGTTGCAGGGCATCGGCTTCTTCATCGCTCAGGGTTGCTTCTTGAAGCGCCTCGACACTTTCCAGCAATGCGGCAGCGTCGCGAAGTGCTGAAAGGCTGCGGGCAATATCGCCTAGCCGCCGGTTTTCACGGCGACGCAGATCGGCAATGGCCGGGGCGATCAGCCGGTAGAGAGCTCTGGCGCGCTTCAGTTTGCGGCGCGCAAGATGAACGGCCCGATCCCGCTCGTCGGCCTGGGCTTCGGCGCCCCTATCAAGATCGGCTGCGGCAGCCTGCAAAAGCGCGCCCAGCATCCCGGCAATGGCGGTGCCTGTCTTCAGGTCAGGCCTTAAGCGATAGGCCATTGCGCCTTTCCGTCTGTGGCGTCGAGGTTGCCAGCCATTGGTTGGAATAGCGCCCGTCGCCGGTGACTTCCCGTCCGACCCAAGGCGGCAGCGGTGGGTCTTCGCAGTCATTTTCAAGTTCGACCTCGGCCACCACAAGCCCGGCATGCGCGCCAGCGAAGACATCGACTTCCCAGAGATAGCCGCCATATTCAACATTGTAGCGGGTTTTTTCGATGACGTTGCCCTGGGCTTTGTCGATCATTTCCAGCCCGTCGGCGAGCGGGATTTCATATTCGAATTCATCGCGGCTGAGGCCAACATGACCAATCTTGATGGTCAGCAGCGCATCGGCCCGGTCGCGGATGCGGATGCGCACGGAACGATCTGCCCCCGACAGGATATATCCCTGCTGAAAGCTGCTGGATTTGCTGACATGCTGACGCCAAGTGTCTGTGCGGACCAGGAATTTTCTTTCGATTTCCTTTGCCATGGCTGCTTTCCGTCACGTTAAAATCGATTTCACTCTATAGTATGACGCCGGTTTGACAATAGTTCCATCGATCCTTGAATTGCTGCTGCGCGCATTTGCCTCGACAGGGCAGTTTTCACGCGCTAATCAGGAGCATCTAATCGTTTGAAAGGTATGTTCATGACTGCGAAGACTGACAGATTGTTGGCGGTGCTCAAGCTTCAGCCAGTTGTTCCCGTGCTGATCATCGACGACGTCGAAACCGCCGTGCCGCTGGCCCGGGCGCTGGTGGCCGGTGGGCTGAAAGCCATCGAAATCACCATGCGCACGCCAGCCGCGCTGGAAGCGATTTCGCGGGTGGCCGCCGAGGTCGAAGGGGCTGTGGCCGGTGCCGGGACCATTCTCAACCCTGCCCATTTCGAAGCTGCGCTGAAAGCCGGGTCGCAGTTCATCGTCAGCCCCGGCACGACGCCGGAATTGCTGGCGGCTGCCGCCGGGTCCGATGTGCCACTGCTGCCGGGTGCGGCCACGGCCAGCGAAGTGATGACCCTGCGCGAAAAGGGCTATGAAGTGCTAAAATTCTTCCCCGCCGAACAGGCGGGGGGGGCGGCCTATCTGAAATCGCTGTCCTCGCCGCTGGCAGGCACGCTGTTTTGCCCGACAGGCGGCATTTCACTGAAGAATGCCAGGGATTATCTGTCGCTGCCAAACGTCGTCTGCGTCGGCGGCTCCTGGGTGGCGCCTAAAGAACTGGTCGCTGCGGGCGATTGGGCCGGCATTACCAAGCTGGCCGTTGAGGCCTGCGCGCTGAAAGGCTGAACTACAAGCGGCGGCATATGTCGTAATTTGACGCCCGCGTCTTGGGAAAGGGCGCGGGCGTTCCTATCTCTCTTCTAGCTGAAATATTAGGGAGAAGAGAATGATCGACGCCAAAAAGCTCCTCACGCAGTTTCTGGGATCGCAGATCCCGGGCATCGGCGGTTCTGTTCGCAAGAGGGGTGATGACGCCGCAAGCTATGCCAAGTCCAATCCCTGGAAGACCGGCGCGCTGGTCTCCGTGCTGCTCGGCACCAAGACCGGACGGTCGCTGGCCGGAGGCGCGCTGAAGGTTGGCGGCCTGGCGCTGGTAGCCGGTCTCGGCTACCGCGCCTATCGCAATTACCAGTCCGGCAAGGCCCCGGAAGAGTTGCGCGCCCTGCCGGAACTGCCCGCCCCACCGGAAAATTCCGGCTTTGATCCGGCAACCTCGTTCAGCAATGATTTCGCGCTCACCCTGATCAAGGCGATGATCGCCGCGGCGAAGGCCGATGGCCATATCGACGAAGGCGAGCGCGCCAATATCATGGAAAAACTGCATGTCGAGGAACTCGGCGATGAGGCGGAGGCCTTTATTCGTGCAGAACTGGACAACCCGACCGATCTCGATGCGCTGGTGGCTGCTGCCCGCACCGAGGAGCAGAAGGTCGAGCTCTATACGGCCTCGCGTTTGACCATCGATCCCGATACCCGCGCCGAGCGCGGCTATCTTGACCTTCTGGCTGGACGCCTTGGGCTTGCCGATGGGTTGATCGACCATATTGAGGCGACGGTGGCTGCGGCCAAGGTCGAGACGCCGGCTGTCTGAGACTGACGCCCAACAAAAGCAACGGCGGAAATCGCCGTTGCCTTCCCGTTACGGCTGGCATAATCCTGACCTGTGATACGAACAGGGGAGCATCATGCAGGATCTGAAGACCTATCGCGTTGCGGCGCCAGCTCCAGTGCGGCTCGAGGGCCGCTATGTGCTGGTCGAGCCCTTTGTCCGCGAGCAGCATCTGTCGGCCCTGTGGTCCGGGCTTGGCGGCGGCGATGCCGTTAACCAGGCGCTGCGCTATTTTCCTAATGACGACTTTTCCGGTGTCGAGGTCTTCGGTGACTGGCTGGAGGGTGCCAATGCCAGCGGCAGCCTGATTACTCATATTTTCCGCTCTAAGGCCGATGGGTCCATTGTTGGCATGGCCAGCCTGATGCGGCCCGATCCAAAAAACGGCGTGGTCGAGGTTGGATCGGTCGCGCACGGCCCGGCAATGAAACGCTCACCGCTGTCGAGCGAAGCGCATTATCTTCTGGCGAGACATGTGTTCGAGGATCTGGGCTACCGGCGCTACGAGTGGAAATGTCATAATGACAACGAGCCGAGCAAGATCACGGCGCGCCGCTACGGCTTCACATTCGAGGGCGTGTTTCGCCAGCATATGATTTCCAAGGGAAAGAACCGCGATACGGCCTGGTTCTCGATCATTGATACCGATTGGCCCCTCGTTAAAGCCGGGTTCGACGGCTGGCTTGATCCTGACAATTTCGATGCCGATGGCCATCAGAAACAGCGGCTTGAGGATATTCGAGCCGCTTTGAGGACTGCGCCATGAGCCCGCGCGATAAGAATTCGGCGATTGCCGCTGGCCTGATCATTCTGGGCTTCGGACTGGCCATGGTGTTCCTGCCCAATCTGGTCCTG
Source organism: Agrobacterium vitis (assembly GCF_014926405.1). Classification (NCBI taxonomy): domain Bacteria; kingdom Pseudomonadati; phylum Pseudomonadota; class Alphaproteobacteria; order Hyphomicrobiales; family Rhizobiaceae; genus Gillisella; species Gillisella vitis. Next base: position 154,070 of record NZ_JACXXJ020000005.1, read on the forward strand.
TGGATCGGGCAATTTTCGCCGCTTCTGGCCGCTGCGGTCGGCTCTCTGGTGCTGCTATCGTTTTTCCTGATCTTCTGGCTCAGGGCTCGCTATCAGCGGCGTCACCCGGATGACAGGTGATAGCCTTGCAGGGAGGCGGCCAGCAGCAGGCTTCCGACCAGGATGATGAACAGCGCGCCGCCGATCTCGATGGCAAGGCCGACGCGGTAGGCGGTATGGGAGCCTTGGCCCGCCAGCCGCACCGCCAAACCCTTGGCACCGACGGCAGCGATGGCAAGTGCCGAAACGGTGATCGCGGTTCCCGCCGCCATGGCGAAGACCGATAGAATGCCGCCGAGATAGAGCTGGTTCAGCATAGCGAAGGTCATGACCAGCAGCGCGCCGGAACAGGGGCGAAGGCCAACGGCGACAATGGCCGACCAGGCTTCCTTGACGCTGAAATGCTCGGCACCGACCATGGCTGGCGAAGGCAGATGGCTGCGGCCGCAATCCACGCAGATTTCGCCCTCACGCGGCATATGACGGTCGCTCTCGGCTACATCGGCCAGGAACCGCAGGCCAGTTCCTGAAGACGATGCGGATTTTGTATTCGCTGGTTGTGGCGCATTGAACAGGCTAGCCGTGACGCCGCCCGATGGGATCTCTCCCGAACGCCGGCCGGAAAATGCAAGGACCTGCACAGGCTGGCGATGTCGGAAAACCTCGCCCAGCTTGCGCACCAGCAGCCAGACGCCAAAGGCGACCACCAGCGCGAAACTGGCGGCTTCCATGGCGTCGGTTGCCCGCGTCAGTGTGATGCCGCTGCCGCGCAGGGCGAGAAACATCACACCCACCGTGACGATGGCGACGATGGCCTGCAAAATCGAAGAGGCGATGGAAATGGCGATGCCGCGCTTCAGCTCCAGCTCATTGGCGACCATATAGGACGAGATCACCGCCTTGCCGTGGCCGGGGCCTGCGGCATGAAACACCCCGTAAGCGAAGGACAGGCCGATTAATACCCAGAGCTGGTGCGGATCGTCGCGCATACCGCGCAACGCCTCGGTCAGCGCCCGGTAGAAAGCCTGTTGATGGGTGTTGATCCACAACATCACACCCGCCAGCGGTCCGTCCATCTGAAAGGACGGTTCGGCGGTGCCGATGCCAAGCGGCGAACCCGCATGGGCCAGTGTAGCGGTGAGTGTCGCGGCAAGAGCGACCGCTACGAGAAGGGGTGTGCTTGAAGCCCGTCGATATTGCGTCGGCGTCAACATGCCAGGTCGAGCCTCGTTGCAAACAGCTTGCCCATGTCGGTGCCGGTCGGATCGTTGAAAAAGGCTTCGGTCAGACTGGCCTGGTTCTGCTTGATCACGTCATCGGGATTGGGCCGGACCACGGTGCGCTTGCATTTCTTAAGCGCGTCGCCGGTCTCTACGATGTCGCCATCCTTTTTGAAGTCGATGGCGGTATAGAGGGTCGGATCGTGAACGCCGAAGCTGAGATTGCCCTTGATCGGAATGGGCTTTTCCGGCTTGACGATAAAGAACACCAGCAATTGATTGTCTTTATAATCGGCGTTGAACACCTGCGGCTTGGCGACGTTGACGGTTGCGCCGCTGGCACTGATGAAGGTGAAATAACCATAGTCGCCAAGCGAGCTTCTGATCGTATTGGCGATATCCTGCAACTCGCTATGGTCGAGCTTCAGGTCGCCGTTCTTGTCGAAATCCAGCATGACGCTGGAAGAAAACACCTCGTCGAATCGCCAGGTATTGCGCAATTCCTTGATGGTATTGTCCGCTCCCGCCACCACTTCCAGCCGGGCCTGAACGAAGACATGCGGATGGGCAAAAGCCGCGGGCGCCGACAGGCCCACAAAGCCTGCAACAAGAAAACCGGCGAGAAGAAGAGGTCTAGCTATGTTCATCTGCGCCCTAACCGCTGCATATATTGAATGCGACAGCGAGCCATTGGAAACATAGAGGACGCGCTGTGTTGTCGGCGTCGCATGGACGCATCGCATTTATATTCACGGTCTGTGGTGGCCAAGCAATAGGACGGAAATAGGGCCGCCGACTTTTGCCTTGGAAAAGTGAAGAGGGCATTCTGAGATGAAACGGGCGCCCGGCCTGTCGTCACTCCGAAGGTGGCGTTCCTTGCTTGGGCTGGCATGTGCCATTGCGCTTGAACCAATTGTGCATGAAGTCCACCAAGGCGCGGACCTTGGCGGGCAGGTAGCGGCGATGCGGGTAGACCGCATAGATCCCGCTGCCGGAGGGCATGTAATCCTCAAATATCGAAATCAGTGCGCCGCTTTCGATATGTCTGCGGGCGACAAAATCCGGCAAGAGGGCGATGCCGAGGCCCGATAGCGCGCCGCGCAACGTGGTCTGGGGGCTATTGACCTCCAGCGGCCCGGAAATATTCACGGTAAAGGCCTCGCCATCCGGCTGGCGCAGGCGCAGGCTGTTGTGTCCGCGGGTATTGGTGTCGATCAGCACCGGCACCTTGGACAGATCCTGCGGATGGGTGAGGGGACCATATTTCTCCAGAAAAACCGGGCTGGCGCAGGCATAACTTCTGAAATCCGCCAGCTTGCGGGCAATCATCCCCGAATCTTCCAGTTTGGTGACGCGGATGGCTAAATCGAAGCCTTCCTCGATCAGGTCAACGAACCGGTCTTCGGCAACGATCTCGATGGAAAGATCGGGATGTTGCAGGGCAAAATCGATCAGCGATTGACCGACTTCGGCATCGGTGAAGCTGCGCGGCACGGTGATGCGAATCTTGCCGCTGATGCCGACATTGTTCTCGCGCACCAGATCGGCCAGATTGTCGATCTCTTTCAGGATGTCGGCGGCGCTGCGATAATAGGTGTGACCCGCCTCGGTCATCGAAAACTGCCGTGTGGTGCGATTGAGAAGCAGCGCCCCCAACTCGTCCTCCAGCTCGCGGACATATTTTGACAGCAGCGCCTTGGAGCGCCCGGTCTTGCGGGCGGCGGCAGAAAAGCCTTCCGCTTCAACGACATCGATGAAGGCGCGGATGCGGGTCAGGGTGTCCAAGAGGGCCTCTTCGGGTTGTTTGGATGGGTGGTGAACAATAGTCTCACTTCGTTCAATAATAAAACACATAAAAAAATGAAGCGGGCTTGCAAAAACCGCTTGATTATGACGGCGAGTTTTCTTATCTCCGTCTTGCCCAAAGTCGCACGTGCCTGTGGGTGTCCGCCGATCCTCGATGTGGTGAGGAAATCGGTAAGGTACCTGGAATTAACCCCTCCAGTCGTTATCCCGGCCAACCGGGAAATGCGAGGACACCTTGAAGCAACGACGGTGCGGGCCTTTCTAGTCTCTGCCGGCTTTCCATCAGCCGGGGTCACTGAAGAGGCACACCATCATTGCCGGAAGTGCGGTCGGGTTCCCCAACCAATCCATGGCAGACAAAGCGGATTAATGCTCTCAGGCAAGAGGGCGTTGATCCATCGCCCGCGTTAGAGCGTTCGTACGGTACCAGTGTCTCCACCGACTGGTTTCGAGCGAGGTCTCGGCGCACTTTGTCCATCCGGAACTTTTTGGGTTCCGGTAACCTTTTTACTATGGAAGGGATCGCCATGACCACCGCCCGCATCCTCGACTTCATCAACACCCAGCGTCCAGAAGGCCCTTGCCTCGTCGTGGATCTTGATGTCGTGCGCGATAATTATGGCGCATTCCGCCACGCCCTGCCAGACAGCGCCATCTACTATGCCGTCAAGGCAAACCCGGAGCCGGCAATCCTGTCGCTGCTCGCATCGCTCGGCTCCAACTTCGATTGCGCCTCCGTGGCCGAAATCGAAATGGCGCTTGCTGCCGGTGCGACCGCCCAGCGGATTTCGTTTGGCAACACCATCAAGAAGGAACGGGATATTGCCAAGGCGCATGCGCTCGGCATCAACCTGTTTGCCGTCGATAGCCATGAGGAAGTCGAAAAGATTGCCCGTGCCGCCCCTGGCGCCCGTGTGTTCTGCCGCGTCCTCACCGATGGTGAGGGTGCCGAATGGCCTTTGTCGCGCAAGTTCGGCTGCGTGCCGCAGATGGCCGTCGATGTTCTGGTCTATGCCCACCAGCATGGTCTGGAAAGCTTCGGCGTGTCCTTCCATGTCGGCTCGCAGATGACCAAGGTCGATGCCTGGGATGCAGCACTGGGCGATGCCAAGCGGGTGTTCGCACAGCTGGCCAAGCAGGGCATCTACCTGCAAATGGTCAACATGGGCGGTGGTTTTCCGACCAAGTACCTGCGCGACATTCCCTCTGCCGAAGCCTATGGCCAGGCCATCAACGCATCGCTGAAGAAGCATTTCGGCAACAACATTCCGCAGACCATCATTGAGCCTGGTCGCGGCATGGTTGGCAATGCCGGTGTGATCAAGGCGGAAGTGGTGCTGATCTCGAAGAAGTCCGACAATGACGCCCATCGCTGGGTGTTCCTTGATATCGGCAAGTTCGGCGGTCTGGCGGAAACCATGGACGAGGCGATCCGTTACCCGATCCGCACGGCCCATGACGGCGACGAAATGGAGCCTTGCGTGTTGGCTGGTCCGACCTGCGACAGCGCCGATGTCATGTATGAAAAGAACATGTATCCGCTGCCGCTGTCGCTGACCATCGGCGATGACGTGCTGATCGAAGGCACCGGTGCCTATACCACCACCTATTCGGCGGTGGCGTTCAACGGTTTCGAACCGCTGAAAGCCTATGTGATCTGATCGTGCTCCTGCCGGGCTAATTTTCCCCGGCAGGATTGCTCTCTCACCATTTGAACGCTCTTTTGCACAGGAGGTCGCCATGACCGCTGTTATCAACACCGTGCGCGCTTTTTTTGCGCAGCCTGCCTTCAAGATCGATGCTGAAACTCCCGCCGATGTCGTGGCGCGCGAGGCCTTGCTGGACCGCGCCATGGGGCCGGACCGCCGCACGAAGTCGTCTGAAAAGATCCGCCGTGGCCGTGTGCCCGCTGAAGGGCTGGCGCTGGTGGCGCGTGACCGCAAGGGCCATGTGATCGGCACTGTGCGCCTGTGGAATATTGAGGCTGGCGTCAACGCTGAAGGCCAGGTTATCGACGCGCTGCTGCTCGGACCGCTGGCCGTCGATGCCGCGCATGAAGGCAAGGGCGTTGGCTCACAGCTGATGCGCGCTGCCCTGATGGAAGCCAAGGGCCGTGGTCACGGTGCCGTGCTTCTGGTCGGCGATGCCGCTTATTACGAGCGCTTCGGCTTTTTTGCCGCGAAAACCATGCATCTTGTCATGCCGGGACCGTTTGCTCGCGACCGTTTCCTGGCGCTGGAACTGATCCACGGCTGGCTGGACGGCGCTGTCGGCATGATCTCGGCTTCTGGCCGCAAGCTGACCGCACCGGCCCGTCGCAAGGCGGCATAAGCAGTTTTTGAAATACGTCCTCGGTCCCAGTCTGTTCAAGAATTGCTGCTGGCCTGGCGAAAATGGTGATTTCGAGAACCGGAACGGAGCGTACTCAAAGTACGTGAGCACCGGAAGCACAGAAATTGCCATTTGCAGCCGGCCAGCGGCGATTATTGGATAGACTGTGAGATCGAGGATGGTGCGCAGCAATGCAGAGCGGCGGCCTAGCGTTGCTGCGCACCCCACCCATCGGTCAGTGTTTTCAAAAAAGCCACGACATCCCTGATTTCCGTCTCGTTCAATGCGGGCGGTTGGCCGGGCTTTCTGTCCATGGGCGCATCGATCACATCGATATTGCCGCGATAGGCGTCTGGCATGTCGTTGAACTTGTCGATGCTGCCATCCGATTTTTTCGGATAGATGCTGGCCGGATCAGTGTCACGGGCCACATAAAAGCGCGTGGCTTCCTCCAGCGTGCGATAAACGCCATTGTGGAAATAGACGCCGCGCTCGGCGACATTGCGCAGGGTAGGGGTCTTGAACAACCCGCAATTTTGCGGCTGGGCGGAAAATTCGTCATGGCGCATCGGCCCGCAAATGCCGAGATCGAAATAGAGCCTGTCGGAATTGGCGGGAATATCAGAATTGCGCGGCACCCCGAGCGCCTCGAATTCGTAATCGGTAAATGCCGGCATCTGTCCGTCGCCGCCCCTCTTATCCAGGTGGCAGGAGGCGCAATTGCCCTTTTTCGGATCGTCGAACAAGGCGAGCCCACGCTGCTCAGCCGGTGTAAGCTGCGCCTGTCCGCGCAGATAGGCATCATATTTGCTGGAATAAGAATGGAAGGACGGGTCTTCCACCTGATAGCGGGCGAGAGCAAAGCCGATTTCCGACAAGGCCATGGATTGGTCCTCCATCACCTGTTTGCCGAACAAGGCCGTCAGTTGCGCGCCATATCCGGCTTTAATTTTGTCATAGAGTGCCTGCGCATCGCTATTGGCCATTTCAAAGGGCGATAAAAGCGGCCCCAGTGCCTGGTCTTCCAGGCTGTCGGCGCGCCCATCCCAGAACATGCCACCCTGGGGAACGGCATTGTTGGCGGCGGCCACGGCTTTGACGAGAGGTTGGCCAGCGACCGGCCCGGCGATCACCGCAGTTTGCGCGGCAAGCGCCGTACCGGAAGCTTCTGCCATCGGCGAGGCTTCCTGCGCCTCCTCGGCGGCATTTTCCACGCCCACAGAGAAGGCAGGCGTGGCGATCTTGTAGGCAAGGCTTGGCACGGGGCGGATACCCGGCAGGTTGAGATCGGGTCCACCCCTCTGTACCGCCTGTGTGTTGGCTGGGGCGTAATGATGGGCGGGATCATGGCAGCTAGCGCAGGACATCCTGCCGCTACCAGACAGGCTCTGGTCGAAAAACAGCGCCTTGCCCAATTGTGCCACGGCACTGAGCTGGGCGGGTGCGCCGGTTTCGGCCTGTGTCGGGGTTTCCGCCAATGTCTGGGCCGCCCAGCCTAAGCCCGCGAAGGCAAGGCTCAGAAGGGCCAGCGCCAGCAGCGGCAGGCGGGATTTTTCGTTAAACACTGCCATGAACAACCGCTCTCGGTGTCTCCGCTTAGCTTTTCAGGCCAGTCTTCGGATCGAGGATCAGCGTATCGCTGCGGGCATGGGACCAATCGAACATGCCGTTCAGGGAGCCTGCAATGGCATCGAAGGAGCCGCCGCCCAGCCTTTGCCCCGCCATCCAGTTATCCTCGATAAACCGCATGACCGAGGTCTGGTCGGTCAGGGTATGGTCGACATAGTTTTGCTTGGCATAAGGCGAGATCACCAGCAATGGCTGACGGGTGCCATAGCCGCAACGGCCCTGGACTGGCTGGCCATTGACGCCGGGTAAGGGCGTTCCGGTGCCGCAGGCCGCACCGTCAAGCACATCATAGCCTTTGACGGGAATGCTGGACGGATTGACGACGTTATGGGCATGGTCGTACCAGCCGTCGGAATCGTCATAAAGCAATACCACGGCGGTGTCCTTCCACTCTGGCGATTGCTGGAGTTTGTTGACGACATTGGCAACGAATTCCTGCTCATCAAGCGGATCGGAATAACCGGCATGGCCGTCCTGATAGGCAGGCGCCTTCAGGAAATTGACGGCGGGCAGAGTGCCGTTGCTCAGAACCGCATAGAAATCATTGATGTCATACTGGTGGTTGGCGCCGCCGTCCTGGCTGGTGCCGATGGCGGCGACCGAACTCGGGCGGATATGCTGGGGATTGGCGGTCGAGGGATAGTATTGGAAGGGTTGGTGATGGGGAATGTAATCGACTTCATCGACCTTGGTGATTGCCGATGTCGTTGTGCGCTTGCAACCGGTCGTGCCATTGGGATTGTTGAGCGTCAGATCGAAGCCGCCCTCGAAAAAGCCCCAGGTCAGGCCCTTGTCGTTCAGGAGGTCGCCGATATTGCGGCCGGTCATCAGGGCTGTCTGGCCTTTCGAGCAAACATCGCCGGTGGGGTCGAGATCGGAAATCATCGTCCAGCCGCCATTGCCATCAGGCACGACTTCGCCCTTGGCATAGGTGCCATCCTTTTCCAGCGTGTAGCCGGGCGGCAGGGTCACGCCATTGGTCTGGCCGGACACGAGGTTGATGGCGCCGGGGGTCGAGGGGCCGAAATTGGTGGAGAAAGATCGGTCGTTCAGGGCAAAATTCTGAGCGTAGTTCCACAGCGCCGTAACGGTATTGCCGTCATAATAGCCCATGACCTGGCCTTTGGTGCCAAAGGCACCGGCTGCGCCCTTGGTGCCGCGCCCGGTATTGGCGGGAAACAGGTCCATGGCGAAATTGTCATAGGCGGCCTGTTCGGCGGTATAGCCATGGTTCTGCGAATTGGTGGCCGCCTGGGTGCGATCGAGACGGAATGGGGCGGTGGCATCGGGGCCATTGCCCGGATTGGTCTTGTTGGGATTGTCCTCCAGCAGGCCGGCATGGGCCAGCGTATCGATATCCGCAGGCGTCTGCGGCGCGGCGGTAAAGGCGGGCTCACCCTCGACATTGGCAGCTTTCGGATAGGTCGCGAAATAATGGTCGAAGGCGACGTTTTCCTGGAAGATCACCACCAGATGCTTGATCGGCGTTGCCGTATTGACCTCAGCCGCCGCCGGGGCGGTGGGGATGAGACAGAGAGACGCAGACATGAGAATTGAACCGGCACACATGTTTCGCTGCCGAGGATGAAGAGGCATGACCATATCCTTTACGAGGATCCGCGGTGGGGAAGCTGACATGGGCGGAGTGGCAAGACGATAGGAAGCGTTTTTAACAGTTCCGTGACGGAATAGGACTTGTCTCGCTCCAATCGCCGCCCGGGTACTCACAAGTGGGTGATAGGTAGCGGCGATGAAAAATAACCCTTCCTTTGCCGTTTGACACGAGCATGTGGGCCACCTCTTTGAGGTCTGGTTGGAGGGTGGTCTTGTTCGAAGAAAAATTGATAGAAATCAAAAAGATGATGCATGGAAGCCACACTTCATCCTTGAATACTGGCGGCCTGTCGTAAGGTTGTCTTTTCTTGATTTGTCTCAAGGACGGTGGTGTCCGGTCACCGATAATCGGTTGCAATGCAGCAGGGGGACCTGCTGATCAATCGATAAAGGAGAGATGACATGTCAACGAACCGCACCCTTGGCTTGATAGCGCTTGCGCCCCTTGCTTTCGCATCGCTGTCTTTGGCGACGCCTCTGGCCTCTGCGGCGGATCTGACACCGGCGGCAAGCGCTCCGCAAGCCGAATCGCTGCTGACGCCCTACAGCCCCTGGCAGGTCCGCGCCCGTGCGCTGGCCGTGGTACCCAATGATGGCGGCTCGGTGGATGGCATTGGTGGTTCCGATCTGTCCTACAGCAACAGCGTCACGCCGGAAGTCGATTTCAGCTATTTCTTCAATCGCAACATCGCTGCCGAACTCATTCTCGGCACGACGTCAGCGAACGTCAATGCCGGGGGCTCAATCGGTAGCCTGGGCAAGCTCGGCAAGGTCTGGATCCTGCCGCCAACGGTAACGCTGCAATATCACTTCACGGACTTCGGCAAGTTCCAGCCCTATGTTGGCGCGGGCGTCAACTATACGATGTTCTACAATCAGTCGGCGACCGGTTCCGCCACCAAGCTCGATGTCAAGAATACCTTTGGTGCTGCCGTGCAGGTCGGTTTCGACTACATGATCAACGACAAGTGGGGCGTCAACTTCGACGTCAAGAAATACTATCTGCGTCCGGATTTCGAAGCGACCGTTGGTGGCTCCAAGGTCAAGGGCACTGCCAAGCTCGATCCATGGCTGATCGGCGCCGGTGTGACGTACCGCTTCTAAACCTCATCGAGATACATAGGAAAATGGCGGCTAAAGTGGCCGCCATTTTTGTTTCTGAGCGCTTGATTTGGGTAAAGGTCGAAGACTGGCTTGCAGGAAAGACGATCTTTCGATCGCCGTTCGTCTCACGCCGCCCGGGCCATGGGGGTTGCCGGCAGTTGGAAGCGATTGACGAGGGCTGCCAGCGAGATGGCGCCGTCGGCCAGCGTCTGGCTGATGGCATTGGTTTCTTCGACCATGGCAGCATTCTGCTGGGTCATCTGGTCGAGACTGTTGACCGAACTGCTGATCTGCTGAAGGCCGATAGCCTGTTCTTCTGCGGCCTTGGTGATGGCATCGATATTATCATCGATTTTGGTGACAAAGCCGCCGATCTGGGTCAGGGCATCGCCAGCGGTTCCTACCAGTTTCACGCCGCTTGCCACTTCCGTGCTGGAACGATCCACCAGCGTTTTGATCTGCTTGGCGGCACCTGCCGAGCGTTGGGCAAGTTCGCGCACTTCCTGGGCCACCACGGCAAAGCCCTTGCCGGCTTCCCCAGCGCGGGCCGCTTCCACACCGGCATTCAGCGCCAGAAGGTTGGTCTGGAAGGCGATCTCATCGATCACGCCGATGATTGTGCCGATTTCACCGGAGACACTCTCAATCCGCTGCATGGCAGTAATGGCATTGTTGACCACCTCATTGGAGGCCGTCGTGCAGTCACGGGCATCTCTCACCAGGCTGCGGGTTTCGCGGGTTCTTGTGGTGGAGGCCTTCACGGTCGAGGCAACCTCTTCGAGCGCTGCTGCGGTTTCTTCAAGGGCGGCGGCCTGTTGCTCGGTGCGCTTGGCCAGGCTGTCGGCGGCGTCCCGCATCTCGCGGCTATTGGTTTGCAGAGAACCGGTCTCATCGAGAACCTGCTTTAGAGTGGTCTGAAGCGTCAGGATGGAGTCGTTGAAATCGCTGCGAAGAGTGTCGAAACGGGCATCGAACGGCGTGTCTAGCGTGGTGCGCATGTTACACTCGGCCAACCGGTGCAGACCGTCGCCAAGTTCTTCGACCACGCGGCGCAGGGCTTGCGCCTCGGCGGCCCGCTCGGCCTCACGCTGCCGGCGCTGCTCTTCCGTGCTGGCGCGGCTGGCATCGGCCTCCTGCTCCAGGCGGCGCTTTTCCAGGCCGGCATCGCGAAAGATCGACAGCGCATGGGCGATTTCGCCGATTTCATCGGTGCGGGTCGCATAGGGAGGAGGCGTATCGAGATCGCCATGGGCCATGGCGGTCATCGCCGTGGTCATATGGCGCAGCGGCGACAGGGCGCGGCGTTGAACGATGAGAATGGAGGCAAGGCTAAGCGCGATCAGCGTACCCCCCAGCGCATAGCTGATGGTTTCGCGCGATGCGGTCTCGGCGGCAGCTTCGGTTTCGCGGCTCTTGCCATACACATTGCCCATATCGACAAGTTCGTTGACGGCGGCTTCATGGACATGGAAGCGCGTTTTCAATTCGGTGAGGGCTGTTTTCAGTTCAAGCGGGTTTTGGCCGGTCAGGGCCGGAACGACGGACTGATCCATCTGCGCCCAGAATGCATCGCCCTTGACCAGAACGTCCTGCTGCAATTTGCTGCGCAACGTATCGGGTAGTGTCGTACCTTTCCAATAGTCCCGACGCTCCTGATACTGGCTTTTCAGCAATTTCAGGCGATCGATATTGGTGGCAGCGACTTCGGTGTGCAGTGCTGCCTCATTGCTCAGGGAATACGCTTCAACCACATAAAGTGGCGGCGGTAGAATATCGGCGATCAGATCCTTGCTGTCGACGATCTGCTGGTAGATCGGTCCATTCACCTTTAGCCTCTGTAGGGTCTGCATAGCCGTTGCAAGTGTGACGACGACGCCCACGGCGAGAATGACGCCGGAAATAATCACTGTAGAGGATATGCTGAGTTTCATAGGTATCGTCCGCAGAAATTGGTGTCGGTGAGGAGCAGATCACACGGACGAGGACGCCGAGGGATGTGACGAGGTTATGGCCTAAAGTTGAACACAGTTCTTATTTTTCAATAGCATTTCAAAAGGTATGTTTTTTTAGTTTATGCTTGGTTATGGCTTCATTAAAATTCTAAATAAATTCATTTCGACAATAAAAAACCAGGGAAAATTCCCTGGTTTTCTCGGATTGATTGTCTTTCTACTTCGGATCAGCCGGAGATATCTATCACGCCACAATCGCCAGCTTCAGACCCGAAGGCCAGCAACTTGCCGCTGGCGCTCCAACCCAGGCTGGTAATGGCGCCCTTGCCTGGGCGGCGCAGCAGCGCCTCCTTGCTGTCGGCCAGGCGCACCGCCAGCACCATGCCGTCAATATAGCCGATGGCCAGCACATCTTCTGCGGGATGGAAGGCGACCTGGGTGACCATGATATTGGCGCGTGTGCCCAGCTCTTGCGGGGCCTTGCCCATCGGGCCGTCCTTGGAGGAAAAGGGCCAGACGATCGCAGCGGGGGCGCCGGAAGAGGCGAGCCATTTGCCCTTGGCCGACCAGGAGATCGACTTCACCTTGGCGGGATAGCCGGTCATGCGCATATGGCGGGTATCACTGCCAGCACCATCCAGCTTCCAGCCATGCAGGGCATTTTCCTGCATGGTGGTGACGACGAAACGGTTGTCGGGCGAAAAACTGACGCCAGTATGGGCGCCCTTCCATTCCAGATCGACTGGCTTGCCCTCGGCTGCCGCAAAGCGCAACGTCACGCCATTGTAGCGGGAAATGGCGATGCGCAAGCCCTTGGGCGCAAAGGCCATACCCTCGACGGAGCGCTCCTCCTCATAGGTGTGCACCACACCGCTTGCCAAGCGCACAAAGGCGGATTTGCCATAACCATAGGCAACCGCGCCTTGCGGCCCGGCTGCAATCACGGAAATCCACTTGCGCGGCGCGTGCGCCAGCTCTGTGACCGTGCCATCATGAGCGATGCGCAGCACTTTGCCGTCCTCGCCGCCGGTCAAAAGCGTCTGGTTATGGTCGTCCTTGATGGCGGTCAGCAGGCCCGACCCGGTTTCGGTGACCTGCTCGCCGCCATCCAGACGGTGAACGGCGCCAGCCGCTGTGACGAAAACCGGAATGTCTCCAAGGAAGGCCGCGGTTAGTACGTGGCCTTCCAGATCGAGCGGGGCAACAGTCGGCATCAGGCAGTCTTTCCGGTATGGTTGTCAGGGTTTGGCAGCAGGGAAGGGATAAGCTTCATGCTGCAGCCTCGCAGGCCTTGAAGCTGTTTTCCAGCTTTTCTCGGTCCAGTTCCCGGCCGATGAACACCAGGCGGCTTTCATGCTTTTCGCCATCTTTCCAGGGACGCTGGTGGTCGCCCTCGATAATCATGTGAACACCCTGCACCACATAGCGCTCGGCATCGCCCTTGAAGGCGATAATGCCCTTCAGGCGCAGGATGTTCGGACCATCGGTCTGCGTGACCTTCTGAATCCAGGGGAAGAAGCGATCCGGGTTCATTTCGCCACCGCGTAGCGATATCGAAGTGACGGTCACATCATGAATAGGCGAGGGACCGTGGTCATGGTGGTGATGTCCATGACCATGGTCATGCCCATGATCATGGTCGTGGTGGTCATGCCCGTGGTCGTGATGATGATGATCGTGTCCATGGTCATGGTCGCAATCAGGGCCGCAGACATGGTCGTCCTCATGGCTCAGAAAGTGCGGATCATTTTCCAGCGCCCGTTCCAGGTTGAAGGCGCCCTGGTTCAGCACTTTCGAGAGGTCTACGCCAGAGCGGGTGGTGGTGTAGATCCGGGCCGAGGGATTGATGGCGCGGACGATATCCTCGATCCGGTGCAATTCCTCATGGGTGACGAGATCGGCCTTGTTAATAACAACGACATCGGCAAAGGCGATCTGGTCTTCGGCTTCGCGGCTGTCTTTGAGGCGCAGCGGCAGGTGCTTGGCATCCACAAGGGCAACGACGGCATCCAGCTCGGTCTTGGCGCGCACATCGTCATCCATGAAGAAGGTCTGGGCGACAGGCACCGGATCGGCAAGGCCGGTGGTTTCGACAATGATACCGTCGAAACGGTCAGGCCTGCGCATCAGTCCTTCGACGACCCGGATCAGATCGCCGCGCACCGTGCAGCAGACGCAGCCATTGTTCATCTCATAGATTTCTTCGTCGGATTCGACGATCAAATCATTGTCGATGCCGATTTCGCCGAATTCATTGACGATGACAGCGTATTTCTTGCCGTGGTTTTCCGACAGAATCCGGTTGAGAAGCGTGGTCTTGCCTGCGCCGAGATAGCCGGTCAGCACGGTAACGGGTGTGGGTTTTACGGCTGCTTCACTCATGGGAACCTCGATGATTGGAAGGCAGCATCGCGCCGCCCTGTAACTATATTACCCCATATAGGACGAGTGGGGTGGCAGTTCAAAGGCTTTCTCGATATCAAAGTCATGGATATCCCACAGGAGCTCCACAAGTCCGTGAACGGCATGGGAAAGCAGGTTTTCGCCTTTTTCTGCCGTTGCCGCACTGGCATTTCCGGCGACGCCTAGCGGATTGAGGTCCGCCATTTTCCAGCCGAAGGCATGCGGGCCATAGGCGCGCAAATGGGTGAAACGGGCGGCAAACTCGCTTTGCCGTGACGAGAAATTCTGAGCCTTGTCCATAGCGACCAGGTCTGGACGCAATGCGAGCATGACCGAAGTTTCGATGTCGCCACCATGAATGTCGATGGCCTTGTCTTCAGGCCGGATCAGGCCTTCCGGCTGGCCGAAGCGCGTCCAGCTGGTGGCCACAGCCAGCATCGAAAAACGGATGCGCGCTTCGGTGGCGACCACGGTCATCAAGGGCGAATTGCCGCCATGGGCGTTGAGCATCATCAGCTTACGAATGCCTTGGCCGCTCAGGGTTTCGGCGATGCTGAGCCAGCGCTCCACGGCCTCGTTAAAGGTAAGCGTGCGCGTACCGAATACATCCATATGCTCGACGGAATAGCCGACCGGCTCGACGGGCAGAAAGGTGACGGGCAGGGTGTCGGGCAGTGCTAGGATCAGCCGGTCCACGACCCCTTGTGCGATGATCGTGTCGGTCTCGAAAGGCAGATGCGGTCCATGCTGTTCATGGGCGCCGAGCGGCAGAACAGCAATCCAACCTGCCCTGTCGGCGGGCGTAAGGGCCGGATCGTTGCGCTCGAAATGTGGTTCTGGATGGGACATCTGGTTTACTGGCCTGTTTTTGTCTATGCATCATATGCGTGACATGAGCGCCTGTGACAACAGCACTTTCTTTCGACCGCGGGGGTAGCATGGCTAAAAAAGATAAGACCGAGAAAAAGAAGAAATCCGGCAAGTCCAAAGACGAGGTGAAACAGGCGAAACTTGGCTTGAGTGGCGAGTTGGGCATGGCAATCACCCAGGCGTCACGCAGTTTTCGCACGGTGCAGACGCGGCTTTTGACCGGCAGCGGGCTCTATTCCGGGCAGGAGGGCGTGGTGCTGCTGCTGGCTGAGGAGGAAGGGTTGACGCCCGGCCTTCTGGCGCAGCGCTTGGGCGTCAAGGCGCCGACCATGACCCGCACCATCGGGCGCATGGAGGCGCAGGGCTTTGTCGAACGGCGCGGCTCGGATGCCGATGGCCGCCAGACGAAAGTGTTCCTAACAGAAATGGGGCGGGCCACGGTGGAAAAGATCGCCGATGCCAATGTTGCGGTGGAGCGCCATGCTACCCGTGGCTTTAGCAGCAAGCAGGTGAAAGTGTTGATGAAACTGCTTGCCGCCATCGATGCCAATCTACTGGCGCCTGCCGACGCACAACGGCCCGACCTGGTCGATGAACCCCTGGCTGACTGATCGAAGGAGCCCGTGCATCTGCCCTTGCCATGGCGCGTTCAACGTTTTAATTAAACTGTTTAAATGCGTTGAAGCCGGCCTGTTCACGTCCGGCAGAGGGGGGGAGCCGTGGCGCAAAAGATCAAACTATCGACCATTGCCGAAAGTCTCGGCCTGTCTACCGCCACGGTATCGCTCGCTTTGCGCGATAGTCCGCTGGTGGCGGCAGATACGCGCGAAAAGATCAAGGACCAGGCACGGCTGCTTGGCTATATCTATAACCGTCGCGCCGCCAGCCTGCGTACCTCGCGCTCCGGCATTATCGGTGTTGTCGTTCATGACATCATGAACCCGTTTTACGGCGAAATTCTGAAAGCCATTGAAAGCGAGCTGGACCGCAGCCGCCAGACGTTCATTCTGTCCAACCATTACGATTCGGTGGAAAAGCAGCGGACCTTCATTGAAACACTGCTGCAACTGGGCGGTGACGGGGTGATCATGTCGCCTGCCATCGGCTCACCGCCGGAGGATGTGATGCTGGCCGAAGACAACGGCATGCCCGCCATCCTGATAGCCCGTTCCATGGACGGGCTGGCCCTTCCGACCTATCGCGGCGATGACAGCTACGGCATTTCGCTGGCCACCAACCACCTGATCGGCCTTGGCCACCGCGTCATCGCCATGGTTGGCGGCACCGATCAAACCTCGACGGGGCGCGACCGCTATCAGGGCTATGTCAACGCCTTGCGCAAGGCGGGCATTGCCGTCGATCCCAATCTGCGCCTTCCCGGACCGCGCACCAAACAGGGTGGTTTCGAGGCGGCGGTGAATTTTCTGTCGCTGCCACAAAAGCCGACGGCGGCGGTGTGCTGGAACGATCTGGTCGCTATCGGATTGATGAATGGCATATCGCGTGCCGGGCTGGTGCCGGGCCGCGATATATCCGTCACCGGCTACGACGACCTGGAGGAAGCCTCTATTGCCACGCCGGCACTGACCACTGTGTCAAACGGACAGGCGGAAGTGGGCAGGCTTGCGGCGCGCGCGCTTCTGGATAAGCTGGCGGGCAGTCATGAGCCTGATGGTATTCACCTGATCAAGCCTGAAATGCGTATCCGCCAATCGACTGGCCCCGTTAAACATCGAGACGAATAGAGATTTGATCCTATGACCGATAAGCCCGTAATTCTCATTCCCGGAAAAATTCATCCGCGCGTGCTGGAACGTTTGCAGCCTGGCTTCGAACTGGTGCAGACCCCGCCCGGACAGCCGGTTGCGTTAAGCGATGCTGACGCCGCCCGCGTGCGGGGCATTGCCATTGCCGGTGCCGTGCCGGGCGCCTTGATCGACAGCCTGCCGAAGCTGGAAATCATTGCCAATTTCGGCGTCGGCTATGACGGGGTGGATGTGGCAAAAGCTGCGTCTAAAAATGTTATCGTTACCAACACGCCTGACGTGCTGGATGATGAAGTGGCCGATACGACGATTGCGCTGCTGCTCAACACGATCAGGCAGTTCCATCAGGCGGAAAGCTATCTGCGGGCCGGGCGCTGGCAGAATGAGGGACCGTTCCCGCTGTCGCCGCTGTCGCTGCGGGGCCGCCATGTCGGGCTTTACGGATTGGGGCGGATCGGTGGTGAAATCGCCAGCCGGTTACAACCCTTCAAGGTGAAGATCAGCTACCATACCCGCAGCCCCAAGCCCGGCGTTCCCTATGATTACCATGCCTCGCTGACGGATTTGGCCGCAGCCGTCGATACGCTGATTTGCATCGTGCCGAAAACGCCTGAGACCCATAAGGCGATCAATGCCGACGTGCTGAAGGCGCTGGGGCCGAACGGCGTTTTCATCAGCGTCGGGCGTGGCTGGAGCGTCGATGAACCGGCTCTGATCTCAGCCTTGAAGGACGGCACGATTGCTGCCGCTGGGATGGATGTGTTCTACGCGGAACCGAAAGTACCGGCGGAATTTCTCGACCTGCCCAATGTGTCGCTGCTGCCGCACGTCGCCTCCGCCTCGGTGCCAACCCGCAATGCCATGGCCGATCTGGTGGCGGATAACCTGATCGGCTGGTTTGAAAACGGTGCGGTCAAGACACCGGTGCCGGAAACACCCGTGAAGCGGTAAGCGCTGTAAGCAGGGAGCGGAGATAGGAAGAAAATCAGGTTTTGATTGCAGTCTCTTCTCCCCATCGGGGAGAAGGTCCCGGCAGGGGGATGAGGGGGGCGAAGCCAAGCGAAACGCACCGTATTCACGTTTGAAGTGGTGTCGCCACTATTAAGCGACCTTGGATTTCACTGCCGCATACTCCCTTGCCGCCGCCCCGAATGCTTCAAACAGCGCGCGGGACGGGGCATCCGTTTCCGCCCAATATTCCGGGTGCCATTGCACGCCGACAGCAAAGCCCTTGGCATCGATAACAGAGACGGCCTCGATTGTGCCGTCATCGGCCAGCGCTTCGGCCTGGAGCCGAGGGGCGAGATCGGAAATCGCCTGGCGGTGCAGGGAATTGATCTGGATCGTCCCTGTTGTGCCGAGATAGCGGGCGATGCAGGAGCCTTCGCGCACCTCCACCGGTTGGCGGATGGAATAGGCGAGGTCACGGTCATCGGTCGGCGGCTTGCGATGATCCCAGGTGCCGGGCTGATCCTGAATTTCCGAGGCCAGTGTGCCGCCCAGCGCCACGTTCAACTCTTGGATACCCCGGCAGATCGCCAGCAGCGGAATCCCACGCTCAATGGCGCGGCGGATCAGCGGCAGCGAGGTCGCGTCACGGGCGTGATCGAACGGGCCGTCGCTATCCCTGGCGTCGCGGCCATAGAGCGAGGGATGGACATTGCTGGGCGAACCGGAAATCACCACGCCATCTACCCGGTCCAGCACCGCCTCGATATCCGCGCCGGTTTCCAGAGCGGGAATAATAACCGGCATGGCCCCGGCCACGGTCAGCGTCGCCTTCACATATTGGTCCAGCACGCAATGCCAATTGGACCCTTCAATGGCACGGAAATCGGCGGGAATGGCGACAAGCGGCTTGGTCATCAAAGGCTCCAGAATAGCGGTTCTGAGCATCTGTTTTGCGCCGTTTGCTGTCCAAGTCAACGATAGGCCTCATCTGTATTCAACTTTAGCCTAAACTGATAAGGCTGCCCGCTTGCCACCGCCCTGGCAACATGATTACCTTCGAATTGCCTTCCTGGAGGGGAATGGTAAGGGGAATCAGCATTCAATCGGGAGGACTCTATGGATCGTCGTGGATTTTTGAAGAAGGCCGGTGTCGCAGGGGCCGGCTCGCTCGGCGCTATTGCCTTGGCGGCACCCGCCATTGCCCAGCAGGCACCGAAAATCAATTGGCGCCTGACCTCGTCCTTCCCCAAATCGCTGGACACGATTTATGGCGGCGCTGAGGATATCGCAGCGCGCGTGGCGGCAGCAACCGATGGCAATTTTACCATCCAGGTGTTTGCGGCGGGCGAAGTGGTGCCCGGCTTGCAGGCTGCCGACGCGGTTGGCGCGGGCACGGTGGAAATGTGCCATACCTGCTCCTATTACTATGTTGGCAAGGACCCGACCTTTGCGATTGGCACCGCCATTCCCTTCGGGCTGAATGCGCGGCTTACCAATGCCTGGTTCTATCAGGGCAATGGCAATACGCTGCTCAACGAATTCTACGCCAAGCACAATCTCTACGGCATGGTGGCTGGCAATACCGGCGCGCAGATGGGCGGCTGGTTCCGCCGCGAAATCAACACCGTCGATGACCTCAAGGGCGTGAAAATGCGCATTGCCGGTCTGGCTGGCAAAGTCATTGAAAAGCTGGGCGGCGTGCCGCAGCAGATCGCTGGCGGGGATATCTACCCGGCGCTGGAAAAAGGCACCATCGATGCCGCCGAATGGATCGGCCCCTATGACGACCACAAGCTCGGCTTCTACAAGGTGGCCAAATATTACTACTACCCCGCCTTCTGGGAAGGCGGCCCGGCCATCCACGCCTTCGTCAATCTCGCCAAATGGAACGAGCTGCCGAAATCCTACCAGACCGTGTTGCAGGACGCCTGCGCCTTCGCCAATACCAATATGATGGCGAAATACGACCTGAAGAACCCTGTCGCGATCAAGCAGATCGTCTCGGAAGGCACCACGCTGAAACCGTTCAGCCAGGACATTCTCGACGCCTGCTTCAAAGCGTCCATGGAAGTCTACGCCGAAATCTCCGCCAAGAACCCGGATTTCAAGAAAGTCTACGACGATCAGGTCGCCTTCAAGAAGGAAGCCTATCTGTGGATGCAACTGGCGGAATATACCTATGATACGTTCATGATGATCCAGCAGCGCGGCGGCAAGCTGTAGGGTTGTTGCGCTTGCTTATCGTGTGAATATTCGCGTCTTTCCGCGGGGTTTACCCCCCCTCTGCCTTGCCAGGCATCTCCCCCTCAAGGGGGGAGATCGACAAGGAGCCGTCGTGTTGCTGAACATCATCGGTTGTGAGCGCCTGAAATTGCTAATTTATCCGTTGAAACGAGCGGCTGCGTCTATCCGATCTCCCTCCTTGAGGGGGAGATGCCCGGCAGGGCAGAGGGGGGTGACCGCGGATGAAAATGTTTGTGTTGATACTCTGATTCAATCTGAATCTGACAAACTCGACGCCCTCAATCCTCCGCTTCGGAACGATGATCCTGCGACCTTCGCTGATCGATCACGAATTGCCGAACCCGGGCAAGCGCATCCGCTGGGTCGGACTTGCGGCGGTATTCTTCAAGGATGATCTGTTCAATCTGCTGCCGGGTTTCGGGGTTTTTATGCTCCGCTTTTCCCGCCAGGGATCGGCCCTGTTGCATCAGCGTGCGGCGCGCTTCCTCCAATCGGTTTTGAAGATCGGTGGCGGCATCGATAGCTGTGCTGTCGATCATCTCGGGCGGTTGCGCTGAGTGCTGAGGCGGCTCCAGCAGATGGTAGGTGCGGGACAGGTTCTGTTGCGCCGCCAGCCGATAGCGCAGCAGCAATGCAAGCGCACCCATCGCAAACGCCGGTGGCGTGACGATTGCGACTGCCTTGATCCAATCGGACGTGGATTGCCATGTCCTGAAAAGATCGGCCCAGACATTGTAATCGGCCATTGTCCATTCCTCCCGCACTTGTGAGACAAGCGACCACCGGAGGATTTTGCCCTCTGGTGATCGGGGAGTTCGAAAGCCGCGTAGAAACGACTGCCTTGGCCTTTAAGCCGAAGCTCTGGACATACGCCAAGGCCTCCCCGACGCCAAAGAATGGTGGTGTGGGGAACCATATAGTCATGGTCCACCGCCTCAGCCACAAACCTATGGCTGAGGGGGTGAGTGACGGTCTGCGAAGCAGAGCAATCGATCCAGTGAATCGATTGCAGGAGCGAACGCCCGGAGCTTAAAGCGACGGGCTTGATAAACCTGCCGACGCTCCAGGATCGGTTCGTTACAACCGATCCTGGGAATGGTCTAGTGCATAACGGGTAGTGAGGGGAAGGGGAATTTGGGGGGTGAGCCACACGTAAAAACGTTTGCGTCGTGTGCTGCCAATTTCAGTTTCTTGCACGGTCCCTAAAGCACATTTCGATCAGCGGCTGCCTTATACACGCCGGAACGATCCCGCCTGCCAACCGCCACAACAACAATGATGATGTCTTTGTCGCGCACTTCATAAACCAGCCGATAACCAGCACCGCGCAACTTGATCTTGTAACGATCCTTGGCGCCAGAGAGTTGTGCGGAGGGTACGCGCGGGTTGACGCAACGTTCGGCGAGCTTTTTCTTGAACTGTTCTCTGACGCTATGATCGAGCTTTCGCCATTCTTTCAGCGCGGCATCGACAAATGCCAGCTCATAGCTCATCCAGCGTGACTTTCACGACGGGATCATTCGCCCGCGCATCAGCAATGGCATTGAGTTCGAGATCGTCCAGCCGTTCGATCATGGCTTCATAGGCTGACGCCGGAACGCAATAGAAAGCAGGTTCGTTACGATTGAGAATAGCCACCGCCGCCCCATCGCCTGCGGCGACTGTCCCCATCGGGTTCTTTTTCAGCTCAGACACGCTGGCTGTCACTTCGGCAAGGACAATGTGGGTCATGGTGTTGTTCCGGGGTTTATTATGAGTACTATTAATGGCATCGTTTGAAGTGCCTTTCAAGTTCTCAATAGTCATTCTGACCGCCTGAGCTTTTCAAATTTACCCCTCCGAAACCTCCCGCCGTGACCCCGGCCTTGGCCGCAACGCATCCAGCGCGTCGGCATTGTCTCTCCCCCAGGCGTAGAGCATTTCGACCGGCTCGATAAAGCGGCTGCCGAGCGGGGTCAGCCGGTATTCGACGGCGGGTGGAATGGTGGCCTGGACGTGGCGGGAGATCATGCCGCTGGCTTCCATGTCGCGCAGGGTCTGGGTCAGCATTTTCTTGGAAATACCGGGCAGGCTGCGCAGCAGCACGCCGGTGCGGGCTGTCCCCCCATGGCGGGCATGCAGGGTGTGCAGCACCATGCTGGTCCATTTGGTGGAAAACAGTTCGAGCACGCGGCGCGGCGCGCAATCTTCGCGCCACTCGGTTTCGGGTGTTCCTGGGTGCATGGTGGTTACCTTCTGGTGTCTAGGCCCGTAAATGGTGCCGTCTTTTTTAAAGGCAAGGGGCGCCTACATCTCTGCCTTCAGACAGAAGGAGCATGAAGATGGTTGGATCAGCATTGGTGGTCGGCGCAAGCGGTATCGTTGGCAGCGCGACGGTCGATCTTTTACTGCGGCAGGGGTGGACTGTTTACGGTTTGGCCCGGTCGCCGGTTGCCAAAGACGGTATGCAGCCTGTGGCCGCCGATCTTCAGGATCGTGAGGCGACAGTGCGGGCTCTTTCCGACGTGAAGCCCGAGGTGGTGTTCATCTCGACATGGGCGCGGCAATCAAGCGAGGCGGAAAACATCCGGGTCAATGCGGCGATGGTGCGTAACGTGCTTGACGCGCTGCGTCCCGCAGGGTCTGTCGCCCATGTGGCATTGGTCACGGGGCTCAAACATTATCTCGGCCCCTTCGAGGCCTATGGCAAGGGCACCCTGCCGCAGACGCCGTTTCGGGAAGATCAGGGCAGGCTGGATGTCGAGAATTTTTATTATGCGCAGGAAGATGAAGTGTTTGCCGCCGCAACGCGCGATGGATTTTCCTGGAGCGTGCACCGCCCCCATACGGTGATCGGCAAGGCAGTTGGCAATGCCATGAACATGGGAACGACGCTGGCCGTCTATGCGACGCTCTGCCGGGAAACCGGGCGGCCCTTCCGTTTCCCCGGCTCTGCCGTTCAATGGAACGGCCTGACGGACATGACCGATTCTGGCGTTCTGGCCGAACAATTGCTCTGGGCCGCAACGACCCCACAATGCCGCAACCAGGCCTTCAACGTGGTCAATGGCGATATCTTCCGCTGGAGCTGGATGTGGGGCCGGATTGCCAATTGGTTTGGGCTGGAACCGGCGCCGTTTGACGGCACGATCCTGCCGCTGGAGCAGCAGATGGCAGAGGACGCCGCCATCTGGCGGGAGATTGCCGAGCGCAACGGCCTGATCGAAAAAGACCTGTCGCGTCTGGCCTCACCTTGGCATACCGACGCCGATCTTGGGCGGCCGATTGAAGTGGTGACCGATATGAGCAAGAGCCGGACAATGGGCTTTGACCGCTACCAGCCCACCGACGAGGCGTTTTTCACCTTGTTTGCGCAATTGCGTGGGGAAAGGCTTATTCCTTGAGTTTGCCTTAGGAAAAGGGGAGCCCGAATTTCCCGAAAGGCAAATGAAAATAAGAGATCTAGAGTCTGTCTGGTTAATTTCCAAAATACACTACGCAAAGGTTTTTCGGCTTCGCCGCCCCCTCATCCGGCTGCCGCCACCTTCTCCCCGATTGGGAGAAGAAGGAAAGAGCCGCAGCGTTTATGGCTTCCTCTCCCCAGCGGGGAGAGGTCCGCTGAGCGTAGCGGAGGCGGGGTGAGGGGGAACCCAGCACGCAAAGCTAAAGTGTTGTGTCCTGTGGTTCAGTCTAAACCAGACAGCCTCTAACGCCTGTCATCCCTGCTCACGCCGCGTCCGCAGCACCTTCCTGCAACACGCCGAAGGCATATTCGGCAAAGGACCGCCAGCATTCCACCCGAAAGGCGTCCTCGCTCATCCGGTAGAGCACGATTTCGATCTTGCCGAACACGGTGCGGGTGACGGCACCAAGGGGAAAGGTTTTCAGTGACAGGTCAAGCGGGCAGGCGGTGTTGAGGGTTTGAACAGCGCCGGCGCCGGAGACCAGGATGGCGGTATTGCGGTGGGAGACATCGGTGGCGGAGTGAAGGGTGCCGGAGGCGGCGCAGGTGGCGGCAAGGTCGGCGCCGTCTTCATCGATGACAAGCCATTCGTCCGGGCCGAGCCAGAAGGCAAGGCGGGGGCCGGCATGCGCAGAGGTTTTTGGCGCTGTGGGTAGGGTCAGGCCAAGGGCTGAGGAAAGACCGGAGACAGCATCCGCTCCGGCCCGCAGCGAGATGCGTGAGGCCGGTGCGGCTGGCGTCAGCGCCACATGGGCGGAGCCGCCATAAGCGCCGTCAAGGACCGATTTGCGGGTGGCGGACATCGCGCCGGAGATGATTGGCTCAACCATGGATGCGGCTTCCTTCCTTGTCGTAAAAGACCATGTCGGTCACTTCCACGGCGATTGTCTTGTCAGGCATCGGCACATAGAGCGTTTCGCCCATCCGCGCCCGGCCACCGGCCACCGTGGCAATGGCAATTGATTGGCCAAGATTTTCCGACCAGTAGGACGAGGTGACATGCCCCAGCATGGTCATAGGCTTGGGCTGGTTGGGGTTGGCAACAATCTGTGCGCCTTCTTCCAGCACCTCAATGGGGTCTTTGGTCTTGAGGCCGACCAGTTGCTTGCGGCCTTCCTGGACCAGATCCGGGCGTTTGAGGCCGCGAATACCAACGAAATCGGCCTTTTTCTTCGAGACGGCCCAGCCGTAATTGGCATCATCGGGCGTCAGCGTGCCATCGGTGTCCTGGCCAACGATGATATAGCCCTTCTCGGCGCGCAGGACGTGCATGGTTTCGGTGCCATAGAGGCAGGCGCCCATGGTTTCCGCGCGTTTCCACACGGTTTCAAGCACGGATGCGCCGTAATCCGAGGGCACGTTGATTTCAAAGCCCACTTCGCCTGTGAACGATACGCGGAATAGGCGGGTTGGCACGCCGCAGAATGTGCCCTCGGCCACGCTCATATGCGGGAAGGCCTCGTTGGAAATATCAATGCCTTCCACGAAGGGTTCGATAATCTCTCTAGCCTTTGGTCCCTGCACGGCAATCACCGCCCATTGCTCGGAAGCGGAGGTGAGCCAGACGTTTAGCTCCGGGAATTCCGTTTGCAGATAATCTTCCATGTGGTTCAGCACACGGGCGGCACCGCCGGTGGTGGTGGTGACGTGGAAGCGGTCTTCGGCCAGCCGTCCAACCACGCCGTCGTCATATATAAACCCGTCGTCGCGGGTCATGATGCCATAGCGGCATTTGCCGGGTTTGAGGCTATCCCATGGGTTGGTGTAGATCAGGTTGAGGAATTTGGCCGCATCCGTGCCAACCACCTCGATTTTGCCCAGCGTTGAGGCATTGAACACGCCCGCAACCTCGCGCACGGTTTTGCACTCGCGGTTGACAGCGGCGTGCATATCCTCGCCGGGCTTGGGGTAATACCAAGCGCGTTTCCAATTGCCGACATCTTCAAAATCCGCGCCAAGGGAGGTTTCCAGATCATGCATTGGGGTTTTGCGCGTTGGGTCAAACAAGTCGCCACGCGAATGGTTGATCAGCGTGCCGAAGGTTACGGGCGTATAGGGGGCGCGGAAGGTGGTGAGGCCCACTTGCGGGATTTCTTTACCCAGCATTTCGGCGGCAATCGCCAGCCCGTGCATGTTGGACAGCTTGCCTTGATCAGATGCCATACCATTGGTGGTAAAGCGCTTGATATGCTCGATGGAATGCATGCCCTCGCGCACCGCCAAGCGAATATCCTTGGCGCAGACATCGTGCTGGAAGTCGATAAAGGCTTTCACGGCCTCATCGGGGCCAGCGCCTTCGGCAGCGCCAATCATGCCGCCCGTCCAAGCAAAGGCGTTGGCACCGCTTGGCGCGCTGCAACTCTCGCCTTCCGCTCCGGCGTCTTTTGCCAGCCTTGCGCCGCTGGCATAGGCTTCTGCCAGCAGTTCGCTGAGATCATCCGTGCCGTTGCAGGCCCCGACGCAGATACTATCTTGCACGTAAATATCTGGCAGGAAGCGCTGGGTGGCGGCCTCGAATCGCAGTTTGCCGCGCGATTGTGAGAACAGATGCACCGAAGGCGTCCAGCCGCCGCTCATCAGCAGCGCATCCACCGCCAGCTTGCGGCGATCAAAACCGCCCTTGCTGGCAATGGTGATGGACTTTAGCCGCAAACGTCCAGCGGTATCGAGAACGCAATGTTCGTTCAAAACTTCAATACCTGCCGCCTTGGCGTCAGCCAAGACGCTGGCCCCCGGATTGCGGCGGCAGTCGATGATGGCCACCACCTGCACACCCGCTTTTTTCAGGTCAATCGCCGCTTCATAGGCCGAATCATGGGCGGTGTAGACCGCGACTTTCGCCCCCACAGCCACGCCATAATGGTTGAGATAGGTGCGCGCCGCCGATGCCAACATAATGCCGGGGCGGTCGTTGTTGGCAAACACCATGTGGCGCTCAATCGCACCGGTGGCCAGCACCACCTTTTTCGCCCGCACTTGCCACAGCCGTTCGCGCGGCAAGCCCTTGGCGGGTTTGGCGATGTGGTCGGTGATGCGCTCGGCGAGGCCTAGGAAATTGTGATTGTAATAGCCGAATGCCGTGGTGCGGGTCAGCACGGTCACATTGTCCATGGCTTCCAGTCTGGTGACGGTGGCTTGCGCCCAGTCATAGCCATTTTGGCCGTCAATCACGGCACCTGTGTCGTAATGGAAGGCGCCGCCCATTTCCGGCTGCTCATCGCAGATGATCACGGAAGCGCCAGTTTCCGCCGCAGCAAGCGCAGCTGTCAGACCCGCCACACCGCCGCCTACCACCATCACGTCGCAATGGGCATAGCGGTTGGCGTAATGGTCGGTGTCGTCTTCGGTCGGGGCCACGCCAAGGCCTGCGGCTCGGCGGATGATCGGCTCATAAATCTTGTGCCAAAAGCTCGCTGGCCACATGAAGGTCTTGTAGTAGAAGCCTGCGGCAAAGAAGGGCGAGAGCAGGTCGTTGACCGCGCCAATATCCATTGACAGCGACGGCCAGCGGTTTTGCGTCTGCACCCGCATGCCATCAAACACTTCCTGCACGGGAGCGCGCACGTTTGGCTGACGCCGTGCACTATCGCGGGAAATGTCGAGCAACGCGTTTGGTTCTTCCGGGCCAGCGGTGAGAATGCCGCGTGGGCGGTGATATTTGAACGAGCGACCGACCAGATGAATGCCATTGGCAAGCAATGCTGATGCCACGCTATCGCCTTCAATGGCGGTGAGTATACGGCCATCCACGGTGAAACGCGCGGTTCTGGCGGGCGTCAGACGGCCCTTGCCGGGAATACGATTGGCACCGCTCATTGCGCAGCTCCCTTGTTGTCGATGAGGGCCTGAACTGCGGCATCATCCGGCTTGGCTTCGCCTGCCTTATAAGTCAGCAGAAATTTGTCGCTGACGGTATCGCGCACGGCATTGAAAAACCGCCCGCAGCCATGCAGGTGCCGCCAGCGCTCAAAGATGATTCCCTTGGGGTTATCCCGCAGGAAGAAGAAAGCCTCAAACTCTTCGTCGGAAATCTCGGCAATATTGGCTGGCCGCATAATATGCGCCTCGCCTGCGCCGTGAAACTCCAGCTCAGCCCGCTCTTCTTGGCAATAGGGACATTTGATCAACAGCATCTCGAAAATCCCTCTTTATTAGTGTGCCACGGCGGCAGCTGCCGCTTCATCTATCAACCGCCCGGTGCGGAACCGATCCAGCGTCAGGCCCTTGGCCAGCGCATGCGGTTCGCCCTTGGCAATCAGATGGGCAAACAGATTGGCAGACCCCGGTGTGGCCTTGAAACCGCCCGTGCCCCAGCCGCAATTGACAAACAGGTTTGGCACGGGGGTTACGCTTTGAATCGGCGAACGGTCAGCAGTGTTATCGGTAATGCCACCCCATTGGCGCATCATCTTGACGCGGCGGAAGATGGGGAACAGTTCGCAAATCGCATCCAGCGTGTGGGTGATGATCTGCAAACCACCGGTCTGGGAATAGGAATTATACTGGTCGGTGCCAGCGCCAATCACCAGCTCACCCTTATCGGATTGTGAGATATAGGCATGCACGGTGTTGGACATCACCACGCAGGGGAAAATCGGCTTCAGCGGCTCCGATACCAGCGCCTGCAACGGCGTGGAATGGATTGGCAAGCGCACATCGGCCATGCCCATCACCATGGAATTATGGCCAGAGGCCGAAACGCCAATCTTTTTCGCGCCAATAAAGCCCTTGGAGGTCTCAACCCCTGCGACTTCACCATTGGGTCCACGGCGAATACCCGTCACTTCGCAATTTTGAATGATATGCACACCGCGATCAGAGGCTGCGCGGGCATAGCCCCACGCCACGGCATCATGGCGGGCCGTGCCGCCGCGCCGTTGCAGGGCGGCTCCATTGATGGGGTAGCGGGCCGTTTTGGCAATATCCAGCGGCGGACAGAAGGCCTTGGCCTGTTCTGGCGTCAACCACTCATTATCAATGCCGTAGAGCGTGTTGGCGTGAACGTGGCGCTTAAAACTCTGCTTGTCATGCACATTGTGCGATAGCATCATCACGCCACGGGCCGAATACATCACATTGTAATTCAGCTCCTGGCTCAAGCCCTCCCAGAGTTTGAGGGAGTGCTCGTAAATATCCATGCTCTCTTCATAGAGATAATTGGAGCGGATGATGGTGGTGTTGCGCCCGGTGTTGCCGCCGCCAATCCAGCCTTTTTCAATCACGGCAATATTGGTGATGCCATGTTCCTTGGCCAGATAATAGGCCGCACCCAGACCATGGCCGCCACCGCCAATAATAATGACATCATAGGATTTGCGTGGCTCTGGCGATGTCCATTGCGCACTCCAGCCGGTATGGGCGCGAAGCGCTTCGCGGGCTACGGCAAAAACCGAATATTTGCGCATTCCTATCGTCTCCTTCAGGCGAGGTCTGGCTGCTTGCTCTACGACGGATCGCAGGGTGTAGATCCTGACTTATGTCAGAAACGGGAAGAAATTCCGACCGGCTTTCAATCCAGCGCGTCAGCACAGGTCTAAAAAGCTGTGACAGATCGATATGCGCGATGTCCCTTTCTTTGCGACACGCTTCTATCTGTCTTTCGACACATGGCGAATATCTTGCAGCAGCAGATGGAGATGCGCATAGGGGTGATGTTTTGCAAGACGGTGCCGCTTGGCTGCGGATTTTTTTGGGCAGCGGCACTTGCCGTCTGGACTTCGAAAGTCCGATCTGTTATTGGCGCTCCCTAATCGCTGGTCCTGCGGGCCAGCGGAACACTCTTTTTTGGTCCGTGAAAGGCATGGTTCGGCAGAATTCGTGTCCCGGCGGAAAACGATCACAAACCAAAGGAACGGGATTCGACGTGCAGGTACTTGTCCGCGATAACAACGTTGATCAGGCGCTTCGCGCCTTGAAGAAGAAGATGCAGCGCGAAGGCATCTTCCGTGAAATGAAAATGCGTGACTATTATGAAAAGCCGTCGCAAAAGCGCGCGCGCGAAAAGGCTGAAGCCGTTCGCCGCGTTCGCAAGCTGGCCCGCAAGAAGATGCAGCGCGAAGGCCTGATTGCCGCTCCGCCGCGTCCGGCATTCGGCAGCCGCTGATTGACGTTTCCCGCGCTTTTTCAAAGCGCGACATGATCCGATTGAGCGGCAGCGATCAAGTTCGCGGCCGCTTTTTCGTGTTAAATTTTCTATGATGGGCGGACCGGCAGACTGCATAATTATGTCCGTGGCTGACCTATAGCCTCATTCAGGACGTGGGACCGGCGCGCTGTCACAAAGTTTTGGTGTCGTATCGGATTTATCCCGAAACCGGTTTCTACTTTTCGGTCCTATGCTATAAAAGGCCGCAAATTGCTGGAATGATGTGGTTTTTGCATTTGCGCGGTGGAAACCGGCCGCATTCGGATGTAAGCCAAGTTTCGGGATAAACAGGTCTCGGGATAGACACGTCTCCAGATAAAGTTTTGTTGAGTGGACAGAACTTTAGGAACGCTTCGGCGTTTCCTCTCCAGTTTCGGCATAGTCCGAGGTTTTGAACAGGTGGAACGGAAAGCATGACGCCAATGGTCGATAAGGTTTTCAACACCGGCATAACAGCCGGTCGCCTGGGGGCTACTATGCGCGGCAAAGGCTGCTACATGCTGGCTCTCGGCCTCACCGCCATGCTGACGCTTTCCGGATGCCAATCCACCAACCAGTCAAGCGACATGATCAGCATCGACCGCGATCAGGGTTCCAAGGAAAATATTTCCTCGCTGTCGTCGGTCATCGCCGCCAATCCACGCGACCCAGGCGGCTATAACGTGCGGGGCTCCGCCTATGGCCGGGCTGGCGAATTCCAGAAGGCGCTGGCGGATTTCAACACCGCGCTGCAACTCAACCCGAATTTCTACCAGGCCTATGCCAACCGCGCCCTTGTCTATCGCAACATGGGCAAGCCGGTCGAAGCTGCCAATGATTATACCGCTGCCCTGAAGATCAATAGCAGCTATGATGTCGCCTATATCGGCCGTGGCAATATCTACCGCCAGGCGGGCCGGGTAGACGAGGCATTTCAGGATTTCTCCAAGGCAATCGAGCTGGATACCACCGATGGCCGCGCCTATCACAATCGCGGTCTGATCTTCCAGTTGCGCGGCCAGCACGACAAGGCGATCGACGATTTTTCCAAGGCGCTCTCACTGTCACCGAATGCGCCTGAGCCTTACAACGGTCGTGGCGTAAGCTATCTGGCGCTGAACGACGATGAAAACGCCTTTGCCGATTTCAACCATGCCATCGACATGAACCCGAAGCTGGCCGAATCCTGGGCCAATCAGGCCCTGGTCTATGAGCGGCGCGGCGATAAGGTCAAGGCCGCGAAGTCCTACGCCCATGCCTTGAGCCTGGATGGAAAATACACGCCCGCTCGCGATGGTCTTGCCCGGACACGCGGCTCGACAAGCTGAAGCAGCTTCTACTCAGTTCCATACAAAAGGCCGGCATTGCCGGCCTTTTCAGTTCTGGAGATTGGTCAGTTCTGGAGATTGGCAATCGCGGTTTACCGCATCATGAAGACGCCGATGACGCTGAGGATCAGAAACACCAGAATGCCACCCAGGAATCCGGCCGTGGTGAAAAATCCGGCGGCCATGCCGATCATCAGCGCGACGAGAATGGCTGTGCCATATTTCGAGGCGGCTATGAAACTGTCATAGGTCCGCTCGTGGGCGGGATAATCCATCGAGGCGCCCGTTTCGACCGGGCCGGAATGGTCTTCGCTCATGCTCTTACTCCCCAAAAGCGTGTATTCCCCACAGGCTACCGCATAATTCTTAAAACCGGAACTGCTTTTAAAGAGAAAATTATGCGGCAAATTTAAAATGCTACAGCATAATTCGCTTGATGAAACGTATCATGCCGTAGAACTTTAGGCGAACTTGACAGACTTTAAAGGCCAAAGCCTTGCTAATCCCGTGCATGGCAGGTCGCCGCCCTGTTGCGCATACCCGCCCCTTGTTCTAAGCAAATAAGGGAGTTGGGAGGCTTATATGGCTGTTTTGCTAGGGTGGAGCCGGGCTATCGACACGCTGAGCGAAGTCGTTGGCCGGGTGGCGGAATATCTGGTGCTGCTGTGCTGCCTGATCAGCGCGGCCAATGCGATCATCCGATATCTTTTCAATATCAGTTCCAATGGCTGGCTGGAGATCCAATGGTATCTCTTTGCTTATGTCGTTGTGCTGGGAGCTGCCCATACATTGCGCCAAAACGGCCATGTGCGGGTGGATTTGATTTATGGCGCGGTCTCTGAACGCAAACGATTGTGGATCGATCTGATCGGTATCGTCTTCTTCCTCCTTCCCGTCTGCATCTATCTGACCTGGCTGTGCTGGCCGTTTTTCTGGCTTTCCTATCAGCAGGGTGAAATGTCCGCCAATGCCGGTGGCCTGATCCGCTGGCCGGTCAAGCTTATTCTTGTTGCCGGATTCGGGCTTCTCGTCTTGCAGGGCCTGTCGGAAATGGTGAAGCGCATCGCTGCGCTGACGGGACACCTGCATATCGACGTGCGCTACGAAAAGCCGCTGCAATAAAATAATAGCCTGGGGGACAGGTCCATGTTCGATTTCGGTATCATTCCGCCAGCCATGTTTCTCGGCATGGTGCTGTTCATGCTGTTCGGTTTTCCGGTGGCCTTCTCGCTGGGGGCGGTTGGTTTGTTCTTCGGCATGGTCGGCATTGCCACGGGCCATTTCAACGAAGTGTTTCTTCAGGCCATTCCGCTGCGGTTTTTTGGGATCGTCTCCAACGATCTGCTGCTGGCCATCCCCTTCTTCACCATGATGGGCGCCATTCTGGAACGGTGCGGGTTGGCGGAAGATCTTCTGGAGGGAACCGGCAAGCTATTCGGTGCCGTTCCCGGTGGTCTCGCCTATGCGGTGATTGCCGTCGGTGCCATTCTGGGCGCGATTACCGGCACGGTGGCAGCCTCTGTCATCACCATGGGGATGATCTCGCTGCCGATCATGCTGCGCTATGGCTACGATCCGAAGCTGGCCACGGGGGTTATTGCGGCGTCGGGAACGATCACCCAGCTCATTCCGCCCTCTCTGGTTCTGGTCATCCTCGCCGATCAGCTGGGCCGTTCTGTCGGTGACATGTATCTGGGCGCTATCGGCCCATCGATCCTGCAAGTGGTAATTTTCACGCTGTTCATTTTCCTGATGTCGATCCTCAAGCCTTCGAGCATGCCGCCGCTTCCCAAAGAAGTGCGTGGCGATCTGGATTGGCGGCTGATCCGTCAGGTGCTGGCGGGCATGTTGCCCTCCATCGTGCTGATCTTTCTGGTTCTTGGCACGATCTTCATGGGATTGGCGACGCCGACGGAGGCAGGCGCCCTGGGCGTGGTCGGGGCCGCCATGCTGGCGGCCATGCATCGCCGGCTGACGTGGCCGCTGATCCGTCAAGCCATGCAATCCACCATGTCCATCACCTCCATGGTGGTGATGATCTTGATTGGCTCCACCTGTTTCAGCCTGGTGTTCCAGGGCATGGATGGGTCACGCTGGATCGAGCATATGCTGTCGGGCCTGCCGGGCGGCCCAGTGGGCTTCCTGGTCTTTGTCAATATCTTTGTCTTCGTGCTAGCCTTCTTCCTGGATTTCTTCGAAATTGCCTTCATCGTCATCCCGATGTTGGCGCCGGTGGCGCAATCGCTGGGCATTGATCTGATCTGGTTCGGTGTTTTGCTGTGCGTCAACATGCAGACCAGTTTCATGCATCCACCCTTTGGTTTTGCACTGTTTTATCTGCGCAG
Organism: Agrobacterium vitis; assembly: GCF_014926405.1. Taxonomy (NCBI): domain Bacteria; kingdom Pseudomonadati; phylum Pseudomonadota; class Alphaproteobacteria; order Hyphomicrobiales; family Rhizobiaceae; genus Gillisella; species Gillisella vitis. The sequence continues at coordinate 187,238 of NZ_JACXXJ020000005.1, forward strand.
TGTTGCCCCGCCAGAGGTCAAGACCCGCGATATCTATATCGGCGCCTTGCCCTGGGTGGGCATGCAGCTTCTGCTGGTCGCGGTGGTGATTTTCTGGCCACAATCCGTCACCATGTGGCTGGAAAAAGCCAAGGATATCGACCTGAATTCGGTGAAAATCGAGGTGCCCGGCTTTGGTGCCGGGAGCGGTATGAGCCTGCCGCCCATCGGCGATAGCGGTGCGCCCGGCCTGAATTTCGGCACGCCACCCTCGCTTGGTGGTGCGCCTGCCGCCAAGCCGGGTATCGATCTCAGCCAGCCTCCAGCTTTTAAATGAGCGTGGCGTTCCTAAAGTCTGTCAGGTTCAGATTGAACCAGACAGACTCTAGATTCTCTTGTTTTCGTTTGTCTTTTCGGGAAAACCGGATTCCACTTTTCCCTGACAAACTCTATTATACCAAAGCTCGAAGATGCTGACGCATCCTCGCGTTCAAGAGATTTCGACTATCTCAAATGCATCAAGCGCTTGAGATATTCGAAAGGGGAATACGAAGTGTCATTTTCAATGACTCTTCGTATCAGGCCTTCCAGCCCTGCCATTTCACCCAGCGACCATGGAAATCAGCGCGGCCGATCTCCTGGCGCTCACCGCCCGGCCAGATTTGCAGATTGAGGCTGGCGCCATCGCGCTGGCCATCCGCTTCCATTTGCAGACGGGCGAACGGGGCCTGCGCCGTTGCACGTTGACCGGCTTGCGCAATCAGCGCTTCGCCTTGGGCTTTCAGTGTGTCGGGAAGATATTGCCAGGCTACGGAATGGTAGACGACGTGCATCTGGCCCGGATGAGACGGAGCCAGCCTTTGCTTCAGCCAGTCGATCGCATCCATGCGGTCCACGGAAAGATTGTTGCTTCGTGCCAGTGCCAGGGCTGCTTTGGTGCGCTCCAGCCGGTCGGCTTGATCGGCCCAGATATAAGAAAACAGCCGTTCGCAATCCTCAGGCGTGCCGGGATCGAGCGGGTTGAGATCGCATCCCGCCCGCTCTTCAACGGTGATCGTAGCGGATGGCGGTGGCGGCCCTTGCCAGTCGGGGGCCAGCAGAACCTGCGAACCATCGCCGCAGCTTGTTTCGCCCAGCCGATAGGCATAGCGGTCCCATTGCAGGTTCAGCCCGGCGCTGGCACCGACCTCCGACAACCGCAACGGCAGGCCGAACAGCGAGGCAATGGTGAGGAAGCCCGGCAAAAGGGCTGCGGAACGGCGGACTTCATTGGTCTGTGGCGCAGAATTCAGCCGCGCCTGCATGAAGGCCTCATGGTCGCGGAAGGTGGTTTCCACCGCGGCCCAGAGTGCATCATCGGTGGCGTCATGAGGCGGATAGACAGCGGCCAGATCAGGACTTTCGTTGCTCAACACCAAAGCATGCAGCGTACCCGCCAGCCGCAGCGGCACGGAATCACCCGCAGACGTGATGTCTCCCGGCCAGTCGATCAGCCGCGCGCCAATGGCGCTTGCGGGCGTCAGCCGTTCAGCGGCAAGCCGGCACAGCCTTGCGGTGAAAGGTGAGCCAAGACTGTCACAGGATCGGGCCTGATCGGTGAGGGCATGACGCAGGCTGTCAATCGTCACCTCAAACCCCTTCTGGTCGGTTTTCAGGGTCGAACTGGATGATGGTCTGCCAGATGGCGGTGAGCGCCGGTTTGCGTTCCTCTTCGATCTCGACACTGACATCATAGGTGGTCATCAACATGCCTGCGCCGCGAAACCGAGCGCCAGCCAGGACGAAGCGGCCCCGCACCCGTTTTCCCGAGCGGACCGGTGCCATTAGCCGGATTTTCTCAAAGCCGTAATTGATCCCCATGGTTTGTTCGCGGATCACTGGCAGGCAATCGTAATTCATTGCCGACAGCAGCGAGATCGTCAGAAATCCATGAGCAATGGTGCCGCCATAGGGCGTTTCCGCCTTGGCGCGCTCCGGATCGGTATGGATGAACTGGTGATCGTCAGTTGCCGTGGCGAAGGCATCGATCATGGTTTGATCGACGGTAATCCACTTGGATATGCCCAGTTCCTCCCCGACCATGGCGGGGACGTCTGCGAGAGAAATTTGACGCTGCATACTCTACTCTCGTTGGGTTGGGGCTCTGGTGGGTGTTCAGATCAAAAAGAACCCTATCGCCATTTGTGGCGGCTGAAAATCACGCACTCGATAATTGTTTAAAACCATGTCCTGAATGCTCAGAATCGAGCGGAAAGAATGAGAAATTCGTTAATTCCGGTGTGCTGGGGAATGGTTTAAAGACGTTTTCTATAAAAATCATTCAATGAATGTGGGCGCTTATCATGTCGTTTCTGCGTTCGGCTCCCGTGGAAACCATGAGGCCCGGTAACCTTGATCAAGGATCACTAGCTGCTGGCGGGCTCAACCTTCGACGAGAAATGCCACATGGCGTGGTTCCATTACCAGTTTTGAAGCAGCTACACCCGAAAAAACCTCCCGCCATTCCCCTCCCGTTGAAGCGGGTAGATTGACGGCACACGCTTCACCCCTGTTGATCAGGATTGCCAACCGCGTGTCGCGTCCTGTGGTTCGATCCGGCGTGGTGATCAGCAGCCCCAGGAAGCGGGCTTGTGGATCTTGCCAGGTCTCGACGCGCATCGGCTGGCCGGAGGCATCAATCCAGCTGACATCGCCATTGCCGGTGAAAAAGGCTGGATCTGTGAGGGCCGGAAACCGCCGGCGAAGGGCGGCCAACCGGCCGGTGTGGGCAACCAGATCGGCATCGAGCGCTGCCCAATCCAGCCAGGTGATGGCATTGTCCTGGCAATAGGCATTGTTATTGCCGCGCTGGCTGCGCCCGCCTTCGTCGCCAGCCGTCAGCATCACCCAGCCTTTTGAGGCAAACAGGGTGGAGAGCAGAGCGGTACAATCACGCTTGCGGGCGGCAAGGATATCAGGGTCGCGGGTCTCGCCCTCAGCGCCATTGTTCCAGCTGTGATTGTCACTATGGCCGTCTCTGTTATCCTCGCCATTCGCCTCATTGTGCTTATGGGCATAGGACACCAGATCGTGCAGCGTGAAGCCATCATGGGCGGCGATGAAATTGACGCTGCGGGTGTGGGGGCTGCCGTTGCGCGAGAACATATCCGATGAACCCGCCAGCACCGTGGCCATCTCGCCGGTCAGGCCGTCATCGCCGCGCCAGAAGCGGCGCATGGTGTCGCGGGCGCGGTCGTTCCATTCCAGAAACGGTGCCGGGAAATTGCCAAGCTGATAGCCGCCCGGACCAATGTCCCAGGGCTCGGCAATCATCACCCGGTCCTTCAAAATCGGGTCCTGGAGCATGGCTGTCAGCATCTCGCCTTGCGCCTCAAAGCCCGTCGCGGTTCGGCCCAGGACCGGGGCGAGATCGAAGCGGAAGCCATCGACGCCCGCCGCCAGGACGAAATGGCGCAAAGTGTCGAGGATCAGCTGGCGCACCACCGGTCTGTCGCAGGCAATGGTATTGCCGCAGCCGGTATCGTTGACCAGCACGCCCGGCTGGTCGGGCAGGTGCCGGTAATAGCTCCTGTTGTCGAGGCCGCGCATCGACAGCGTTGCGCCGAACCGGTCGCTTTCGCCGGAATGGTTGAAGACGAGATCGAGGATCACGCCGATGCCATTCTCATGCAGGCATTCGACGGTGCGGCGCAATTCTTCCACCCCGCCGGGGCAGAGGCGCGGGTCGAGCGCCATCAGGGCGACAGGGTTATAGCCCCAGCTGTTGGAAAGGCCGAGCGGCGGCAGGTGCCGTTCATCGATCCAGGCGGTGATCGGTAAAAGCTCCACCGCATCGACGCCAATGGCTTGCAGATGGGCGATGATGGACGGATGGGCGAGGGCCGCGACCGTGCCGCGCAGATTTTCCGGCACATCAGGATGCAGCATGGTGAAGCCGCGCACCGGCAATTCATAGATAAAGCCGCCATCTGGCAGGCGGGGCGGCTCCAGCACAGCATGTCCGGGCGCGGTCAGGATGGCCTTAGGCGCCAGATCGGCGGTGTCCTCGCCAAATTGGCTGAGGCGCGGATCGTGACGGAAGGGACGGTCGATTTCCAGCGCATAGGGATCGACCAGCAGCTTGGCTGGATCAAACCACAGGCCTTGGCCGGGATCATACTGTCCATTGGCGCGGTAGCCGTATCTGGCTCCAACGACCAGTCCTTCGACGGTCAGCCGGTGCAGATCGTCTTCGCCGCGCTGCATTGGCAGGCGGCGAAGTTCGGTGTCTCCGGTCTCATCAAACAGGCACAGGTCCAGACGCTCGGCATCACGGGAATAGACCGCAAATTCCGCGCCTGTTGCCGTGAGACGAGCGCCCGCACCTGTCATAGGGCCATCCGCGATCAGGTGATCACGGTCGGGGCGTCGCGGCCGGTGCGGGCCTTGATGCCGGCCAGGTCCTCGGCAGCGACGATCAGGTCGGCGAGTGCCTCCTGGGTTTCGATGCCGTGGTTGGACGAGTTTGGCTCATAGCGCTCGATATAGACGCGCAAAGTTGCGCCCGAAGTGCCGGTGCCAGACAGGCGGAAGACCACCCGCGAGCCGCCCTCGAACATCACCCTGATACCTTGCTTCTTGCTTTCGGAATGGTCGACCGGATCGTGATAGGCGAAGTCATCGGCCTTTTCGACCTTCAATTCGCCGATCATGGTGCCGGGAAGGGTGGCAAGCTTGGCGCGCAGCGCGTCCATCAGGCCGTTGGCGGCATCCGAATCCACTTCCTCGTAATCGTGGCGGGAATAGAAATTGCGGCCATAGGAGGCCCAATGCTGGCGCACGATGTCCTGCACGCTTTCGCCACGGCTGGCCAGCACGTTCAGCCAGAGCAGCACAGCCCAGAGCCCGTCCTTTTCACGCACATGGCTGGAGCCTGTTCCAGCACTTTCTTCACCGCAGATCGTTACCTTGCCGGCGTCGAGCAGGTTGCCGAAGAATTTCCAGCCGGTCGGCGTCTCGTACATGCCGATTTTCAGCCGTTCGGCCACGCGGTCGGCAGCGGCACTGGTCGGCATGGATCGGGCAATGCCGGCAATGCCGCCGGAATAACCGGGCGCCAGATTGGCATTGGCGGCCAGAATGGCCAGACTGTCTGACGGCGTGACGAAAATGCCCTTGCCGATGATCAGGTTGCGGTCGCCGTCGCCGTCGGAGGCTGCGCCGAAATCAGGCGCATCCGCTCCCATCATCTCGTCATAAAGCTCCTTGGCATGAACGAGGTTCGGGTCGGGATGATGACCGCCGAAATCAGGCAGCGGAATGAAATTGCGCACCGTGCCCTCAGGCGCGCCGAGGCGATTTTCGAGGATTTCCTTGGCATAGGGGCCCGTGACAGCGCTCATCGCATCGAAGACCATGCGGAAGCCGAGGCTGAACAGATTGCGGATACCGGCGAAATCGAACAATGTCTCCATCAGCGCGGCATAATCGGCCACCGGGTCGAGGACCTCAACAGTCATTTCGCCGAGATCGAACGAGCCGATCCGGTCGAGATTGATGTCGGCTGCCTCCACCGTCTTATAGGCGGTGATGGTCTTGGTATTGGTGTAGATCGCGTCGGTGATCTTTTCGGGCGCTGGCCCACCATTGCCGATATTGTATTTGATGCCGAAATCTTCGGTCGGGCCGCCGGGATTGTGGCTGGCCGACAGCACGATGCCGCCGAAGGCCTTGTATTTGCGGATGATGTGGGAGGCCGCTGGCGTCGAGAGAATGCCGCCCTGACCGACCAGCACCCGGCCAAAGCCGTTGGCCGCCGCCATCTTGATGGCTTTCTGGATGACTTCACGGTTATAAAACCGGCCATCGCCGCCAATCACCAGCGTCTTGCCTTTGAAATCTTCAAGCGAATCGAAAATCGACTGGATGAAGTTTTCGGCGTAATGCTCCTGCTGGAATTGGGGCACCTTCTTGCGCAGACCCGACGTGCCGGGTTTCTGGTCCGAATAGGGTTTGGTTGGAACCGTAATAATCATGCGTGTTTCAGCCTTTTCCGAGGAGGCGGTTATAAACATCGACGTAGCGCTGGGCGCTTGCTGTCCAGGATACGTCTGCTTTCATGCCCTGCTTCTGGATCTGATACCATAGTTTCTTGTCGTCGAAGAGGCGGATCGCCCGGCGTACCGCCTGTCGCAACCCTGCCACCGTGACCGGGGCGAACTGTATGCCGGTGGCAGCCTTTGCCGCAAGTGCCGCCGCATTGGCGTCGATGACCGTGTCATTCAAACCACCGGTGCGGCTCACCACCGGAACACAGCCGTAGCGCAGGCCGTAAAGCTGGGTCAAGCCGCAAGGTTCAAATCGCGACGGAATGAGGATGGCATCAGCACCCGCCTGCATCAGATGCGACAGTGGTTCATTATAGCCCATCACCATGCCGATCCGGCCCGGATGACGGTGGGCCGACGCCTGCAAGGCCTCTTCCAGGGCAGGATCGCCGGAACCAAGAATGACCAGCTTGCCGCCTGCCGCGACGAGATCGTCGGCGACCTCGGCCAGTACATCCATGCCTTTTTGCCAGGTGAGGCGGGAAATCACGCAGAAAATCGGTGCCGCATCGTCATCAAGGCCGAAATGCCGGGTGAGTGCTTCGCGATTGGCGACCCGCTTGCGCAGGGTAGCAGTGCTGTAAGACGAGGCTAACAGTCCGTCATCATCGGGGTTCCAGACGGCGGTATCGATGCCGTTGACGATGCCGAACAGGTCATTGGCACGACTGGCGATCAGCCCTTCCATGCCCATGCCGAAATGCGGATCGAGAATTTCCTCGGCATAAGACGGGCTGACCGTGCTGATGGCATGGGCCGTGGCAATGCCGCCTTTCAGAAAAGCCAGTGTGCCGTAATATTCGAGCGCTTCCCACAGGGCGTGCTCCGGCAGGCCGAGATCCGGGAGGATGTCAGCTGAAAATTGCCCCTGAAAGGCGATGTTGTGAATGGTGATGAGGCTCGGAATTTCCGGCTTCTCATCGTAGCGCATATAAACCGGCACCAGAGCGGCCTGCCAATCGTGGACATGGACGAGATCCGGTCGCCAATCATCGAGTGCGCCTTGGGCAATACGGGCGCCTGCCAGCGACAGCGCCGCAAACCGTTTCCAGTTATCGGCAAAATCACGACCATCGCTATCGACGTAAGGGCCGCCTGGCCGATTGTAGAGCGTTGGCGCATCGAGGATCAGCAGGTCGAGGCCCTCATGGCGGGCCGAAAGCACGGTTGCAGGCTCGCCTAGAAGATCAGGCATATGCAGCAGCACATCCGTGTTACCGAGCTTGGCGAGGACTGCCGGATAGCCCGGCAGCAGGGTTCTGGTGTTTATGCCCAAGGGTTCGAGCGCCAGCGGCAGGGCGCCCGCCACATCGGCGAGACCGCCGGTCTTGATCAGCGGATAGACTTCCGATGCAACGGACAGGATGTTCATGTGGGCTATTGCTCCAGCTTGTCCAGCATTGCCTGGGTGATCAGGCAGATACCGTTTTCACTGCGGCGGAAGCGCTTGGCGTCGATCTCCGGGTCTTCACCGACGATCAAGCCTTCGGGAATGGTGACGCCATGATCGATCACCACATTGGTCAAGCGGGCATGACGGCCAATAGTCACCTTGGGCAGAATGACGGCGCCTTCCAGCCGCGAATAGGAATTGGCGCGAACCCCAGTAAACAGCAGGCTGCGATAGAGCGTCGAGCCGGAGATGATGCAATCGCCCGAGACCAGAGAGGAAATCGCCGAACCGCGGCGGCCTTCATCGTCATGGACGAATTTTGCCGGCGGATTGATTTCGGCATAGGTCCAGATCGGCCAGGATTTATCGTAGATGTCCAGTTCCGGCAGGATGTCGGTCAAGTCAACATTGGCCTGCCAATAGGCGTCGATGGTGCCGACATCGCGCCAATAGGGGGTCTTTTCGAAATCCGAGCGGACGCAGGAGGAGGCAAAGCGATGCGCCACGGCTTTGCCATGCTCGACGATATAGGGAATTATGTCCTTGCCGAAATCCCGGCTGGAATTGGGGTCGGCAGCATCGCGGCGCAGGCAATCCATCAGGAATTTGGTGTGGAACACGTAAATGCCCATGGAGGCGAGCGCCATGGTTTCATTGCCGGGAATGCCTGGCGGATCGGCGGGCTTTTCGACGAAGGCAATGATCTGGTCCTTGTCGTCGACATGCATGACACCGAACGCCGAGGCTTCCATGCGTGGCACTTCCATGCAGCCAATCGTGACATCGGCACCGCTGTCAACATGCTGCTGGAGCATGAATTCATAGTCCATCTTGTAGACGTGGTCGCCCGCCAGGATCACCATATATTCCGGGCCATAAGGCTCGATAATATCGATATTCTGGAAAACGGCATCCGCCGTGCCTTCATACCATTGCGTTTCGGAAACGCGCTGGCTGGCGGGCAGGATGTCGAAGCTTTCATTGCGTTCGGGCCGCAGGAAATCCCAGCCACGCTGCATGTGGCGGATCAGCGAATGGGCCTTGTACTGTGTGGCGACGCCGATGCGGCGAATGCCTGAGTTCAGCGCGTTCGACAGGGCGAAATCAATGATCCGGGCCTTGCCGCCGAAATAGACGGCGGGTTTTGCCCGCCGGTCGGTCAGCTCCTTAAGGCGGCTGCCACGTCCGCCGGCCAGTACATACGCCATGGCATCGCGCGCCAGCGGCTGAATTCTCTTTGTCGGCGTCATGCAATCTCCTCCCGCATGTCTAAAAACGTGTTCGTCCGAGAGCATCGTACAGAAAACCGGAATTAGCTCGATGCTCTCAGTTTTTGTTTACGCATCGGATTTATCCGAAAACCGGCTCTTAACTTTCGGTCCGATGCTTACTGTTCCAACTCCAGCATAATCACTGCCAGCGGCGGCAGTGACAGCGTTGCGTGCGCCCATGGCGCCTTGTCAGAGGCGGTTGCCGCATCGAGTACGGCCTCCACCCGGCCGCCATTGCCCTTGCCGCTACCGCCATAGATCTCGGCATCGGTATTGAGGATTTCCCGCCACCGGCCTGCCACCGGCAGCGGCACGTCGTAACGCTGGTAATAGACCGGCGTCAGATTGGCGATGACAGCCACCGGCCTTTCGCCGGGCGTCTTGCGCAGCCAGGCAAAAACCGATTGATCGGCATCCTCGCTGATCAGCCATTCGAAGCCTTCGCCCTCGCAATCACGGGCATGCAGCGCCGGCTTGTTGCGATAGGTAAAGTTCAGATCACGCACCAGACGGCGCATGCCCTCATGCAGCGGATATTGCAGCAGGTTCCAGTCCAGCGACCGCTCCTCGCTCCATTCGCTCCACTGGGCAAATTCCTGGCCCATGAACAGCAGTTTCTTGCCAGGATAACCCCACATGAAGCCATAATAGGCGCGAAGATTGGCAAATTTTTGCCAATCGTCTCCAGGCATTTTGGCAATCATCGAGCCTTTGCCATGCACCACTTCATCATGGGAAATCGGCAGCATGAAATTTTCGCTATAGGCATAGATCAGGCCAAAGGTAATCTCATGGTGATGATGCTTGCGATGCACGGGATCGCGGGCAAAATAGCTCAAAGTGTCGTGCATGAAGCCCATGTTCCACTTGAAGCCGAAGCCAAGCCCGCCCTCGTGGACCGGCTGGGACACTTTCGGCCAGGAAGTGCTTTCCTCGGCAATGGTCATCACCTGCGGATGGGCGCCGTAGAGATGCTCGTTCATCTTTTGCAGGAAGCGCACCGCCTCCAGGTTTTCCCGTCCACCATATTCATTGGGTATCCACTCGCCTTCCTTGCGGGAATAGTCGAGATAGAGCATCGAGGCGACCGCATCGACCCGCACGCCATCCAGGTGGAATTTTTCCGCCCAATACAGCGCATTGTTGACCAGATAAGATAGAACCTCGATCCGCCCGTAATTGTAGATCGCGGTGTTCCAGTCGGGGTGGAAGCCCTTGCGCGGGTCCTCATGCTCATAAAGAGCGGTGCCGTCGAAAAACCGCAACCCATGGGCATCGGTCGGGAAATGGGCCGGAACCCAATCGAGAATGACGCTGAGGCCAACCTTGTGACAGCCATTGACGAAGCGGGCAAAGCCTTCCGGCTCGCCAAACCGCGCACTCGGCGCGTAAAGCCCTGTTGTCTGATAGCCCCAGGACGGGTCGTAGGGATGTTCGGTGATAGGCAGAAATTCGATATGGGTGAAGCCCATTTCGGTGCAATAGGGGATCAGCCGTTCCGCCAGCTCGTCCCAGCTAAGGAAGGTGCCGTCCGCACGCTTCTGCCAGGAACCGGCATGGACCTCATAGACCGAGATCGGCTGGCGGCGCTTGTCGATGCTGCCCCAATGGGCCAGATGTGCCGCATCTTCCCAGTCCTGGGAAAGCTCGGCGGCGGTGACAGAAGCGGTCTGCGGGCGAAACTCACTGCGGCGGGCGAACGGATCGGCCTTCAGCGGCAAAAGCTCGCCATTGACGCCGATGATCTCGTATTTATAGGCCGAACCCGGCCGGACATCGGGGGCGAAAATCTCCCAGATGCCAGTATCGCGGCGCAGCCGCATGACATGGCGGCGTCCATCCCATTCATTGAAATCGCCGACCACCGAGACCCGTCTTGCATTCGGCGCCCAGACGGCGAAATGAAAGCCATCGACACCCTGATGCTTGATCGGATGGGCGCCCATCTTGTCGAACAGCCGAAGATGCGACCCTTCGCGCAGGAAGTAATCGTCCATGGGTCCGAGAACCGGGCCGAAACTATAGGGATCGGTCAGCGACCATTCCACATCGCCCCGGCAGGCGCGGTAGCGCACTGGCTGCTGGGTCTTGATCGCCACCGGACCGGCGAAAAAACCAGCTGGGTCAAGACAGGCCAGCTCCCCGGCAAGGCTGCCGTCGAGAGCGAGCGCGGTAATGCTTTCGGCGCCCGGCACAAAACAGCGGGCAATGAACCCATTCGCTCCGGCATGAACGCCGAGCACCGAAAACGGATCGGTGTGCAGGCCGGCGACGATGGCTTCGATCTCGGCAGAAGACAGGTGGTCAGCGGAGGGCGGATGGCCGCTCTCGGCTGATACCTGCGTCTGCCTGGTTGTTTTCTTCATCAGGCTCTCCAGATGTCGGCCGTATACTGTCTGATCGTCCGGTCGGAGGAGAACCAACCCATGCGGGCCGTATTCAGAATGGCTTTGGATTGCCAGAGGGGCTGGTCGGTCCAGACCGCGTCCACCTGACGTTGGGCTGTGGCATAGGCATCGAAATCGGCGGCCACCATGAACCAGTCATGGTTATAGAGCCCATCCACCAGGCTGGCGAACCGGTCCCGATCGTCAGGCGAGAACACGCCGGACGCGATGGCGGCCAGCGCCTGTGACAGTTCGCGCGACCGTTCGATGATCGGGCGTGGGGTGTGCCCCTCGGCACGCACCTTGCCGACCTCTTCCGCAGTCATTCCAAAGATAAAGATATTGTCTTCTCCGACGTGATCGCGCATTTCCACATTGGCCCCATCCAGGGTGCCGATGGTCAGCGCACCGTTTAACGCGAACTTCATGTTCCCGGTTCCCGATGCTTCCATGCCCGCAGTCGAAATTTGTTCGGAGAGATCGGCAGCCGGCACCATGACCTCGGCCAGCGACACATTGTAGTTGGGAATGAACACCACTTTCAGCAGGCCGCGCACCGAGGGGTCATTGTTGATGACCCGCGCCACATCATTGGCCAGTTTGATGATCAGCTTGGCATTGTGATAGCTCGGCGCGGCCTTGCCTGCGAACAGCTTGACGCGCGGCGCCCAGTCGCGTTCCGGATGCGAGCGGATCTGGTCGTAGAGCGCCACGGTCTCGATGATGTTCAAGAGCTGGCGCTTGTACTCGTGGATACGCTTGATCTGGATGTCGAACATGGCAGAGGGATCGAGCCTGATGCCCATGCGGCTGGCGACCAGATTGGCCAGCTGCTCCTTGTTGGCCCGCTTGACGGCGGCAAATTTCTGCTGGAAGGGGCTGTCCTTGGCAAAGGCATCCAAAGCGGTCAGCTTTTCGGCGTCGTCGAGGAAGTCGTCGCCGATCGCCTCGCGGATCAGCGAGGTCAGGCCGGGATTGCACTGCATCAGCCAACGGCGCGGTGTGATGCCATTGGTCTTGTTGTTGATCCGGTCGGGGTAGAGCTTGTGCAGGGTGGCGAACACCGTTTCCTTCATCAGCTCGGTATGCAGGGCCGAGACGCCGTTGATCGAATGAGAGCCCATGAAGGCCAGATTGCCCATCCGCACCCGGCGGTCGCCGCTTTCGTCGATCAGCGACAGGCTGGTGATTTCCAGATCGGTGAAATTCTTCTGCTTGCGCGCTTCCACCAGGCATTTGGCGTTGATAGCGTAGACCAGCTGCATATGGCGCGGCAACAGCCGCTCGAACAGCGGCACCGGCCAGCTTTCCAGCGCTTCGGGCAAAAGCGTGTGGTTGGTATAGGAGAAGGTCTCGCGGGTCACGTCCCAGGCGGTGTCGAAATCCATGCCATGGACGTCGGTCAATTGCCGCATCAGTTCAGCGACAGAGACGGCAGGATGCGTGTCGTTCAGCTGGATCGCCACCTTTTTCGGCAGGTCGATCAGCGCATTGCCGTGCTGGAGATGACGCCGGACGATGTCCTGTAGCGAGGCCGAGCAGAAGAAATATTCCTGCCGCAACCGCAATTCCTGGCCAGCGGCGGTCGCATCGGCCGGGTAGAGAACACGGGTCAGGCTTTCGGCCCGGTTGCTTTCGCGCAGCGCACCGATATGGTCGCCTGCATTGAAGGCATCGAGCAGGATCGGGTCAATCGGCTGGGCCGACCAGAGCCGAAGCGTGTTAATGCGCTCGCCGCGCCAGCCGACGATCGGCGTGTCATAGGCAGTGGCAATCACCCGCTCGCTCGGCTTCCAGACATGGCGGATTTCCTCGCCGCTGGTGCCGTTCGAGGCGGTCTCGACGCCGCCGCCGAAGCCGACTTCATAGGAGCTTTCGCGCCGCTCAAATTCCCAGGGGTTGCCGTGGGCGAGCCACGTCTCGGGTAGTTCCACCTGCCAGCCATCGGCCATCTGCTGGCGAAACAGGCCATGGACGTAGCGAATACCGTAGCCATAGGCCGGGATATTTACGGTCGCCATGCTTTCCATGAAGCAGGCAGCCAGACGGCCAAGTCCGCCATTGCCCAGGGCCGCATCGGGCTCCAGCCCGGCGATGATGCCAAGATCGACGCCGAGCGATTCCAGCGCCGCCTTGATCTCCTCGACCAGACCAAGATTGGTCATCGCATCGCGCATCAGCCGGCCAATCAGAAACTCCAGCGATAGATAATAGACCCGCTTGGCATTGGTGGCATAGGTCTGGCGGGTGGATTCCATCCACTTGTCGATAATGCGGTCACGCACCACCAGGATGGTGGCGGTCAGCCAGTCATGCGGCTTGGCAACCTTCGCATCCTTACCGATACCATAGGTCAGCCGCTCGATGATTTCGGCGGCCAGCGTTTCCGGATTGGAGACGCGGGGTTTTGGAAGGGGAAGATCGGCCTTTGGATGAGTTTCATTCATGACTTCGCCACATGGTGAGGAGGAAAGGGCAGGGCGCGAGACCGATGGTCATGCGGTTTGCCAACCACCGGCGCATGCAGTGTATGCATCCTTGGCGAATAGTTGCAACAGCGTATTTTTTTGAAGAGCAGTCGTTGCTTCGTGTTTTTATGGCTCAGTTAAGCCCCGGATTATTCTTGGGATTATTCTAGCGTCCGCACTTTGTGCCAATACTTCGCCCTTTGCGTCATCACGAAAGCTAAGGGGGCCTGCGATAATTGAGGTATGTTCGGGATGGGCCGCAAGGATATGGCCAGCCCGCAAGCCATCCGCCTCGCTACTTGTCGTTCATAGACGGCAGAAAGTCCTCGACCTGCTTGCGCTCGCCCGCCTCCAGCACCTCGATATTTTCCGCCCAGAATTTGGCGGCTTCCGCCGGTTCGCCTTCCCATTTGCGGGTATCGGTGATGTTGTCATCCATCTTCAATGTCCGGGTGCCGCCCAGTTCCAGATAGCGCTTTGCCAGTTTCAGCGACGGTGTGTCTTCCATGGTTCGCTCCTTATGTTTCAAGGAGGCTAAAGGCGCGCCAGAGGGGTAAAGTTCCAGACATCATCGTCTGGCGCGGTTTGGATCTACCAAAATCAGTTCGTCAGGCGGGTTGAGGTGGAGGTCGCTTTCTTGCCGATTTCCCCGAAGGCGGCGACAAGGCTTGCTGCATCGGTCGCCTCGTAATAGTGCGAGGCGTCGCTGGCGCAGGCCTCCAGCAGCGACTTGCCCCTGTCCGGGGCCATCAGGGCGACCGTGTAGATCTTGATGCCATCGGCCTTGATGGTTGTGCATTGGGTGCGAACAGCCGAATCGATGCTGGAACTCCAGTTTCCGTTGGTGCTGGTCATTTCACCATCCGTCATGAAGACGATATATCGGCCTATATCGCTGACGCTTTTAACTTTGTGGGCGTTGATCTCGGTTGTGTTGGCCGTTTGCAAGGCGCTATAGGCAGCACTCATCGCTCCCCTGGCATCGGTTGTGGTGGTAGCAGAGAGAGCATTGACATAGGTGACCACCTTGGAGGTTCCCCAACTCATCGCCTGGGGGGTATCGGCTGAGGCACTATAGCCATCCGCGCCGGTGCGCACATATTCATTGGTGGGGTCGGCCTTGTTAAGCTGTGCGGCCAGATCCTGAACGGCCAGCTTCAGCGACTCCATTTTTGTATAGTATTTTTGGCAGCTATAGCTGGTCGTCGTGGTTTTCTTGTTTTTTCCTGATCCGCTTGTCGTGGTCGAGGTGCACGTGCCCGTATAGCTGGTCGTTGTGTTCTCGGACATCGAGCCGGAATGGTCGAGCACCAGATACATCGAGAGCGGGCTTTCAGACGCCGTTGTCGCGGCCTGGGCCTTGCCATAGGCTTTCAGCGTGACGGTCTGCCAGCCCAGAACCTTCGAAAGTGGGTTCATCTTTATGGTGTAGCTGCCGGTGAGCGTCACATCATAGGTATTCGATGAGTTGCTGACCTGGGTGGTCTTCACGGAAATATCCGGGTCCGGCTGTGTGATCTGGTCCACCGAATTGGTGTCATCGCTGCTGGCCAGGGTATTGGCCAGTTGCGAAGCAAGGAAGCTCTTGGCAAGGGCAATGGCGTCGGCCTCGCTCATGCCGTTGCTCATCGCCGAGGCGGCGGCAAGGGCTGCGGCATCCACCGAGCTTTGCAAGGCACTTCTCGACTGCACCATCTCGGTCGCGTCCATCGCCAGACCTGCCACGCCGATGGAAACCGGCAGCAGAACCGCCGTCATCATGCCGAAATTGCCGCCGCTATGCCTGAGCAGGCGGCATGCCAAAGCACCGGCTTGTCGCGCTTTCGTGGCGAGTAAACGACAGGCACGCAAACCAGGGTTAAGCGCCGAAATGACCATCATGTCCATCCGTGACGTTGATCCGGCACTTGTCATCTCTTCAACGAAACGAAAGCACCGGTCGTGTTTCCTGCAACAGGACCGTGGCTTGACGATCCGCATCGCTGCTGAGGAATTGATAGGACACACTGCTTGCAACTGGCTTAATAGGGTTGCTCAAATGCAACCTATTCCTGAAATAGTGCGGTCGAAATGGCGGTGATACTCGCCTCGTCAGGCAATCGGAATGAGGTCCACCGCCTGGACGGTCGTGTGGTTGCCATAGCCTTTCAGCACGCCGATGACAGGCGCGACATCGGAATAGTCACGGCCATAAGCGACGACGACATGGTCGGGGCCGGCGGCAATATTATTGGTCGGGTCAAGCTCGACCCAGCCGACGGTCTTGCCGCACCAGACCCTGACCCAGGCATGCATGGCGTCGGCGCCTGCCAGCCGTTCCTTGCCCGGCGGCGGAATGGTGCGCAGGAATCCGCTGACATAGCCCGCGGGAATGCCGAGGCTGCGCAGCGCCACGATCATGATATGGGAAAAATCCTGGCAGACGCCCTTTTTCAACGCAAAGGCCTGTTTCGGGGTGGTATCGACAGTGGTGGCCTTGGGGTCGTATTTGAAATCCTTGTGGATGCGGGCGCAAAGCTGTTCGGCGATTTGGCGCACCGTCATGCCGGGCTTCACGACGGAGCGGGCGTAGGCGGCAATATCGGGGTTTTCAGGCAGCCTTGGGCTCGATCCGGTGAAATGATGCGGGGAGGCTGGCTCCAGCGACCAATATTCGAAAAGCTCGACGGCAAGCCGGTCTGGCAGTGGCGAAAAATCCGCAGTGAACGGTTGGCTATCCACCTGGATACGAGCCTGAAGGCGGATATCCAGTTTGTCATGGGAAGAGCGATAGGCGAAAGTCGTGGCGGGATGCGTGAAAAAATCGGCAAAACCAGTCCGTTCATCCGGCTGCGGCTCGATGGAAATCGAACCGGCAATCAGTCTTTGCCGCTCCGGCAGCGAGATCGGCATGATGCGCAGGATGTGGCGTCCACCAGCGGCGGCCACATCGTAATCATAGCCCATATGCAGTGTCAGATCGTACAGCATCGATATGTCTTTGCTCATCCGAGGTAGGTTTGCGCCAAAAGATCTGACAGCAATTCCAGTTCTTTTTCCAGATGATTGTAGATATCAGGCGTCATCATTTCCGGTGTCATTACCGCCACGCTTGAATGCAGCCGAACGGTTTCGCGCAGGAAGCGTGACATCTGACCGTTGACCTTGGCATTGGGCAATTGCTCTACCTCATTGTGGATCTCGTTGAGTTGGAACAGGATGGAGCGCGGATTGAGCGGGTCGAGCGCCAGAAGATCGGTCACGGTCAGGTGGGCGGTGTTGACATTATAGCGCCGCCGATGGGTCATGACATTGTCGCCAATCTCCAGCAGCATGTCGAGCGCGCCGTCTGGTGCGTCCTGCCCCGCCATATGGCCAAGCAGCCGGGTCATATGCATGCCGCGCTCCAGGTAGCGGCCGATGGCGAGGAAGCGCCAGCCGGTGAAGCGATACATGTTTTCATGCACCAGACCGGCAAAGCCCGCCAGCTTGCGCAGCAGGATGGTCATGGCATGCGAGGCGTCGTCGCCGGGCTTGATCTTTTCATGAAAACGCCGCGCGGTCTTGGCGAGATCATTCAGCGCCAGCCATCCATCCGGCGAGAACCGGTCGCGGATATTGCTGGCGGAATAGACCGCGCTGTTGATATTGCCGAGCAGGCTTTCCGGCACGCCCTGGTCTGTATTGATGTCCAGTGCTTCGAGGTATTCGCTGACAAAGGCCAGAAGCGGCTGTTTCGGATCGGCTGTTTCGGCAAAGCGGGCATTCCAGGCACGCAGAATTCTAAGCGCCCCTTCGGCCCGCTCGATATAGCGGCCAAGCCAGAACAGGTTGTCGGCGGCCCGGCTGGGCAGGCTGCCCGGCATGTTGCGGGTAAACTGCTCTTCGGCTGGCAGCAGCGTGATCCGCTCGACCGGCTTTTCGGAAACGATCCACACATCGGCGGCAGACCCGCCGGCCTGCATGGCCATCGCCGCCACATCGCTGCCGCTGCCGATCCGCCCAAACCCGCCCGGCATGATCTGCCAGCCGTCCTTGGTGCGTGCCGCAAACACCCGCAAGCTCATCGGCCTCGGTTGCAGTCTACCATCGACCATGGCGGGGGTGGTGGAGAGCGTCACGGCTTCCTGACCGACCAGCTTGGCGCCGTCGGTTTCCAGCCAGCTGGCAATCGAGTGCTGGGCGGTTTCCCGCAGGGTTGCGCCGAGCACCGATTGCCTGTTGTCGTCGAAAAACGGTTGGCGGGAATAGGCCGGACCGATCACCATTTTCTCGATATTGCCGGCGACATGGTCGCGTTCCTGTTTTTGCCCGCACCACCAGGTGGCAATCGAAGGCAGCAACAGGTCCTCGCCCAACATATGGCGACAGATGGTCGGCAGAAAAGCCATCAAGGCCCGGGTTTCGAGAATGCCGGAACCAAGCGCGTTGACGAAGGTAACTGCCTGATTGCGCAGTGCCTGAACCACGCCCGGCGTGCCGATATGGCTGAGCTGGTTCAGTTCCAGCGGATCGGCAAAGGCCGCATCCAGACGGCGCCACAGCACCCCGATCGGTTTCAGCCCGGCGACGGTGCGCACCATCACCTTGCCGTTGACCACAGTCAGATCCTCGCCCTCCAGCAGCATGATGCCGAGATAGCGGGCAATATAGGCATGTTCGAAATAGGTTTCATTGGCCGGGCCGGGGGACAGCACGGCGATCCGGTCATCAGGGCTTTGCTTGTGGCCTTGAAGCGCATCACGAAACGCCCCGAAGAACGAGGCCAGCCGGTGGACATGGGTTTCGGCATAGATATCGGAAAAGGCCCGCGCCGTCGCCACCCGGTTTTCCAGCGCAAATCCGGCGCCGGAAGGTGCCTGGGTGCGGTCGGCCAGCACCCACCAGGCGCCATCTGGCCCACGGCCGATCTCGAAGGAACAGAAATGCAGGTAATGACCACCTGCCGGTTTCACCCCGACCAGCGGTCGCAGAAATTCGCCATTGGCGGCAATCAGTGCCGGCGGAATGAAGCCTTCCTGCACCAGCCTGTTATCGCTGTAGATATCGGCGACAACCTGTTCCAGCAATTCGGCCCGCTGCACCAGGCCGCGCGCCAGAACCTGCCATTCGGCATCGGCGATCAGCACCGGAATATGGGAGAACGGCCAGGCCCGCTCGGTGGGACCGGCCGACCCATAGGCACGATAGAAGACCCCGGCATCGCGCAGATAGCGGTCTGCACGGGCAAAGCGCTCGTGCAATTGCTCTTCATCCATGCCGTTGATGGCGGCGACGAAAGTCTGCCAGACCGGACGGATATTGCCGTCCCGGTCCAGCATTTCATCGGCGGCACCGGGCAAGGACCGATAGCCATCGGCAAACGCCGCTCCGGGGTCCTTCTCCAGCCTGTCCATCTCCATGGCCGTACGCTTGGTCATCTTCATTCCTGCCGAAGCATGTCATTCTCGTAAAACGGTTTCGCATGTTTACCGGAACGACATGGCTTCTTGTTGACGCATGTCGTTGCCGTAAAACCGTTTAACGCTTTTACGCGACATGCTAGATCCCGTGTGGTCGCCGCAAATCCAATGTGTGCGGAAATTCCGGCGAGACGGCTTCCGGCCACAGCGGATAAGATCCGGCTGTATGGCCCCAGGGTTCGAACCGCGCAAGCCGCCTAGCCTCCGCTTCATTGCCATTCACAGGGAAAGTATCATAACTGCGACCACCGGGATGCGCGACATGATACACACAACCACCGATCGACCGCCCTGTCCATATATCATAAACGTCGAATGTTAGCGGTGTGTTTACAGGCAGGACCGGATGCAGCCCTGATGCCGGTTGCCAGGCCTTGTAGCGAACACCGGCGATGGCCACGCCATTTGTGCCGCTTTTCTTCAGCGGCAGGCGTCGGCCATTGCAGGCAATGGTGTACCGGTCGGGATTGGCGGTCTCCAGCTTGACCTGCAAACGCTCGACGGAACTATCGACATAGCGCACCGTACCGCCGATGGCACCTTCCTCGCCCATCACATGCCAGGGCTCTAGCGCCTGGCGCAGCTCCAGTTTGCTGTCTTCGTATTCTACCTGTCCGACGAAGGGGAAGCGGAATTCCAGCTGGGCGGCAAACCATTCCGGCTTGAAGTCGAAGCCGTGTTCGCGCAGGTCTGACAACACTTCGAGAAAATCCTGCCAAAGATAATGCGGCAGCATGAAGCGGTCGTGCAATGCCGTGCCCCAGCGCACGAAATTTCCACCGATGGGGTTCTTCCAGAACCTAGCGATCAGTGCCCGCACCAGCAATTGCTGGGCCAGCGACATGCGGGCATTCGGCGGCATTTCAAAACCACGGAATTCAACCAGACCCAGCCGTCCCGTCGGTCCGTCAGGCGAAAACAGCTTGTCGATGCAGATTTCCGAGCGATGGGTGTTGCCGGTAACATCGGTCAGCAGGTTGCGAAACAGCCGGTCGACCAGCCAGGGCAAAGGCGGGGCCGCGCCACTGTCTGGCATGGGGATCTGCGCCAATGCGATTTCCAGCTCATAGAGCGTATCATGGCGGGCCTCGTCAAAGCGCGGCGCCTGGCTGGTCGGGCCGATAAACATGCCCGAGAACATATAGGACAAAGCCGGATGACGCTGCCAATGCAGGACCAGGCTTTTCAGCAGATCCGGGCGGCGCAGGAACGGGCTGTCGCCGGGATTGGCACCGCCGACCACCACATGGTTGCCGCCGCCGGTGCCGGTATGGCGGCCGTCGATCATGAACTTGTCGGCGCCAAGCCGCGTCTGGCGGGCCTCTTCATAGATGATATCGGTGGTGGCCACGCAATCCTGCCAGCTATCGGCGGGGTGGATATTGACCTCGATAACCCCAGGATCGGGCGCGACACGAATGACATTGATGCGCTCGTCCTGCGGCGGCGCATAGCCTTCGATGTGGATCGGCAGGCCGAGATTGTGCGCAGCGGTCTCGGCGGCGGCTACCAGTTCCAGATAGTCCTCGATCCGCTCTACCGGTGGCATGAACACGCAGAGCCGGCCATCACGCGGCTCGACGCTCATGGCGGTGCGCACGGCGCCGGTTATGTCGCCGGTTGAGCCGGCAATATTCTGTTCGTTGCGGTCCTGCTGGGCGTCGCTGGTTTTGCGCGAGGCTTCCGACAGCGCCCGGCCTTCGCGGGCATCCGGGCCGAAATCCGGCAGCGGTGTGCGTGGGATGGAAGGGTCCGCCGTGTGAATATAGGGATATTGCGAGGGTGGCACATAGGGCAGGGTGCCGAGCGGCATGCGAAAGCCAACGGGACTGTCGCCGGGAATAAGGAAGATCTTGCCGCGCCGGGTGCGCCATTTCTCGCTGATCCAGCGCCGACCGCTGGCCTTGGCGTTCCAGGCCTGGACCGGCAGGATATAGCCGGTGGGGATCGTCAAGCCGCGCTCGAACACCTTGGCGATGCGGGCGCGCTCTTCCGGGCTTTCCAGCTTGGAATTGGACGGATCGACATTTTCCGGCAGGCTGCCTTCCTTGATGATCCAGGCTGCGGGATCTTCATAGGCCGGCAGGATCATGTCCGGCTCGATCTCCAGCTCGGTGGCAATGCCGGCCATCAGCGCCTGGGCCTGCTCATGGCTCACATTGGTATCGGCTGTCTCCGTGGCAATCAGCTCCGGATTATGCCAGATCGGCTTGCCGTCCTTGCGCCAGTAGAGCGAGAAGGTCCAGCGTGGCAGGCTTTCGCCCGGATACCATTTGCCCTGCCCGTAATGCAGGAAGCCGCCGGGGGCAAAGCGGGTACGCAGCTTGCGGATCAACTGATCGGCCAGCGCCCGCTTGGTCGGGCCAACCGCATCGGTATTCCATTCCGCCGACTGGAAATCGTCGATCGATACAAAGGTCGGCTCGCCGCCCATGGTCAGGCGCACGTCATGGGCCTTCAGATCACCATCGACCTTCAGGCCAAGCGCGTTCAGCGCTTCCCAGCTTTCATCGGAAAACGGCTTGGTGATGCGCGGATGCTCGGCAACCCGTGTCACCTTCATGTCAAAGTCGAAATCGGTCTTGGCTTGCCCGAAATATCCGCCGGAAATCGGCGCGGCGTTTTTGTAATGCGGTGTGGCGGCCAACGGGATATGGCTTTCGCCGGTCATCAGGCCGGAGGTCGGGTCCAGGCCGATCCAGCCAGCGCCGGGAATATAGGCTTCCGCCCAGGCATGCAGGTCGGTGAAATCCACCTTGGTGCCGGAGGGGCCATCCAGCGCTTCCAGATCCGGTTTCAGCTGGATCAGATAGCCGGAGACGAAGCGGGCGGCAAAGCCCAGATGCCGGAGAATCTGCACCAGCAGCCAGCTGGTATCGCGGCAGGAGCCACGCGCCGAGGTCAGCGTTTCGTCCGGTGTCTGCACGCCCGGCTCCAGGCGGATGACATAGCCGATTTCGCTTTGCAGGCGGGCGTTGAGCGCGACGATCATATCGACCGTGCCTTGGCCCGGCGTCATGTCCAGGGTCTTGAGATAGGAATCGAGCGCAGGGCTGTCCGGCTCTGGTTTCTTGTAGATCGCCAGATCCTCGCGAATATCCTCCGGGTATTCGAACGGCCAGGTGACGGCCTCTTCTTCCGTGAAGAAATCGAAGGGATTGTAGATGCTCATATCGGCGGTGAGATCGACTTCGATCTTGAACTCGGTGACCGGATCGGGAAACACGAAACGGGCCAGATAGTTACCGTAGGGGTCTTGCTGGAGATTGACGAAGTGATTTTCGGGGGTGACCTTGAGGGAGTGGCTTAGAACCTTTGTTCTGGAATGGGCCGCCGGTTTCAGGCGAATGATCTGCGGCCCCAGGCGGATCGGCGTGTCATATTTATAATGAGTGAGATGATAAATGCTTGCCTTGATCGCCATGAAACCCCTCGTCCGTGGTCCGGACCTAATGCCATTCTGATTGTGCCTGATCTTGTGCAATGCACAGAAATAAAGCAAGTCAGCTTCTTGGGAATTTGTTGGGCAGTGATTTGGCAGGCTGCAAACCGTCGCCCGAGCCACGGTTGTTGGTACCTTTGCTCAAGGCGGTCTCCAGAGCGTCATCCTCGGGCTTGTCCCGAGGATCTGCCTCTGGCAGAGGAATTTTCGACGGTATCGAATGTTATATGCTCGGCACAAGGCCGAGCATGACGGCAGGGCAAGCCGCCTGCCGTGTCCAACCTCGTTAAACCCTCAGGTGCGACCGAACTCATCGACCAGCCGGACGATATCGTCCTCACCCAGATAGGAGCCGGTCTGAATCTCGATCATTTCCAGCATGATCTTGCCGGGATTGCCGAGCCGATGCACCGCACCCTGGGGAATATAGATCGACTGGTTCTCATAAAGCATCGTCACCTTGTCGTTGATCGTCACTTCGGCGGTACCGCGCACGCAGATCCAGTGTTCGGACCGATGGAAGTGCTTTTGCAGCGACAATTTCTTTTCGGGGTGGACGAACAGCCGCTTCACCTGGAACCGGTCGCCGTTGAGGATCGAGGTATAGCCGCCCCAAGGCCGCAGCGAGGTCGGGTGAGTCTCGGTGAGGTTTGCCGTCTTCTTGTCGCTGGCCAGAAGCTTGACCAGATTGCCGACTTCCTGGGCCTCGTCCAGCCGACCGACGAAGACCGCGTCCTCACTGGCAATCACCGCGACGCCGTCCATGCCCTGTACGGCCAGGTGGCTGTTGCGTGAGATAACCAGTGAATTGCGGGTATTGTGGACGGTGGCATTGCCCTTGACGACATTGCCGTCGGCATCGGCTTCGCCGATTTTCCACACCGCGTCCCAGCTGCCGAGATCCGACCATTGGATGGCGGAGGGGACAACAGCGGCATTGGCGGTTTTTTCCATCACCGCATAATCGAGGGAAATCGAAGGGGCTGCGGTAAAGGCCTCGGTATTGAGCCGGATGAAATCGATATCCTTGGTGGCCTTGGCGACAGCCTCTGTCGCGGCGGCCATCACCTCTGGCGCGTAGCGCTCCAGTTCGTCGATGATATTTGTCGCGCAAAACAGGAACATGCCGGAGTTCCAATAGTAGTTTCCGGCATCGATCAGGGCTTGCGCCTTTTGTGCATCCGGCTTTTCGACGAAACGGCTGACGGCATGGGCACCGTTGCCGAGATCGGCACCCAGTTCGATATAGCCATAGCCGGTGGCAGGCTCCGTCGGGGTAATGCCGAACGTGACGAGCTTGCCGCTCCGTGCGGCGGTGGCCGCAGCCGTGATCGAGGCAAGATAGACGGCATCGACGGTGATGGCGTGGTCGGACGCCAGCACGAGCAGGGCCGCATCAGGCCCGAATCGTTCCGCAACGACGCGGGCGGCGACGGCAATGGCGGCTGCCGTGTTGCGCGCCACCGGCTCCAGCAGGATGCCTGATAGCGCCACGCCCTGTTCGCGGGCCTGTTCGGCGACCAGGAAGCGAAACTCCTCATTGGTCACCACCAACGGCGCTTCATAAAGACTGGTATCGCTGACGCGCTGCAAGGTGGACTGAAAAAGCGTTTCCTCGCCCACCACTTTCAGGAACTGCTTGGCGGCGGTGGCGCGCGATAGCGGCCACAACCGTGTGCCTTTGCCGCCTGCCATGATGACGGGGACGATTTTATCGGTCATTCTCGGTCCTTTCTGCAGAAAGCGCGCAGCCGCAATCCAGAAGGATCGTGTGGCGAAAGGCGTGGCAGCGCTCCAGCCTGGTGCTGGGTCTGGCGTGAAGGGGTTGTTGCATTTTTCTGCAAAACATCCAAGCGCTTCATCAGCGGCACCTGAATAATTCCACGAATCGGAGAGGATTGCGTTCTCGATCAGCAAGGGAGTGAAAAATGGCGCTGAAAAGCCCATTATCGCAGACAATGGTCATTCCCGTGGGCGGTTGATCGCTCTGGTGTCAGGCGTCAATCTTCTCCGACCGGGCGGTCGCTCTGCCTTGGATCGGTGACATCGACCCGTCCTTCAACGCCTGTGGCTTTTCCTGATGAATGCGCAGGCGCGGCAAGGCATCGGGATAGTCCTTCTGGATGAAGTCCATCAGCTTTTCGCGCACATAGCAGCGCAAGTCGAAAGCCTTCCCGGCACTGGCGGCGGACACCAGAATGCGAATTTCCATCACCTGATCCTTCAGGTCCGTGACGGCGAGGTTGAAGACATTTCCATCCCATAACGGCGCTGATCTGACGATATTCTCAGTTTTTCGGCGCAGGGTGGATACCGGAACGGAATAATCCATGTAGAGCATGACCGTGCCGATCAGCGCAGCCCCTTCGCGGGTCCAGTTCTGGAAAGGTTTTTCGATGAAATAATTGAGCGGCAGGACCAGTCTTCGCCAATCCCAGAGCTTCACCACCACATAGGTGGCGGTTATTTCCTCGACATGACCGAACTCACCTTCAACAATCAGCGCGTCATCGATGCGGATCGGCTGGGTGATGGCCAATTGCAGCCCGGCAAACAGATTTTTCAGCATTGGCTGCAAGGCGAGACCGAGAACGATACCCGCGACACCCGCCGAAGCCAGCAGGCTGACCCCATATTGGCGCACAGCCGGAAAAGACATCAGAACGGCTGCCGCGGTGAGGGCGACGATGCCGGTAGCGGCCACCCTTTCCATGATGCGGGATTGGGTGACATGCTTGCGGGCTAGTAGATTGTCTTCGGCATCAAGCTTGAAACGGCGAAGATAGACGGTGACCCAGATATGCAGGGCGGTGCGGGTCATCCATCCGACAACGATGACGAAGCACAGTAGCAGAGCGTGGCGCACGATGCTGGCTGCCACATCACTTAGAGGTGCGACAGTCACGCCGATGGAGAGCGTCCAGGTCAGGATGGCAAGCCGCAAGGGTCGTCGGGTGCGCTGCACCAGTGAGCGCCAGAAAAGATCGCGATTTTCCGTCAGCCGCGTCAGGATGCGGAAGCCGAAGTGCTGAATTAACATGCCCACCAGAAAAGCAAGAAGCAGGACGCAAAGCGAAACAGCCCAGTCCGGCATCCATGCGATGGCATGTTGCAATGTTTCAAAAATAGTCTGCATCCAAACCAATCTAGGGTGCAATGCGGTATAGAAAATAGGTAAAGGGCAAAAAACTTGCCCGGGAACGGTTCTTAAGGCTCTGGTCACGATGGTGAGAGAGCCAGCAGGCCACGGTGAACCGGCCTATGTTCATGATCGGAACCATGCCTGTCATCGACAAGCCGAAATGGCATTCAAATGCTCTAAAAGGGAAGAAAATCGGATGGTGGGCGTGACAGGGATTGAACCTGTGACCCCTACGATGTCAACGTAGTGCTCTCCCGCTGAGCTACACGCCCATCCGATGGCGGGGGTAAACCATGAAACCGCCGGTTCCGTCAATAGCTATTGCGCGGTTTGGATCAAGAATTCGGCAAGCGGTTGTATCCGCTGGCTTTTCCGGGTTTACGCGCAAGCGCCTCACTGTCTTGATCTACCATGCGCCAGAACCTGGCGCATGCATCATTTGCCGAGCCGCGTGCGATGCGACGCATGATGGTCGCAAATCGCGCCCGATTGGAAGATTCCAATCTGGGCGGCTTAGGTCTTGGAACCAGGCGGTCTCAGGCGGCGGTCAGTAGTTTGTTGACCTCGTCTACCAGGTCGCGCAGGTGGAAGGGCTTGGACAGGACCTTGGCATCCTTAGGCGCCTTGGAATCGGCGTTCAATGCTACGGCGGCAAAGCCGGTGATGAACATCACCTTCAGGTCCGGGTCGAGTTCGGTGGCGCGGCGGGCCAGCTCGATGCCGTCCATTTCCGGCATGACGATGTCGGTCAGGAGCAGCGAGAAGGGCTCTTCCCGAAGCCTGTCATAGGCGCTCGCGCCATTGTCATAGGAGGATACCTTGTATCCGGCCTTTTCCAGGGCTTTCACCAGGAAGCGGCGCATGTCGTTGTCATCTTCGGCAAGAAGTATTTTCTGAGTCATTGCTGGACCGTTACTCAACTGGGATCATGGTGTTAAGCTTTCCCAGATATTCCAGCCCGTGTAAACAGCAGGTGAAGACGGGAAAGCCGGGTGTGATTTTTCGCCACTACAGCGACCTGTCCGCGTCTTTGGCGGCGCAGACAGGTCGCTGTAGCACATTATAACTGCTGCATAAGTGCTGCATGATTCTCTTATCATGCCGTATCCGGCTTCAAGATTAATGCAGTATGGACTTCGCGGTGGGCAACTGGCAACATATGTTTCATTATGAATTGCTGATTTGGTAAAGAAGGGGTGAGATGCAGCCGGAACGCGACGATTTCGAGCTGTTTGACGTGCGCGAACCCGAACAGCATAGCATTCCCTTTGTTTACAATTCCCCCCATAGCGGCAGAGATTATCCACAGGAGTTTCTCGCCCGTTCGCGCCTGGACAGGCTTTCCATCCGCCGTTCGGAGGATCATTTCGTCGATGAGCTGTTTGCAGCGGCACCCGACCACGGCGCCCCCTTGCTCTACGCG
This sequence comes from Agrobacterium vitis, assembly GCF_014926405.1. NCBI lineage: Bacteria > Pseudomonadati > Pseudomonadota > Alphaproteobacteria > Hyphomicrobiales > Rhizobiaceae > Gillisella > Gillisella vitis. The sequence continues at coordinate 214,270 of NZ_JACXXJ020000005.1, forward strand.
AAATTTCCACGCGCCTATATTGATGTCAATCGCGAGCCTTATGAGCTCGATCCGAAGATGTTTTCTGGCCCCCTGCCGCCTTACGTCAATGCCCATTCGGTTCGTGTTGCCGGAGGGCTCGGCACCATTGCGCGGATTGTGGCCGAAAATATGGAAATCTACCGGGAGCGGTTGAGCGTGGAGGAGGGGATTGCCCGGATCGAGACGATCTACAAGCCCTATCACGCCTGCCTGCGCCGGCTGATTGCCCGCACCCATGCCCGTTTTGGGGCGGCTATTCTGATCGACTGCCATTCGATGCCGGGCAATATTCGGCTGAGCGGCAGCGCCATTCGTCCGGATTTCATCATTGGCGACCGATATGGCACCAGTGCTTCGGCAGAACTGACCCATGCCGCCATGCAGGTGCTCAGCGATTTCGGATTTACGGCGGTGCGCAACAAGCCCTATGCCGGCGGCTTCATCACTGAACATTACGGCCGTCCCGCCAGGGGCCTGCATGCTCTACAGATCGAAATCAACCGCGCACTGTATGTCGATGAGGCAACATTGGAAAAGCGACCGGATTTCGCCTCGCTTGCAGCGGTGCTGTCGCGGTTCATTGGTCAGATGGCGGAGCTTTCCAAAGGCATTGCCACACCCGGCCTCGGCGATGGCGCGCTCGCCGCCGAATAGTGCATCGTTCCGAAAAGTGGAAACCGGTTTTCCGATCCTGCGATGCGTGGCGCGATAAGGCAAAAAAAAACCGCGCTCGAGGCGCGGCAAGTCTAGGGAGGAAACACCCAAGGAGGGTATTTACAGTCGAAAGACTGTAAGGCGTATCATATTTTGCATTGCACAAATGTCAAGTCGATTTTGACATTTTTTTAATCATGATTATTATTTAGGCATTTGCATCAAGGAAATGCTCGAATGGCGTGCAAATCGGCGCTCTGCCTGTCGTCCTGATAAATTTATGCTGGAGCGAATTCCGATCCGGCGTTTTATGCCGTAAGAAACGTCCACGTTCACCTTATTGAGGAAGCCGCATGCGCCCCGAGAAGACGTTTTTCGACAGCCTCGCCGAGGCCGCCAAGGCCGAGACACTGCCACGCTTTCGCTCACGGCTGGATGTGGTCAACAAGGATGCGGGCGGCTATGATCCCGTCACCGAAGGCGATAAGGCAGCGGAAACCGCGATCCGCGCGCTGATCGAGGCAGAGTTTCCCGATCACGGCATTCTGGGCGAGGAACATGACAATGTCGGCCTTGGTCGCGATTGTGTCTGGGTGATCGATCCGATCGATGGAACACGGGCGTTTATTTCCGGTCTGCCCACCTGGGGAACGCTGATTGGTTTTCAGCAAAACGGCCACGCGGTGATGGGCATGATGGACCAGCCTTTTACCGGCGAGCGTTATTTTGCCGATGGGGAGAAAGCCTGGTACAGCGGACCTGATGGCCAGCGGCAGATCGCAACGCGGGCCTGCGCTGGTCTCTCGGATGCGGTGCTTTACACCACCTCGCCGGATATTTTTCTGGAAGACGAGCGGCCGCGTTTCGATGCTGTGCGGGCCAAGGTCCAACTGACGCGCTACGGCGTGGATTGCTATGCCTACGCGCTGCTGGCGGCAGGTTTTGTCGATCTGGTGATCGAAACGGGGCTGAAGCCCTACGATGTCGGCGCTCTGATTCCGATTATCGAGCAGGCTGGCGGTATTATCACCACGTGGGAGGGTGAACGGCCGGAAGCGGGTGGCAAGATCATCGCCGCCAGTTCTGCCGCTGTCTACGAGCAGGCGCGCGCGATTTTGGTCGATTGATCGCCACCGGTGTCCATGAATTTCCATGGCCACCGGTAGCATTCTATTGGGTCGTTGTGTTTAGCCAAGCACTGCGACTTTGCTTTCGATGGCTTGGATTTCGTTGGGAACGTCGCCCTGCTGCTCGGACATCTTTAGGCTGGCATGGAACGGACATCCGGCAAATTTCGGATCGTCCTTGTAGAGCGAAACGTAATGCTCTGGAAACGCCTTATCGAGGGCTCGGATGCCGGCTTTGATGTCTGCCTTTTCATCCTTGTTCAGCTTGTCGCGTGATTCGATATAGCTTTCCGTCGGATCGTCCAGTTGGGTTTCCAGATACCAGAAAATCAGGCCCATCAATTTGGGTAGAACCTCCTGCGCCATCGGATAGGCAGGTTCGATCTGCATGGTCTCAAGGGTCGTGGGCAGCGACAGGGAGCGGATGAGTTGGTGCCCGAGCCAATGCATTTCCTTGGGGAAAAAGCGGAAGACGAATTGTTCGTGAATCGCTGTCGTGATCAGGTTGCCGCGCTCGGGCTTGGGCCTGTCCATCTTTTCTATCGTCTCGCAATAGGTGATCAGCCCCGCGAAATCCTCGGGATAGCCATGCAGCGGCTGATTGTTCTCGGCAACGAACAGCTTGGACATTTCCAGCCAGAACCGATGGGCGGCGATCTGTTCCTTTTCCGAAAACCCTGGCAGCCCCATGCGCAAGCGCAGGCGATGCATGGTTACCGCTGTGAAGGCACACGTGTAAATATAATCTTCATTGTAGGAAAACGCACCCGGATATTGCCTTGCCCAATAGGCATGCAGGTTGTTAATGCCCTCGACCGATTTCTTGGTCCGCTCATCATGCGGACCATAAAACCACCACAGGGCATTGGCGCTGCCGGTCTGCTCGACCCGGCTGGTAGAGCGATCCACCACCTTGCCGCCATCCTCGCGCCACACCACTTGCGCGCCCCATTCCGACACGACGAAATTCGGAAAGGTCAGTGCATAGATGAAATTCTGCATGAAGTCGTTGAGGCCATAGCTGCTCGACAGCCGCCAGATCCGCACATAGTCCTTCTCCGGATCCAGAGATTGGATTTCGTTCTGGATCCATTTCTTAGGCGCATTCATAATCTTTCTCCTCCCAGAAAAAGCAAAGCGGGCGCTGACGGTCCGCGCCCATTCTCGCTAAACAATACGAATATGTACATTATTGATGTTCTGAATTCTGTCAATTCGGATCGGTCGCCAGCGATAAAAATGTCTTAAGCAATGCCAGGAGAAGGCTTTGGAAGCCGTGTGGGATTATCGGCGATGATTGAGAGACGCGCAGGGGCGGAGGGGCTGTGTCAAAGACCGACGAGTTCTGCCTCGCCTTCGATCTGCATCGGGTCGCTGCCGGGAATGAAGGCATGGATGGCGGCAAGCGCCTGTTCGCGGTAGCGGTCTTGCTCCTGTAAAACCTCATGGCGGGCGCCGGGAATAGACAGCAATTGCGCGGCTCGGAAATGCCGGGCCAGGTGTTCCTGTGCGCTAAAGGGCACGACGCCGTCCAGCATCGGGGCGAGCAACAGGGTGGGAATGGTGATCCCCGTCAGATGGGCGGGATCGTTGACCCGCCGGATGGCTTTTGCGCATTCATGCAGCCAACGGGCCGAAGGCGCACTGATCGACAACTCCGGCACGGCGGCAAAAATTGCCATATTGCGGTCGAAGCGGGCGGCATCCGAGGTCAGGACATTGGTGGCGAAGGTGTGCGGCTTGCTGGCTGATGACAAGGGACGGTTGCCAAGTCCGAGCGTTGATGCCAGCTGCGCCAGCGCGAACACCTTTGCCGCTGACAGGGCTTCGCCATGCAGGCCGACAAAGGGGGCTGACAGGACCAGCCGGGAAATGCGCCCGGACAGCCGTGGTGCTGCGGCAAGGGCGATCAATCCACCGGTGGAATGGGCGATCATCGAGAACGGCAGGCGACAATCCGGCAGCACGACCTGTTCCAGGAACTGCTCCAGATCCCGCTCATAATCGGAAAAGCGCTGGACATGGCCCCAGCGTTTCTCCTTATCCCCTCTGGGTTTTGAGGACTTTTGCAGAAGTGTCCAGTCGGACAGGCCTTGGCCGCGCAGGTCGAAGGTAGCGACCCAGAGACCCGCTGCTGTCAGGTCGCGGATGGTTTCAAAATATTTCTCGATGGATTCGCTGCGGCCATGCACCAGCACGACCGTGCCTTTGGCCGGGCTGATATCGCTCTTGAAAATCGCATAGCGCAGGCGAAGGCCGTCGTAACTGGTGAAAAAGCCGGCGTGATGATTGTCGGGAATGGGATTGCCGTCCACGGCATGAAGCACGCTATCCATGGCCTTGCCTTTCCAAGCACAATCTTCAGTTTTCCATATCGCATATTTGCGCGGACCGAAATCGGGTCAAGGAAAAAAGCCGCCCATTGCTTCAAGACGATTGGGCTTCAAGACAAATGGGCGGCAACAGGCACTGAAGACGCAGGGACGATATTCTTCAGTCACCAGGATCACTCCTGATAGGCTGACGCTAGTGTGGCCAAGGTGAACCGATGCCAAACCCGCCATTCATCAAAAATTCAGCCACAAAAAATCGGCCATCACGATGCGTGCATGTCGAGGGGTCTTGAACTCGCAAATCGCCTTTCCCATCTCTTTGTTGCGGGCGCCGGAAGGGCCCGCATCATCAGGCAGACACCGCCACATCAGGGGTATCTGCCTTCGTCATTATCGCAACCGTCGCTTCTCAGGAGGACATCTATGCGTCACGTTGATTTTTCCCCGCTCTATCGCTCCACTGTCGGCTTCGACCGCCTGTTCACCATGCTGGACAGCCTGGGTCAGCCGGATCAGGCCCAGAGCTATCCGCCCTATAATATCGAGCGGACGGGGGACAATACCTACCGGATCACCATGGCCGTTGCCGGCTTCGATGAAACCGAACTCAGCATCGAGGCCCATGCGCATGTGCTGGCGGTCAAGGGTGAAAAGGCCCAGGAAGACCAGGCCGAACAGACCGAGTTTCTGTATCGCGGCATTGCCAAGCGCGGGTTCGAGCGTCGTTTCCAGCTTGCCGACCATGTCGAGGTGACCAATGCCTCGCTGAAGAACGGCCTGCTGCATATCGATCTGCTGCGCAATATTCCCGAAGCCATGAAGCCGCGCCGCATCGCCATTGCCAGCGAACCGGTCGAGGCGCCCAAGGCCATCGAGTCTCGCGTCGTCTGATCCGGGTCTGGAAGACATGAAGAAGGGCGGCTTGGGGCCGCCCTTTTGCGTTTGGGGTGTTCGTCGACGCTGTCAGTCTTGAAATGTTCACAGGATGTCGAGAAACTGATCGACATCCTGCTCTGTCGTGGCAAAGCTTGTTACCAGCCGGATTAGGACATTGTCTTGCCCGACCAATCCGGGCTCATCGCGGGGTGCCAGCCATTCGTAGAATTTCGCGCCGCGGGCCTCGGCCTGCCTGGCGGCATCCTTGCCGATCACCGCAAAGACTTCGTTGCTTTCGGTTTGCCAGGCCAGACGGGCCTTGTTGTTTTTGCTGAGACCGGCGCGCATCCGCTCAGCCATGGCATTGGCGTGGCGGGCCAGATCCAGCCACAGATCATCCTTGAAATAGGCTTCCAGCTGGGCGGAAACGAAGCGGGTCTTGGAAAACAGCTGCGCCGACCGCTTGCGGATATAGGGCATTTCCTCGGCCATGTCTGGGTTGAAGAACACGATGGCTTCCACGCACCAGCAGCCATTCTTGGTGCCACCGAAGGAGAGAATATCGACGCCGCGCTTCCAGGTCATTTCGGCGGGGGTGGCATCCAGCGCCACCAGCGCATTGGCAAAACGGGCGCCGTCCATGTGCAGAGGCAGGGATTTGGCGCGGGCAATGGCGCTGATGGTCGAGATCTCGTCCAGTGTATAGATGGTGCCGGCTTCGGTCGCCTGGGTGATCGTTACCGCCATGGGTCGGCCCTGATGGACGGAAGGCGTGTCAAAGCGCGAGACGGCGGTGTGGAGGGCTGCCGCACTCATCTTGCCGTCGCCGCCCTCGACCGGATAGAGCCGACTGGCATTTGCCAGATACTCCGGCGCGCCACCTTCATCGGCATTCACATGTGCGTCGAAATGGCAGAAGGTGACGCCACCGGCCCGCGCCACACTGGCCAGCGCCAGCGAATTGGCCGCCGTGCCGGTGCCAACGAAGAACACCGAGACATCGCGTTCGAAAATCTGGTTGAAATGCGCTTCGACGCGCCGGTCAAGATCGCTGGTGCCATAGGCGCTGGCATAGCCCGCCGCTTCCTTCATCAGACTTTCGGCAATGGCGGGATGGGCTCCGGCCCAATTATCGGATGCAAAGAACATGATGGCTTCCTGATTGGCTGTAGCGCTTGTTTATGGCGTGATGGAGACCCTAACGATTTTGCTGCCGTGTTCAATCCGGCCTAGTCATCCGTCGCGGGCCTGACCGATTATCACCAGCACAATTGTCTTCGTATTCACCGCTCCAGATTGGTTTCCTGCGCAAACACCTCAACGGACGAAAGAATCATGCGGCAGATCGCTAAAAAAGACAGATTCTGTCGCGTCATCACCCGGCTTTTTGAGCCGATGGCTTGCGAAGCCGATTTGTTTCTGCCATATAGATTGCAGAAATAGGTCAATGAAACTGACATATTTTCGGAAATCGAGTGGCAGGTTTTGGTTTTCTAGGCCTTTCGTCCTGGCTCTCTTGCGCTATACTCACCGGGATATCTGCTTTTGCAGCGGTCGAGAGAAGCTGTGCAGAAAGGTCAGGTTTGTGACCTGTTTTGCACATGGCAAGCGGGGCGCCTTTAAAATCTGGCCCCTGGTTTGGGCAGCGATAAGCCCCCGTCGGTATTCGATTTTGTCAAATAGCTGTGTGCCGGATCGGATAGTTTCGACCGGACGGTTCAACTGGAGGGAAAACGATGACGCAGATGATGCCATCCGAAGCAATCGTGGCGGCCGATGCGACGCAGGCGACAGCCGGTGCCGGTACGCTAAAGCGTTATGGTCTTCCGCAAAAGCAGGGCCTCTACGATCCGCGCAACGAGCATGATGCCTGCGGCGTCGGCTTCATCGCCCATATGAAGGGTGAGAAGTCGCACCAGATCGTCCGCGACGGCCTGTTCATTCTTGAAAACCTCACCCATCGCGGCGCGGTTGGCGCCGATCCGCTGATGGGCGACGGCGCTGGCATTCTGGTACAGATCCCCGACCGGTTTTTCCGCGAGGAAATGGCTGCCCAGGGCGTCATTCTGCCCAAGGCTGGCGAATATGCCGTCGGACATTTCTTCTTCCCCGCCGATGAAGAGCAGATCGCCCATTTCAAGAAGGTGATCACCGATGTCTGTCTGACCGAGGGCCAGCACCTGCTTGGCTATCGCGATGTGCCGGTCGATAATTCCTCGCTGTCCAAGGCCCCTGACATTGCCGCAACTGAGCCGCGCCAGATTCAGGTGTTCATTGGTGCTGGCCGCGATGCCGCGACCCAGGACGCTTTCGAGCGCCGGTTGTTCTTGCTGCGCAAGGTGATTTCCAACCGGATTTATGACGAGTTTGGCGGCCAGGAAACCGGCTTCTATCCGGTGTCGCTGTCGTCTTCGACCATCGTCTACAAGGGCATGTTCCTCGCCTATCAGGTGGCTGCTTATTATAAGGATCTCGCCGATCCGCGCTTCGAATCGGCTGTGGCCCTGGTGCATCAGCGCTTTTCCACCAACACATTCCCGTCGTGGAAGCTGGCGCATCCTTACCGGATGGTCGCCCATAACGGCGAAATCAACACGCTGCGCGGCAATGTCAACTGGATGGCGGCCCGCCAGGCGTCGGTCTCGTCGCCGCTGTTCGGGGACGATATTTCCAAGCTCTGGCCGATTTCCTATGAGGGCCAGTCGGACACGGCCTGTTTCGATAATGCGCTCGAATTCCTGATCCGTGGCGGCTATTCCATGGCGCATGCGGTGATGATGCTGATCCCGGAAGCCTGGGCTGGCAACCAGTTGATGAGCAAGGAGCGCAAGGCGTTTTACGAATACCATGCAGCCCTGATGGAGCCATGGGACGGCCCTGCCGCCGTGGCCTTCACCGATGGCCGCCAGATCGGCGCGACGCTGGACCGCAACGGTCTGCGTCCAGCCCGCTATCTGGTCACCGATGACGACCGGATCATCATGGCGTCGGAGGCTGGCACGCTGCCGGTGCCGGAAGAGAAGATCGTCAAGAAGTGGCGCTTGCAGCCGGGCAAGATGCTGCTGATCGACATGGAAAAGGGCCGGATCGTTTCCGATGAGGAAGTGAAGTCGGATCTGGCTGGCAGCCTTCCCTACCGGGAATGGCTGGATCGTACCCAGTTGATCCTCGAGGATCTGAAGCCGGTTGAGCCACGGGCGCTGCGCCGCGATGTGTCGCTGCTCGACCGTCAGCAGGCCTTCGGCTACACGTTGGAAGATACCCGCATCCTGATGTCGCCAATGGCGACCACCGGTCAGGAAGCCATCGGCTCGATGGGCACCGACACGCCGATTTCGGCGATGTCGTCGAAGTCGAAGCTGCTTTATACCTATTTCAAGCAGAATTTTGCCCAGGTCACCAACCCGCCGATCGATCCGATCCGCGAGGAGCTGGTGATGAGCCTGGTGTCCTTCATCGGCCCGCGCCCCAACATTCTCGATCATGAGGGGGCGGCCCGCGCCAAGCGGCTGGAAGTGCGCCAGCCGATCCTGACCAATGGCGATCTCGAAAAGATCCGCTCCATCGGCCATACCGAGGACCGCTTCGACACCAAGACGCTCGACTTCACCTATGATGTGGAGCGTGGTGCCGAAGGCATGCCCGAAATGCTCGACCGGCTTTGCGAGCGCGCCGAAGCCGCAGTGCGCGGCGGCTATAACATTATCGTACTATCGGACCGGCAGATCGGCCCTGATCGTATCGCCATCCCCGCGCTGCTGGCCACGGCTGCCGTGCATCATCACCTGATCCGCAAGGGTCTGCGCACCTCGGTCGGCCTGGTGGTGGAAACTGGCGAACCGCGCGAAGTGCATCATTTCTGCTGTCTGGCGGGCTATGGCGCGGAAGCCATTAACCCCTATCTGGCCTTCGACACGCTGCTGGACATGCACAAGCATGGCGAATTCCCCAGGGAAGTCGATGCCAGCGAAGTGGTCTATCGCTATATCAAGGCGGTCGGTAAGGGCATTCTCAAGGTCATGTCCAAGATGGGCATTTCCACTTACCAGTCTTATTGCGGCGCGCAGATTTTCGATGCCATCGGGTTGAATTCGCAGCTGATCGATCAGTATTTCTTCGGCACGGCCTCCAACATTGAAGGCATTGGCCTGGCCGAGATTGCCCAGGAAACCGTGGCTCGCCATCATTCCGCCTTCGGCAAGGACCCGATCCTGGCGACCTCGCTGGATATCGGCGGCGAATATGCCTACCGCCTGCGCGGTGAAAACCATGCCTGGAGCCCGGATTCGATTGCCTCGCTGCAACATGCCGTGCGTGGCAATTCGCAGGAGCGCTACCGCGAATTCGCGGCCATGGTCAATGAAAGCGCCTTGCGGATGAACAGCATTCGCGGTCTGTTCAAGATCAAGAAGGCCGCCGATCAGGGACGCCAGCCGATTTCGGTCGATGAGGTCGAGCCGGCCGTTGACATCGTCAAGCGCTTCTCCACGGGTGCCATGTCGTTCGGCTCGATCAGCCGTGAAGCGCACACGACGCTGGCCATCGCCATGAACCGCATCGGCGGCAAGTCGAACACGGGTGAGGGCGGCGAAGAGAGCGACCGCTACCTGCCGTTGTTAAACGGTTCGCCCAACCCGGAACGGTCCGCCATCAAGCAGATCGCCTCTGGCCGGTTCGGCGTGACCACCGAATATCTCGTCAATGCCGATATGCTGCAAATCAAGGTGGCGCAGGGTGCCAAGCCCGGCGAGGGCGGACAATTGCCCGGCCACAAGGTGGATGCGACGGTTGCCAAGACCCGGCATTCCACACCGGGCGTCGGCCTGATTTCGCCGCCGCCGCATCACGACATCTACTCCATCGAAGATCTGGCGCAGCTGATCTACGACCTGAAGAACGTCAACCCGGCAGCGGATGTTTCGGTCAAGCTGGTATCGGAAGTCGGCGTCGGCACGGTGGCCGCAGGCGTTGCCAAGGCCCGCGCCGACCATATCACCGTGTCCGGCTTTGATGGCGGCACGGGTGCCTCGCCCTTGACCTCGCTGAAGCACGCCGGTTCGCCTTGGGAAATCGGCCTGGCCGAAACCCAGCAGACGCTGGTCATGAACGGTCTTCGCTCGCGCGTTGCTTTGCAGGTTGATGGTGGTCTGAAGACCGGTCGTGACGTCATTATTGGCGCATTGCTCGGCGCTGACGAATTCGGTTTTGCCACCGCACCGCTGATTGCCGCAGGCTGCATCATGATGCGCAAGTGCCATCTCAACACCTGCCCGGTCGGCGTCGCCACCCAGGACCCGGTTCTGCGCAAGCGCTTCAAGGGTACGGCGGAGCATGTCATCAACTACTTCTTCTTTGTCGCCGAAGAAGTGCGCGAAATCCTCGCCTCGCTGGGCTTTGCCAAGCTGGATGACATTATCGGCGCCTCGGAGCTTCTGGAAAAGAACGATATGCTGGCCCATTGGAAGGCCGAGGGTCTCGATTTCTCGAAGATCTTCCACAAGGTCGATGCGCCCAAGGAAGCCACCTACTGGACGGAGCGCCAGCATCATCCCATCGAAGATGTGCTGGACCGCCGGTTGATCGAAAAGTCGATGCCTGCGCTGGAAAGCAAACAGCCCGTGGTTTTCGAGGTCGATATCAAGAATGTGGACCGCTCAGCCGGTGCCATGCTGTCGGGTGAACTTGCCAAGCGCTGGGGCCATAAGGGCCTCAAGGACGATACTGTTCATGTGACGCTGAACGGCACGGCGGGCCAGTCCTTCGGGGCGTTTCTGTCGCGCGGCATCACCTTCGATCTGGTCGGTGACGGCAATGACTATGTCGGCAAGGGTCTGTCCGGTGGCCGGATCATCGTGCGCCCGCCGGAAAATTCAAGGATCGTCGCCGAACACTCGATCATCGTCGGCAATACCGTGCTTTACGGCGCGATTGCCGGGGAATGCTATTTCCGCGGCGTGGCGGGCGAACGGTTCGCGGTGCGCAATTCCGGCGCGATTGCGGTTGTCGAAGGTGTCGGCGATCACGGCTGCGAATACATGACGGGCGGCGTGGTGGTGGTGCTCGGTGAAACGGGCCGCAACTTCGCAGCCGGCATGTCCGGCGGTGTAGCTTACGTCCTTGATGAACAGGGCGATTTCGCCAAGCGCTGCAACATGGCGATGGTGGAACTGGAACCGGTGCCGGAAGAAGATGACATGCTGGAAAAGCTGCATCACCATGGCGGCGACCTGATGCACAAGGGTCTGGTGGACGTGTCGGAAGACATGACCCGCCATGACGAGGAGCGGCTCTATCAACTGATCTCCAACCATCTGCATTATACCGGCTCGAACCGCGCCAAGCAGATCCTCGACAACTGGGCCGATTACCGTCCGAAATTCCGTAAGGTCATGCCGGTCGAATATCGCCGGGCGCTGGAGGAAATGGAACGGATGCGCATGGGCGTTGCCGCCGAATAGTTTTATGTTTAGCAGTCTTGTGATATGACATTGTCATATCACAAGATGGAGGTGGCCATGTTTCCGGTATCAAAGGAGCGTAAGGCAAAGATATTCATGAACGGGAGAAGCCGTGCTGTGCGGATACCAAGCGACTTCGATCTCTCCGGAGATGAAGTCGTTATCCGACAGGAGGCGGATGGCGTAATCACCATTCAACCCGCTCGTCAGAAGCGATCACCAGGCGGGTTGATAGAGTGGCTTCGACAAGCGGAACCGCTCGGCCAAGACTTTCCTGAGATAGATGATCAGCCTCTTCAGGAGATTGATCTGGATCTTCCCGAATGAGTTACCTGTTCGATACCAACGCGATTTCGGAATTCATCCGAAATCCAGATGGCAAAACCGCGAAAAAGGTGGCTGCTCTCAAAGAGGGTGAATTGAGAACGAGCCTGATCGTGGCGGCCGAACTGAGATACGGGGTAGCCAAGAAGGGCTCAGAGCGTTTGGTCCGGCTCATCGAGACAGTTTTGTCCGAATTCGAGGTTATGCCTTGGGAGGCGCCGGCCGATGTTCACTATGCTGCGCTCAGGGACAGTCTGAGCCGCCGTGGGCAACCGATAGGCGATATGGATATGCTGATTGCGGCACACGCACTCGCCTTGGATGCTGTGCTTGTGACGGATAATGAAAGAGAATTTTCCCGAGTTCCGGGATTGAAGATCGAGAATTGGCTGCGATAGCGGCGGAGAAGAAGCAGAATGCGCAAGATGCACGTCTTTGTTTCCATCATGCTTGGCTTAGCGGTTCCGACCTTTGGCTATCTAGTCAACGGTTCGATTGGACTGGAGTTCATTGTGTTGGGGGCGATTATCGGCCTCGCCTACTGGTATTGGGGGCCTCTGGGCCTACCGTTTTGAAAGGGTAAGACATGGGCAAGGTTACAGGTTTCATGGAAATCGACCGGCAGGTGGCGAAGTATCAGCCGGCCTCCGACCGCATCCGGCATTTCCGCGAATTCACCATTCCGATGTCGGAACCGGAAGTACAGAAGCAGGCGGCGCGCTGCATGGATTGCGGCATTCCCTATTGCCACGGCCCGACCGGCTGTCCGGTGCATAACCAGATCCCCGACTGGAACGATCTAGTTTATAACGGCAAGTGGGAAGAGGCGATCCGCAACCTGCATTCCACCAATAACTTCCCTGAATTCACCGGGCGCGTTTGCCCGGCGCCTTGCGAGGAAGCCTGCACGCTGAACCTGGAGGATGCGCCGGTCTCGATCAAGACCGTTGAGCAGGCAATCGCCGACAAGGCCTATGAACTTGGCTTCATCGTGCCGCAACCGGCCACGATCCATACCGGCAAGAAGGTGGCGATCATTGGGTCTGGCCCGTCAGGCATGGCGGCCGCCCAGCAGCTTGGTCGGGCCGGGCATGACGTGCATGTCTATGAGCGCGAAACCAAGCCGGGCGGTCTGCTGCGCTACGGCATTCCTGATTTCAAGATGGAGAAGAACTTCATCGACCGCCGCGTCGAGCAGATGAAGGGCGAAGGCGTCACCTTCCATTGCGGCGTCAATGTCGGTGTCGATGTAACGGTGGAAAAGCTGTTGGCCGATTACGATGCCGTCCTCTATTGCGGCGGCTCGGAAACCCCACGCGAAGCCGGCATTCCCGGCGTCGACCTGCACGGCGTCTATGATGCCATGCCCTATCTGGTCCAGCAGAACCGCCGGGTGGGCCGTGAAAACATCGACAGCGTTGGCTGGCCGTCCGAGCCGATCATCGCCGGTGGCAAGCATGTCGTGGTGGTCGGGGGCGGTGATACCGCGTCTGACTGCGTCGGCACGGCTTTCCGCCAGGGCGCTGTGAAGGTTACCCAGCTCGACATCCGTCCGCGTCCGCCGCAGACGGAAGACAAGCTAGCCGTCTGGCCGTTCTGGGCCACCAAGATGCGCACCTCCTCCAGCCAGGCCGAAGGCGCTGTGCGCGAGTTCCAGGTGGGAACGCTCGGATTCGTTGGCGAAGATGGCATGCTGACCGGTGTCAAATGCTGCCAGGTGGATGACCGTCGCCAGCCGATCGCTGGTTCGGAATTCATCATCAAGGCCGATCTCGCCTTCATCGCCATCGGCTTTTCCGGCCCCTTCACCGACAGCGTCGTCAAGGAGCTCGACGGCAAGCTGGACCTCAATACCGACCGGCGCGGCTCGACCAATGTTATCGCCAATGACAAGGACTACCGCACCTCCGTCGATAAATTCTGGGCAGCTGGCGACGTGCGCCGTGGCCAGTCACTGGTGGTCTGGGCGATCCGCGAAGGCCGCCAGGCAGCCCGCGCCATCGATGAAGCGCTGATGGGTGTCACAGTTCTTCCGCGCTGAGTTTAGCCTGTTCGGATCTCTATAAGGGGGCTTTCAGCCCCCTTTTTTGTTGGCTATGGGGTCAGGCCACGCAAGGTCTATCGTCAAGTGATAGGGATAGCGTGCAACTTAAGAGTTTTATTTTATTCAGAAATATCTATGTCTTTCCCTGCGTAAAATCCAATAATTGTCCTAGTAATATCAATGGGAAAACTCATATTTTGACCTCAGTTTTAGGTTTGTTTTCACATATTTACCTTTGATAAATTAATGCCTTTTAAATCATGGATACAACCTATTGTAGCCCTCATGACGAGACGCTTTTCCTGTAGCAGCCTATCCAGATGTTTGGATTCCTGCCGACACGAGATCCCAAATGTCATTTCTCGACAATCTGAAAATTAAAACGAAGATTTTGTCTGTTGTGATTTCAATCTGTGCATTGGGCATTGGCGCTTCTGCCATTCTGTCGCAAGGCTTGAATGCGGTTGATAAGGAATATTCCGCTTTTATTGATCAGGACGCAGGCTCGCTTATGATGGTCGCGCGTTCAAGTCAGAGGCTGATGGCACTCGGCTATGACGCTTACCAAATCTTGGTTTATGACGATTCAAGTCCGGAAATTGTCAGGGCGAAAAAGGATTATGATGAGAGCGTTAAGCGCATTATCGACATGATCGATGAGGCAATCGCCCTTGATCCTGCGAAGGCCAACCGGCTCGCTGCAATTCGTACACGCTATGAGGCGATCATCACGATAACATCCAAAGTCATTGACCTGGATGCTAAAAAACAAGATACCGAAGCCCGCGCCGAATTAAGGCAGGCAGATAAGCTGATAGCCGAGACAGTTGACGAGACACGCCGATGGGTGGTCGATGGTGCAAAAGAACTGTCCGATAAAAGTACGTTGATCTCGAATGAGACGCGCAATACAATTATTGCCACGCTTGGCGGCCTGTTTGTGGCGTTTATTCTCGCGATTTTTGCCGCTGTGTGGATCGTCTCTCAGGGCATTACCCGGCCGATCGAACGGTTGCGGCTGCGCATGACGTCTCTTGCCAAGGGCGAAACGCGGGCGGAAATCGATGGCGCCGGACGCGGTGACGAACTTGGACAGATGGCCGCCGCCGTTGCGGTGTTCCGAGACAATGCGCTGGACCGTGAGCGTCTTGAAGCCGAGGCCGAGGCCAGCCGTGGCTTGTCGGAAAAGGAACGCGCCGAGCGCGACGCGCAACGAGCCAAGGATGCCGCCGACACCAAATTTGCTGTGGATGCTCTGGCAGAGGGTCTGACACGCCTGGCTGATGGGGATGTCAGCTATCGTATTGCCGTGCCATTCGTGGCTGGCCTTGATGGGTTGCGGTCGAATTTCAACAGCTCTGTCCAGAAGTTGCAGCAGGCGCTGGTGACCGTCAGGCAGAATGCGCGTGGCATTGATGCAGGCGCTAATGAAATCCGCTCTGCCGCTGACGATCTTTCGCATCGGACGGAACAGCAGGCGGCTTCCGTGGAAGAAACGGCAGCGGCACTGGAGCAGATTACCACGACGGTCAAGGATTCGACCCGGCGCGCCGAAGAAGCTGGCATTCTGGTGTCCAAAACACGCGATGGTGCGGAACGCTCCGGCGATGTTGTGCGCAAGGCGGTTGCCGCCATGCAGGAGATCGAAAGATCCTCTGGCGAAATCAGCAATATCATTGGTGTTATCGATGAGATCGCTTTTCAGACCAATCTTCTGGCGCTGAATGCTGGTGTTGAGGCCGCCCGCGCGGGGGAAGCTGGCAAGGGTTTTGCCGTTGTGGCGCAAGAGGTGCGCGAACTGGCGCAACGCTCCGCCAATGCGGCAAAGGACATCAAGGGCCTGATCGTCTCTTCAGGCCAGCAGGTGCAGGCCGGGGTGCAGCTGGTGGCTGAAACCGGCTCTTCGCTCGAAACCATTGTCGGTGAGGTCCAGGAAATCAACCGGCATGTCACAGCGATTGTCGAGGCCGCCCGCGAGCAATCGGTCGGACTTCAGGAGATCAATACGGCAGTCAATACCATGGACCAGGGTACGCAGCAGAATGCTGCCATGGTGGAGCAGACAACGGCGGCAAGCCACAGCCTTGCCAAAGAGGCTGCAACGTTGAGCGACCTGCTGTCGCGCTTCAAGCTGGAAGATCATGGCAAGGTTGTTGCGTTCGAGCAGACGAATGACATTTCCGCGTCTCGTCCCGCACCGTCGCCTGCCCGGAAATTGACGGAAAAGCTCAGGGGCGCCTTTCATGGATCGGCTGCGGTAAAAGAGAAGGATTGGCAGGATTTTTGACGAGAACCTTTCCCGGAAGACTGACGTCCCGTCTTCCGGGAAAGAACCGCTGGGTGCCTGATCATATCTTTGATCGGCACTCTTCCTGATAGCCCTGTTGAAAACTGCTTCTGGTGGTCGGTGGCGGCTAAAATTTGCCTAGCGTTGTCAGATTCACTCTAAATTTGACAGACTCTCATATTATTGTCTCGGCACGACCAAATTTATATTTGACGGAGACACCAGCCGGTAATCGTCCACCCGGCCTTTCGGTGGTTCGGGCATAATGCCGGTCGAGACCAGCAGGTCGCGGGGCGAGGGGGGCGTTTGGGGCGCTGGCTTTTCAGCGCCGCCCAACAGGTGGTCAGCGCCATCCAGCGCCGGGTCGGAAATTTTCATCGGGGGAATACGGTCGGGGCCGTCAAGCTCTTCTGGTCCGGTAAGGTTCGGCAGGCTGGTCGCATCGAGCCGCACCAGGCCGGGGCTTGCCATATCACCAAGGAATTTGCGGGCCGATTTTTCCAGGTAGAAGGCCATCTTGCGCTTGCCGGCATCGGTCATGCTAATGCCGTCAGGGCCGCGCAACCGGGCCTGCTGGCCGTTGATGTCGGAGCCGGTCAACACGAAGCCGCCGTCCGCATCGACGAAGCCGTCCCAGATGTCGATGAATTCACCGCCTGCCGCTTCCGCGGCCTTGCGGTAGAGCGTGTTGAACTTGATCAGGTCTGCCGACATGCCCGGCGATTTAACCGGTGGCAGGCCGACCCAGATCAGCGGGATCTTCTTTGCTGTCACCAGCTTGGCAATGGCGTCGATCCGCTTTTGATATTCGGCAAACCAGGCATCGGAGGGAAAACGCTGGTCGCCCCCACCGGGTGTCATCTGCTGGCGGTCATTGGCGCCAAGCTCGACGATCACCAAAGCCGGTTTCGTCTCCTCCAGCATTTTCGGCAATTGCCGGCGCCAGTCAAAATAATCGTCCCGCACCAGGCCGGAAGACCCGTTGCTGCGGGTCTCGATGACAGTGCCGGGCGCATCGGCAAAGGCCTGCTGCAAGCCGTCACCGATGGCGCTGGCAAAGAAATCGCCGACAACAAGGATTTTCTGAGCGTTGTTGATCTTGGCGGGAGCCGCCTCTTGTGGCGGGGCTGAAACCGGGACGGGACGTGGCCGTGCCGGTGTGGCGGGAGCGGTGGCGGCAGGTTTCTTGCGGCTGCGCGGCCCTGCCGGGCGCGGCGCGGCGGGATATTGCCGTTCATAGCGGCTGTCGTCCGAGCGGCTGCCAAACAGCATGTCGAGCAGCGTGCGGCGGCGGGGATAATCCTGTGCCAGGGCCGGGCCAACGACGCTTGTCGCAGCCACGACGATTGCAAGCGCAAAGGTCACATGGCGCCGCACGATCCGGTCTCTGTCTTCACCAGGCATGAGCAGTTTTCCCGTCGCGGCCCGTCAATGGCCGATCGCTCCCTATCAATGCCGCCTGAGCATTTCCAGCAGCGGCTTTGACGGTTCGCCATCGCCCTGCATGCCCAACCGTTGCTGGATGGCGGAAATCGCCGCTTTCGAACCAGAGCCGAAATTGCCGTCCACTTCGCCATTATAATAGCCAAGGGCCTTCATTCGGGTCTGCAACTCGAACTTTTCCTTGATGTCCAGCGTGCCGTCCGGCCGTGGCCATTTCTGTTGCATACCACCATAACCGGCGATTTCGTCGGCAAGAAGACCGACCGCCAGCGCATAGGTATCGGCGGCATTGTATTTCTTGATGGTGAAGAAGTTGGAGGTCATCAGGAACCCCGGACCATTGGCACCGGCCAGCAGTTTCAACTGCGCCCGTTCGCCCGGATTGCGGAAAGCCTTGCCGCCTGGGCGGGTGAAGCCCAGCTTCTGCCACTGGGCCATCGTCAGCGTCTTGCCCGCATATTTTCCAGCCCCTGCGGGCACGACGGCTTCATAGCCCCAGGTCCGTCCACTATCCCAGCCGTTCTTGGCCAGAAGATTGGCCGAGGTCGCCAGCGCATCGGGAATAGAATTCCAGATATCCTTATGGCCATTGCCATCGGCATCGACCGCATACAGCAGGTAGCTGGTCGGGATGAACTGGGTGTGGCCCATGGCGCCAGCCCAGGAGCCAGTCATTTCCTTCGGGCTCACATCGCCGTTTTGCAGGATTTTCAAGGCGGCGATCAGCTGTTTACGGGCAAAACCGCCGCGTTTGGGATCGGCATAGCCAAGGGTGGCCAGCGCCTGCGGCACGTAATGCAGCCGGTCATCCTTGGCGAGAACCGCGCCGTAATTGCTTTCCATCGACCAGATCGCCAGCAGAATATGGCGGTCAACGCCGAAATATTTTTCCAGAGAGGCCAGCGTTCGCCCATGCTTGGCGAGCATTTCCCGACCGATCTTTACGGTATAGGGATTGACGCGGCTATCGAGGTAATCCCAGATTTCCGATTTGAATTCCGGCTGATAGGCCGCCTTGCGCAGCACATCGGGGTCCGGATCCTTGATGCCGGCAAAGGCGCGGTTATAGGTTTGTGCGCTGATGCCCGCAGCAGCAGCCGTGGGATAGAAATCCCGGATCCATTTCTGGAAGCCCGCATCGGCATGGGCATGAAGCGGCGCAAGGCTCGCCATGAGGGAAAAGGCAAGCGCGCGAAGATGGCGCGAGGCGCGTTCTCTGGTCATTGGCATTCTCGTCCGTTCAGCTGGCTGTTGTCTCATCTGTCTATGCTGGTCGACACCGCCTGGTTGTGGCAGTAGGGCAATGCCTGGCTGGAATTGCGCAGGCATGGCCAGTCTGGTTCAGTCTATGACCATAGTCTCAACAAATTCTTTACCAATTTACCAAAATCGCAAACAGAATTGTAATTTCGTTGCAATTCTTTAGTAATCGGCGTTTGTGCGATTGCGTGCATATGTGAAAAATCCTCTAGGAGGGATGTGTGGGACAACTGAAAAAAATTCGTAAAGCCGTGTTTCCGGTTGCCGGTCTTGGAACTCGTTTCCTGCCCGCCACCAAGGCCGTGCCGAAGGAAATGCTGACTGTTGTCGATAAGCCAGTCATCCAATATGTGGTGGATGAGGCCGTGGAAGCCGGGATCGAACATTTCGTGTTTGTCACCGGACGCGGCAAGGGCGTGATTGAAGACTATTTCGATATTCAGTACGAGCTTGAGCAGACCCTGAAGTCGCGCAACAAAAATGCAGAATTGACACTGCTGTCCGAAATCCTGCCCAAGGCAGGCGCCACCAGCTTCACCCGCCAGCAGGAGCCGCTGGGCCTTGGCCATGCGGTGTGGAGCGCTCGCGAAATCGTTGGCGATGAGCCTTTCGCTGTTCTGCTGCCCGATATGATCATGCGCGGCGAGACAGCCTGCATGAAGGGCATGGTCGATCTCTACAACAAGGCTGGCGGCAATATCCTCGCCGTCGAGGAATGTGCGCCCGATCAGGCGCATAAATACGGCATCGTCGGTGTCGGTGAGACGCTGGATGGCGGCTTCAAAATCACTGAAATGGTGGAAAAGCCAGCCAAGGGCACGGCGCCCTCGAACTTCTTCATCAATGGCCGCTATATCCTCCAGCCGGAAATCTTCTCGATTCTGGAAACCCAGGAACGCGGCGCTGGCAACGAGATCCAGTTGACCGACGGCATGTTGAAACTGGCCAAGATTCAGCAATTTGCCGGCTATCACTTCAAGGGCGAAACCTTTGATACGGGCGCCAAGGACGGGTTCATTCTCGCCAATGTCGCCTTCGCCCTGTCGCGTCCCGACCTTCGCGGTCTGGTGGAAGAGCCGATGAAGGCGTTGCTGGCCGCTTTGAAGTAAGCGGTTTTTCAAGCGGACTGAAATTTAAAACGCCGTGCGTCCATCGCGCGGCGTTTTCTTGTTTACCGCCTCAGTTTCAATCCGACGCCTGCCGTCAGGGTCTTGTCGTCCGAACTGCTGTCGCTGGTGGATTTTTCCCAGGTGAGATCGGCGGTGAGATCCAGCCAGCGATTGACTTTGTAAACCAGCCCGCCGCCCGCCGTATAATACATGCCGGTGCTCTGGTTTCCGCCGCGATAATTGCGCCAGGTGGTGCCGCCCGAAAGCTTGGCGATCAGGTTGTCGCGTAATTCATGGGTGACGGCCGCTGTCAGTGCATAGGCAACATCGCCGCTGACGCCTGCGGTGGTTGACGGTTCGATGGAGGTGGCAAGACCCAGATCGACATTGGTGCCGCGCAATGGCGACCACGCGACATTGCCGTCAACAGTCATCGCGCCCAGATCGTCCAGCCGCGCATCATCGAAACTGGCCTGCTTATAGCCAAGCGCGATTTCGCCGCGCAGCTTTTCGCCCATGTCCGAACTGATCCCGGCCTTGGCACCGTAGATATTGCCGGAGCGACGATAGCCGGCGCTATCCTCGGTCTGGTCGTAGCGGGTCTTGCCAGCGGAGACCTCGACAAAGGGCGTCAGAGCCGGGGAGATTTCATAGCCCCACCGCGACGACAATGTGACGGCATTGCGGTTACGGTCGGAATTGGACAGCATGCTGCCATCTGACAGTTTGGCATCGGTATAGACCCAGCGTTCGAAATCCAGCCCGAGCGAGCCCTTCAGGGGACCAACCTGCCGTTCCAGCACAGCGCCGGCGCTGAACTGATTGACGCCCGATTGGACCGTGGCATCGCGCACGGCATTGGGGTCGGTGGTGCTTTCGCGGCTGAAGCCATAGCCTGCCGTCAGCCGGGCGGCCATGTCATCGGCAAAATCCAGCCGCAATGCGGCATCGACGCGACCGGAAGGATCGCTGTCGCGGTCACCGGCAATGCGCTGACGCCATTGCCCGTCACCAGTAATCACCAGTTGATGGCGTGACCAGTCGGAGGTTAGCGTACCCTTTAGCCCATTGTCCCAATAGGTGGTGTTCTGCTTGTCGCTGCCGGTCGATTTGCGCTCGGTGCTGATACCCTGCGACAACTCAGGACGCAGGATCATTGTCCCGACATGGAAACCTGTGCCGTCATCCTCGGTCTTGCGTAGTTGACGCCGTTCGTCGACCGGCGATTCCCTGAGGTTGATGCGGTTGGCGTCCAGCGCATCATTGGTGATCCGGCGGAAACTGTCAGTATCCAGCACGTCTTCTTCGGTATCCGACTTGGCTTTGGTTGTGGCGGTTGACGTGGTAGCGCCTGTCGCTGTCGTATCGGTGGTTGCCGCTGCCTCATCGCTGCTTGTTGTGGAGCCACGCAGGGTGGCAAGGCCCGTGCTTTGCTCAGTCGAGCCCGACGTCAGCTGCTGGGAGAGGGCAGGGCCAGCCCCAGCCGCGACCAGACATGCTGCCAGCAATCCAGCGGAAACCATCGGGTAAAAGCCCGCGCTGTGCTGCCGATCAGTGGGATAGGTCTGGCTGTCCGTCATTGCGGCCTGTCGGGATCTGTCTTCTGAAATAACTCTTGCGGCGATGCTGCCGTTACCGAAAGGTAAATTCCCATGGTTAATTATTCGTTGCGATTAACCATGAACGGGCGTTGCCAGCGTGCAAATAGCCCCGCCAGTCGTCATTTCTTACAGTCTGTACGCAAGGGTGAATGGACAGTTAAGTTCATTAGCGCTATGGACATTGCCATGAACAAGCTGGCTGTAAAACTCGTGGAAGCAAGCGCCATCAAGGCTGCATTGCGTGTCGTCGCTACCGAACAAAGCGGGCTGGCGGCCCTGGAAGAGGCTTTGGCAGGGTATCTTGCCGGGCCGTTTTGCAACGCGATCGATGTTATCGGCAAAAGCTCGGGGCGGGTGATCGTCTCCGGCGTCGGAAAAAGCGGCCATATCGGCGGCAAGATCGCGGCGACCTTTGCCTCCACTGGCACACCGGCTTTCTTCATCCATCCGGCGGAAGCCAATCACGGCGACCTCGGCATGATTGCCCGTGACGATGTGGTCATCGCCCTGTCCTGGGGTGGCGAAAGCACCGAGTTGAATGGCATCTTGTCCTTTACCCGCCGGTTCTCCATTCCGCTGATCGCCATTACCGCCGGTGAGCAATCCACGTTGGCGCGTGAAGCCGATATCGTGCTTTTGATGCCCAAGGTTCAGGAAGCATGCCCGCATGGCTTGGCGCCCACCACCTCCACCATGATGCAGATGGCGCTGGGCGATGCACTGGCGCTGGCGCTATTGGAGGCCCGTGGCTTCGGGCCGAACGATTTCAAGACCTTCCATCCGGGCGGCAAGCTTGGCGCGATGCTGACCCATGTCGGCGACATGATGCATATCGGCGAGGACGTGCCGCTCGTGCCGGAAGGTACCTCGGTGCCGGAAGCGATTATCATGCTGTCGCAGAAGCGTTTCGGCTGCGTCGGCGTGACCGATAGTGCCAACCGGTTGGTCGGCATCATCACCGATGGTGATATTGCCCGTAACCTCAACCGGAATCTTGGTGAGCGGATGGTGGAAGAGGTGATGACCCGTCATCCAAAGACGGTGCATACCGAAACGCTCGCCACCACTGCTATGGCAATCCTCAACCAGCACAATATTTCGGCGCTGTTTGTGACCGATGAAGACGGTGTGCCTGGCGGTATTATCCACTTCCATGATCTGTTGCGGATTGGTGTGGCTTAACGAGTGAGCGATAGCGTCGGCAGGTTTATATTGAACCCGCAGCGTAAAAGACTTTCGGTATTTCGGCTCCGCCGCCCCCTCATCCCCCTGCCGGGACCTTCTCCCCGCTGGGGAGAAGAGGAATAGAGCCGAAAACGTCTTTGGACCTTTTCCGGTGGAAAATGACTTCGGAGTGGAGGAGTCGAGGCGAGACAAAATACGACGTTTCGCTGAAGTACTCGGATTATTTTTTAAATAGGCTTCTTCAAACCGCATCCACGGTCAAATCGCGCCCATGGGCGGCGATGATCTTGACCTGGGTTCCCGTCTCCAGATCCGGTCCCGAGACCGTCCAGAACGTATCATCCAACCTGATCCGGCCACGACCCTCGCGGATCGGTTCCTGGAGTGTGGCGGTTCTCCCGACAAGGCTTGCGGTGCGCTGGTTGAGCAGCGGTTCGTCGCTGCTTCTGGCGTCGGAGCGCAGATATTTACGCCCCATCAGGATGGCGGCGATCGAAAAAGCGCAGAACACCAGCGCTTGAACCTGCCAGGGCCAGAAGGCGTCGCCCCAGAAGGCCAATGAGAGAAGGCCGGTGGCAATGGCGCCCAGCCCGATCCAGATCATGAACATGCCGGGCATGACCAGTTCGACGGCCAGCAGTGCCAGCCCCAGCACCAGCCAGCTCCACGGTCCCCATTGATCGACCAGCGTGGCGAACATGGCGGCTTATTCCTCCGACTTGGCGAAGGGATTGATCGCGGGCGTAGTGCTGACTGTGGTGGTTTTCGGAACGCTTCTGGCTGGTGAGCCAGAGGCACGAGCCGGGTTGGAACTCGCCTGCGGCCCATCGCCTCCGAACACTTCGCGGGCGATGGCGCCAATGCCGCTCAGCGAGCCGATCAGCGATGACGCTTCCATCGGCATCAGCACGATTTTCGAGTTGGAGGCGGTGCCGATTGCGGTCATCGCCTCGGTATATTTCTGGGCGACGAAGTAGTTGATGGCCTGGACGTCACCAGCGGCAATTGCCTCGGAAACCAGGGCCGTCGCCTTGGCTTCGGCTTCAGCTAGACGCTCACGGGCTTCGGCCTCGCGATAGGCGGCTTCCCTCTGGCCTTCAGCCTGGAGGATGGCGGATTGCTTGGCGCCTTCGGCCCGCAGAATCTGGGCATTGCGGAAGCCTTCAGCTTCCAGCACCAGGGCGCGTTTTTCACGCTCGGCTTTCATCTGGCGGCCCATGGCATCGACCAGATCCTTGGGCGGCTGGATATCCTTGATTTCGACTCGGGTGACCTTGATGCCCCAGGGGCGCACGGCTTCATCCACCACCCGCAGCAGCCGGTCGTTAATAACCTCACGGTTGGACAGCAGTTCATCGAGATCCATCGAGCCCATGACCGAGCGGATATTGGTCATGGTCAGGTTGAGAATGGCGTTTTCCAGATTGGCGACCTGATAAGCGGCCTCGGCGGCGTTCAAGACCTGATAGAAGGCCACGGCATCGGCGGAAACGCTGGCATTATCCTTGGTGATGACTTCCTGGGTCGGAACATCCAGCACTTGTTCCATCACATTCATCCTGGCGCCGATGGTCTCAATAAAGGGCGTGATGATGTTGAGGCCCGGTTCCAGCGTGCGGGTATAGCGTCCGAAACGCTCAACCGTATAGCGAAAGCCCTGCGGCACGGTCTTGATCCCGGCAATCAGCACCAGAATCACGAAGCCCACCAGGGCAATAACCAGAATATCAAAGCCGGACATGTCGTCTCCCCGCAGCCATTTTATTGAGCCCTATGTAAGCTTGGCCCCACCCCGTTACCAGTGCCATAGAAAATCTAGGGTCGTTCTCGGGGCAATTACCCGTTCGGGCGGGTTTGCAAAACCTCACTTCTGCGCTATCAGGGCCACGGTTTTCACCACCGGTCGCAGCCTACCCGGAAAAAACAAGGACTAGAACCATGAAAATACTCGTCGTCTGCTCCGGCGGACTCGATTCCGTTTCGCTTGCCGACAAAATGGCAGCGGAGCATGAGTTGATCGGCCTGATCTCCTTCGATTACGGCCAAAGGCACAAAAAAGAGCTGGATTTTGCAGCACTCGCGGCCAAGCGGCTGGGCGTGCTGCACCAGATCATCGACATGACCAATATTGGTGCCAGCCTGACCGGCTCGGCTCTCACAGACGATCTCGACGTTCCCGATGGCCATTATGCCGAGGAGACGATGAAGATCACTGTCGTGCCGAACCGCAATGCCATCATGCTGGCGATTGCCTTCGGGGTGGCCGTGGCCCGTAAGGCTGATGCGGTCGCCTTGGCTGTGCATGGCGGCGACCACTTCATCTATCCCGATTGCCGCCCGGGTTTCATTGATGCGTTCCAGATCATGCAGGCCCATGCGCTGGAGGGCTATGCCGATGTCAAATTGCTGGCCCCGTTCGTGACGGTCTCCAAGGCCGATATCGTCACCGAGGGCGCGAAATACGGCACGCAGTTTGACCAGACATGGTCCTGCTACAAGGGCGGCGCGCGTCATTGCGGCCGGTGCGGCACCTGCGTAGAACGGCGCGAGGCTTTTCATCTGGCTGGCGTCACCGATCCTACCGACTACGAAGACCCGGATTTTTGGGTGAGGGCTACTTCCGGTTTCCAGGCCAGGGAGGTTTGAAACCATGTACCGGATTACCAAGGAATTTCATTTTTCTGCCTCGCACCAGCTGAAAGGCCTGCCCGACGATCATCAATGCGCCCGGCTGCATGGGCATAATTACATCGTCCTGGTTGAATTGTCGGGCGAGGACCTGAATGAGCATGGCTTCCTGCGCGACTATCATGAGCTGAAGGTGTTGAAGACCTATATCGATGAAGCCTTCGATCATCGCCATCTCAATGATGTCTTGGGTCATGACAAGACCACGGCAGAATGCCTGGCCAAGCATTTCTATGACTGGTGCAAGCAGCGCTTTGCCGAGACCTCTGCTGTCAGGGTCAGCGAAACCCAGAAAACCTGGGCGGAGTATCGTCCTTGACCGCGTCGGAAACCGTGATCCGGGTCAGCGAAATCTTCGGGCCGACCATTCAGGGCGAAGGCGTGCTGATCGGCCAACCAACCGTGTTCGTGCGGATGGGCGGCTGCGATTATCGCTGTTCCTGGTGCGATAGTCTGCATGCCGTCGAAAGCCGGTTTCGGGAAGAATGGCTGCCGATGAGCGTCGAGGCCATCTGGGCCGAGGTGGAAAGCCTATCCGGGGGCGTGCCTTTGATGGTGTCGCTATCGGGCGGCAATCCGGCGATCCAGCCGCTGGGCGCGCTGATTGCTCATGGTCATGAGCGGGGTTACCGCTTCGCCCTGGAGACCCAAGGGTCGATTGCCCGCGACTGGTTTGCCGATCTGGATGTGCTGGTGGTGTCGCCCAAGCCGCCTTCGAGCGGCATGGAGACGGATTGGGACGCGCTTTCGCTTTGTCTTGAGAAAGCCACAGCGCGGGGCGAGCAGCAAAGCCCGCTCACGGTGTTGAAGTTCATCGTCTTCGATGAGGCCGACTATGCCTATGCGCGCGATGCCAGCGCCCGGCATCCGCATCTGCCGGTCTATCTCCAGCCCGGCAACCATACACCCCCGCCGCCGGAAGACGATGACGCGGTCATCGACATGGATGGGATCATGACCCGCATGCATTGGCTGGTGGACCGGGTGGTCGAAGACCGCTGGTTTGCCGCCCGTGTGCTGCCGCAACTGCATGTGCTGCTCTGGGGCAACAAGCGCGGCGTGTGAGATATTTTATCCCTTTTGCGTCTTTTTCGTCGTATTTTGACTATCTCTGTGCCATTCTGCTTCCGTGCAAGATGTCGGAGGATTGGCGATGCTTGGAAGTCTGAAAAGCGCATTTGCTGCAAAATCGTTGAAGTTCAAGGATACTGGCAGGGTATCGGCAACCGCCGATGCAAAAGGCAAATACGACAAGAAAGATGCACCACTGTCCGTTACGGATGTTGCGGCGGCATGCCTGGATGTGGCTTTCGGGACAGCCAATGGCGGAAATAGCACCGGCTATGCAGCCTTGGGACAAAGTGTCGCCGAAGCTGGCCGAAACGGATACAAGGCGCGGGGCAATGCCGGAATTTCTGTGCCGCCGAATCCGTTTTTCGTGGCACGTGGTCACAGCAGCGGGGACCTGACCAGTGAAAGCCCTGCGACGCTGAAATATATGCAGCGCCGACGGTACAAGGAAATCGGCAGCAATGCTGTTTCAATCGCCGGTTCGGTGTCGGTTGCAGCATCGATGGGCGCCTTGCCAATCAATGCCCTTTCCGTTGCCAAGCAGGTCAACAGTACGGCATCGACTGCCAGTCACCTGACAAAGCTGAAAATACTGGCAAGCAGGGTGGACGCCGCAAATCAGGGGCAAGCTGATGGCGTGCCGTTGTCGGATATTATTGCCGAAGTCATCAAGCGGAAGATTCACAAATCCGGCATAGAGGGTACGAAACTGGTGACGGGCTCGGTGCCTGTTCTGGGCGAAATCGCTACCGCATCCGTGAATGCCGGTATTAACGGCACCACTTCGGCTTTCAAGACTTTTGACAAGGCGTTCCATGCTAAGTCATGCGCTCGGCTTGCCCTCGAAATTCATTGGCGGGCCTATCAGGAGCAATTCTCTGCCTATTGCCGGACACGCCGTTTGAACCCGGATGATTTTCTGCTTCGAGACGATTATCTCGCCCGTTCCCGTCCGCCGCGGTTGACCGGCATGAACCTGAAGGCCGCCAATGAAGAATTGCGCAAGGCCGACAAGCCACCACGGCTGACCGGCATGGGGCTTTCCCAGGCAAGGCAGGCCTTGGAAGAACATTCACCTCCGGCGTCTCGCTTGCCGTCCTCTGAGTTGAAGACTGTGGTCACAGAGGCCAGGAACAATTTCTATTTCTACCGGGATGCAGGGCCTGCGACTGAGTTGTTCAGTGAGATCTGTTCAAGACGGTCGGTATTGGCCCTGCTTGGGTCCTATGATGTCGGAGCTTTGATCATGGAGCCTGGTGGTTGGGTGGCGCTTACGGACAAGATTGCTTCTCTGTGACCGGCAACCTCTCATTTTTTCCTTAAACCATAGTCAAATCAAACAATTAGTCTATCGATAGCACAGGCGCTGCGCCATTGGCTTAAAACTCCTCCCACTGATCGCGGGATTGAGCGGCAGCTGCACCGCCGCCAAAGGCCTTGGCGACGGCCTTGACCCGTTCGCGGGCCGGAGACGGAGCCGGGCTGCGGGCGGTTAGGTTTGCGGAGACCGGCTGCGGTGCGCTGCGTCGAGGCACAGGCGTAACCTGGCCTTGCTGCCCGGAAATCTTGAAATGGCTGAGCAGGCCGACCAGGCTCTGCGCCTCGTCGGAGAGTGAATGGGTGGAGGCTGAGGTTTCCTCGACCATGGCGGCATTCTGCTGGGTCACCTGATCCATCTGGTTGATGGCGGCGTTGATCTCATGCAGGCCGGTTGCCTGTTCCTTGGCCGCATTGGCGATGGAATGGATATGATCGTTGATCGTCAGCACGCGGCTTTCGATCTTTGCCAGCGCCTCGCCGGTCTTTTGCACCAGCTTGACCCCGCCTTCGACCTCGTGGCCGGATTTGGTGATCAGCGCCTTGATGTCCTTGGCCGCATTGGCGGAGCGTTGCGCCAGTTCGCGCACTTCCTGGGCAACCACCGCAAAACCCTTGCCGGCCTCACCCGCGCGGGCGGCTTCCACACCGGCATTCAGGGCCAGAAGATTGGTCTGGAAGGAAATCTCGTCGATCACGTTGATGATGGTGGAAATTTCCTTGGAAGCGTTTTCGATCCGGCCCATGGCGTCCACGGCTTCGCGCACCACGACGGCGGACTGGGCGGCATTTTCCGTGGCTTCCGTCACGATCCGGCTGGCTTCCTGGGCACGTTCCGAAGAGCCGCGCACCACGACTGTGATCTCGTCGAGCGCTGCCGAAGTTTCCTCCAGAGCCGCGGCTTGCTTTTCGGTGCGCATCGACAATTCGTTGGTGGCATTGCTCAATTGGCCGGTGCTGCCGCTGATGGCGTCCGTCTTGTGGCGGATACTGGAAATCGTGTCGCGCAGGCGCTCAAAGGTGGTGTTGACATTGGCCTGCAATTCGCCGAAGGCACCTCTGAACTGGCCTTGCATTTCCTGGCTCAGATCGCCGCTTGCGAGATTGGCGATGACCCGTCGGGTTTCCGTCACTCCGCGCTCGACGCTTGCGATCAGCTCATTGATATTGTTAGCAAAACGATCAAGATTTGCGTCGGCATAATGGGTGCCGATCCGCTTGCTGAAATCGCCATCGGCGGCGGCTGCGACGACAACGGACATGCTGGATTGCAGGTCATCGCTTTTTGCCCGCAGGGCCGCTTCCTGGGCATTCATGCGGGCGACGTCCTGGCCGTTGCGCTTGAAGGTTTCGACCGCCAAGGCCATGTCGCCGATTTCATCCTTGCGGGTGGCGCCCGGCACGTCGGTTTCGAAATCGCCATTGGCGACACGCTTGATAGCTGCGGTGAGCTGAACGATCGGGCGGCTCAATTGCTTGACACCGATATAGATCCCGAGGCCGACGCCGATCAGGATCGAGATGACCGTCACCGAGACGATCAGGATCATCATGGCTGTCTGGAAGCTGGCGACCGATGCCGTGACCGCCTGGAGTTCTTTCTTGTCGGCGCTGACAACGGCATCCACCTCGGTCTGGAAGGCTTTGCGGTTGGCGCGGTTGGCCTCGTTATTGCCCTGCTCATTGGCGGCCTGCGGACCGACTTCGGTGCCCAAACGGACTGTTTCCGTGCGGAATGTCCGGAATTCCGCTGCCTTGGCAACCATGGATTGGAAGGCTTGCACCTGGGTTTCCGGTATCATTTTCCGCCAGGTTTGAAGCGTGGCATCCATATCATCGAGACTTTTTGTCAGCCCCTTGCCGAACTTGTCGGCATCTTCCTTCGATTTCGCCGCATAGATACCCCGTGATTCCATCACCACCGAGGTGATCAGGCGGTTGAGTCGCTCACCCTGGAAGGCGCGCTCGGATAGATTGAGAACCTGTGCGGTCTTGTTGTCATATCGCAATGTCACGAAAATCCCGATCGCCCCGATCAGGGATGCGGCAAAGCCGAGAATGAAAACAAGTAGATATATTTTCGCATTGATACGCATAGATTCCCCCTCCGCTGAGCCGCGGCAATCTCCTTCGATAGGTCCAATGTAGGGGGGAACAATTAATTATTGCTTTGGAAATCAATCTGACTTTCGCTGTTCCAGAGGGTGGCACAGCCTTGAATTGTCCTTGCAGATTCGGCTTGGATGAGAATACCATTATAAATGGATGTAATTTATATTGCACCCATAGGTGTTGTTTTCTCATTTTTGGAAAGGAGATCTCGATGAAAAAATATCTTGTGATTCTCATCACATCTTTAATAGCAGCGATGTCGTTTGCCTGTTCTGGTTTGGCGCAAACTGTTGCCGATCCGGCGATGACGGCGCCAGATGAAAATTCTTGGACATTGTTTTTGTCTGTCAACGCCAAGGCAAAGACTGAGGGCAGCAATAATGCGCTCTTTGAAACCTGGGCGAGTGACGCGGACACCTTCACTCCCAAGCCAGTTTGGCCACAGGGTGGATCACCGAAGAGTTTGGTACCCAGGGCTCTCAGTCGTCTCTCGCATGGAGCGCCGATAAAAGCACTGCTGGTGCCTGGCGGAAACAACGACCAACCTGGCACGCCAATTGAAGAAGTGCGCCGCAACCATGCGTCATTCGATTATATCGTCAACAACAATCTTTATAAGGTCTCCGGCCTTAAAGCTGCGTTCAGTAAATCAGATAGTATTATTTCTTTTCCGACAGATGCGATCGAAGTGAAGGCCAACTGGGTCGCGGTCGATGGGCTGAAAGCATTCAATGGTTTCAGCGGAACGGCTGCGGATGCCAAGAAGCTCTACCATGTCAATACTGCGGGCGGAAAAGACTATGCTCTGGTCGCCATGCATCTGATTTCCAAGCAGGTTCCAAACTGGACCTGGGCTACCTTCGAGCATCAGGACAATCCCGGACGGTGTGATGTCATCGGTTGCACGGACAGTTTCGGGGCTGTGCCATCCGTCCAGCCACCGTTATCACAGGTTGAATCCACAACGCCATATCCTGCCTGCACCAAGACGCCAGCATTGAAAGCGTTGTTTGCAGGCGCGGATATCGATCCGGCTTACCTTAACTATTGCTTGAAGGGCAGCCAGACGGATACGACAACCGCGACCGGCCTGACCGTGCGCCTCGGCAATTCGGTCACGGAAAAAGGCTTTGTCGCCTATTCTTCCTGTATAACCTGTCATGGCCGTGCCGGTGCTGATTCGAATGGTAAGATGACGTCATTTGCCGGTTTCGATTTGATTTCCGCCAGTCAGCCATTAACGAGTAATGTCGGAAATGCGCCAATTGGACCGATCGAGCCGTCCTGGTTCTGGGTTCCGGGCAATCCGCCTGCGCTTCCTATGCTGGCGGATGGCACCTCAGATCTGACGCGGATCGCTTTGGCTGTGGATTTCGTATGGTCCATTCCGTTCTGCGCCATCGATGATACGGCATCTCCACCACAAACCAAATCGACGTTCTGTGCCACCAAGTAACGTGTAATCAAGCATTGAGCCGGAAAGGGGAAGCCGGTTTTCGGCTCAATGCTAGAGTTTCCCTTATTGGTTCTCGAACGCCGGTTCCTACCGTTCCGGCCGATCTATTGGCGGATCTCAGACCCAGCCCTGCAACTCCCGGCGCACGACATTTTCCAGCACGCGCATGCCGTCCGGGCTGTCGTTCAGGCAGGGGATATGGCTGAATTTCTCACCGCCATTGTGGTGGAAGATTTCGCCCGCTTCACCGGCAATTTCCTCCAGCGTTTCCAGACAATCGGAGACGAAGCCGGGATTGATCACGGCAATACGCTTAATGCCATCCTTGGCAAGTTTTTCCACGGTCTTGTCAGTATAGGGCTGTAGCCATTCCTCAGGCCCGAAGCGGGACTGGAAGGTGACCATCAGCTTTTCCTTCGGCCAGCCCAACCGCTCACGCAGCAGGCGTCCGGTCTTGTAGCATTGGCAATGGTAGGGATCGCCCTTCATGAAATAGGACTTCGGAATGCCGTGGAACGAGGTCAGCACCAGTTCCGGTTCCCAGTCGAGGCTGGCGAGATGGGCTTCGATGGAATTGGCCAGTGCATCAATATAGACCGGATCGTCGCTATATTGCGGCACGGTGCGCAGTGCCGGTTGCCAGCGCATCTTGAGCAGTGCCTTGAAGGCCTCGTCATTGACCGTGGCGGTGGTGGCGGCGGCATATTGTGGATAGAGCGGAAACAGCAGAATTTTTTCGCAGCCAGCCTTTTGCAGCGCGTCCATGCGCGATTTGATCGATGGTTGGCCATAGCGCATTGCCCAATCCACCACGACATTTGGCAGGTCGGTGAGCGACGCGGCCATTTTCTCGGCCTGGTTGCGGGTATAGGTCCGCAGATAGCTCTCGTTCAGGTCATTGTTCCAGATCTCAGCATAGGCCTTGCCGACTTTGCCGGGGCGAGTGTTCAGAACGATGCCATAGAGGATAGGATACCAGAACAGCCGCGACCATTCGATA
The DNA here is from genome assembly GCF_014926405.1 of Agrobacterium vitis. NCBI lineage: Bacteria > Pseudomonadati > Pseudomonadota > Alphaproteobacteria > Hyphomicrobiales > Rhizobiaceae > Gillisella > Gillisella vitis. The sequence continues at coordinate 246,636 of NZ_JACXXJ020000005.1, forward strand.
ACCCGCTTGTCGCTGAGGAATTCCCTCAGATAACGGCGCATCGAGGTGTAATCGGTGCCATCAGGCGTGCCGAGATTGACGAGCAGCACGCCGACCTTGCCGAAATTGACCTTTGGATGTTCGGAAGGAAGATGGTTGACGATCGCGCTCATATTTGGACTACCCTGGTCAAGAATTCGATGCTGCTGTTACGCTTTTGGACTGAGAAGAGATCACTGTCCAGAATGAAAAACGGCCCGGATTGCTCCGGGCCGGACCTTTTGTCGCATGTGGGAGGTTTGGACTTCCCGCAACTGAAAGTTACTTTGCCGGCACGGTCAGAACGTCACCGATCTCGATATGGTCGGGATGGCGCAGCTTGTTGGCGGCGGAAATCTTCTTCCAATCCTCGCCATTGCCATAGGTGGCCTCAGCGATTTTCCACAGGTTGTCGCCCTTAACCACGGTATATTGGGTCGGCTGAGCGGCGGCAGGCGGTGCGGAGACGGCCGGGGTTACCGGCGCCGGAGCGGCGGGGGCAGGGGTTGCCGGAGCAGGTGCGGCAGGCGCCGTTGGAGCAGGAGCAGGACCTGGGGCCGTGGCTTGGGCAGCGGTCGCGGTCTTCGGCTGGGCCGCTGGCGCGACATAGCCAGCTGGCGTAACTTCGCTGACGCGGCCATCGGTAAACGGCTTGTAGGGCGAATTCTTAGCCAGGAAGTCGGCTGTCACATCGGCGAGATCCGGACCGTAATCATAGGCGTTCTGTCCTGCTGTCGCGAAGATCTTGTAGCCGTCGCCGCCAGAGCGCATGTAATTATTGGTGACGACACCATAGAGCTTGCTGGTATCGAGCGGCACGAAGCCGTCGCCGTCCTTGACCTGAACGTCGACGATCCGGCTGCCGACAGGCTTGGAACGGTCGAAGCTGTATTTCAGACCGGCGACCTGTGCGAACCGGCCAGCGCCATCATCTATCTGGCTCACGCCGTTTTCAAGCGCTGCAATCACGTCGGAGCCCTTGAGCTGGAAGGTGGCAAGCGTGTTCTGGAAGGGCAGGACGGTGATGACCGAGCCCATCGTCACCTTGCCGCCGCCGATCGAGGCGCGCAGGCCGCCGCCGTTCTGGATGGCGATGCTGATGCCCTGGCTGCGGGCATGATCCAGCATTGCCTCGGCCACCAGATTGCCCATGGGGCATTCCTTGGCGCGGCAGGTGGTGGAGGCGCCGTCGATCGGGCCGGCACTTTCGCCGATTTCCTTCTGGCGCAATTCCTGGATAGGACCGGCCAGTTCCTTGACCTTGGCGGTCATTGCTTCATCAGGCTTGAATTTCGAATCGATCAGGATCGGATCGCCCTTGGCACTTTTCACCACGCCGTTATCGTCGAAAACAACAGTCAGATCACCGAGATATTTGCTGTAGGAGGCAGCGGTGACGACAGGCACCTTGTAGCCGCCGGGATTGTCGACCAGCGTCGGGTAGGGGCCTTCGGCCTTCGGATCACTGTTAGACAGCAATGTGTGGGAATGGCCGCCGACCACCACATCGACGTCAGGGATCTTGGCGATTTCCATGTCGCGGTGATAGCCGACATGGGTGAGGGCGATGATCTTGTTGACGCCTTCGGCCTTCAGTTTCTTCACTTCTTCGGTGATGGCAACGACATCGTCGGTGAATTTCACATTCGGACCCGGCGATGCCAGTTCCACGGTTTCCGGGGTAACGGCGCCGACGATGCCGATCTTCTGGCCGCCGATTTCCAGGATTGTGGAGGGCTTGAACTTGTCCTTCAGCTTCGATTCGGCATTGGCTTCCAGATTGGCGACCACGACCGGAAACTGCACCTTGTCGAGGAAGGGACCGATGGCTGTCTCACCGTCGTCGAATTCGTGATTGCCAAGTGTCATGGCGTCGAACTTCAGGATGTTCATCACATCCAGTTCGGCTGTGCCTTTGTAGGTGGTGTAAAACAGCGAGCCTTGGAAATTGTCACCGGCATTCAGCGACAGGACATTCTTGCCAGCCAATGCCGCGCGGGTCTGGTCGAACGCCGTCTTCAAACGGGCCGCACCGCCAAAGCATTGGTTCTTGCTTTCCTCATCCGCGGAGCACGTCGAATCATATTTATTGATCGACTCGATCCGTGAGTGAAAATCGTTGATATGCAGGATGTTCAGTTCGAAATCGGCAAAGGCCGCCCCCGACGACAGGATGAGCACCGAGGCGCTCAACAGGCCAAATTTAAATCTTTTTAACATCCGTAACTCCTGATTTCATGGAACACCCGCTTTGGTTACCCCTCTTTTATGACGTTCTTATCGGGCTTTTGCGGAAGGTTGCATGTTTCCATCGTGCTTGGTTTATCGCAAGCGAAAATAAGCCAGAACAGCAAAAAGCCGGCCCCCTGGACCGGCTTTGCCAAGCGTGGATGAGTTGACGCGTTAGATCTTGCGGCGCAGCGAGAAATTCGAGCCGGCATCCGTGGTGCAGTTCAACTGTTCTGGCGAAACCAGCGCGCAATTGACCCGCGACTGGGTCTTGCGCACCAGCGAGGTCATGTTGATCTCCACCAGCGTCGGCGAGGTATTGGTATAGGTGCCGGAGGCCAGAAGCGCATTGGTATCGCTGGAGCGGGTGGCAAACGTGCCGCCCTGGAAGGTGGAAACGATGCCGTTCGGATCGACCCAGGCGCCATCAACGCCCTGTGGCTGCGGCGCATTATACGCGACCTGGCGTGGCGGCGGCGTGCCCACGCAGGAGGACACGGCAAAGGCCGCGACGAGCAAAATTGCGATGCTTTTGACCTTCATGACAGTCTCCATCCGGCAGGACATTATGGCCGCCTATGTCTCTGGCCTCTGCCCGGTCGCCTCGGCCGGAGAGGTCTCTTGCTCTTCATATTCCCGGTTGGTGACAACCGATTTCCTGAAATACCACGAGGGCCGATCAGGTTCCATGCTGGCGACCATGCCGCGAAGATCGGTTGAAAGCAAGGCTTCCAACCTCTTCCCGGCCACTTGAACACAATCATGGCGTTGTTGTTCCACAGGGACATGAAAAGCATGCCATGTTGTTCTCAGCGCCGCGCTGCTTTTCGATGCGCGGCGCCGTTATTTCAGGCCATTGTTTCAGATCGGCAGACGGATATTGCCATCCGCCGTTCTGCAGCGTTTAGCGCACCAGGATATTCTTGAACTGCCAGGCATCCTTGGTGTCGAGGTCTTCCGGGAACAGGCCGGGACGGCCGTCGAGCGGGGTCCAGTCGGTGTAATGGCCTTCGACCGGGCCGAGATAGGGCGACTGCACTTCCAGGCAGCGCTTGTAATCGACTTCGTCGGCCTCGACGATCCCAGCCTTCGGGTTCTCGATGGCCCAGACCATGCCGGCCAGCACTGCGGACGTTACCTGGAGACCGGTGGCATTCTGGTAGGGGGCGATGCGGCGGGTTTCTTCCAGCGACAGGCGCGAACCATACCAGTAGGCGTTCTTTTCATGGCCGTAGAGCAGCACGCCCAACTCGTCGATGCCATCGACCAGCTCGTTTTCGTCGAGAACATGCAGGACCGGCTGGGCCGTGCCGCCATTGCCGAACATTTCATGCAGCGACAGAACCGCGTCATTGGCCGGATGATAGGCGTAATGGCAAGTCGGGCGATAGGCGACCTCGCCATCCTTCTCGACCGTGAAGTAATCGGCAATCGAGATCGATTCGTTGTGGGTGACGAGGAAGCCGTATTGCGGGCCGGGCGTCGGGCACCAGGTGCGCACGCGGGTATTGGCGCCCGGCTGCTCCAGATAGATCGCTGCCTTGCAGCCCTTCTTGTGCTTCTTGGCATTCTTCGGCATCCAGTTTTCATGGGTGCCCCAGCCGAGTTCGGCTGGCTGCAAGCCTTCCGAAATAAAGCCTTCGACCGACCAGGTGTTCCAGAACACGTTGAGCGGCTTCGGGGTCTTGGCCAGCTGCGTGTCGCGCTCGGCAATGTGAATGCCCTTGACACCGACCTTCTTCATCAGCTTGGCCCAGCCTTCGCGGTCACCGACCGAGGGCTCTTCGAATTTCAGGCCGATTTCATTGGCGATATTCACCAGCGCCTGCTTGACGAACCAGGAGACCATGCCCGGATTGGCGCCACAGGTGGAAACGGCTGTGGTGCCGCCGGGGTTCTTGTTCTTTTCTTGGCGCACGGTCTCGCGCAGCGCGTAGTTGGTGCGCTCAGAGTTCTTCATGTTCTTGTCGAAATAGAAGCCCAACCAAGGCTCGACCACCGTATCGATATAGAGCACGTCCAGCTTGCGGCACAGCTTCATCAGGTCGAGCGAGCCGGTATCGACCGACAGGTTGACGCAGAAGCCCTGGCCTTCGCCTTCTGTCAGCAGCGGCTTCAGCAGGTCCTTGTAGTTCTCCTTGGTGACATGCGCCTGGATATGCTTGATGCCATGCTTGGCCATCAATTCGGCCTCGTCATTGCGGGGGTCGATGACCACCATCCGGCTCTTGTCGAACTTGAAATGGCGTTCGATCAGCGGCAGGGTGCCCCGGCCGATCGAACCGAAGCCGATCATCACGATCGGACCGGTGATCTCGCCGTAAACCGGATAGGTCTGGGTGGTCATTCATTTTCTCCTTGGAAGGCCGTTTGCCATAGGCGCATGATTTGCGAACACGGCTTTGCTCTGACCGGGTTCCTTCTCTTCCCTAGAGCATAATTCAACGACAGAATAAAGACGGCGTTTCAAGAGATTGCCTTCGGGCACAGGTAGCTGCCCGAAGCTGTTCGATCAGGTACCCGCCGCCGCGCGCTTTCGCTCCCGCCTGCCTAGCACTATGGCAGCGATCAGGGTCAAGATAAGAATCATGGCGGCTGCCAGCCACAGCAATAGCAAACTGGCCGCGTCATATTCGCTGGCGAGACCCCGCGTGGTACCGTCGCCATAAGCGAAATTCCAGCCGCCGATATAGGCGATGCCAGTGACGAACAGGGCGGCGATGTAGCTGATGGGCAGAAGCACTGCACGTTTCAGGGCGGATTTCCGGGTGAAATTGACCGCGGCGCCGACCTGGCCATTGCCTTTCCAGATGGTGATGGCCAGAACCGCGATGATTGGAAAATGTCCAACCAGATCCACCCGGCCGAATTCCAGCACGGCGGAGCCGAAGATCATCAGCAGTGCAAAGGCCGATAGCCGGCTGGCAACGGGCCCCCCCAGCAGCAGCATAGCGGCGGCGCCAAATTCAAACCAGCCGGAGAGGCTGAGAAAGACTTCTGGCGTCAACCCCATCGTCAAATAGGGCCGCGCGCAGAGCAGCGTCAGCGACCAGTCTGCGAAAGCCCATTTTTCCATGGACGCCCACATCAGCGTCCAGGACATCGTTGCGCCGAGAAGGCCGATCCGGTGGGCGGTGACGCTGGCGAGAACCCGGACCCGGAGCCTGTCGAGGCTGATGGCGATCAGGCAGATGGCAAATCCCAGGAAGAGAGGGTAATCCAGCAGATGATAGGTTCCGTATTGGCGGGCCGCGCCGACCCATAAACCAATCAGGCCAAGTCCGGTCAGGCCGGCCCCCCGACGGGAGAGGCAAAGCGCGGCCAATCCGAGTTGCACCCACTGAATGCTCGCATCCGGGGCTTTGAGTTCCGGTGTCAACCAGATCGGCTCCGGGAGCATCCAGAGCCAGGATAACCAAAATGCAATGGTGAGACGGACTAGGTCGTCGGCCTTGAAGCCAAAGGGTCGCCGGATCAAGGAAAGGACCCGGCTAAGCCGGGCGTTTTTTCCTGCCGCGTCAATCGCTACGCAGGCCCAGAGCGCAGGCAGGCTCAGGGCGAGGCCAAGCAACCAGGTTGGTGTCGCCATAAACTGACCCGGTAATACAGGTTGCTCTTGGATATTAAAAGATTGAAACCACTTTATATGCGCAAAGGAATTGGTCTCACTATTCGCAAAAATAAATATTGAAACTAATATAGTAAATATTAATTTTCCTATTTTTCTATAATAAATATTGTTTTTCATATTGATTTACCTATTTAAAATAATCAATACGTAATTTTATCTACCAATTCTCTTAATATGACAATTTGAGAATTTATATTCATGATATTTGCAATAACTAAAAATTTATTTTTAATGTAGAGTTTTCATTTTAATTTTATATTATAAAACTAAAATCGTAAAAGCCACCAAGACCATCCGTCAATCAAACGGTCGATCCTGTTGTTGTTATTGTTTTTTCAGTTTATGAAAATTAAGCGACAGCCCTGTGCTGTTCTTCCACCAGTTCGGCGCGGATCAGGCCGCGCAGGCTGTTTCCGACGAAGATCGCCCGTCCATTCAGGCTTTCCGGTTTCAGCAGATTGGCGCGAGCCTTGCGGTCCCGGATCAGCTCGGCGCGCAGGATGCCAGGAATGAGACCGCTGGTCAGCGGCGGGGTGGTCAGCATGCCATCCAACCCCTGCACGAAGACATTGGTGAATGTCCCCTCGCAGATTTCACCACGCTCGTTCAGTAGCAGGACTTCGTCTGCTTCTTCGGTGGAAAATTCGGCGCGGGCGGCGTCATAGGGATCGCGCCGCGACGTCTTGTGGCGATAGAGCGTATCCTCTGAATTCAGCCGGGTCTTTTGCGCGATGCGAAGACGCCAGATGGTGTTTTCGCCGACGGATTCGAAGGGAACTGCCGCAGCTTCCAGCTTGCCACGAAAATTCATGGCAAGGCGCACCCGGAGCGGGGTGTCGCCATGTACCACTTCTTTTAATGCCGCTTCGGGCTTGATCGGCTGGCGAAAACCCAGCGCATCGGCGGAGCGCGACAGGCGCCGCAAATGCTGGTCGAGCCTGATGAAGCCCTGTCCTGGCTCCCAGCGGAGCGTTTCAATCAGCGTGAAATCCATTGATCACCTACCGCAAAGCGCGCCTTGAGCAGACATTCCTGATATTCCTGTTCGGGCTTCGAATCAAAAACAATCCCGCCACCGACATTGAAAACCGCCCGGCGGCTTTTGAAAAGCCCCTGTTGCTCAGGGAAATGGTCTGAAATGGCCGGTTGATCAAATAAAGTCAGGGTGCGGATGGCAACGGAGAACCGCATGGGGCCTGCCGGATCGCAAAAGCCGATGGCACCGCAATAGATATCGCGCGGCCCCGCCTCCAGCCGGTGCAGGATCTGCATGGCGGCCAACTTCGGCGCGCCGGTAATCGAGCCACAGGGAAACAGCGCTTCGAGAATATCGCCAAGGCCCATTCCAGGCAAAAGCCTGCCGCGCACATGGCTGACCAGCTGGTGCAGCGTCGGATAGGTCTCGATGTCGAACAGTTTTGGCACGGTCAGGCTGTCAGGTTCGATGATCCGGGAGATGTCGTTACGCAGCAGATCGACGATCATCCGGTTTTCGGCCTGGGTCTTTTCGTCCGTCAGCATTGCCGCCTTGATCGCCTCGTCCTCGGCATCATCAGAACCGCGAGCCGCCGTGCCCTTCATCGGATGGGTCTCGATAAACCCTTCGCCATCCACCTTGAAGAACAGTTCCGGTGAGCGGGAGACGATGGCCGGACCGCCGAGCTGCACCAGCGCACCGTAAGAGACTGGCTGACGGGCGATCAGCGACCAGAAGACGTCGCGAGGGCTGCCCCGATAGGCCGCCTCGATGGGCATGGTCAGGTTGGCCTGGTAGCAATCGCCCTGCCTGAGATGCTGATGCAGGGTGTCAAACTGCTGCCGATAAGTCTCGAAATCCCAGGCTGCAACCGGGTTTTCCAGCAGGTGGGTGTTGCTTTCGGGGTGATGCGGGTGTCCCAGGGGATGAGCAGGGTCAGCTGGCGCGTTGAAAATGCCAAACTGGAGGAGCGGCATGTCTCGCCCATCAGGGATCAGTGGCCTCAGCTTGTCTTCAAACACAAAGCCCGCTTCATAAGCCAGCGCCCCCGCCAGCCAGTAGCCCTCTTGGCGGGCGCGTTCCAGCTGGGCAAGCGCCGGCAGCACGTCGCCGCCCCGCCGGGCGACGACGATGTCCACCGGATCGGTAAACACCAGCGTTTCACCGCTTTTGTCATTCCGAAACAGGATCGACGGTTGAAACGGTTCGGATTGCGCCATCGTGGCTCGATCTGTCCGTTCAGGCTTTGGCGTCAAGCGCTTCCAGCTCGTCGATCAACCCTTCGATCATCGACAGGCCCTTGGCCCAGAAGGACGGATCGGTGGCATCCAGACCGAATGGCGCGAGAAGCTCGGAATGGTGCTTGCTGCCGCCCGCCTTCAACAGGTCGAAATATTTCTGCTGGAAGCCCTGTTCAGCGTTCTGGTAGACGGCATAGAGCGAATTGACCAGGCAATCGCCAAAGGCATAGGCATAGACATAGAAGGGCGAATGGATGAAATGGGGAATATAGGCCCACCAGGTCTCATAACCCTCGGACACTTTGATGGCCGGTCCAAGGCTCTCTTCCTGCACCGATAGCCACAATTCGCCAATCTTTTCCGCCGTCAACTCGCCCTCCTTGCGGGCGGTGTGCAGCTTGCGCTCGAATTCGTAGAAAGCGATCTGGCGCACGACCGTGTTGATCATGTCCTCGACCTTTTGGGCCAGCATGGCCTTGCGCTCACGCGCATCGCTGGCCTTTTCCAGAAGCGCCCGGAAGGTCAGCATTTCGCCGAATACCGAGGCGGTCTCGGCCAGCGTCAGCGGCGTCTGGCACATCAGCGCGCCCTGTTCGCCTGCGAGAACCTGATGCACGCCGTGGCCCAGCTCATGGGCCAGCGTCATCACGTCGCGCGGCTTGCCGAGGTAATTGACCAAGACATAGGGATGGGCAGACGGCACGGTCGGATGGGCAAAGGCGCCGGGCGCCTTGCCGGGGCGGGCGGGCGCATCGATCCAGCCGCCATCAAAAAAGCGACCGGCAATCTCAGCCATGTCAGGCGCAAAGCCGCCATAGGCTGACAGCACGGTCTGGCGGGCTTCGTCCCAGGGAATGATCCGGTCGATGCTGTCGGGCAGGGGGGCGTTGCGGTCCCAGAAATTCATCTGCTCCATGCCCAGCCACTTGGCTTTCATCTTGTAATAGCGGTGCGACAGGCGCGGATAGGCATTGCGCACCGCAGCCGCCAGCGCATCGACCACCGGACGCTCCACCCGGTTGGACAGGTGGCGGCTATCGGCAATGTCGGCAAAGCCGCGCCAGCGATCGGAAATTTCCTTGTCCTTGGCCAAGGTATTGGTGACCAGCACGAAAATCCGGATATTGTCCTTGAAGGTCTTCGACAGCGCCATGGCCGCCTTTTCGCGCAGAGCCGGATCGGCCTCCTGCAACATGGTCAGAACCGGCTCCAGCGTCAGCTGCTCGCCGTCTATCTCAAAGCGCAGGCTGGCCAGGGTCTCGTCGAACAACCGGTTGAAGGCCGCCGAACCGGTCTGGGATTTTTCCAGGAACAATTGCTCGAGCTTGTCATCCAACTGGTAGGGCTTGTCTTGCCTGAGATCGATCAGCCAGGGCTTGTAATGGGCGGTGGCCGGATCGCGGCCAATGGCGGCATCGATCACCGCATCGTCCAGCCGATTCAGCTCCAGCGTGAAAAACAGCAGATGGGCGGCAAGCTCCGTCAATCTGGCCTGTACATCGCCGAAGAATTTGCCGTTTTCCGGCTTGGTCATCTCACTATAATAATAGAGACCGGCATAGGAGCCGATCTTGCCGAGCAGGTCTTCGAGTTCTTCGAATTCCTTCAGCGCGGCACCCAAGCCCTGATCCGCGTCCTTGGTGGCGGCATCTTCCAGCCGCCCCTTCCATTTGGTCTCGAAGGCAAGGCTCATTTCGCTGGCCTTGGCGAGGTCGGCCTTGAAGAGATCCGAGGAGGGGGCCGGATAAAGATGGGTGAGCTGCCATTCGGGCAGCGTGCCGAGGCCTTGGCCGTGCGCTGGTACGCTGGCGGATTCGGCTGCCGGAAGGCGGGTCTGGTTAACGGGGCTGAAAGGCATGATGGCACCCTTGAGGTCTTTCGGGCCGCGCCGTTACCAAAATGGAACAGGCGCCGGTCCGATGTGTTTGGCATGAGATATCCCCAGTCATAGCATGGCAAAGGCACCCGACAACAGCATATGGCAGATGTCTGTGCATTTCAGCGCTTGCCATTCTACCCGTCGATCTGGCATTTTATGAAAAAGACGTCTGTGCCGATATTTGACAAAATCGCGGCACGGAGGAATTGGACTGTGTCGAAGGTCGGGATTCCCAGGCTTTTTGCAGTCTTTTTTTTAAGGCATTGTATCGAAGCGGACAGTTTGGCGGGCTATAGATAAAATCCTAGCAAATGTTGGAACCTGTTTTTCAAAACTCCATGGCATTTTGCGGGACAAGGACGACGGTTACAGCCTTTGCTTGCGGAGGGAACCTGGAATGCGCAGCTTTTCCAGGGTTTGTGGCCGGGTCCGCAAGGGGCCGGGTTTGTAGAAGACCGAACTTGAAAGAGGATCTTGTTTTTGATCCTGCCGCTTATGGACATGGTCCAATGTTTCAACCGGCGCCAGACGCCATAAGGACTCGGGGAGCTAAAATTGACCGCTCATATTCTCGTTGTCGATGACGATCCGGTTCAACGCCGGTTGTTGAAGGCCGCTGTGGAAAGCCAGGGGCATGTTGCCCATCTGGCCGAGGACGGAGAGGCAGGCCTTGCCTATTTCCGTCAGCACAAGGCGGAGATTTCCGTCATCCTGCTCGATTTGATGATGCCGGGCGTATCCGGCCTCGATTTCCTGGTCGCCATCGGCGGTCAGGAGGCGGAGGTGCCTGTCATCGTGCAGACCGGTCAGGGCGGCATCGATACCGTGGTGCAGGCCATGCGGGCTGGCGCCTTCGATTTCGTTGTCAAGCCGGTCTCGCCGGAGCGGATCGCATCGGCCATTGGCAATGCGTTGCGCGTCGACCAGCGCGACGCCAAGACGCGCCCGGCACGCCGGTCACGCACCGGTGCGGTGCATTTCTCCGATATCATTTCGGCAAGTCCGGCCATGACCCGGGTCATCGACCTGTCGCGCCGTGCGGCCCAGTCGAATATCCCTGTCGTGCTGGAAGGCGAATCGGGCGTTGGCAAGGAAATGGTCGCCCGGGCTATCCAGTCGGGCAGCGACCGTGCGTCGCGGCCTTTTGTCACGGTCAATTGCGCTGCCATTCCCGCCAATATGGTGGAAAGCATTCTGTTCGGCCATGAAAAGGGATCTTTCCCCGGTGCCACGGAACGCCATATCGGCAAGTTCGCCGAGGCTGACGGCGGCACGCTGTTCCTCGACGAGATCGGCGAATTGCCGCTCGACACCCAGGTGAAGCTGCTGCGGGCCGTGCAAGAAGGCGAAATCGAGGTTATCGGCGCCCGCCAGACCCAGAAGGTCAATGTGCGGCTGATCTCGGCGACCAACAAGGATCTGATCGAAGAGGTCAAGGCTGGCCGGTTCCGCGAGGACCTTTATTACCGCCTCAACGTTTTCCCCATCACCATTCCGGCTCTGCGCCGCCGCAAGGAGGACATTCCCTTCCTGGCGCGCGCCTTTACCGAACGGTTCTCGGCAGAGCAGCGTCTGACCCGGACCCTGTCTCTGGGGGCTGGCGCACTTGCATTGCTGACGGCCTTCGATTGGCCCGGCAATATTCGCCAGCTGGAAAACGCTATTTACCGGGCGGTGATTCTTGCCGAAGGTACGGATCTGACGGAAAGCGATTTCCCGCAGATCCTGGCACAGATCCCAGGCGGTTTGGCGCAGGACAAGTTCTGGTCGGGTCTGCCTGGCACGGCCGAAAGCCAGCCGGAACAGGCGGCGCCGCGTGGTGCAGACCGGCCGGAACTGGCCTTTATCGACCGGCTACCTGCCCCCCGCGCCGAGGACCCGCGTCCGGTGGCGTTGGACAATGTCATCGTCAGCATCGACGAGAGCGGCAATGTTCGGCAATTGGCTGAGATCGAGGAAGAACTGATTCGTTTCGCGCTGAAATTCTACCGGGGTCAGATGAGCCAGGTGGCACGCAAGCTTGGAATCGGTCGCTCAACACTCTATCGCAAACTGAAGGATTACGGGATCGACCCGGATAATCCGCAGAAGCACGCCGCCTGAAAAAGGTGATATCCGGGTTTGTTTCAGCGCCCGGCTGAAGATTTGAACACGCCGCGCACCTTACAGGGTGGGCGGCGTTGTCATTTTGGGCTATAAGGACGCCGGTTTTGCTCAAAGTCTGGCTGGCTGAGTATTTCAGCCGTTACGCACAAAAGCTAGACGGATCGATAGTTGTTAACCCCCGGGTAAGGATGATTGATTACTGGTTGTCAATGGGTTGTTATGAATTGGTTCACCATATAAGAATCAATTTGAATGATGTGGCAAAATTGCCATGTGGATACCGTATTTCACAGTCATGTGATAAGCGAGCGATGTGACTTTTCTGACGGGGACGGATTTTGCGGATATCTGGTGCATTTGTATCGCCCTCAGGGCCAGGGCGGCTTGACCGCACGGCCATGATTTGGGCGAACATATCCAAGCTGGTTCTGACAGCTCTGGTCCTGATGACGATCGCCTTTTCCGCACTCTATGCCACGACCGGTTCGGCTGCCGCTGAAACGCGTTCACTGAAAATCCTTTTCGTCCATACCGGCGAGAAGCAGGAAATCACCTTCAAGCGCAATGGCCGCTACGATCCCAAAGGCTTGCAGCAGCTCAACAATATTGTGCGCGACTGGCGACGCAACGAAGCGACCAAAATGGACCCGCGCCTGTTTGACCTCGTCTGGTCGGTCTATCAAAAGGCGGGTGCCAGCGGTTATATCTATGTCGTTTCCGGTTATCGTTCGCCAGCCACCAATGCCATGCTGCGTTCGCGCTCTTCCGGCGTCGCCAAGGAAAGCCAGCATATGAATGGCACCGCGATGGATTTCTTCATCCCGGGCGTGCCGCTGAAAAGCCTGCGCGATATCGGCATGAAATTCCAGGCGGGCGGCGTGGGCTATTATCCCAATTCCGGTTCGCCTTTCGTGCATATGGATGTGGCGGGCGTCCGCTCCTGGCCGCGCGTTCCGCGCAGCGAACTGGTGCGCATGTTCCCCGATGGTAAGACCCTGCATATTCCCGCCGATGGCAAGCCGCTTCCCGGCTATCAGGTGGCGATGGAGGAATATAAGAAACGGCTGGGGTCTGAACAAATATTGATGGCGGATAATAAATCCTCGCCACGCGGCAGGCCGCGAAACCTGATGGCCATGCTGTTTGGCAGCGGTGATGAGGACGAGGGCGACGAAGATGCAGCCCCAGCCGCACCGGTGCGGGCATCGGCTCCTGCCGCCACGCCAAGGCCTGCCGAGCTGACCAATCCAACGCCAACCAGTCCGATGCCTGTGGCCGTGGCCTCTGCGGCGCCTGATATCGCGGCTCCCGTTCCGCAATCGCGTCCTTCCCTGCGCCAGGGTGACGATAGTCTGGCTGTGGCGCTTTACTCTCCTGGCGGGCGCAATGCTGCCGAGGATGCCCTGCAGAAAGTTGCCGGCAATACGTCGGGTGACGCTGGCGCGCCGTCAAGCGGCTATGAAGATCTGGCCGCCTACAAGGTTCCGGTGCCGACCCTGCTTGGGCCACGTGGCATGAAGGGTGATGCAGAGCCTGTCATGACCGCGTCGCTTGGATCGCCTGATGATAGCAACCCCATTGCCCAGCATATTCCGGTGCCAGCTGGCCGTCCGGCGCTTGCCGATGCCATGGCGGCCACCCTGCCGCAACAGCGTCCACAGGTGAGCGACGAGCCGTCCACTGTAGAAGAAGCCATGCTGTCTCCGGCTGCTGCCGAGGCACTGCAACAGAGCCAGGATGGCGCGCCGCTGAAGACTGTGGTGATCCCGCGTGACCGGCCAGCGCCGTCTGTTGCTCCAGCTGTTGCCGAAGTTCGGCCTGTGGCTCCCGCTGAAAGACCTCAGCCTGCCCCCGCCCCGGTGGTGCAGCCGAAAGCCGTCGCCGTTCTCACCCAGGGACCACTTCCGGCTCAGGGCGTGACCCAGCCGCCAGCTCAAGCTAAGGCACAGCAGCAACAGGTGGCTTCGCTTGCGCAGCCCTCTCGTACCAAGCCGAGTGCGGGCCAGTTTGGCGATGTCTTTGACCAGCCCAAATCGGCAAGCCATGCGAGTGAAGCTTCGCTTCCCGTCAAGGGCGGACGCCCGGGACCCAGTGAAGCGGATGCTGCCAGCCGTGGCCTGACCGGCGGGACCGAGTTGACCCGCACGATGATTTCGCAATGGGCGATGAACAAGAACCGCATCGAGCCGCCAGCCAAGGCTGGCCGTGGCGGGCGTGTCGTAACCCAGGCCATCACCGCACCGGTTGAGGCATCGCAGACCGGCTTTACCCCCGGCGCCCAGGCCATCGATCCGGGTCGCTTTGGCGCGGTAAGGTAAATATATCGAGCCTTTCTCGTCGGACAGGGCTACATAAAAAACCCGCGTAACCGCGGGTTTTTTCGTATCTGTACGTAAAGGCTTTGCTGGTTTCCCGCATGTCCCGTCGCAGTTTTTCCAAGAGGAAGATGCTGTTCAGGCCCCCGTAGAGGGTAAAGAGGGGCTCTATAGCATTGGACCTAAACGTGGGCATCGGTTTTTAGGCTGGCATGGATGTGGCAAAGGTCTGCAAAACGAGCGTCAGGGTCAAGACCGTTATCAGCAGTGACACGATAATCGCCAGCGATGTTTCTTCACTGAAATAGCCGTATTTACTGCCAAAAACATAGGCTCCAGCGCCAATGGGCTGTGCTGCCATCACAACAGCCGTTGCATACCAGATATTGATATCCGCCTTGAAGGCAACAGCGATTATAAAGAGCGTTACCAGCGGCTGTATCAGGATCTTTATCAGGACGACCGGTACAATCCAACCGGCCATGGCGGAGAGCCGTGCTGCTGAAAACGGAATTCGAGCAAGGCCGAGACCAAGGGCAAAAAGCGCTGTCGGTCCGGCCGCCGCTGCCAGAAACCCGGCGAAGGAGGTGAGGATGGCCGGCAACGGAATTCGCAGCAGGCAAAAAAACGCTCCGGCCAAAACCGCTATCGTCAGCGGATTTTTCAAGGTCGTCAACAGAGCGCGTCCCACGCTTGCCAAGGGGCTGGACTGTTTTTGGCCGGTGAGATCATGGGTGATGATCACGGTCATAATCGCTGGAATGTTATGCAATATTGTTGCAATGGCGGCAGGAACAGCAGCCTTGGGGCCGAAGGCGGCAATCAGGATGGGAATGCCCATATACCCCGTTGTCCCATAACAGGCGGCCATGCCGACAATCGAGGATTGCGGTGCCAGTGTTCCTTTCGCTTTGGCTAGAAACAGACCGGCAAGGTAGGCCGCAGCAATTCCGGCCAAAGTTGCTGCCATGAATGGCCACTGCGCGAGATCCGCCGGGTTGGCCCGCGCCACCGCGAGAAACAGCAAGGCCGGCAGCGCGATATACAGAACATATTCATTGATCAGCTTTTCGGCTTCGGCGGCAAACTGATGCTTCCGTCCGAAACCATAACCAACCAGAACGACAAGAAAAACGGGAACAACGACCTGTAACATGAATTTTGCTCGATCTGAAAAGGGCAATGGGAAAACTAGAAGCGGGCATAATTATCTGGCTATCTACCTGTTCTTCGCCTTTGACATTAAGGCAAAATATTGTATTATTTCAAAGTCTTGCGTTATTTTGTGTCGCTCTGAATTTCTATTATTTGTTGCATCTAATTCAAAATGAATTATCCTGGTAGAAAATGCGTGCGAGGCATTATGAAGCAAAGTCTGCGGTTATTGACGCTTGATCAGATCAGGGCATTTGTCTCGGTTTGCGAGCACGGCAGTTTCACCAATGCGGCGAAAGACCAGTCACGGACGCAGACCGCCGTTACCCGTCAGATTCGCGCCGCGGAAGATATTCTGGGCGAAAAGCTGTTTCATCGATGCCGCGGGCATTTCGAAGGACCGACGGAAGCGGGCGAAAAGCTGCTGCCTTTTGCCATTAAAATTCTGGCAACTCTTGAGGATGCCTGGATGTGTCTGGAGCGTCCGGGTCTGAAAGGAACGATCAGGGTCGGTGTAATGGATGACATTGACATGAACTGGTTGCTCGAATTGATTGGCCGGTTCAAGGCGCTGCATCCGGAATGCGACGTGACGGTGATTTCCGATTTTTCCACAAGGCTTGAGAAGCGGTTCGAGCACCGCGAACTCGATGTTGCCATTGTCAAGACATTGGTCATGAGGCTGGGGCAGGCGGACGTGCGCAACGCTCACAAGACGTTACGGTGCGAGCCGTTGCTGTGGGCGGCGGGAGCGGGCTTTCGCTTGCGTCCGCGTGAGCCCCTACCTCTCGTGCTGTTTCATGAGGGATGCGTCTATCGTCACCACATCATTCAACGGCTGGAATCAGCAGGCGTCCCTTTCAGAATTGCCTATGAAGGGCAAAGCTACGGCCATTTGCGTGCTGCCGCTGCCGCAGGTCTTGGCGTGACAGCCCTTGCTGAAAGTCAAGTTGCCATGGGTGGCCTGCAAAGCCTGGTCGAGGTTGCGGGTACGCGCCTCGATCCGCTTTCTGATGTCGAAATTGCTATGAAGGCACTTCATACCCGCAAAAATCTGGCGTTATCGGGCTTCATGCGAGAAGTGATGCGGTCATCCAAGCAGGATCGGCAGGCCTTTTGCGCGTCTGACAATCGAGACATGGCCAAATTACAAGAGTTGGAATTGGCTTAAGGGTATAGAGCATCGTGCAGAAAATCGGAATCAGCACGATGCTATCAGTGTTTGTTTGCGGATCGGATTTATCCGAAAACCGCTTCTTAACGTTCGGTCCGATGCTTTAGCCTTCCGGCGGGTTTTCAATCATGCCCAGAGCATGAAGATAGGTATCGAGGATCAGGTCTTCCTCCATCCGTTCCTGCTCATCCTTCTTGCGCAGCGCGATAACCTTTTTCAGGATCTTGGTATCGAAACCCATGCCCTTGGCTTCGCCATAGACGTCCTTGATATCGTCGGCGATGGTCTTCTTTTCTTCTTCCAGGCGTTCGATGCGCTCGACAAAGGCGCGAAGTTGGTCACGGGCGACGCCATGAGCATCAGACATGGGGATCTCCTTGCTGGGGATGGTCATTTGAGTGGGGGTGACGTGCCGTGAACTCTGCGCCACGTCAAGTTCTTTTGCACGACGCAAAGCCCAGGGCTTGGCAGATGGGTCAGCGGGATATCGGGTAAGCTCTTGTCAGAAATGGATAATAGCTTGAAACCCGAAAGAGGCCCTGGGGTGGGATTAGGCAAAATTATCCATATCCGGTGCCATGTCCATAGCCACGTTTAAGGCTCGTCCTGCGGGCGAGAGGCTTCGAAATCGGCCTTCTGGGCCTCGCTCGCCTGTTTCTGATGCCGCAATTTCCATTGCTCATAGGGCATTGCATAGACATGATGACGCGCCTCGTCACGGGTCATCTCGACCCCTTTGGCATCGGCTGCGTCCTGATACCAATTGGCCAGGCAATTGCGGCAGAACCCGGCCAGATTCATCAGGTCGATATTCTGCACATCGCTGCGTTCCCGCAAATGCGCCAGAAGACGTCGAAAGGCCGCTGCTTCCAGTTCGGTTTGCTGTTCCTTGGTCAGTTCGCTCATCTTTTGTCCGATCCATTCTCCAAGGCGGGATAAGGTCCTGTGCGGGACGGAAATTGTTGCCATTGGTGCAGGGCAGGGTCGCGGTTCAATGCGGCAAAAATCGGTTCCAGCCGGTCTGCCCAGGCCGCGATGCCCGCTTCATCGCCGATCAGGTCCTGGCGCACTTCCAGCAGCGCATGAGGCATGCCCGACACCATGCAATGGCGGTAGAGTGTATCGCCCTTCAAGGCGCCGTCATAGGGCTCATTGTCACCGACGAGAATGTCGCCCGGCAGGCTGAGCGCGTCGATCAGTGGCCGCACAGCGCGCTCATCGCTATCCCATAGCACGGCGGCATGCCAGGGGCGGGGCGTGCCCTTCCAGGCGGGCGTATAGGAATGCAGCGACAGCACCAGCGGTGCCTTGCCGCTCGCCGAGGCAACATCGGCCAGCAACCGTTCAACAGCGCGGTGGTAAGGCCGGTGGAAATTTTCCACCCGATGCTGCCATTCTTCCGTGGTGATCGGGTGATTGCCGGGAATGATCGCCCCATCGGAAATTTTCATGATCAGCGTCGGGTCGTCCTCGCCCCGGTTTGGGTCGATCAGCAGCCGGGAAAAACAGGACATCGCCGCCGGCACCCCGAGCCGGGCCGCCAATTGCCGGGTCAGGCCTTCCACGCCAATGTCATAGGCGATATGGCGCAGATAAGCGCTATCTGGCAGGCCAAGCGTGCCGTATCCGGGAGGCAGCCGGTTCATGGCGTGATCGGCTAGCAGAACGAGGCCCAGGCTGTTGTCGCCGGCTATCGTCTCATAGGGTTTGAAGTCATTCATGGCTGACACATTTATGTGATGGGATTGTCTATGATGGGGGATGCGTGTGAAGCATCCTTCACCGATTATTCTAGGTGGTGTCCTGGGTCGAATTTGGACCGGTTGCGACGCAGAAACAGGATTATCACCAGTTTTTCAAGGCTTGAGCCGTGTGAGCCTTGTCAAATGCACAAAAGAGGCCGTCGCCCTTCAAATTTGCTGCATAATTCCTTAAATCGGGTTGGATTTAAGGAATTATGCAGCAGGCGGATTTAAAAGGATGCTTCGATGTCGCTTAACCCCTTATGATCATTCGTGTGATATCTGCTATTGCGGTTCAAGCCTGTGAGGCAAGACGGATGTGGTTCGCTTCAAGGCGTGCTAGCGTCACCATACAGTCAAACTCATCCCTCATCATTCGCGTGGGGATTACAATCGATTAGAGTTGCGTTGACTTTCTTGGTCCATAGTCGCAAGAAGGCAACACAGAAAAATGGAGTTCCGTCGGAAGCCGTGCCTCATTCCAACACACTCTCTTCCGTTACAGGTTCCGGGCGTCTTGCACGTCTCGGCCTGTTTTTGACCATTGTTTTTTCACCGATTGCTTATGCCGCACCCGCGCAGGCGGATTTTCGCGTTTGCAATGGTTCGGCCAATCTCGTCGGCGTGGCCATTGGCTATCGGGCGGCGGAAGGCTGGATCAGCGAGGGCTGGTGGCAAGTGCCCGCTTCGACCTGCGCAACGCTGATCGAAGGCGAGCTGAAATCGCGCTACTATTATCTCTACGCAGAAGATGCCGCCCGCGGTGGCCGCTGGACTGGCAATGTCAACATGTGCGTGGCGGAAAACGAGTTCAAGATCGTTGGCGTCGGGGATTGTTTCAAGCGCGGTTACCAGCAAATGGGTTTCAAGGAATATGACACGGGCCGCCAGGGGAGCTGGATGGTTCAGTTGTCCGACACGCCCGGCACGCAGGAAGGCCAGAAGCAATGAAGCGTAACCGCAAAGTCAAAATTCTCGCAACGCTTGGACCGGCTTCGCAAGATGAAGCCATGATCCGTAAGCTGCATGAGGCTGGCGCCGATCTTTTCCGTATCAACATGAGCCATGCCAGCCACGATGTGATGCGCACGCTGATCCAGCGCATCCGCAGTGTCGAAGCTGCGTGCGGGCGCCCAATCGGCATTCTGGCCGATTTGCAAGGCCCCAAGCTGCGGGTCGGCAAATTTGCCAATACCTCTGTGGAACTAAAGCCCGGCCAGACCTTCACCCTCGACAGCAACGAGGCCCCTGGCGATGAAACCCGGGTCTATCTGCCGCATCCGGAAATCCTGGAGGCCGTCAAGGTTGGCCATCGCCTGTTGATCGATGATGGCAAGCTGCATCTTCGTGCTGAAAAATGCGACGGCAAGACCATTGTCTGTAGCGTTGTGTCCGGTACCAAGATTTCCGACCGCAAGGGCGTCAGCCTGCCCGACACGATCCTTGCCACCGGCGTGCTGACCGACAAGGACCGCGCCGATCTGGATGCTGTTCTGGCCACCAATGATGTCGATTGGGTCGCGCTGTCCTTCATCCAGCGTCCCGAGGATCTGGCCGAGGTGCGCAAGATCGCCCGCGGACGGGTCGGGCTGATGTCGAAAATCGAAAAGCCGCAAGCGCTGGAACGGATCGACGAGATCATCGAACTGTCCGACGCCCTGATGGTGGCGCGTGGTGATCTTGGCGTGGAAATGCCGCTGGAAGCCGTTCCCGGCATCCAGAAGCAATTGATTCGCGCCTGCCGCCGTGAAGGCAAGCCGGTGGTCGTGGCCACCCAGATGCTGGAATCGATGATTTCAGCGCCGGTTCCGACCCGTGCCGAAGTCTCCGACGTGGCGACAGCCGTGTTCGAAGGCGCTGATGCCATCATGCTGTCGGCTGAATCTGCTTCCGGCCAGTATCCGGTCGAAGCGGTCTCCACCATGGCGTCGATTGCCCGCACCATCGAGCGCGAACCGCACTATCCCGGCATTATCTATGCCCAGCGCCCGCAGCCGGAAGCAACCGGCGCCGACGCGATTTCGCTGGCGGCCCGCCAGATTGCCGAGACCCTGAAGCTGACGGCGATCGTCTGTTACACCTCCTCCGGCAATACCGGGCTTCGTGCTTCACGCGAGCGCCCCGAAGTGCCGATCCTGGCGCTATCGCCGGTGGTGCAGACGGCCCGCCGCCTGTCGCTGGTCTGGGGCCTGCATTGCGTCGTTTCCGAAGAGCCGACCGATCTGGATGATATGGTCAACAGGGCGTGCCGCATTGTGGTTTCGGAAGAGTTTGGCAAGCCGGGCGACCGGGTGATCATTTCCGCTGGTGTGCCATTGGGAACGCCAGGCGCCACCAATATGCTGCGCATCGCCTATATCGGTCCGGATGGACTGTCCGGCGTCTAAAATTTGCTAAGCCGTCCCGCAAGGCGAAGATGCTGATGCATCCTCGCCTTGCGGGAGCCATGTCGTGGAAGTATGTGAAATGAGAATGTGAAGGGTCATCTTCAGTGACCTTTCTGATGGGCCATGTATCCGAAAAATTCTAGCGCCGCTTGTCAGGGATGACGGGCGGCGTTTTTCGTGACAGGGCGCTCCAACCGCTCAATTGAGCGGACTGAGACGTGCTACTCGGTCTGGGTAAAATCTGATGGCAACAGAAAAAGATGGAGTATCCTGCGGTTTCTAAAATGCAGGATCGATGTGCTCATGCTTTGAGGCTGAGTCACTATTCCCTTAGGGATTGCTATTCGATTTGTGAAATTCTGCATTAATCCATAATAGTATAAGTCTATAAATGTTGACTTGCAGTATAGATACAACAAAATAATAAAGCCGCCTTGGGAGGGGCGACTTTATTACTTATAAATAATTTAATAACTCTGAAATATAAATAGACTATAAATTCGTCTTTGGTAATATTGTCGTTTTAAATTGGTTTGTTATTATGCTTATAGTTTTGCGCTATTTTGATTGTGATGTCAAGAACACAATCCTATTGGTTGCAGATAGCCGATATCGGTGGTTATCGAGCTCTTAAGTAGCTGGCAATTTTATCAGTTTGTTGACATTTCAAGAGCTTCGCCGATTTTACTGGCCAAAGATGGAAGATTGCGGTCTTGACCGGCTATTTTTTCAATGGCGGCAACGGCGAGGTCTGTGGCGCAATAGTCCGGCTTGTGGCCTAAATGTCGCACCCAGATAAGCTCGGCGCCTGCAATGTCGCGGGCAAGACCAATGGAGTGGATATCTGCAAGAACGATGGCATCACGGTCACCGGTGACGATCACGGTTGGGGCCTGTATCTCCTGGTAGCGGGGCGCCATGCGGGTGACATAGGTGTGCAAGCCGCACACGTCGATGGCGTTGTGACGGAAGGTGCTGGGCCGCAGAACCAGGGTAGGGGCGGTTCGGGCGATATAATCATCCGGACGTGGGTTGGGAGCAAAGACTGCCCCGATGGCTCCATCCATCTTGGCAAGCCCTGCAAGAGGCGCAAGGGTGCGGGCAAAGAGCGGCCCGATGATTGGTGTTGCCGTCAGATGATAATGCCAATCGACACCGCCGGGCCAGGGATGGGTGGCAGGGGCCAGAAAAAGCAAACCCGCTGTCTTTTCTGGATGGAGAACGGCAAAACTGGCCGCAATGGCGCCGCCAAAGGAATGGCCGATGATAATGGCCCGCGATAGGCCAAGGGCGTCCATGGCCTCGGCAATGGCGTTGGCTTGGCCATCGGGCGTGTCGTTTTCCGGTCCGCCACGCGGTGAATAGCCGTGGCCCGGTCGGTCCACGAAGATCAAATCTGCGCGCCCTTCAAGCGCCGGACGAAAGGCCTCGGCCTGATCGCGCAGATTGCCGCTGGCGCCATGAATGAACAGCAGCGGCGGCAAATCCGCACTTTCAGAGGCCGGAATATGCAGGAGGTTGAGATGGGTGTCTCTTATCGGGACGGGCGTGCCAATATTCGGATTGTCATCCGTGATCTGTCTTATTTTGACTGTGGAAAACACCCAGGCTACAATCAGAGGTGTAGTAATGATGGCAAGGATCAGAATTGCAGGCATGGCTTACGGGTTCCTGCTGCGTCATTCCTTAAAGCGGCTTAGCGATCAGAGAGAATGACGCAGAAAATTTAACAGCGACGGCCTCTTTCGTCCGCATAACACAGTACGGAGCGCGTGGAGTGTGAAAGGTAAATAGCCTTCGGCTTTCTCCAAGCCACCGTCCTTAGCGGCACAGCAGGGATTACAGCGCCTTGCGTTTTATAAAACGCACAAAGGACGCTGTAACACTTTAAATCTACTGCATCCGCAATGGGTCATGATTACGTCCGCGCGCCTGCCAGTTTCTCCGAAAGCTCGGTCACGGTCTTCTGGGCGGCGCGGTCGGCGGGATAGATGGCGAGGTAGCGCTGCCAAGCTTCCAGCGCCTTTTGGTCGCTGCCGGTCTCTGCCAGGATATTGGCGAGCATTTCCAGCGCCCCGAAATGGCGAGGTTCGATGGCCAGGACGTGATTGAGATCGGAAATCGCCTTGCGGTAATTGCCCTGGCTATAATGCAGGCTGGCGCGGTGCCCCCAGCCATTGGCATAATCGGGCTCCAGCACGATCGCCTGATCGAGGAAGTCCAGCGCTGCGGCGTTCTTCTTGTCCTTGATGGCCTTGTCGGCCCATTGCATCAGCAGATTGACGGTTGGGCTGCCGGAATTCGACCAATCCGCCATCACGGCAGCGGCAATCGCCTTGGCTGCCTCCGGCTGGCGTTCGCGTTTCAACTGGGTCAGCAATTCGTCCGCAGGCTTGCCAGACAGCGCCGCTGTGTCGCTGCGGTCTTCCAGTCGTTCGACCTCGCCCTGCTGCGGAGATTGGCCTTGCTGTTGAGAGGATGGCGGCTGGCCATCCTTGTCCGCTCTTGGCTCACCCGTCTGGGGGTGGTTCGGCTCAGGCTTTTGAGGGTCCGGCGTGAAGGGCAGGGCAGGCGGCATAGGCTGGCTGGGTGCCGCGTCTGGCCTGTCCTGCGCATGCGTCGTGGCGGCAGGCCCGGCGAGGGTGCTGGCAACCAGAATACAGGCCGTGAGAATCAGGTGAATGAACAAACGAACAGAGCGCATGCAGGTAATCTACCGTGCATGCGCTCTGTTTCAAACCGAATTCTGCGATTGACCGAAGTCCATGCATCACAGCGAGGTGATGCTGCTCTCCCGCAGGAGAGGTTTCGATCAGCCCTGACGGGCCTTGAAACGCGGGTTCTGCTTGTTGATGATGTAAACGCGGCCCTTGCGGCGAACCAGACGGTTGTCGCGGTGACGTGCCTTAAGCGCTTTCAGCGAATTCTTGATCTTCATTTTTAGATCCGCATGGTTGCCAGGGAACCGTCTGGTTCCGCCGGGATGTATATCGACGAAAAACGCACCGCTGGGCGCGCTGTTTCAGGGTTGGTGGCACATACCCCGGCTTAACCCGGCATGTCAACCGGAAAACCAGGCATTTTGCCCGTTGATGGCAGGTTATTCCCGGTTCCTGACCTCGGTGACATGTCCCATTTTGCGGCCGGGCCGTGCTTCAGCCTTGCCATAGAGATGGACGAGCACGCCCGGTTTCGCCAACCAATCTGGAACGGCGACAATATCGTCGCCGATCAGGTTGGTCATGACGCAATCGCCGTGGCGGGCTGGATCGCCCAGCGGTAACCCGGCGACGGCGCGGATATGCTGTTCGAATTGCGAGATTACGCAGGCCGCTTCCGTCCAATGGCCGGAATTGTGGACCCGAGGGGCCATTTCATTGGCGATCAGGCTGCCATCGGCCATCAGGAACAGTTCGAGCCCGACCACGCCGACATAGTCGAGGCCGTTCAGCAACTTTTCCGCAGCGCTTTTGGCCGCAGCAGCGGTCTGCGGCGAAATCGACGCAGGCACGGTGGAGGTGTGCAGAATGCCGTCGCGGTGAATATTTTCAGCCGGATCGTAGCAGGCGATTTCGCCTGATATCGAACGGGCGGCGATGATCGAGATTTCCCGCGCAAACGGCACGAAACCTTCGAGAATCAGCGGCACGGCACCAAGCGCCTGATAGCCGCCGCTGGCATCGCCACCCTTGCGATAGACCCGCTGGCCCTTGCCGTCATAGCCGAAGCGCCGGGTTTTCAGCACGCCTTCGCCACCGAATTCGGCCAATGCCTGCTCCAGGTCCGCCTGGCTGTCGACGGTGCGAAACGGGGCGGTGGCAATGCCATTGTCGTTGAGAAAGCGCTTTTCGCTCAACCTGTCCTGGGACACGGCAAGTGCCTTGGCTGGGGGATAGACCGGCACGCTGCGCGCCAGGGCTTCGGCGGCGGCGACCGGCACGTTTTCAAATTCATAGGTGACCACGTCGCAACTGGCGGCCAGTTCGGCAAGGGCTGCCTCGTCAGCGTAATCGGCAATGATCTGCCGGTTGGCAACCTGGGCGGCCGGACAGTCGGCCTGCGGTTCCAGCACGATGGTCTTCAGCCCCAGCCTTGCTGCGGCCATAGCAAGCATGCGGCCAAGCTGGCCGCCGCCGATAATTCCAATGGTCTTCACGCGTGTGATCCGTACAGTTTATAAGCCTCAGGGAGCTTCGTCGGTGGGATAGTCGGCAACGGCGGCAGTCTGATTGTCTGTCCAGTCATCCAGCCGGTCGGCGAGATCGGCATCCTGCAACGCCAGAACTCTTGCTGCGAGCAGGGCGGCATTGACAGCGCCCGCCCGGCCGATGGCGAGCGTTCCGACCGGAATACCGGCTGGCATCTGCACGATGGAATAGAGACTGTCGAGGCCGGACATGGTTTTCGATTGGACCGGCACGCCGAAAACCGGAAGCGCCGTCATCGAGGCGACCATACCAGGCAGGTGGGCGGCGCCGCCGGCTCCGGCGATGATCACTTGGAAGCCCTCGTCGCGCGCGCCCTTGGAAAAGGCGACCATGCGGTCGGGGGTACGATGGGCCGAGACGATGCGCGCCTCGTAACTGACGCCAAGTGCGTCCAGGGTATCGGCAGCGTTCTTCATGGTTTCCCAGTCGGACTGGCTTCCCATGATGATGGCGACGGGCGGTCTTTCATCCTGCATCGGCGGCACCCTTTTCTCAGGCAATGATATCGGGAATGAGCTGATCTTCCAGTTTGGTCAGCCTGTCCTTGATGGCAAGCTTTTTCTTCTTCATCCGCTGGATCCGCAAGGCATCGCAGCCGACCTGAACCATGGCGTTGATCGCAGCATCATAATCTTCGTGTTCCTGACGAAGGCGTGCGAGTCGAAGCCTTGTATCCGCGTCGTCCTGATCCGGCATCTTTTGTCCCCATCTTGTCGCTGGCTGCATCTATTTCTGATGCATGGTGGAATGGCGCAAGCTCCTATCACCAAACGTCGGTAACGGGAAGTTAGCCCTTTCGCATAATTTCATCGGCATTGGCTGTGTCTTTTAACCTATCAATTTTCCTTGCGTTTAGAGAGGCCTAACGCATGGAGGCGACCCGATATGGGAAGTATCACCTGTGCCAACATGAAATTGCCCTCATAAATTCAGGTTTTCGCCTTAGACATCGGCCAGCGATCGTGTCACACTGCTGTCGCAAACCAAGAAGCTCCAGCGATGGATGCTGGAGGTTGAAAAGGAAGGATAGAATCAAATGACCATTCAGGCTCATATTGAATCGCTTGCCAAGAAGCATGGAGTTTTGGAGGAGAAACTACATGCCGCCCTTTCCTCTCCCTCGACCGACGACAAGGAAATTCTGGAACTCAAGCGCCTCAAATTGCGCCTCAAGGATGAAATGGAGCGCCTGAAGTCGACACGACATTAGAGGCTGGATGATGCCTCCTTGAATCGGGCCCGATTTGAGGACTTCATCCAGTGAACAGGCCCTTTGCATCGGCACGTGGCGGATTGTTTGCTATAGCGTTCCGCCGCTGTCTTGATACTCTATCCCAGATCCAAGAGCGCTAAACCATTGCCGCTCTTGACCGAGAACAGGCTCCGAAGCGCCGATTGCCTTCGGGGCCTTTTTCGTGGGCTGTTTTCGCAAGTCGAATCATGCGGTGCTATAAACGATTGGGAACGCCAGAGGCGCTGTGGCGAACGAAATATTCGCGCCTGCTATGACGATATTGGCACGCCGGTCCCTATGCGAACCGATCCCACCGTCAGTTCCAGAACTGGTCCAGCCACAGGTTCAGCCGGTTGAAGCCGGAATGGTTGACCGAATAGATCCGCTTGGTGCCCTGGGTGGCCACTGTCACCAGATTGCAATCCAGCAGGGCCTTCAAATGTTGTGAGACGGCCGGCCGGCTGATCGGCAGGCCCTTGGCCAGATCGTTCACCGTGCGCGGTGCACGGCGTAACTCTTCCAGCAAATGGCGTCGGTTGGGATCGGCAATGGCCGAGAATGGATCGATTGTCGTCATATGCGCAAGCTATGATACATCCTGCCGTCCGGCAAGCGCAATTGTGCGATGCGAAAATGCAATTTTATCGGGATTTTGATTGTCGTCAATTTTGCAATCCCCTTCCAGTCGCAAATGTCTTATCCCAAGTCTCGAGATATTTGCAAAAGCAATCCGATGCCAATCTTCAATCGCTCATCGGATTACAGGAAAAACAAACCGTCCCAAAACAGTTTCAGCCCGGCAATCAGCGTCATGGCATAGATCAGCGGATAGAAGGTCTGCGCTTTCATCCGACGCACCACCATGGCACCGGCCATGGTGGACAGCAGCGCCACCGGCAGCAGGCTGAGCGATAGGGTGAAATTGCTGAAATCCAGCTGGCCGAGCGCGATATAGGGAATGACCTTGATGGTGTTGAGGCAGGCAAAAAACCGCACGCTGGTACCGGTATAGGTCTTTGGATCGAGCTTTAACGGCAGGGCATAGATTTCAAACGGCGGACCGCCCGCATGCGCGACAAAGCTGCCATAACCGGCCAGCGTGCCCCAACCCGTTGCAGCCACCGCGCGCTGTGGTTTTGCCGGTCTTGCATCATGGCCTTCGCCGCGCAAGCGGCGCAGGAAATAGCGCCCGGCAAACACCACCGTAATGGCCCCGAGCACGAGCCGCATGGCGTCAGCCGGGATCAGCGCCGATGTGGCCCAACCAAAGGCGATCCCGGCGATGGCGCCGGGCAGAAGCAGGAAAAACGTGCGCCAGTCGCCATGGTGGCGCCAGGCGTGCAGCGCGACCAGATCCATGACCAGCAGGATCGGCAGGAAAATCGCCGCAGCCGTCATCGGCGGTACGGCGAGCGCCAGGATCGGTACGCCGAGCAGACTGAAGGCGCCGCCCAGACCGCCCTTGGACAGGCCGACCAATACGACGGCGGGAATGGCGGCAAGCAGGAATGAGAGATCTGGCAGCATGGATGGTCGAATTTCCGCGATGGTGTCTTGGGGTGCTGGTATCTGTAGGGATGGGTATCTTCCCCAGAAGGCGGCGGCTGTCTCTGACAGTTGGTGTTGATCCTTTCCTCAGTCCGGTCTATCGACTTCCTGCAAACATGGCGAGATCCTTTCGCCGCAGAGAGAGTGCCAACAAAAACGAGAGCAACAGAGGCTTCAGCATCATTCTTTAAATCACAATCGGTTTAAAGGGAAAGCGTGCCGCAGACATGACGTGCTACAGCACCTTATATGCCCTATATAAAGGGTGCAGGGCGCTTTGGCCCGGGTCGCCTCCCTTGCTCTTGCCATGAAGAAGACGGAAATCGCCATGTCCAAGTCGCCCAAGTTCCAAAGCCGCTGTCGGCTTGTTCTTATCACGCCGCAGATTGCCGATGTGCAGATGCTTGCCACGACTGTCGGCAATGCCTTGAAGGGTGGCGATGTCGCCTCGGTGATCATCCCGCAATATGATTTTGATGACGATACGTTCCAGGCCCAGGCCGAAGCGGTCGTGCCGCTGGTGCAGGCAGCGGGTGCCGCTGCCATCATCGCCGACAATAGCCGGGTTGCCGGTCGCGCCAAGGCCGATGGCCTGCATATCAGCGGCGATGTCGAGGCGCTGGCCGAGGCGGTGGAAAAATTCACCCCGAAGATGATTGTCGGCTCCGGTGCGGCCCGCGACCGGCACCATGCGCTGGAGGCTGGCGATGCCGACCCCGACTACATGTTTTTCGGCAAGCTGGATGGCGATATCAAGCCGGAAGCGCATTCGAAAAACCTGGCCTTGGGCGAATGGTGGTCGTCGATGGTGGAGATCCCCTGCATCGTCATGGGCGGCGCAGATCCGCAATCGGCCCTGGCTGTCGCTGAAACCGGCGCGGAATTTGCGGCGCTCTCCAGGGCGGTGTTTGACGATCCGGAGGCAGCCGCCACCGTGGTTGCTCAGGTAAATGCTTTGCTTGACGAAAAAGCGCCACGGTTTGAGGATTGAACGCCTCAATGACCATTGCCTTGCCCCGTCTTGCCCTAACCCGTTTGGCCAAATTCCGGTCGCTGTCTGGACGATCCGTCTGTGCAAGCCTGGTTTTGGCGCTGGCATGTCCGACGGTCATGGATATCGGTGCTTATGCGCAGGTTCCGCCTGCGGCATCCTCACCTCCGGCGGCGAAGCCTGATGTGAAGGCGGGTGAGGGCAAATCAGGCGAGGCTGCCGATCAGGCCTCTCCTGAGACGCCATCGGAAAAGGTTGGGGAGCAAGGGCGAGGCCCAAAGCCGGGGAACGAAATCGAGGTGCCAATCGCTCCTGACGATAAAACGGCTCCCGAAAACAGCCCTGGCTCTGACGAGACAAACGGTTTTGTCAGGTCGAGCGGGCTTTCCGGTCCGGTATCGGGTGAGGATGCTGGCAAGGTACAGCGGCCGGGCGTGAAGGATGCGGGACCGGCTGGCGGTATTACGCTGATGGAGCGCATGGGTATTCCGCTGCCGGATCTACCGCCGGAAAAGCCCTATACCGGCAAGGTCGATCTTGCCTATGGCGCGTTCCAGCGCGGGCTGTTTGCCACCGCCTTCGATTACGCCCTGCCGCTCGCCGAGAAGGGCGATCCCGCCGCGCAGACATTGATTGCCGAGCTGATGACCCGTGGTCTGGCGGTCAAGCGCGACATGAAGGGAGCGGCCTTCTGGTATGCCAAGGCCGCTGCGGGTGGCGATCCGGCGGCAATGTTCAAATATGCGTTGATGTTGATCGAAGGGCGCTTTGTCTCGCCGGATCGCAAGCTGGCCGATGACTATATGCGCCGGGCAGCGGAAGCGGGCAATGCGTCGGCCCAGTTCAACTGGGCGCAATTGCTGGTCTCGGAAAATCCCGGCAAGAAGGGATTGCTGTTGGCGCTGCCTTTCTACGAGCAATCGGCGGAACAAGGCATCGCCGATGCGCAATATGCCGTCGCTCAGATCTATCGCAACCTGCCGGACGTGCCGGCGGAAAAGCGACAGCTGGCGCGCGAATGGCTGGTGCGGGCGGCGCGTGCCGGTTTCGATACCGCCGAGCTTGATATCGGCATCTGGTTGATCAACGGCATTGCCGGGCCGCAGGATCTGGAACAGGGCTTCAAATGGTTGCGGATTGCCGCCAATCGCGGCAATGTCGCTGCCCAGAACCGGCTGGCGCATGTGTATGTGGCGGCGCTCGGTACCCGTCCCGATCCGGTCGAGGCGGCGAAATGGTATGTGCTGTCGCGTCGGGCGGGCCTTGCCGATCCTGCTCTTGAGGATTTCTATCTCGGCCTGCCCGACAGCCAGCAGAAACAGGCAATCGAAGCGGCCAACAAATACCGGACCGGCCAGCACAGACTGGGTCGCCCGGTATCGAAGGCCCAAGGCTCACCGACGGGCAAAAATGGGGCGAGGGACGAGGTCAGCGACATCATCAGCAAGGCTGCAAAGCCGGTGACGCCACCGCCCATCGACCCGACCGGGCTTCCGGGCGTCTCCCTGCCTCCTGTGGGGGGCAAGCTCCCAAATGACGTCCCCAAAAATGATGCAGACAAGGATGAAAATCCCGAGGATGGCACCGATGTGCCGGATCAGCCGCCCGCCGCCCCCTGAATCGCGCAGGGACTTGAATTGCGCCAGATTTTGTGGTCTTGAACCGCTCAATCTTTGCACGCCGCTAAAAGGGCCGCGCCCGACCTCCATCCTGTTGATGGCGGATGACGGCCTGCTGCATCATTCAGTCTAAGGAAACCGCTATGGCTCGCTCAGCCCTTCTCAATGTCATGGTCCAGGCCGCCGTCAAGGCCGGGAAATCCCTGTCGCGCGATTTTGGCGAGGTGCAGAACTTGCAGGTTTCGGTGAAGGGTCCCGGCGATTTCGTCTCCCAGGCCGATATGAAGGCTGAAAAACTGGTGCGCGAGGACCTGCTGAAGGCCCGACCCACCTATGGCTTCCTCGGGGAAGAGGGCGAAGAGATCAAGGGGACCGATGGCGCCCATCGCTGGATCGTCGATCCGCTGGATGGCACCACAAACTTCCTGCACGGCATTCCGCAATTTGCCGTCTCCATCGCCCTGGAGCGCAATGGCGAAATCGTCGCAGGCGTGATCTTCAATCCGGCCACTGACGAGCTTTACACGACCGAAAAGGGTGGCGGTGCCTTCCTTAACGATCGTCGTATTCGCGTTGGCGCCCGCAAGGCGCTGTCGGATTGCGTGATCGGTTGCGGCATGCCGCATCTGGGCCGCGGCAATCACGGCAAGGCGCTGCTGGAACTGCGCCATGTGATGGGCGAAGTGGCTGGCGTCCGCCGCATGGGGGCAGCGGCCCTGGACCTCGCCTATGTCGCCTGCGGCCGGTTCGACGGTTTCTGGGAAACCGGCTTGCATGCCTGGGATATCGCCGCTGGCCTGTTGCTGATCCGCGAAGCGGGCGGCTTCGTCAGCGATATGTCGGGCGGAACCGATAGTCTTGAGCGTGGTGACATTGTCGCGGGCAATGAATATATCCAGAAGGCGCTGCTGGAAGTGGTCAAGCGGCCCTTGCCGAAGGCTTGATCGGCTCAAGCGCCAGCATGGCTTTTTCGGCGCTTTCGCAAAAGCGCCGGTTTTCGCTTCAATTCGACATGAATTTGAACTAGCCTCCGTCCACTTCATGCTGCCTGGGTCGAGCCTTTCACAGGCTTGACCCGTGGTTTGCGAAAGGGATCGACCGCTTGCCTGTAATGGAGACGTGCTGCCAATGACGGATGTGGATGTGGACGCCCCGGACGCTGAACCGGCCCGTTACGGCTCGAAACTGTCAAGCCCGGCACCCATTATTCTGACGATGCTGATCTTTCTGATCCTCATCGGGTTCATTGCGGCCATTCTGTTTCGGCAGGCCGAACAGGCATTTTACACCAATCCGGGCCTGAATGGTCTTATTCTCGGGGTGTTGGCCGTCGGCATCATCCTGATTTTCGCCCATGTGGTCGGGCTGATTTCGGAAGTGCGCTGGTTCAATCATTTTCAGCGGTCCGGCACTGCGGATAAGTCCGGACGCGAGCCGAAATTGTTGGCGCCGATGCGCTCCCTGCTGGGCAATCGCCGCTCAACCGGCCTGTCAACGACGCTGCTGCGTTCCATCCTTGATTCCATCGCCACCCGGCTGGACGAAGCACGCGACACCTCGCGCTATCTG
Organism: Agrobacterium vitis; assembly: GCF_014926405.1. Lineage (NCBI taxonomy): Bacteria > Pseudomonadati > Pseudomonadota > Alphaproteobacteria > Hyphomicrobiales > Rhizobiaceae > Gillisella > Gillisella vitis. The sequence continues at coordinate 278,658 of NZ_JACXXJ020000005.1, forward strand.
ATCGGCCTTCTGGTGTTTCTCGGCCTGCTCGGCACCTTCTGGGGCCTGATCGGTACGATCAGCTCGATCAGTAATGTCATCCAGACATTGGATGCCGGTTCCGGTGGGCAGGGCAGCGATGTGCTGCAAACCCTGAAAAACGGTCTTTCCGCGCCGCTTGCCGGCATGGGCACAGCATTTTCCTCGTCGCTGCTGGGCCTGTCCGGCTCGCTGATCCTCGGCTTTCTCGATTTGCAGGCTGGCCGCGCCCAGAACCGATTCTATACGGAGCTGGAGAACTGGCTGTCTTCCGTCACCGATACCGGTTCCGATCAACCCGTACCGGCGGGCGTTTCCGGTCACGACATTGAGCGGTTGCTGGAGCAGATGAAAAAGATTGCCCAGCAGCCTGCCTCCGGCTCCGACCGGTCGGCAGCCGCGCTGAGCGGCTTGTCGGATGGCATCCAGGGGCTGGTGAAGAACATGCGCAATGAGCAGCAAATGCTGCGCGACTGGATCGAAGCCCAGCAGGAAGACACCCGTGCCATGCGCAAGGCGCTGGACCGGTTGAACGACAAGCTCGGGAGCAAGTAGACCATGGCCCTGGGGCGCAACCGCAAGCGGGATCGCGGCGCCGACTATTGGCCGGGCTTTGTCGATGCCTTATCGACGCTGCTGATCGCCATCATGTTCCTGCTCACCGTTTTCGTGGTGGCGCAATTCGTGCTCAGCCGGGAAATTTCCGGCAAGGACGAGGTGTTGAACCGGCTGAACAACCAGATTGCCGAGTTGACGCAAATGCTGGCGCTCGAAAAGGGCGGCAAGCAGGATCTGGAAGACGCGCTGGCCAACCTGCAATCCTCGCTGGATACGTCCGAGAAGGAACGCAGCCGTTTGCAATCCCTGCTCGATACCGGGGCGGGCAATTCGGCCCAGGCCCAGGTGAAGATCGGCGAACTCAGTGGCAAGCTCGATGAGCAGCAGCAGGTCAGCGCCCGCGCCATGAGCCAGATCGACCTCTTGAACCAGCAGATCGCCGCACTTCGCGCCCAGATTGCCGCTGTCGAACAGGCCTTGCAGGCCTCGGAGGCCAAGGACCAGAATTCACAGGCGAAAATCGCCGATCTCGGACGGCGGCTGAATGTGGCCCTGGCCCAGAAGGTGCAGGAACTCAATCGCTATCGCTCCGACTTTTTCGGACGCCTGCGTGAAATCCTGTCGGATCGGCAAAATATCCGCATTGTCGGCGACCGTTTCGTGTTCCAGTCAGAAGTACTGTTTCCCTCCGGCGGTGCCGACATGAACCCGCAAGGCCAGGAGGAAATGGTCAAGCTCGCCAATGCCCTGATCGATCTTGCCAAGGAAATTCCCCCCGATATCAATTGGGTGCTGCGCGTCGATGGCCATACGGACAATGTCCAGCTGTCAGGCAATGGCCGCTATCCGGACAATTGGGCACTGTCGGCTGCCCGCGCCGTCTCGGTGGTCAAGTTCCTGATTTCCAAGGGCGTCCCCGCCGACCGTCTGGCTGCTGCCGGTTTCGGTGAATTCCAGCCGATTGCCCCGGGCGATACACCTGAAGCTCGCGCCCAAAACCGGCGGATCGAGCTGAAGCTGACGGAGCGGTGAGACGGGCAGATGAATGGGTGGCGAGAGTCTGTCAGGTTCAGATTGAGCCACAGTACACGACGCGACCGCTATCATCTGCCGCTTACCCCCTCATCCCCCTGCCGGGACCTTCTCCCCGCTGGGGAGAAGAGATGCGAGGCAACCTTCTGATCCTTATCAAAAGGCGTGAAAAGCGGGCGTAATCCCTTTGATTCCGACATTAAAAGGAGTGCGCGGCTAACAGCTTGGGCTCTTCTCTCCAGCGGCGAGAGGGTGGCGGCAGAGGCAAGAGGGGGAGGCGAAAGCCGAAAAACACAAGCGTCGTGTACCGTGAGATTGAACCAGACCGACTCTCAATTCTTTTGTTTTCGTTTGCCTTCTCGGGAAAACCGGGTTCCACTTTACCCTGACAAACTCCAGTATGGCTGCATCCCCTGCCTGATCCAAGCTTAATCCCGTCGGACAACAGCAGATCTGGAAAGAGCATACCTGCCTCAAGCTTGCAAGATTTTGACGTTCGCGTAAAAGTAAGCTTTTCTGCCAGGGAGAGAATGGCAGTGAAATGTGCTTGGGAGGGCGTGATGAACGAGTTCGATGTGATCGTGGTTGGTGCAGGGCTGGCGGGGTTGGTTGCGGCAACCGAGGCGGCGGGGCGGGGCTTGTCGGTCTGTGTCGTTGATCAGGAGGGCGAGCAGAACCTAGGCGGGCAGGCTTTCTGGTCGCTGGGCGGATTGTTCTTCATCGACAGTCCTGAGCAACGGCTGATGCGGGTACGTGACAGCTTGGCTTTGGCCGAGCAGGACTGGTTCGGCTCGGCGGGTTTCGACCGGTCCGAGGATTATTGGCCGCGGCGTTGGGCGCAGGCCTATCTGCACTTTGCGGCAGGCGAGAAACGGGCATGGCTGCATCAGCTGGGCATGCGTTGGTTTCCAGTGGTCGGCTGGGCGGAGCGCGGCGGTCAGCTTGCCGATGGCCATGGAAATTCGGTGCCGCGCTTTCATGTGACCTGGGGAACAGGGCCGGGCGTGCTGGAACCGTTTCTCAACCTGGCAAAGACGCTGGCCGAGGCCGGGCGCATCACGTTCCGGTTTCGCCATCAGGTCGATGCGCTGGAGCGCCGGGATGGACGGGTGACGGGTGTGTCCGGCACAGTGCTGGCCAGTGATGCCGTTTTGCGGGGCGAAAAGAGCAGCCGTCAGCCTCTCGGCGATTTCACCTATTCCGCCCAGGCCGTTATCGTCGCGTCCGGTGGCATTGGCGGCAACCATCAACTGGTGCGGCAGAACTGGCCGGTGGACCGGCTGGGTCAGCCGCCGGCCACCATGGTTTGTGGCGTACCTGCCCATGTCGACGGGCGGATGATCGCCATTACCGAACAGGCGGGCGGCAGCGTCATCAACCGCGATCGCATGTGGCATTATACCGAGGGTGTGAAGAACCACGACCCGATCTGGCCGGATCATGGCATCCGCATCTTGCCCGGCCCATCCTCCTTCTGGTGCGATGCCGATGGCAACCGGCTGCCATCGCCCGCCATGCCGGGGTTTGATACGCTTGGTACGCTGAAAATCCTGCGCGAGCGGGGCAGTGATTACAGTTGGTTCATCCTAACCGAGGCGATCATCAAGAAGGAATTCGCACTGTCGGGTTCGGAGCAAAACCCGGATCTGACCGGTCGCAATATCCGCCTTCTGCTGAAGCGGCTTGGCAAGCGCCCGACCGGTCCGGTCCTGGCCTTCATGGAACGGGGCGAGGATTTTGCCGTCAGCACCGATCTGGAGGAGCTGGTGGCCAAGATGAATACGATCAGCGGTGAGAGCCGGTTGGACCCTGCCCATCTCCGCCGCCAGATTGAGGCGCGGGACCGGGAGATCAGCAACACCTTCAGCAAGGATGCGCAAATCACCGCCATTCGCGGGGCGCGGCACTATCTCGGCGATAAATTGATGCGGACTGCCGCACCGCACCGGTTGCTCGATCCGGCCAAGGGACCGCTGATCGCTGTGCGCCTGCATATCCTGACCCGCAAGACGCTGGGCGGCTTGCAGACCGACCTTGAGGGCCGGGTGCTGGAAATGTCCGGTGAGCCGGTGCCGGGCCTTTATGCGGCAGGCGAGGTCTCAGGCTTCGGCGGTGGCGGAATGCATGGCTATAATGCGTTGGAAGGCACATTTCTCGGCGGCTGCCTGTTTTCCGGCCGGGTGGCTGGCCGCAATGTTCTCGCGGCCAGCTCGTCCTGATGGGTTACTTCGCTTCTGCCAGGAAATCCTGCGCGCCGCTCTGGAATTGCAGCCGGGCCAGCCGGGCATAGATGCCGCCCTGCTGGATCAGGCTTTGGTGGGTGCCCTGTTCCACCACCTTGCCATCATCGATGACAAGAATCCGGTCCGCCTTCAGCACGGTGGCCAGCCGATGGGCGATGACGATGGTGGTGCGCGACTTCATCAGCTCGTCCAGGGCTTTCTGCACCAGGGTCTCGCTTTCCGCATCCAGCGCCGAGGTGGCCTCATCCAGCAGCAGGACAGGCGCATCCTTCAGGATAGCGCGGGCAATGGCTATGCGTTGACGCTGGCCGCCTGACAGCGTGATGCCACGCTCACCGACCTGCGTGTCAAAGCCATGGTCCAGCCGGTCGATGAACTCGGTGGCCTGGGCGGCGCGGGCAGCAACGATCACCGCCTCGCGGCTGGCATCGGGGCAGCTGAAGGCGATATTATCGTGGATCGTGCCGGAAAAGATCGTCACGTCCTGGGGGACGATGGCAATGCTGCCGCGCAATGCCTCCGTTGACACATCGCGCAGATCACTTCCATCAAGACAGATGCGCCCGCTTGTCGGGTCGTAGAAGCGCAGGATCAGCGAGAAGATCGTGCTTTTACCTGCGCCTGATGGTCCGACGATCGCCACGGTTTCCCCGGCATCGACGGCAAAGCTCAGGCCTTTGACGGCGGAGCGTCCCGGGCGGCTGGGATAGGAAAACTCGACAGTCTCAAACCACACTTCGCCACGCGCAGGGGTGGGCAAGGGTTTTGGATGGTCTGGCGATTGCACGGCAGAGACCTCGGCCAGCAATTCCGTCAGCCGTTCGGCGGCCCCGCCCGCCTGCATCAATTCACCCCAGACCTCAGACAATTGGCCAAGCGATGAGGCGGCGATGACGGAATAGAGCAGGAACTGGCCCAGGGTTCCCGCTGACAGCGTTCCGGCCAGCACGCTTTGGGCGCCATACCAGAGCACCCCGACAATGCTGCCGAACACCAGCGTAATGGCAACGCCGGTCAGGATGGCGCGCGAGCGGGTGGCGATACGGGCAGCCTGGAAAGCCTGTTCGACGGCAGCGCCGTAGCGGGCGCTGGCGGCGGCTTCCCCATTAAAGGCCTGGACGGTACGGGCAGCCCCAATACTTTCGCCTGCAAAGGCTGCGGCCTCCGCCAGCCTGTCCTGGGCAAGCCGGGAGCGGCGCCGCACCGAGCGGCCAAAGGCAATCAGCGGAAAGACAATGACGGGAATCGCGGCCAGCACCATCACCGACAGTTTCGGGCTGGTATAGATCATCATGCCCATGGCGCCAAAACACATGATGATGTTGCGCAGTGCTACCGAGGCGCTGGCGCCAACGGCGGATTTGATCTGGGTGGCATCGGCTGTCAGCCGCGAGACAATTTCGCCGGATTGGTTGACGTCGAAAAACGCAGGCGACAGGCGGCTGACATGATCGAACACTTCGCGCCTGATGTCCGAGACGATCCGCTCGCCAATGGTGATGACATAATAATAGCGAAGCGCGCTGGAAGCGGCCATGATCAGCGCCAGAACGATCAGCATGGCAAAATACTTGTTGATGAAGCCGGCATCGGCAGAGGCCATGCCGTGGTCGATCATCCGGCGCACGGCCAGCGGTAGCGCCAGCGTGGTCACGGCAGCCAGAGCCAGAAACACCAAGGCGGCCAATGCCATGCCGCGATACCGCATCAGGTAAGGGTTAAGCCTGGCGAGAGGCTTCAGACTACGGCTCGATTTTGCCTGGCGTTCTTGGTTTTCCGACACTGATCCGTACTCCGCCCCTGCCATCCCAGCTTATGCGCTGGGGGCCTTGTTATCCCTGCGACCTTCATGTATAGGCAGCCCATCAAATTGGGAAGCCCGCGACATTACCAGTCTCCGGCTTCATGTATTGAATTGGGTCGGCTGACGCAATTGCGGCAAATAGACCCCCGGCACATCAGGAAGACCGTCATGAAGGCTAACATTCATCCCGAATACCACAAGATCAAGGTCGTCATGACCGATGGCACCGAGTACGAAACATTTTCGACCTGGGGCACTGAAGGTCAGGTCATGAACCTCGACATCGACTCCAAGTCGCACCCGGCCTGGACCGGCGGCAACCAGCAGCTCATGGACCGCGGCGGCCGTCTCTCCAAGTTCAACAAGCGTTTCGGCGGCCTCGGCCTCTAAGTCATCGCTTGTATGTCTTTCCAAAAAGGCCCGGTCTTGTGATCGGGCCTTTTTGGTTTGGGCTGATTTTCAGCGCCTTTTTGGCACATCGGATTTTACACGAAAAACCCGGCACTGCTGGGCAGAGCCGGGTTTAGAAATCCGATGTCAACATGCAGCGCCGTCCGGCTGCCTGTGACCTGATTATTGAAAAAACATCAATTGGCGTTGAAGGCCGTGCGCAGCAGGTTCAACTGGGCCTGGACGCTGTTCTCATTGTCCGGCACGATGGATGTGTCATTCGGGCGATAGATTTCGCGGTCAAGCAGCGCGATCCGGTTTTGCAGGCGCAGCGAGCGTTCGATCAGGTCGCGGAAGGATTCCGGCAGATCGTTCCAGCCTGGCGCATTGCGGTCGACGTTGAAGCCGTCCAGACGGACCTTGCTCTTTTCGGAAATCACCTGGTCGCGCGACATTTCGCCATTGTTGACCGCGCGCTGCAAAAGAAGCCAGGAGGCCATCTGCATCAGGCGTGTGGTCAGGCGCATGGATTCAGCTGCATAGAGCACGGAGGCCATGCGGGGCAGAACCTTTGCAGCCGAACGGCCGGGGCCGTCGAGATATCCGGCGGTTTCTTCGACCAGCCCCATGCCTTCTGCATAGGTCGCCTTGAACTGCGACGACGAAGCAGCGCGCCCGGCAAAGCTGACCGTATTCAATCCAAGTTCCGACATCGACATTTTCCCTGTCTTACGCATCACTTATTGACGTAGCGCGGCGGTTAACGAAGTCCAGCGCCAATTCCATGGGTGAACGATGCTACCAATACCCCAAATGCGCAAGTCGTTTCTTAAGAAAGGGTTAATTCCCACAGTTTTAGGTAAAGTCGAAAGGCATAAAAAAAGAGCCGCAAAAGCGGCTCTCAAGGTAAAACAGGGAGAAAAATCAGACCAAATCGCCATTTGGTGAAACCGTCTGAATCCAGAAGAACCGGACAGGTTATACATTCGCATAAAATGCTTAATATTGCGTTAATACTGCATCGCGATAGATCAAAACGGCGTTGCTTGCCGCTGCATGCGAGGGTTCCCGGCCCGATCTTTACCATTGTGCGCAGCTGTAATATTTTGAACCATAGCCTGCTACTTTAAAGGGCGAAACAGCGATTCAGCTGCCGCTTTTCCCGCCATCTTGCTGGATTTTTCCGTTTCGAGACGGGCGATTTCCTGTTTTAGCAAAGTGATTCGCGTCTCCAGTTCGCTGGCCGACAGGAGAGAAAGGTCGCAGCCGATCTCGTGTTCCGGTGGTTTGCGCGGCCGGTCCGGGTCTTCCATCATCGCTTATGCCTCCTTGTTTGCTGGCTCTTCACCAATGATGTCCATGCGTTCAGCTCTTGGGTCAAGTGTTGCCGATTGCGGGGTGGCCATCATGGTCGAGACAGGGCCATGGCCTGTGGAAAAATTCTCCTTTTCCTCGGAGGTGAGGGTCGGGCGTAACCGGCTGCGGAAAATCGCATAGGCAACCAGCAAAGCATGGGCGGTGGCGGTGACCCCAAACAATGCATAGGGACCGAACCATGTCATGACAGGGCCGCCGATGGTCGGGCCGATAATCGTACCGATACCAAACAGCAGCAGCAACCCGCCGGACACTTTGACGAAATCGCCACTATCGGCAAAGTCATTGGCGTGGGCGACCGCAATCGGATAGAGTGAATTGGCTGCGGCCCCATAAAGCGCCACAAGCGGGATCAGGAAAACGGCGGTCTGCGGTCGCAGAACCAGAAGCAGCAGGGCTGCCACCAGGGCGACCGAGCCAATACCAGCCAGAACATAACGCCGGTCCGTATGGTCGGACAGACGGCCAGCCGGAAACTGGGCGGCAGCACCGGCAAAGATCGTGACGCTCAACATGCTGGCGATCATCACATCCGGCAGGCCGACGCGGGCGCCGAACACCGCCACTAGAGTGCCGTAAGCGCCGTTGGCGATGCCGATCAGCAGAATACCGACAAAGGACACGGGCGAATTTCGATAGAGTTTTGGCAGATCCAGCTTGACGGATTTCAACGGTTGAGGTGAGGCGGCGTTGGACATGGTGGTGGGCAGCATGGCCAGGCAATAGAGAATGCCGCAGATCATGAACAGCGTTGGCGTGTGTATATTGCCAAAGGCCACCATCATCTGGCCGCCGACCACCCCGAACAGGGTGACGGAAATGTAGAAGGAAAAGATCGAGCCACGGCTCTCATTGCTGGCCCTCTCATTCAGCCAGCTTTCGATGATCATCGAGGTGCCAGCGGTGCAAAAGCCGGTCAGCGTTCGCAGGGCGACCCACGAATATTGTTCGACGACCAGACCGGTGATCAACGAAATGATGGCGATGATCGCGATGAAGCAGGAAAATGCTCGGACATGGCCGACCCGCATCACCAGCTTGGGTGCAATGAAACAACCAAGCACAAAGCCCGCCGCCCAGGACGTACCGAGCAGGCCGAGCACTTCATTGGAATAGCCTTCAAACGAGCCGCGCACCGGCAGAAGCAGTCCGTGCAGACCATTGCCGAGGAACAGGAACAGCGTGCCAAGCAGGAGGGAGAGGACGGGAAACAGATTTCGGGTCATGCAAATCACTTCGGAACGGGTCGAGGCGAAGGCCAAGCGTGGCAGGGCGCGGAATGCGTGGGGCCATTATTCCCCGGAATGGGGTCGATTTATGAAATATGTCAAACTGTTGTTACTGCGACGTTACAGCAGGTGATTTTCCAGCTATACCAAGGGTCATTGAAAATGACTCTTGGTATTCCCTTTGCAAATATCTCAAGCCTCTGCTGCGTTTGAGATATTTGCAATGCCTTCAAGACGAGGATGCGTGAGCATCTTCGAGACTTGGTATTATGGGTATGGCGCAAACCGCCAGATGATGGCCAAGCAAAGCCTGCTTCCCTTTGCCCGGTGATATCAGTATGACCGCGGACAGGCGCTTTATTCCTGCTAAAATGCGTTGGCTTCGTAGAGGTAGCAACCAAAGACATGAACAAGGCAATATCGGCCTTTCTGATCCTGGCCATGGCCGTGCAACTCATCCGGCCGCTCGGCTTGCCATTCCTTCGAAAGCGCAGCGACTTCTGGAAGCTTGCCGTGCTGGCCTTTATTATATGGACTGTAACACTGCTGGTGCGGCCTTAAGCTGTGGCGCGAGCTTTAGGATTGCTTTTCATGCTTGAGGTCGGTGGTTTATCGTAAAACCGCTGCAAATTTGTACGCTGCCGACAGCGCCGTGTACCAACTGTGGTGGATGACTGCATTCAGAATTTCTTGGGGCAGAGGAAGGCGAGAAATTGTGCCATAAGTCCAGTGTTTTCAATTGCGGGCATATAGGCGGTCACCTCGCATGATGCGCGACTTCCCTCGACAGCATCGCATTGGGCAATCCCACCATTGCTGCTGCGTGGAAGCGCCTGATCCAATCGTTCCAGATCGGCCTTGGCAAGATGAGCTCTAAATTGGTCCAGCAGTTCGAGTTGATCTGCTGGCGCGGTATCGGTCGCCTTGGCTTGCGCGCAGGTGGTTGACGGGGCAGGCAAGCCCGGCGTTTGTGCCGCAGCCAACATGATTGCCATCACAAAAAGCATCGCCTCTTCTCCAAAGCAGGACCGCCCATAGGCGAATGGAAACGAATTTTTATGGCCTTATTGCATAATTCTTTAAACCGGAATCGGTTTAAAGAATTATGCAAAAATATAAAGCATTACAGCGCCGTGTACCATATATGGCGCAAGGCGCTGTAATGTGCTGCTGGCTCGATATGAAAGGTCATTTTCAATGATTTTTCCTATTTCGCTTTCTGGTTTGAGGCCTGCACCATGGCCATCAAGACATCCGTTTGAGCGATCATGCCGATCAGCTTTGCCTGGGCGTTGATGACAGGCAAATGATGCAGGGCCGCTTCGGCGAAGGTGACGATGGCTTCAGATAGCGGTGCATCTGGCGTGACGGTGCGCACTGGTGTGGTCATGATGTCCTTGACCGTGCCGTTTGGCGCAGAGGCGCCTTGCAAGGCCAGCGCCAGCCGTCGGCCAAGACCGATCATCGGCTTGCCCCGTGACCAGCTTGCCTTGTCCATCAGGTCAGTCTGGGTGACGATGCCGAGAATGGTGGCGTCTTCGGCGGTCACCGGCAACGCCTTGACGCGGCTTTGGCGCAGGCGGTGCAGCGCCTCGCTCAGCGTCGTATCCGGGGAGAGGGCGGCAATGCCCGCAATCATCACCGCGCCGCAGGTCGTATGGCTGCTGCGACGGCGATAGGCACGCAGCTCGGTGCGGCGCAGGATATCCTCCAGATCGTCGCGGTCGATGTCGAGAAAGGCATCGTAATCCTTCAGGACGTCATCGAGATCGCGACGCTGGAAGCCTGCGGTATCAGCAATGCCGGGCGTTTGCGGCAAAGCAGGCTTGGCGCGATGCGGATAACGGCGGCCCGCAAGCCGGTTATAGAGCAGCGCGCTGGCCAGAAGCAGCAGGGAGTTGCAAGCCACCGGCCAGAGCACGAAGCCATAGCCGAGCGCATGAATGCCCGGACCGCCGAGCACGGCAGTCAGCGCGATGGCGCCGCTTGGCGGATGCAGGCAGCGCAGCGCAATCATTGCGGCAATCGCACCGCCGATGGCCAGCGCGCTGGCAAGCAGCAGATCCGGCACCCATTGCGCTACGGTCACACCAATCAGTGCGGCGCAAAGATTGCCGCCCAGGATTGACCAGGGTTGGGCAAGCGGACTGGTGGGGACAGCAAACAGCAGCACGGCGGAGGCTCCCATCGGCGCGATCAGCACCGGCAGGCTTACAGCTTGCTCCGGCCAAAAATATCCCAGCAAAAAGGCACTGATGACGCCGGTGACCAGAATGCCCAGCGCCGCGCCGAGGGCGGAGCGGGCCTGTTCTGAAGAACTGATCGGCGTCACGTCCGGGATCAGATGCTTCCATGCGTCCCGCAGACCTGATTGCATTGCTGATTTTCCGTTTCTATATGGCGTGGATCAACGATCGATGCTGAGCGTGCCCTGCATGACGGTGACAGCGTGGCCTGAAATCTCGGTTCGGATGACGTTGCCGCCCACTTTCTGCAGGGTGACTGTTATCAGGCTGCGGCGACCCATTTCAACACCCTGTTCGATCACCAGCGTCCGGTCAAGATCGGCTTCCGGTGCCTGCTGCGCCAGATAGGCGGCAAGTGCCGCTGAGGCGCTGCCGGTCGCCGGATCTTCCGCAACATTGTCGAAAGGCGAAAACATCCGGGCGCGGATATGGTTTTCCGACATTCGGCAATAGAGGAAGGTTGCGCCATCCGTTTCCTGGTCGGCATGGATTTCGACCAGACGGGCGAGAGCGGCAAGATCAGGCTCGCTGCGGCCAAGGGCGGCGAGATCGGTCAACTCCGCTGCGATGAATGTCAAGCCGACGGAGATTAAGGCCGGCGTATGGTTTGCGGTTTGAATGTCACTCTCAGCCAAGCACATGGCGGCGGCCAGATCGGCTGTTGCCACCGGGCCGCTGACGAAGAGAGGCTGGGGCGCACGGATGCAGGCCTTCACCAGACCATTGTCATCGCGGCTCAGCTGAACGGTGACGAGGCCAGCTTTTTCCTCAAAGCGCAGATCGTCGCCAAGGGACTGGCCGAACAAGGTCGGTTGTCCGGCAAGGGCGATGGCGGTGCCAACATTGGGGTGGCCTGCAAAAGGTATTTCCATGACAGGCGTGAAGATCCGCACCTGCGCTGTATTGGCCGCGTCTGTCGGAGGCAGGACGAAGGTGGTTTCAGAATAGCCGAATTCGGCGGCAATGGCCTGCATCATCGCATCCGACAGCCCGCGCCCATCGAGAATGACTGCCAGAGGATTGCCGCGAAACCGCTCAACGGTAAAGACGTCGAGAGTGATGAAAGGTACGGAGATCATGGTTGGCCTCCTTGTAGGTGATACGTAATGAACAACCGTGACCTCGATAGCAGTGGCGTCGCCGAAATGAAGATGAAATCCTGTCAGGGTGACAAGAAAAAACCCCGCCGGGTGCGGCGGGGCTTCAAGATGCAGGATCAAATGCGTTCGATGCTTGACCTCAAGCGGCCTTTTCCAGGTCCTGTTTCCAGGTGCCAGTCGCGGCCAGACTGTTCATGCGGGCGCGGTGGGTGAAGGCACGCTGACCGGCGGCGACGTTTTCGCTGCGGCCGCCCCATGTTTTAATGGCGCTATCCTGAAGGGCGCGGCCATAGGAATAGGTCAGGGTCCAGGGCATGTCGTAACCGGCATTCATCGCGGAAAGATGGGCGGTTGCTTCCTCTGTGCTCTGGCCGCCAGACAGGAAGGCGATGCCGGGAACGGAGGAAGGAACCGTGGCCTTCAGCACCTTGACGGTCGCTGCTGCGACTTCGTCCACGGAGGCCTTGCGGGCATTCTTGCCGTCGATGATCATGTTGGGCTTCAGGATCATGCCTTCGAGATTGACGCGGGCGTCATAGAGATCCTGGAACACGGTGCGCAGCACCCATTCCGTCACTTCGGCGCATTTGGCAATGTCATGGGTGCCCGGAGCGCCATCCATCAGCACTTCCGGCTCGACGATCGGCACGATGCCTGCTTCCTGGCACAGGGCGGCGTAATAGGCGAGCGCCTGGCTATTGGCCTTGATCGAGCCCCATGTCGGCAGGCCATCGGCAATGGCGATAACGCCGCGCCACTTGGCGAAGCGGGCACCGGCCTTGTAATAGGTGGCGAGACGCTCGCGCAGACCGTCCAGACCTTCCGTCAGGGTTTCGCCGGGAAAACCGGCCATTGGCTTGGCACCGGTATCAACCTTGATGCCGGGGATGGAGCCTGCCGCCTTGATGAGATCGACGAAAGGCGTGCCGTCGGCTGCTTTTTGAAACAGGGTCTCTTCATAAAGAATGACGCCGGAAATGTATTTTTTCATTGCCTCGTCGGAGCGAAACAGCATTTCGCGGTAGTCGCGGCGGCTGGTTTCGGTGGATTCGAGGCCAATCGTGTCGAAACGCTTCTTGATGGTGGACGTGGACTCGTCCGCTGCCAGAAGGCCCTTGCCATCGGCCATCATCTTGACGGCGATGTCTTCAAGTCTCTCACTCATGTCCTAATGCTCCCAAAAACGTTACCACTGGTTATCGCGTAACAGATGTTGTTCAGGAGGAAAATGGGGCCTTAAGTCATTGAAACGATTGAAATCGTTTCAATCGTTTTAAAATTCAATCTTTTTTAAAAGAATTTCAGGTGCGACATTTGTTCCATGCCGCACCTGAAATTTTTCGTCGGTTGTTAAGCCGGACGGGTCAATACGGCAACGCCGGGCAGTTCCTTGCCTTCCATCCATTCCAGGAAAGCGCCGCCTGCGGTCGAGACATAGGAAAAGTCGTCGGCAACACCGGCATGATTGAGCGCCGAGACCGTGTCGCCACCGCCTGCCACCGAGACCAGCTTACCAGCCTTGCTACGCTCTGCGGCATGTTTTGCGGCAGAAACGGTGGCGGTATCGAAGGGGGGGATTTCAAAGGCGCCGAGCGGGCCGTTCCAGACCAGGGTTGCCGCCTTGCTGATCCAGTCATTGACCAGCGCCACCGATTTCGGACCGACATCCAGCATCATGGCGTCGGCTGGAATGGCCGAGACGCTGACCGTCTCATTGGCGGCATTGGCCTTGAATTCCCGGGCAACGACGCCGTCCACCGGCAGCACGATGGTGCAGCCAGCGGTTTCTGCTTCGATCATGATCTGCTTGGCGGTATCGGCCAGGTCGTGTTCGCACAGCGACTTGCCGACATCGATCCCCTGCGCGGCGATGAAGGTATTGGCCATGCCACCGCCGATGACAAGCGCATCGACCTTCTTGACCAGGTTCATCAGCAGGTCGATCTTGGAGGAAACCTTGGCACCGCCGACAATGGCGACCACCGGATGGGTCGGCTTGCCGAGGCCCTTTTCCAGCGCTTCCAACTCGGCCTGCATGGTACGCCCTGCATAGGCAGGCAGAATATGGGCGAGCCCTTCCGTGGAGGCGTGGGCGCGGTGGGCAGCGGAAAAGGCATCATTGACATAGATGTCGCCGTTCTTGGCGAGTTCTGCGGTAAAGTCGGAGTCGTTCTTTTCCTCGCCCTTGTGGAAGCGGGTATTTTCCAGAAGCAGGATATCGCCGTTGTTCAGGGCGGCAACGGCCCTTTCGGCCGGTTCGCCAACGCAGTCTTCGCCAAACGCGACCGCCTGATCAAGCACTTCCTCGACGGCGGAAATGATCTGCGACAGCGACATATCGGCAACCGGCTCGCCCTTGGGACGACCGAAATGGGCGAGCAGAATAACCTTGGCGCCCTTGGCCGATAGTTCCTTGATGGTCGGGGCGACGCGCTCGATGCGGGTCGCATCCGTCACCTTGCCGCCGGAGACGGGCACGTTCAGGTCGACGCGCAACAGTACGCGCTTGCCGGCGATATCGGTGAGATCGTCAAGTGTCTTGAAAGCAGGCATGGTGAGTTTCCCGTGTTGACTGTCGTTACGGTGTTGCGCGGGACCTTACACCGGTCTCGGCAGGAGGCAAGATTGATCGGGCTGTTGCCCGGCGCAATCAGGATATGAAGCCGAAGGCTTCACGCCCAGAAAGCGGGTATGGTCTCCGTGAGGCGCGGGCCGATGCGCAAAGGGGCGATCTTTTCGGCAAGGCCTGTACTGTCGGAAATCTCGACGCCGACGCCGCAGATCGTCGCCGGGCCGTGGGCCGCTTCGAACCGGCCCTTGGGCATTTTCGAAATGAAACGGTTGAGCGGCTCTTCCTTTTCCATGCCGAGCGACGAATCATAGTCGCCGCACATGCCCGCATCCGACATATAGGCGGTGCCGCCATTGAGAATCTGGTGATCGGCGGTTGGCACATGGGTGTGGGTGCCGACCACGAAACTGGCGCGGCCATCGACGAAATGGCCGAAACACTGCTTTTCGCTGGTGGCCTCGGCATGGAAGTCGAAGATGATGGCGTCGGCCTGTTCCTTCAGGGGGCAGGCGGCCAGAATGGTTTCCGCCGATTTGAACGGATCGTCCAACTCTGGATGCATGAAGACCCGGCCCATGATATTGGCGACCAGCACGCGCGCACCGTTGCGGGCATAATAGAGACCGGACCCTTTGCCGGGTGTCCCCGCCGGATAATTGGCCGGGCGCAGGAACTGGTCGTGACGACCTGAAAAGGTGATCGCTTCCTTCTGGTCCCAGACGTGGTTGCCCGTGGTGACGACATCTGCGCCGGCATTGATGGTTTCGAGGAAAATATCCTCGGTAATCCCGAAGCCGCCAGCGGCATTTTCACCATTGACGATGACGAAATCCAGTTTCAGGTCGGAGACCAGGCCGGGCAGCTTTTCCCAAACCGCCGTGCGGCCTGTCTTGCCAACCATATCGCCCAGAAAAAGCAGCCGCATTCCTTAAATCCAGTCAGGTCTTGAAGTTCTTGTATCCACTTTCCGTCAAAATGGCATGCAAAGCGACGTCATGGGGTTCGAAAGGCACATCTGCCACTTCCTGACAGTCAAATGCAATGCCGATCAGAAGCGGATCAAGGCCTTTCTGATGCAAACGGGCAATCGCCCGGTCGTAATGGCCTGCTCCATAGCCGATCCGGTTGCCATGCCGGTCGAAGGCGGCCAGCGGAATCAGCAGGACCTGTGGATCGACCACCGGCGCATCGGGGCCGGGACCGCGTGTGCCAAAACCGGTATCGATCAGCGGGTCGTCCGTGCGCCATTGCCGGAAGCAGATGGTCTGGCGGTCCAGAACCACGGGCAGGCAGAGATCGGCACCGCGCTGGCGCAACATCTCCATTAACGGTTGCGTGTCTACTTCGGAGCGGATCGGCAGGAAGCCGGAAACCATGGCGCTTGGGGCAATCTCGATGGCGCCGGCGCCGTGATGGACAATTGTGGCCGAATGATCGGCGCGAATGTGAGCGGGAATAGCGTCCCGACGGGCAAGGCTTTGTTGGCGCAAATGGTTTTTTGTACTGTCCAAGGGCATGTGTTCTCTCTTTGTTAGCAGTTGTTTAACCATAATCGCTCTTTGTTTTGCAAGAGCAGGTCACGATGGAACAATTTGTGTTTTAGTTACAGTTAATTTAGTCTTGTATTTATGTTGTTGTATAATCAAAGAATTGCACTTTTCTGCCGATAGATGCGCGCTGCAAGCGTCCCGCATTGGTGCTATTTCCCTTGGAATGGGACGTAAAGGCCTTGGCGGTGAAGGGCTGGAGAAAGGTTTGTGACAATCTTGCCTTAACACTCGTCAAATATTTTAGGCTCAAGGGGCCATAAATATTTGAGGGTTTGGCAATGAAATTTCTATCCCGTTTCGGGCTGGTCGGGACGATCACTGTGGTGACGACCCTGATATTGGTTGTATCTCTGGGCGCTGTTGCCTGGACGATTTCGCGGCAGGTTCATGAGCGCGTGACGCAGCAGGCCATCGACAGCCAGAACAGCAGCCTGCGGGTCGCGGCCACGTTGCTGGAGCGCGATGTGCCTGGTGTGAAGGTCAGCTGGGGTCGGGATGGCAATGTTGAACGCATTTCGGCGCAGACGCTGCCGGCGCAATTTGCCAATCATGACACGATCGATTCCATTGGCCGGATGACGGGCCAGACGGCGACGCTGTTTACCCTGGATGAAGCGACCAAGGGTTACATTCGCCGCACAACCAATATCATCAAGCCGGATGGCCAGCGCGCCGTCGGCACGCCGCTCGATCCAACGGGTGCCGTCTATTCGGCCCTCGTCAAGGGTGAGACGTATCGTGGTCAGGCCGCCATTCTCGGCACGGATTACTATACAATCTACAAGCCGATCATCAATTCTTCCGGTTCTGTGATCGGCATTCTCTACGCCGGTGTGCGTGTTGCCGAAATTGCCGGTATCAGCGATCAGATGGCGCAAGCCGTGGCGATTACCGCGGGTATCGCCTTGCTGGTTTCCCTCCTGCTGATGGTGTTCATCACCCGCAAGACCATGCGCCCGATTCCGGAACTGACAGCGGCGGCATCCAGTCTTGCCGATGGCCGGACCGATGTTGAAGTCCCGCATCAGGGCTTGCGCAACGAGATCGGCGCTCTGGCGCGGGCGCTGGAAGTTTTCCGCGAAGATGCGCTCAAGAAGCTGCAACTGGAACAGGACGCAAACGAAACGCGGGCGCGCAACGACCGGGAACGGGCCGAGCGTGAGGCTGAGAAGGATGCGGATGCCGCCAATATCCGAAACTGTGCCGATATGCTGGCGGTTGCCATGAACCGCCTGAGCAGTGGCGACCTGACGACGCGGATCGACCAGTCGTTTATTCCTGAACTTGAACCGCTCCGGGTCGATTTCAACAATTCGGTCAACAATCTCAGCCTGGCCTTCGCCCGTTTGCGCAACGAGGCGATGTCGGTCGAGGCCAGCGGTAATGAAATGCGCAGCGCCGCAGGCGCGCTGGCCAGCCGCACCGAGCAGCAGGCAGCCTCTCTGGAAGAGACCTCGGCAGCGCTGGAACAGGTCACCGGCACAGTGCGCAGTGCCGCCGACCGTGCCCAACAGGCCGCGGCTCTCGCCTCCGATGCTCAGGTCAGCACAGAAGGCTCGTCCAAGGTGGTGGCCGATGCGGTGTCGGCCATGGGTCGGATCGAACAGGCCTCGAGCGAAATTTCCAAGATCATCAATGTGATCGACGAAATCGCCTTCCAGACCAATCTTCTCGCGCTCAATGCCGGTGTCGAAGCAGCACGGGCCGGAGAGGCGGGCAAGGGCTTTGCAGTGGTTGCTCAGGAAGTGCGCGAACTGGCGCAGCGCTCCGCCAATGCCGCCAAGGATATCAAGGCGTTGATCAGCAAGTCGGGGACGGAAGTGGCTGGCGGCGTCAGGCTGGTGCGCGAAACCGGCGATGCGCTTGGAGCGATTTCCCAACAGGTGTCGATGATCAATGGCCTGATTGCCGAGATTGCGACGTCCTCGCGCGAACAGAGCACCGGCTTGCAGGAGATCAACACCTCCGTCAACCATATGGACCAGTTCACCCAGAAAAACGCCGCCATGGTGGAAGAAACCACTGCCGTGACCCACAAGCTCGCCGAAAGCGCCACCACATTGGTCAGCCTGATTGCCGAGTTCAAGGTGCCGGGAGAGGCCGCATCCTGGGCGCCAAACCATCAGCCAGCACCTGCACCACGGGCACCTGCCGCCAAGCCTTTGGCCGCATCGCGCATCAAGCCTGCCCAGCCCACCTCCCGCCCGGTCGGTTCTCCGGCGCGCTCGATGATGGGCAAGCTGGCCAGCGCCTTCACTGGTGGCTCATCTGCCGCTGCGGCCTCCAGCGCCTCCGGCGGCAACAATTGGGAAGAGTTTTAAGCAGTAGCGGCAGCTTCCATCGTTTCGACAGGGTGGAAGCTGCCTCGATATTTCTTTTGCTTAAAGTCTTGGACCAGTGAGGTTCAGATTGAACCAAGCTGCTCTAGGGTCTCAAACCACCTTATTCCCTTTTTGGCTCAGCTCTTGGCACGTCGCATCAACGCGGCCATGGCTTCGGCTTGGGGCGTTGCTTGCTCGCCAAGCCCATCCAGCACGCCTTGCCGGTCGATGTCGGTCCTGTTCTGGCTGGCCTTCAGCTTACCCTCGAGATGAGAAATCTGCACTTCGACCCCAACGATGCCGCGCATCTGGGCGGCGACGAAATTGTCCGGCGCGTCATCGACAGCCCAGGGGCGAGGACCGGAGGCTTCCATCTGATCGGTCAGCAGGCGGACCTGCGCCAGCAGCCAGGCTGGGTCCTGATGCGCTTTTGCCATGCCTCTGACCTGCACGGTTTGGTAATTCCAGGTTGGCACGACTTTGCCGGTCTCCTGCTTGCTGGGATACCAATTGGGTGAGATGTAATGGTCAGAGCCCATGAAGGCGACGAGAACCTCGTCTCCCGCATCGATGGCCTGCCATTGCGGATTGGCCCGCGCCATATGGGCCAGCAGCCGGTCCGGCTGCGTGTCGTTACTGCGCAAGAGGAAGAAGGGCAGGGGATTGGCGAGCAATCCGCCGCTTCCAGAGGTGATCAGCAGGCCAAACGGCTGTGCAACGATGAACTGGCAAAGCGCTTCGTGGTCGGTCTGGCGAAAATGCGGTGGTTGGTACATGGCTGTTTCCGGGAATTATGCAGCAGTACCGTGTATTGTGCCGCGCCCGCTGCTTTGAAAGCAAGCCGTTTTGAACGAAGCGGTAGCTGCGCCAAAACCGTCTGAAACTGATGGAAGGGAAAAGTGCGGTCCACGCAACCGATGGATTTTTGCGATCCTGGGAGCCTACAAAGTAGGTGGGCGCCGTATGTCCGAACCCACGGGTCCGAACAGGGACAGCTCCCTCAAGATCGGGTATGGCCCCAGGGATTGTGTGTTCCTGTCGAGAGGCGCAGACCGCATAACTGATATAGGCGCATTCCGGTCCTTGCGCCAGTGGTGCTGACGGTTGCAGCCATGTTTATTTCAGTGGTGCTGGTTTTCAGTTGGGCTGGCCGCAGCCTGCGGCTTTTCGGTCAGTTTGCGGGTCAGGCCGTTGAGGCGCTCGGTCAATTCCGTGATGGCAGCGAGGATGTCATCCTCACGGCCGATAGCGCCGGCTGAGGTGGCTTCGGCGGAGGCAATCCGGCGTTTCAGCTCGGACAATTCGTCCATCACCATAATGCCCGCCATCACGGTAACGCGCAGGTCGCCGATTTCGCCGAACTGGCTTTTGAGGTGGCTGACATAACGGTCGAACTGGCTGGCCAGATCGGTCAGGTGGTTTTCCTGCCCTTCCTCGCAGGCCATGCGATAGGCTTTTCCATCGATGGTGACCGTGACTTGTGCCATGTCTGTCGAATGATCCCTGAGTGAGGCGAGGCTGGCCTAACGGTCCAGTACGGCCCTGATGGTTTCCATTGCGGTGACCAGGCGGCGCGAGACTTCGCGATTGACCTCTTCCAGCCGGTTGGCGCGAAATTGCGATTGGTCAAGCTCCTGGGCAAGACGGGCGCGGTCGATATGGACGCGCTTCACCTCCTGCTCCACCTCGCCATTGGCGCGTTGCAGTTCCAGTCGCATGTCTATGGCATTTTCCAGGCCGGAAATGGCCTGTCTCAATGCGCCGAGCGCGGCTTCTGCCTTATCCGTCGCCATCTCTACTCTGCCCCGGCTGATGAAGTTTTCAGGCTCTGGTCGAACCGGAAAGCCTCCAGATGTTCTTGGTCGTCCCAGATATTCTTGCTCGTCTTTGTCGTTTCGGAAAACCGGCTTCATTTTTCCCTGACAAACTCCAAAAGGCAAGCCGAATCGACCCCTTGGCCCCTATAGTTCTCATGCGACATTAGTCATTGCCTGTAGCTTGCGTCAACAAACCCCGGCTTTTCTGTGTGTCATGCTTGTGGACGAGTAGACCCGCCGCCGTCCATGGCGCGCATCAATACGAGACAATGATCAATATTAAGGCAAAAACCGAAAATATGCCTTCCACGCAATCACCCGGCCTCAATTTATTGACTTGCCCGTCCTAGATGTTAAGGATCACCCACTTTCTGACGTTCGCCCGAACGGCGTTCGTCCATCGAGACCCGGAACAGGCGGAACAGTCATGATTTCTCCCGAAAAGCACAACCGGATGGCCAATGCGATCCGATTTCTGTCCATGGATGCGGTCGAAAAGGCCAATTCCGGCCATCCCGGCATGCCGATGGGCATGGCCGATGTCGCGACGGTGCTGTTTACCCGCTTTTTGAATTTCGATCCCAAGGCACCAAAATGGGCCAATCGCGACCGTTTCGTGCTGTCGGCTGGCCACGGCTCCATGCTGCTCTATTCGGTCCTTTACCTGACCGGCTATGAAGACATTTCCATCGACGATATCAGGAATTTCCGCCAGCTCGGCTCGAAAACCGCAGGCCATCCGGAATATGGCCATCTCTCGGGCATCGAGACGACAACCGGCCCGCTCGGCCAGGGTGTTGCCAATGCCGTCGGCATGGCGATTGCCGAAAAGAAGCTGGCTTCCGAATTCGGCAGCGAGCTGATGCATCACCACACCTATGCCATCGTTGGCGATGGCTGCCTGATGGAAGGCATCAGCCAGGAAGCGATTTCGCTGGCCGGCCATCTGAAGCTTAACAAGCTGATCGTGCTCTGGGACGATAACGGCATTTCCATCGACGGCGCGATTTCGCTGGCCGACAGCACCGACCAGCATGGCCGGTTCCGCGCTTCGGGCTGGAACACGATGGCTGTTGACGGTCACGACCCGGAAGCGATTTCGGCTGCACTGTCCGCCGCCCAGCTTTCCGAAAAGCCAACGATGATCGCCTGCAAGACGGTGATCGGCTTTGGTTCTCCCAACAAGGCCGGCACCCATAAGGTGCATGGCTCGCCGCTCGGTGCCGACGAAATTGCAGCCACCCGCAAGGCGCTGGGCTGGGCTGATGAGCCTTTCCACGTGCCCGCCGATGTGCTGGACGCCTGGCGCGAAGCCGGTGCGCGTGGTGCCTCCACACGTGCCGAATGGGAAAAGGGTCTGGAAGGCTCCGATCACAAGGCCGAGTTTACCCGCCGCTTCGCTGGTAAGCTGCCTGAAGGTTTCGATGCTGCCATCGACGCCTATAAGAAGAAGCTGGCCGAGACCAAGCCAACGCTTGCCACCCGCAAATCCTCCGAGGATGCGCTTGAGGTCATCAATGGCGTGGTGATCGAAACGCTTGGCGGTTCTGCCGACCTGACCGGCTCCAACAATACCAAGACCAGCCAGACCGCGTCGATCACGCCGACCGATTTCTCAGGCCGTTACGTGCATTGGGGTATTCGTGAGCATGGCATGGCGGCGGCGATGAACGGCATCGCCCTGCATGGCGGTCTCATTCCGTATTCCGGCGGCTTCCTGATTTTCTCGGATTATTGCCGTCCGTCGATCCGTCTGGCCTCCTTGATGGGCATTCGCGTCATTCACGTTCTGACCCATGATTCCATCGGTCTTGGCGAAGATGGCCCGACCCACCAGCCGGTCGAGCAGATGGCAGCCTTGCGCGCCATCCCCAACCTGATGATGTTTCGCCCGGCGGATGCCACGGAAGTGGCGGAATGCTGGCAGATCGCCTTGACCCACACGGATCGTCCGTCCGGCATTGCGCTGACCCGTCAGAACCTGATCGCAGCCCGCACCGAATATTCGGCGGAAAACCTGTCGGCCAAGGGCGGTTATGAACTGATCGGCGCTGATGATGCCAAGGTTTCGATCTTTGCCACCGGTTCGGAAGTCGAACTGGCGATCCAGGCGCGCGAAGCGCTGGCCGCCAAGGGCATTGCCGCCCGCGTCGTGTCCGTGCCGTGCTTCGAACTGTTCTTCGAGCAGCCAGAGGAATACCGCAATGCGGTGATCGGCACGGCTCCGGTGAAGATCGGCGTCGAAGCGGCGATCCGTCAGGGCTGGGATGAGATCATCGGCTCGCACGGCACCTTTATCGGCATGAAGTCCTTCGGTGCTTCCGGCCCCTACAAGGAATTGTACAAGCATTTCGGCATCACCGTTGAAGCGATTGTCGAAGCGGCTGAAGCCAAGCTTTCCTGAAGAGGGTTCAAGAGCGGGTCTGGCGGGCCCGCTTCTCTTCGGGCTTGACTGAACGCCTTTACCACATGAGTGCCTTTACCCAATGCCTGGGGCTGCCCAAGGCGAGAACCGCTTGGCCATCGTCGTGCCGTTCCAGACCATCACCGTTCCGGGGGCCACCCAGCAGCCCGGAGCCATCCGAGAAGCGGGAGTTATGCAATGACTGTGAAAGTTGCCATCAACGGCTTTGGCCGTATCGGCCGCAATGTGCTGCGCGGTATCATCGAATCCGGTCGGACCGACATTGAGGTCGTGGCCATCAACGATCTTGGCCCGGTCGAAACCAATGCGCATCTGCTGCGCTATGATAGCGTCCATGGCCGTTTTCCCTCGACCGTCAAGGTTGAAGGCGACAGCATCATCATCGACGGTCGCGCGCCGATCAAGGTGACAGCGGTTCGCGATCCCAAGGACCTGCCCTGGAGCAATGTCGATATCGCGCTGGAATGCACCGGCATTTTCACCGCCAAGGAAAAGGCATCGCTGCACCTGGCCAATGGCTCGAAGCGCGTGCTGGTTTCGGCGCCTGCTGATGGTGCCGACAAGACCATCGTTTTCGGCGTTAACCACAACACGCTGACCAAGGATGACCTGGTCGTTTCCAACGCGTCTTGCACCACCAATTGCCTGGCACCGGTTGCTTACGTGCTGCAAAAGCTCGTCGGTATCGAAAGCGGCTACATGACGACCATCCATTCCTACACCGGCGACCAGCCGACGCTGGATACGATGCACAAGGACCTGCACCGCGCCCGCGCTGCCGCGCTGTCGATGATCCCGACCTCGACCGGTGCCGCCAAGGCCGTTGGCCTGGTTCTGCCGGAACTGAAGGGCAAGCTGGACGGTTCGGCCATCCGCGTTCCGACCCCGAACGTCTCGGTTGTTGACCTGAAGTTCATCCCCGGTCGCGCTGTGACCAAGGAAGAAATCAACGCCGCCATCAAGGCAGCGTCGGAAGGCGAGTTGAAGGGCATTCTCGGCTATACCGAAGAGCCGCTGGTTTCCATCGACTTCAACCACGACAGCCATTCCTCGACCTTCTCCGGCGACCAGACCAAGGTCATGGACGGCGGCAAGCTGGTGCGCATCCTGTCCTGGTACGACAACGAATGGGGCTTCTCCAACCGCATGGCCGACACAGCCGTCGCCATGGGCAAGCTGATCTGAGCAGCTTCGCTGCCTGGACGATATGATAGAAGCGGATCGGGAAACTGGTCCGCTTTTTTGTTTGCTTGGGCTAAAATGGGGCGGCCAGCATCGGCAGACTCAAAACGCCTCGGTTATAGAGCCCGTGCGGTTGATTTCGACGAGAACGCGGGTTTCGGCTCCGCCGCCCCCTCATCCGGCTGCCGCCACCTTCTCCCCCCACTTTACATAGGGAATGGGGGAGAAGAGGGAAAGAGCCGCAGCGTGGGCTTCTCTCCTCGCCCCAGCGGGGAGAGGTCCGCCGAGCGTAGCGGAGGCGGGGTGAGGGGGGAGCCAAGCACGCAGAGCTAAAATGGTTTTGACTGTGATTCGGTTTGGACCTGAAATACGAGCCCAAAAAATCCGCTTCCCCTCTCCACTCGTTATACGCTAAACCAGTTGCGGGACCAGTTGTAACGCGCTGGTCCTGGAGTATCGAAACTCCTCACACAACGGCCTGTGTCGGTCGTTAAATGACACCCCTCAGCCATAGGTTTGTGGCTGAGGCGGTGGACTATGTCTATACGGTCCACTCTCCATCCTTCTATGGTCGGGGAGGCCTTGGTGCATGTCCAGAGCTTCGGCTTAAAGGCCAAGGCAGTCGTTTGTGTGCGGCTTTCGAACTCCCCGATCACCAGAGGGCAAAATCCTCCGGTGATCGCTTGGCTCACAAGTGCGGGAGGAATGGACGATGGCCGATTATAATGTCTGGGCCGATATTTTCGATACATGGCAATCCATGGCCGATTGGGTGAAGGCGATAGCCATCGTCATGCCACCGGTTTTCGCAATGGGCGTGCTGGCCCTGCTGCTACGCTACCGGCTGGCGCTGCGGCGAGACCTGCCACGCTCGGTCACCTTCGACCTGCTGGAACCCCAACCGGATGACCCGCCAGCCAGCATCGACAGCACCATCCTCGAAGCCACCACCGACCTTCAACACCGCCTGGAAGAAGCCCGCCGCAGACTGATGCCCCCGGACGACCCGGCGCGCAGCAACCTGGAAACCCGCCAAAAAATCGAGCAAATCATCCTGGAAGAATACCGCCGCAAATCCGATCCGGCTGATGCGCTGGCTCGGGTGCGGCGGTTTTTGAGGGAGGAGGGGGGTGGAGAGCGGGATGTGGGGGATTGAGGTTATCGGTTTCGGCCTATAACACCGTTCGCTTTAATGGAATGCCGGTTGTTTCTGGAATTAGGTGCCAAATGCCAACAACGATAACTTTAGGTCGTGAGCAGAGCGTCAGCTACTAAACAACTAGGATTCCAAATCCGAAAACCGATAACTACGCTTTTCAATCATGCGAAGGTAATCAGGGAGTTTATCGAGTGTTCCAGTTTTGGATGATCTGGTGATATGACCGCTTAAATTACACTTAATGTTTATGAAGGCCGTAGGAATGTTTTTATATGTCAATATTACTTCAGTGATAATAATCTAGTGCTCCAGCTGACCTCTCCTGAAGATAGGGTTCCAACCACTTAGACCAATCACTTTTATATCATTATTTATTTTCGTTAATATTATTGAATATCTCTCCGATCAAGCTTGCGCTCGAGCTGTTTCCGAACTTACGCTGATCATTTACGAGCCCGAGTTTCTTTAACCTAATTTCCGTTGCCTGCTTTGAGACATGGAAATATTGCGAGAGTTCCGAAATCAAATCATTGTAAGGTTGGTACGTCCAAGGCTTATCGTTGACGTAGATACGGCCAAAACCGATGTCGCGCATTTTCAGTCTTTCACAGCCTACCTCCACAGCGATTCGAAAAACTTTATCCGGTAATATTATCTCTGACGCGAATAGATTCGCCTGTAATTCTAACCGTGTGAAATTGAGATTCTCGGCCTCTTCAACATCTACCAACAGGTCTCGCTCAATTACGGTTTCAGAGCGAAGATAGTATCCGTGCGCAAGGCAGAAGTGACCAATTTCGTGGCCGATGGTGAAGCGTTCTCTGAACTCGTTGTCGTGAGAGTTTATTTCAATCGAGTTCCGATCGAAATTAGCCGAACCCAGAATCAACATGCCATCTTCATCGACAACATTTCTCTGACTGAACGTTAGTTCGAGGGACATTGTTCCGCAAATTTCACCGAGATCAACAGGTCCGGTTTTATAGCCAATTCCCTCCACAATATCAGTGGCAAAAGCCCTGATGTCATCTAGTGATCTGTACGGGACAGAAACGCTGGCACCCGCTCCAGTAGTTTTGTTGGTTGCCTCCTGATAGAAGCAGTGTAACAAAGCACCTACGCTGCTGAAGAATTTCCCGTCAAAGTAAGCAGAGAATTTCAGAGACTTGACGCGATGTTCCTCCTCAAATATCTGCGATTTTACAAAGGCGCTTTCGATAGCGTATTGGTGACGTCGATCTGCCACGACATCTACCCCAGTCTCATTAAACTTTACGATGCCCATCGATCTGCTTCTAGCGATCATCTCCGCGCCTGATTGCAAGCGTGATGACACAACGAGAATGCCTTTGACGGAGTGTCCGAATACTCGCCCGATCTGGTCTGAGAATACACTCACCCGATCTTCTGGAACACCGGATTTGTAATTCTTGCATTCAAACACTGCGTAGGAATGCGGTGTCTTTCTTCCCTCACGGTAAACCTCAATGACAATGTCAAATTCGACGGGCTTTTTCCTCTCTGGACAGGGATATTTCGCCTTCTTGTGGATTATGCATCGATCAGCTGGATAAACGCCATAGATGAGATCGCCCCGCTCCTGCTGATCGATAAGATAATCGAAAAGTGCATTTTCCAGCCGATCGCCTTTAGCAGTGGAGTTCATGACTTATCCTCGACAACAGCAATTGGGAAAGGATCATCTGATATTTTTTTATCGTCCGCTATTTCTAAGTCGCGAGGGCTAACAGGTCTCCCCAACTAGAATTGAAGATAGTCACTGCCTGCGGGTAACAAAATGGAACTCAGCCATGACTGAAGCCATACTGTAGGAATATGAGGGATTTGATCCATGGCTTTGGTAGCGCGGACGATATCCACAACGGGGCCGTTATTGGATTGTCCGCCGTGACAATTCCTAGAAAGAAAGTAGGCCTATGGATAATAGGCGTTAAAGTCTAAAACTGGCCCAAGCGGACTTTGGCCCTAGAAAAAATCAGCCGCGAATTTTCGACTTCGATGAAAGGTTTTGAGATAAAATTACCTGACCCATTCAAAGAAAAGGAGCCTAGCAATACTTAAAGATCTCTTATAATTTCGCTTATCGAGTTTCGTGAGGAGGATTTGCATAGTTGTGGCGCGTCATAAAGGAAATTACCTTGTTAACGGCATCTGAGTGGTGCGACTGAATGAAAGCGAGCCAACCATTAGGAATGAAATAGTACGCCGCAGCCAGAGAAAACGCGATAAGCAGCAAATAAAGGTTTTGAATAACGATGTGCATTTCCCATTCGATATCTTCTGGTCCAACTGTATACCATCTTACGGCTTCAATAGAAAATTGTAATGCACAAAATACACATATGCTCTTAATAATAAAAATAATTGCAAAGTTGGTGGATGCGACAATGAAATATGGCGTTTGCGCACAACCAAAAATTCCACTTATTATGTAACTAAATACTTGAGGGATTATTATTAGTCCGATTAATAAAAATATATTAATTAATTCATGCCATAAATTTCCAGACGTTGAAATATACCATTGACTAAGCGCTTCTATAAACCCATTTGTCTCTAGTTCGGATATATATTTGACATTGAGAAACCCATCATCTAGCCCATATACGCCTTCGACCATATATAGCGCGATGGAGCAAGTGTACAATGACAAGAAAAACGCCAGCCACATCATGTAAACTTCAGTTGGGTGATAAACTCGTAATATTATATTTGTTGTAACTAAGCCAAATATTATAAGTAATATTGAAAACACATATGTTGATTCTCCGTATGACGGATTGAAGTAAACTGTTAATATAAACAAAAATACACTCATAAATATAATTATTAAAATTTTTATACTTTTATACCTTCTGAATTGATTAGAATTGGAGAGTGCCGCGAGCCTATTCGTCATAAAGTCCTCAAGTACGTTGCGCTTTATCGTCTTGCCACTGTAAACGGGTATAAAGCTGAGTTGCAACCTCTATAAGGTTTGTTTCGAAATCGCGTATTCTACGACGGGATGATTTTGAGCAATGTCTCCTGTTGGCCCTAAACCGCTGTTCCATAGAGCTATCTC
The DNA here is from genome assembly GCF_014926405.1 of Agrobacterium vitis. Classification (NCBI taxonomy): domain Bacteria; kingdom Pseudomonadati; phylum Pseudomonadota; class Alphaproteobacteria; order Hyphomicrobiales; family Rhizobiaceae; genus Gillisella; species Gillisella vitis. The sequence goes on from NZ_JACXXJ020000005.1 coordinate 306,766, forward strand.
GGTGTCACTTGCCATCCAATCCCGCTCGCGTCCTCTCCCAGCAGAGAGGTCCTGCCAAGCACTCCACGCCAAACCACCCCCCACCACACGCCGCCCGCCATTTTCCCCGGTATCGCCATAATTCGTTTTGTAATTTCGCCCCAGTCTGATCAATAGTATTGCTGAGGAAATTCAAGGCGATTCTGCCGCCATTGCCTCCCGCTCCGTCTGTCTCGACCGTCTGGCCTTTGGCATCAGAGGTCTGCCGTTCGGCGCCATGGTGCGCAGGCCGTTGCTGGTGGAGCGATGTCTTTGGGCTGAGTATCGCGCCAGGCAAGGGCGAAGGCCAGACTGGGGCGAAGGCCAGAAAGGGCGAAGGATTGGAACATTTCTACATCGTCACGCTGGTTCTGACGGCGCTGATCCTGTTTGCGGCTTTTTCCAGCCTGATCGCCTTTCGCTTTGGCGCGCCGCTGTTGCTGTTGTTTCTGGTGATTGGGTTGATGGCCGGGGTCGATGGCCTTGGCATTCATTTCGACAATCATTCCGTTGCCTATACCATCGGCTCTCTGGCGCTGGCCGTTATCCTGTTTGATTCCGGCTATACAACCTCGTTGCAATCCTTCCGCCAAGCGGCAGCACCGTCGATCATGTTGGCGACGGTCGGGGTTTTGTTAACGGCGGGTCTGTTCGGTCTGCTGGCCACCTGGCTTTTGAAATTGTCGCTGCTGGAAGGCATGCTGCTTGGCTCCATCGTCGCCTCCACCGATGCGGCGGCGGTGTTCTTCCTATTGCGCATTGGCGGCATCAATATCCGCGACAAGGTGCGCTCCTCGCTGGAAGTGGAATCCGGCACCAACGATCCTATGGCGATCTTTCTCACCCTGGCGCTGGTGCAGATGGTATCCACCGGCAAGGATCATACCGGTCTCGACTGGAGCCTGCTGCGGATGTTCGTCGAGCAGATGGGCATGGGCCTGGCGCTCGGGCTGATCGGCGGGGCGATGATGGCGATGATCGTCAAGAAGATCCCGATTGATCGCGGCCTGTTGCCAATCATCGTGCTGGCCATGTCGATGGTGATCTTTTCCTATACCGGCGCCATCGGCGGCAGCGGCTTCCTGGCTGTCTATGTCGCGGGCATCTATGCCGGTAACCGCAAGATCCCCGGCAGCGCTTCCATTGCCCGCTTCCAGGAGGGCATGACCTGGCTGGCGCAGATCATCATGTTCCTGGTGCTGGGTCTTTTGGCCACGCCGTCGCATTTCATCAAGATCCTGTTTCCGGCTGTGGTTCTGGGCCTGTTTCTGGTGTTTATCGCCCGGCCAGCGGCGGTCTGGCTGTGTCTCATTCCCTTCGATTATACCCATCAGGAAAAGCGGTTCATTTCCTGGGTCGGCTTGCGCGGCGCGGTATCCATCCTGCTCGGCATTCTGCCGATCCTCGGTGATCTCAAGGGTGGCGAAGTCTATTTCAACACCGCCTTCATCGTGGTGATGATTTCGCTGCTGCTTCAGGGCTGGACCATCAAGCCGATGGCCAAGCGGCTTGGCCTGATCATCCCGCCGCGCATCGGCGCGATCGACAAGGTGGAGCTGGACCTGCCGGGTGCCGCCCATCACGAGCTGCTGTCCTACCGCGTCGTGGCGGGCAGTCCAGTGCTCAGCGGCGCGCGCATTCCGCGCTGGGCCATGCCATCGCTGGTGATCCGCGATGGCAAGTCGATGCGGTTTCAATATGCGGGGCGTCTCAGGGAAAACGATCAGGTCTATCTGTTCATCGCCCCCGGTTACTCGCGGCTGCTCGACCGGTTGTTTGCCAGCAAGGCGCCTGTCGATGAGGACGATAGCGAGTTTTTCGGCACCTTTACCATTTCACCCTCGCGTCCCGCCGCCGAACTGGATGCGGCCTACGGGCCCGGGCTTTTGAACGAGACCGACCGGCAAAAAACCGTTGGCGAACTGATGGAAGCGCGCCTCGGCGGCAAGGCCGAATATGCCGACCGGGTCCGTCTTGGCCATCTGATTTTGATCGTCCGCGATCTCGGCGAGACCGGCCATATTTCCTCCGTGGGCGTCTCGATGGAAGCTGTCGCGCCAACCGATAACGCGCCCGCCTTCCTCAGCCTGACGGGCATGGCCCATTGGCTGGCGGGCCTGCGCCATAAGCTGCGGGCGGCTGTGCAAAAGTAGCGGCCAAGACCGACCCCGATGCCGTATCGCATGGGCCGGTCACATTTCAGCATAAATTCCATGCGGCGCTTTTATACGGCGCATTCTTCGGTTACTTTGGTGTGCATGATGCAACGCTGGCAGGAGCTGAGGCGGGCATGATGACGCGAATGCTGGTGATCTTCGGTATTCTCAGCCTTCTTCCGGGCTTTGCCCTGGCGGATGACAAAAGCTCTGCCGCCCGCCCTGCCGTTAGCCGTCCCCCTGTCAGCCAATGCCAATTGGTGGCCAACCAGCTTCCCGGTGCTCGGTTTTCTAATGCGCAATTTGCCAGCGCTGACACGGATAAGGGGCCGCTGCGCCTGGCGGCCCTGGCGGAAAACGTCACCATCACCTTTCTCGGTCATTCCACCTTCGAGATTGAAACGCCGCAGGGCCTGACGATCGATACCGATTACAGCGGATACCTGCGCTCCGCGCGGACACCGGATGTGGTGACGATGAACAAGGCCCATTCCAGCCATTATACGCTGTCGCCCGACCCTGGTATCGCCCAGGTTCTGCATGGCTGGAACGATGCGCAGCCGGGGGAGCCGGTTCACCACAACCTTGTGGTGGGCGATGCCTATATCCGCAACGTTCCCACCGATATCCGCAGCTGGGGCGGTGATTTCGAGCCTAATGGCAATTCGATCTTCATTTTCGAGGTCGCCGGGCTGTGCATTGGCCATCTCGGTCATCTACATCATGAATTGACGGACAAACAATTTGCCGCCATTGGCCGGCTGGATGTGGTGATGGTGCCTGTCGATGGCGGGCTGACGCTGGGCAGCGACAGTATGAGCCGAATGGTAAAACGGCTGCGCTCGGCACTGATCTTGCCCATGCACCGGCGCGGGCCTATCGTCAATGATTTTGTTGGGCTATTCGGTCCAGGTTTTGATGTCAGGATTGTGGAAACCAATGCCGTGACCGTTTCCATGCGCAGCCTGCCGAAAAAGCCGCTGATCCTGGTGCTCAGCGGCTTTTGAAGGGCAAATAATATCCGTTAGGCGAAGGTCAGATGGTGATGCTGTCCCACATCCGGTAGTTTTTCGCCGTCAATGTTGGCCTTGGCGATTTCCCAGCCGAATTTCAGTGGATTGCCGGTAGAGGCCCAGACTTCGGCATCGTCGATATGCAGGGCGAGCATGGTGAGATCAGGGTCTTTCTTGCCGTTGTGATACCAGGCCTCGACCACCGAACTCCAATATTCATCGATCTTGCTCGGATCGCGGCGCACATCGATAACGCCGGACAGGCTGGCATGGTAATCGTGGTTTTTGCCGACCACGCAGAAATGCGCCCGGCTGCCGGGGCGGATATTCTGGACAAAATCTGAATCGGTCCGGGTGAAAAACCACACTGTATTGGTTTTCGGATCCCCGTAAGGCGCCATCGGCTGCATATGCGTGGTGGAGCCTTCCAGGCCGAGCATGCCGGCATGAATGGCTTCGATTTCCTCCCAAAGCTGGCGGGCGGGCTCTTCGCGGGCTTGCGTGAGATTAACCATTGGCTTTCCTCTCTTCTCGCTGGTGTTCTTCAGCAGGGCAACGGAAGGAAAGCCTTATTGTTCCAGGGCAGAAGGGCTCTTCGCAGCTTCGCCCCCCTTGAATGGCAAGCCACAGGGCCTTATAAGGGCGCCAATTCGCGGCTGCATGGGCATGCGAGCTCAATCCGGTTCGAAATCATGCAGCAAAGAGAGAGCGTTAAAGCGCGCCTGACGGATCACAACAGATGCCGCAGGATGCCACAAATCAGATGTCGCAGGGGTGCCATGGCCGGCCATTCACAGTTCAAAAACATCATGCATCGCAAGGGCAAGCAGGATTCCGTGCGATCGAAAATGTTCTCCAAGCTTGCCCGTGAAATCACGGTGGCGGCCAAGGCTGGCTTGCCCGATCCGACCATGAATGCCCGCCTGCGTCTGGCCATCCAGAATGCCAAGGCGCAATCGATGCCGAAAGACAATATCGAGCGCGCCGTCAAAAAGGCATCGGGCGTCGATGGCGAGAATTACGAAGAAGTCCGCTACGAAGGCTACGGCCCGGGCGGCGTCGCGGTGATTGTCGAAGCTCTGACCGATAACCGCAACCGCACAGCCTCCAATGTCCGCTCGACCTTTTCCAAGGCCGGTGGAGCACTGGGGGAAACCGGATCAGTTTCCTTCTCCTTCGATAAGGTTGGCGAAATCACCTATAAGGCCAGCGTTGGCGATGCCGATGCGGTGATGGAAGCTGCCATCGAAGCCGGTGCGGAAGACGTGACCAGCGACGAAGACGGCCACACAATCATCTGCGGTTTTGAGGACATGAACGAAGTCTCCAAGGCGCTGGAAGCAACGCTTGGCGAAGCCGAATCCGTCAAGGCCATCTGGAAACCGCAAAACACAGTGCCTGTCGATGAGGACAAGGCTCAGTCGCTGATGAAGCTGATCGAGACGCTGGAAGACGATGATGACGTGCAGAACGTCTATTCGAATTTCGAGGTCTCGGAAGAGGTGATGGCGAGGCTTTCGGCCTGATGCAATCCATGCCGCGCTGTTGAAAGCGTAGAATACAACGCAATGCAAAAAGCCCGGCGATGGATTAGCCGGGCTTTTTCAGTTGCAATGATGAGGTTTTACGCCGCTTCGCGGCTGTTGGCGATCACGCCGATCAGGTCGTTGACGATGCGCTCGATCTGGCTGCGGTCGTCGCCTTCGGCCATGACACGGATCAGCGGTTCGGTGCCGGAGGGGCGGATCACCAGACGGCCATTGCGGGCCAGTTCGCTTTCGGCATCGGCAATGGCCTGACGCACGAAACTGTCTTCCAGCGGCTTGCCGCCGGAAATGCGGACATTGCGCAGCAATTGCGGCACGGGGTCGAAGCGGTGGCAGATCTGGCTGACCGTTTTGCCGGTGCGCTTCACCGCTGCGAGGATTTGCAGGGCGGCAACCAGACCGTCGCCGGTCGTGCCGAAATCCGACAGCACGATATGGCCGGACTGTTCGCCACCAATATTGTAATGGTTTTGGCGCATATGCTCGACCACATGGCGGTCGCCAACCTTGGTGCGGGCCAGCGTCAGGCCCTTACCGCCCAGAAAACGTTCGAGGCCGAGATTGGACATCACGGTGGCGACAATGCCGCCGCCTTTCAGGGTCTGGTCATTGGCCCAGCTTTCGGCAATGACGGCCATCAATTGATCGCCATCGACGATGGCGCCGGTTTCGTCGACGATAATCACCCGGTCGGCATCGCCATCAAGCGCGATGCCGATATCGGCGCGCACTTCATGGACTTTCTTTTGCAACGCAGCCGTATGGGTGGAGCCGCATTCGAGATTGATATTGATGCCATTCGGCTCATTGCCGATGGTCACCACTTCAGCACCCAATTCCCAAAGGGCCGTCGGGGCGACCTTATAGGCGGCACCATTGGCGCAATCGATGGCAATCCGCAGCCCGCTCAACGTGACATCGCGCGGCAATGTGCGTTTGACGAATTCGATATAGCGATAGATGTCGCCATCGACGCGCTTGGCCCGACCGATATCCTCGGCCCTGGCCAGGGGGAGGGGCGCTTCCTGGTTCAGCAGGGCTTCGATTTCAGCTTCCAGCTCATCGGACAGTTTGTAGCCATCGGGGCCGAATAGTTTGATGCCGTTATCGGCAAAGGGATTATGCGAGGCCGAGACCATGACGCCGATATCGGCGCGCAGCGAACGGGTCAGCATGGCCACAGCCGGTGTCGGGATCGGGCCGAGCAGAAACACATCCAGCCCTGCGGCGGTAAAGCCGGCCACCAGCGCCGTCTCCAGCATATAACCGGAGAGGCGGGTATCCTTGCCAATCACCACCCGGTGACGATGATGGCCGCGACGGAGGATGGTACCGACGGCAATGCCGACCTTCATGGCGAGATCCGGCGTCATGGGAAAGACATTCGACTGTCCGCGAATACCATCGGTTCCGAAATAACGTCGTGTCATGATGTCTCCTGAGGTCCAAAGCTTTTTCGCCGTCTTTAGCGCGCGAAATGCTCTTTTCTTTGTTTTTACGCATCGCATTGACCGGCAATGCCTATGTGCGCAGGCCGTCCGCCGTTCATTCATCGCTCATCGCATGTTTTAACGGCGCATTCACTTAAATTACCGTCAACATTGATTATAACCCGTTACCACATAAAAAAACCGCCCGTTCAAAGGGCGGCTTTTCGTTCTGTGACCGATATCAAGGTCTTTTTACGAGACTTGGCGGATCAATGCGCTTGGGGTTCCAGTCCGGCTTCCGGTTCGCCGCCCTTAGGCGCGTCCTTCTTACCGGTGGAGGGAACCGCAGAGCTGCGGGTTGGGCCATCTTCACCACTGTCGCGTGTTGGCTTTTCGCCACGGATCAGCGCCTTGATTTCTTCACCCGACAGAGTTTCATACTCCAGCAGGCCTTCGGCCAGAATAACGAAGGCATCATGCTTCTCGGTGATGATACGACGGGCCTCGGTATAGGCTTCGTCAATCAGCCGGCGCACTTCGGTGTCGATCTTCTGCGCGGTCGATTCCGAGACATTCTTGCTCTGGGAGACAGAATGGCCAAGGAACACTTCCTGCTGGTTTTCACCATAGGCAACCTGACCGAGGATATCGGAAAAGCCCCATTGGGTCACCATGGCGCGGGCAAGTTTGGTGGCCTGCTCGATGTCTGAAGACGCGCCGGAGGTGATGTTTTCCTTGCCGAAGGTGATTTCTTCGGCAACACGGCCACCCATCATGATCACCAGACGTGACACCATCCACTTGTAGCTCATGGAGTAGCGGTCGCCTTCCGGCAATTGCATGACCATGCCAAGGGCGCGGCCACGCGGAATGATGGTTGCCTTGTGCAGTGGGTCGGCGACCGGCACGTTCAGCGCTGTAATCGCATGGCCAGCCTCATGATAGGCGGTCAGCTTCTTTTCGGCTTCGGTCATGGCGGAGGAACGGCGTTCCGCACCCATCATGATCTTGTCCTTGGCGTCTTCAAATTCGGCCATGGTGACGACGCGCTTGTTGCGGCGCGCAGCCATCAGAGCGGCTTCGTTAACAAGGTTCATCAGATCCGCACCGGAGAAACCGGGCGTGCCACGGGCGAGAACCTTGAGATCGACATTGGGAGCCAGCGGCACGTTGCGGGCATGCACCTTCAGAATGCGCTCGCGACCGATAATGTCGGGGTTTGGCACCACGACCTGGCGGTCGAAACGGCCTGGACGCAACAGGGCAGGATCGAGAACGTCGGGACGGTTGGTGGCGGCAATCAGGATGATCCCTTCATTGGCCTCGAAGCCGTCCATTTCGACCAGAAGCTGGTTCAGCGTCTGTTCGCGCTCGTCATTGCCACCGCCGAGACCCGCACCACGATGGCGACCAACAGCGTCGATTTCGTCGATGAAGATAATGCAAGGCGCGTTCTTCTTGGCCTGTTCAAACATGTCACGCACGCGGCTTGCGCCAACGCCGACGAACATTTCAACGAAATCAGAACCTGAAATCGTGAAGAACGGCACATTGGCCTCGCCTGCGACCGAGCGGGCCAGCAGGGTTTTACCGGTGCCGGGAGGGCCGACCAGCAGCACGCCGCGCGGAATTTTGCCGCCGAGACGCTGGAATTTCTGCGGATCGCGCAGGAATTCAACGATTTCCTCAAGATCCTGCTTGGCTTCGTCCACGCCAGCCACATCTTCAAAGGTGACGCGGCCATGTGCTTCGGTCAAAAGCTTGGCCTTGGACTTGCCAAAGCCCATCGCGCCGCGCGAACCGCCCTGCATCTGACGCATGAAAAACAGCCAGACGCCGAGAATGAGCAGCATGGGCAACAGAGTGCCGAGATAGCTGAGGAAGCCGGAAGACCCGTCGGACTCGGGACGAGCAACGATCATCACATTCTTGGTTTGCAGTTTTTCAAGCAGATTGTCATCCACGACCGGAGCATAGGTCTGGAAGGCGGCGCCGTTTTCGCCATAGCTGCCGATGATTCGGTTACCGGTGACGGTGACGTCGCGAACGCGGCCCGAATCAACTTCACGCAAGAATTGCGAATAGGGAATCTCGCGGGAACTTGTTTGCGACGGAGACGTCTGGAACATGCTGAACAGCGCGACCAATAGCAAAGCTATGATCGCCCACAGCGCGAGATTTCTAAAATTTGGGTTCATCGAACTCCCCAGAAAAAATGTTCGGCGCATGAAAACGCCGTATCGTCGGACAGTAACATAGGTTTCCTGAAGCGCCTTGCCAAGGCAAAGCGCGGCCCCGACTTCGTTTTCCGTCAATAAGATTTAAAAACAGGGTGATAAAAAGCCTGGTGCGTCGAAAAGACCCGCCAAAGCCACGGCGAGCGGCCAGTCGAACCCCGGGAGAAACCCCTGGTAGGGGGCAATCACAGGCGTGGCGTGCAGGTTTGGACCGATCCCGGGGAGAGATTGGCGTGCCAGCGCTGCCAGTGAAACGGGCATGGACGAGGTCGGCAGGGTGGGGGATGTCTGATCTGTTTCGGTTCCACCCGGCTGCACCGGGCTTTCCGCCCGGCCGATATTGCTGATGTGCCAGCGGCCGTCCCACAGCACAGTCTCTCCTGGTTTCACAATACCATGCGGCAGATTGCGCCCTTCACGTACCAGATAGATGCCGTGGCGATGACGATGTGCAAGGCAGCGGCCCAGTGTCAGTCTGGCGCCAGGCGGCTGTTGGCAAAGGGCGATAAGCCGCACAAGCGCGTCCTGCCCTGGTCCATGCGGCTGGCCTCCTACAGTTGCAATCAGCGCCTGCAAGGCATGGCAAAGGATTGCTCGGGGCGCCTCTAACAGGGCGTTGTCGATATCAACGAGCCCCGGCAGAGGCATGGTGGCATGGGTGGAGACCAGCGTGGCGGCCTGTTGCGACAGAGACAGGCGCTCGTTGTGTGGCATGCCGATCTGCGGAGCCGTTGTGAGGTGGGCTCGGATCCGGGCGCGCTCATAGGCGATGTTGTCATTGCTGGGATCATCGATCCAGCCAAGTTGACGAGACTGCAAGAATGCACGGATTGCCTGGCGGCGCGAGCGCAGGAGCGGTCGGGTGATCCAGATGGAATTTTCAAACAGGACAGAGCAGGCCATGCCCGCAAGGCCGGTCGCCTCAGGATTTCGGCTGCGTTCCGCGCGCATGGCGATGGTCTCAATCTGATCGTCGGCGGTATGGCCGGTCAGGATGGCGGCAGCGCCGATCTCCTTGGCGATGCCGGCCAGCAGCTGGTAGCGGGCGGCCCGGGCGGCGGCGGAAATCCCTGATTTCGGCTTATCGTCTGCCCAACGGCGGATCTCATGGGGAATGCCGAGCCTTGCGCAAAGCGCTGCAACCGTTTCGGCTTCTGCGGCGGAGCCATCGCGAAGACCGTGATCGATGGTGGCGGCGTGAAGGGTGACGGTTTTTGCTGGCATGGCGTGCAGCTGCTCGTGCAGCGCAAGCAGCAGGCCGGTCGAGTCGCTGCCGCCGGAAATTGCCACCAGAAGGCGCAGGGGGTGGTTTATTCTGTCGAGGAAAGCGGCAATGGCGGCGTCAGGAGGGACGGCGGATAGAGTGTCCGTCATGAAATCGCCCAGTCGGTCGTGGCCCGGAAGCTGTGGTTCCAAACCGGTGTCGGGCAGCATCAGCAAGCCAGGCGCTTCTGCTCGCTGGCGGCCTTGTTCTGGACGGCCTTGGAGGCGTCGGGATAGCGCTTGTTTACCTCGCGCAAGGTGGCGCAGGCGGTGTCCTTGTTGTCGAGGGCCGCCAGCGACATGCCGAGTTTCAGCAGCATTTCCGGTGCCTTGGGGGTCTTCCCATAGCTCTGGTAGGCTTTGAGGAAAGTCTCAGCCGAATCCTTGTAGCGAGCCTGCGAATATTGCGCTTCGCCCAGCCAGAAATTGGCGTCGGCGGCCTTGCCGCTTTTCGGATAGCGGCTGATGAAATCGCGGAATTCCCCTTCCGCCGCCTTGTAGTCACCCGACAGCACATGGCTATAGGCGATCTGATAGAGATCCTGCTCGCCGCCGAGCGACGCGGTTTTGGTTCCGCCCTGGCCGGCAGGTGCCGTACCCGGCAGGGTGCTGGCGTTGGAACCTGCCGAACCATTGACGCTGGCGCCGACCGGATTGCCGCTGTTGTCCATTTCGATCGAGCCCAGCGTCATTTCACCGGGGGCAGCGGAGCGACCGCCGCCAGCCGGGCTTGTTGCCTGGCTGCCAGCGGTTTCTCCGATGATCTGGCCAACACCGTCACTGCCACCAGCCGGCTGGCGCGCCGCTACCGACGGGCTGGCCTGGCCGGGGGAGCCTGCGTCACTTCTTTTTTTTTCCAGCTCCTGGAATCGGAATTCGTTGTCTTCCTGCGCCTTGCGGATGGTTTCCTGCATTTGCAGCAGCTGGTAACTCATGTCCTCGATCCGGCCGTTCAACTGGCGAATCTGGTCCTGCAATTGCTGGACTTGAACGATGTCACTGCCCTGCTGCTGGACCTGCTGCACTGGCATGTCGCTGACTGGCGCTGGCGGCGTGTGCTGGCGTTCGAAAAGCGAAAAGGCCAAGGCACTGCTGCCCGCTTGGACTCCGAGGATTGGGGGGGCGAGAATTGCAGTCATTCCCACCATCCCGGCCACGACAAGTCTCTTCATCGATGTGGTTCCTGTTTTCCGTGTTATTGCCCGATTGATGTGCGCCCGTCAGGCTTTGCTGTCGAATATCGACCGTCAAGCCTGCGATGTCTGCCAATAAAGCTTTTCTCTGTTCTTTGCAAAAAGCAACCGAGTTCGGCCAAAGTGTGAAGAAAACAAAAGGGCGGCCCGAAGACCGCCCTGTTTCTGTCATGAATGCAGGCACGATTTCGTGAATTACATTCCGGAGCCGCCGAGAACCGTCACGGCGCGGCGGTTCTGCGACCAGCAGGAAATATCGTCGCAGGTGGCGACCGGACGTTCCTTGCCGTAGGAAATCGTCTTGATGCGGTTGGCCGGAATGCCGCGCGACACGAGATAGGCCTTGGTGGAGGCGGCACGGCGGGCGCCGAGCGCCAGGTTGTATTCGCGGGTGCCGCGTTCGTCGGCATGGCCTTCGACTGTGATCGGATACTGCGAATAACGCTGCAACCATTGAGCCTGGCGGTCCAGCGTCTGCTGGGCGTCGGCGCGGATCGAGGTTGAGTCGGTATCGAAGAAGATCCGGTCGCCGACATTGACGGTGAAGTCCTGGGTGGAGCCGGGTGTTGCAGCCCCTGCGCCGCCAAGGCCAAGCTCGGACGCGCTATTGGGCATGTTCTTCTTGGAAGCGCAGCCAGCCAGCGCCAGCGTCATGGCGAGAGCGAGAATGGCGGGGTTGCTGGCAAGCTTTTGCATGCGGCTCATTACCGGGGTTACAGTGCGGCTCATGGCCGATCTCCTTGCAAGTAGTGTGGGGCAGTCATTGTGCAGTGATGGTGGGCAGCCGGTTGGGCGGTCCGTGTGAGCAGTGCCGATTGACACTGGTGTCAATCGTGGTTGCCGAACTCTAATCAATCCTGGTTAACCAGAAGCAAACGGTCATGGTTAATCTTTACTTAATTCACGACCGGTCATCAAATGCAATCGCCTTCCGGCGGGAGCCGGAAGGCGATGAAAGTGCTATTCGAGAAGCGGCGACCAGGCTGGGTCGGACGCAAAGCTCGGTGTTTTGACCAATTGTTCGTTATAGCCGGTCAAGTCGATGGAATAGAGCTGCGGTCCACCGGAGCCCGCCGCCTGGCGGAAGAACATCAGCACGCGGCCGTTCGGCGCCCAGGTCGGGCCTTCATTATGGAAGCCGGTGGTCAGAAGCCGCTCACCCGAACCGTCCGGCTTCATCACGCCGATCGAGAATTTTCCGCCCGATTGCTTGGTAAAGGCGATCAAGTCTCCGCGGGGCGACCAGACCGGGGTGGAGTAGGAGCCTTCGCCAAAGGAAATGCGGGTCTGGCCGGAGCCGTCGGAATTCATCACGTAAAGCTGCTGGCGTCCGCCACGGTCGCTCTCAAACACGATTCGGCGTCCGTCCGGCGCATAGGACGGCGAGGTATCGATAGCCGCCGTGCTGGTTAGCCGCGTGGTGGTGCGCGAGCGCAGGTCCATCGTATAGATGTTACTGTTGGCGTCCTGTTGCAGGCTCATGATCACCCGCTGACCGTCCGGCGAGAAGCGCGGCGAGAAGGTCATGCCGGGGAAATTGCCGACCACTTCGCGCTGTCCGGTTTCCAGTTGCAGCAGGTAAACGCGCGGCTGGTTGCCCTCGAAGGACATATAGGTCACTTCCTGGCGGTTCGGCGAAAAGCGCGGTGTCAGCACCAGGTTGGCGGTGTTGGTCAGCATGCGGACGTTTTCGCCATCCTGGTCCATGATGGCCAGCTGGCGCTTGCGGTCGGTCTTGGTGCCGCTTTCGGCCACGAAGACGATGCGGGTATCGAAATAGCCCTTTTCACCGGTGATGCGCTCATAGATCGCATCGGCGATGATATGGGCGACGCGCCGCCAGTTTTCAGGCTGGGTATAGAACTGCTGGCCGCTCATCTGCTGGCCTGCATAGGTATCCCACAGGCGGAATTCGGCGCGCAACCGGCCATCGCCTTCCTGGGTGATGCGGCCGACCACCAGCGCCTGGGCGTTCAACACCGTCCAGTTCTGCATGTTGGGGGCCTGATCGGGATTGATCTGCTTGTCGATGAAGGCGCCGTGATTGACCGGGGCGAACAGGCCGGAGCGTTTGAGGTCCGCCTCCACCACGGCCGAGATCTTCGCGCCGATGCCATTGGCCGACAGGAAGTCGGGAATGGCGATCGGCATCGGCTCGACATTGCCCTTATTGATGTTGATCTCGACCAGCGCCATGGCCGGCGTGGCAAAGGCGCCCGCCATGCCGACGAGGACGATCAGGATACGCAGGAGTGAGAATGTCTTCATAAGGGCAAGCCTTTCAGCTTCTACATGAATTCGTGTGGGCATGAATTCGCTTTTACATGAATTCGCTTGGATCGAAGTTGACGACAACCTCGGACCAGGCATCGTATTTTTCAACGGGCAGGTTCTTGAACGGCACGGATTTCAGGATAGCGCGGCGTGCGCTTGAGATCATCACCTGCTGGGCGCTGGGCGATCCGCCGGTGGCCGTCACTTCCGGCTCGCCGATCAGATTGCCACTCTCGTCCAGTTTGAAATGGGCGCGGATCACCATGCCCTGGGCATCGCCCATGCCTGACAGCACCGACCAGTTGTTCTGGATTGCGCCGCGCAGGGCGTCCATTTCACTCTGGCTGAGTGTCGAGCCGCCCGTGGTCTTCTTGCCGCCCAGCGCCGCCTGTTCAGTGGAACGCTTGGCGCCACCACCAGCGGCATCGGTTTTGTTGAGCAGAGCGGCGATCTCATCGGCGTTGAAATCGCTTTCCTTGGAGGATTTCGCCTTCGCCGCCTGCTGGTTCTTGTCAGCCTTCTTCACATCAGGCGCCTTGGCGGCCTCGGTCTTCGGCTTGGCTTCCGTCGGCTTCGGCTCAGGCGTCTTGGTCTCCGCAGGCTTTGGCGGCTCCGGCTTCGGCTTGGAGGCGGGCAGGGGGACGCTGGTCGGCAGCGGAATGTCCTCGGCCTTGGCGACTTCCTGGGGCTTGGCTTCCGGCTTCGGCTCTGGCTTGGCCTCCGGCTTTGGCGGCTCTGGCTTCGGCGGTTCAGGCTTTGGCTCGGGCGTCGGGGTCGGCACGTCCTTCGGCAGGGGCACGGCTTCCTTGGAAGGGGCTACCGCCGTCTCTTCCTTGGCAATTTCCTTGACGTCATTGGTTTCGTTGTCCTGCGTCGGCAAGACCTTGTCGACCTTTTCAGGAGCTGCTGCCGTTTCCTGCTGCGACGGCTTTTTCGACGGCGTCGGCGGGGTCTTCATGTCGACTTCGTTGTCGCCCATGTTTTCCGCGTTCTGAACGGTGCTCGGCTTCTTGGTCGGGGTGGGTGCCGATTTTTCACGCTTCGGCGCTTTTTTATCACCCTGCTGGATCTGGGTCAGTTCCGAGATCGGCACGATATCGACGGGCAGGGCCTCGACATCGGCGACTTGCATGGGCGCAGGCGCGCTGATCGTCACCAGCGCCATGGCCAGCAGCGTTGCGTGCAAAATCGCAGATGTGACGAGACTGCCTTTCATTTCGAAAGATCACTTGTCCTGTTCTTGCAGGGTCACAAGGCCGATATTCTTGTAGCCAGCCGAAGAAATGCGCGCCATGACCTTCATGACCGTGCCATAGGCAGCAGCCGTGTCGCCGCGCACATAAATGCGTTCATTGTAACCTGTTGTTGCAATAGCCTGGAGCTTGGGAACGATTTCCTCAAGCGGGATCGGGCTTTCCTGCAAATAGATTTCGCCAGCCGGATTGACCGAAATGGTGATTGGCTGCGTATCGGAATTCATGGCGCTGGCCTGGGTTTCCGGCAGGTCGATCGGCACGCCAACCGTCATCATCGGTGCCGCCACCATGAAGATGATCAACAGCACCAGCATGACGTCGACGAGCGGCGTGACGTTGATTTCGCTGACGGGACCGCGTTTGCCGCCCCGGCGCCTGCTGCCGCGACGGCCACCGCCACCTCCATTTGCTCCTACCGACATGCCCATCTGATCAATTCCTTTCGCCGACCTTGCCCAGTCGTCCTAGACTGGAGCCTTATTCCGCCGCTTGGCGAGGCTGGAGCTTCTCATCGATCTGTCGCGACAGTATGGCGGAAAACTCGTCGGCAAAGCCTTCCATGCGCGAGGACAGCTTGCCCGCTTCGCCGGAAAACTTATTGTAGGCGATGACGGCTGGAATAGCGGCGACCAGACCGATGGCTGTTGCCAGCAGCGCTTCGGCGATACCGGGGGCAACGACCGCCAAATTGGTGGATTTCGAACCGGCAATCGCCTGGAACGAAGTCATGATACCGATAACCGTGCCGAACAGGCCGATGAAGGGACCAGCCGAACCGATAGTGGCCAGCGAGCCAAGACGGGCTTCGAAATGTTCGGCCTCGCGCGCCATGGTGACATCCATCGAACGGTCGATACGCATCTGCAAGCCGATGGGCGAACGTGCGCCGCGCTCAAAGCTCTTCTTCCACTCCCGCATGGCGGAAACGAAAATAGCCGCAAGCCCGGTATTGTTGCGCTCGGCCAGCGTGCGATACAATTCTTCCAGCGACTGGCCGGACCAGAACACCTGCTCGAACTGGTCGAACTGGCGGCGTGCCTTGGCGAAGCTGACATATTTGTCGATGACGATTGCCCAGGTCCAGACGGAGGCGCCCAGAAGCCCGATCATCACGATTTTCACGACCCAGCCGGCCTGCATGAACAGGGCCCAAAGGCTTACGTCGTGGCTTGCGGCTGCCAATCCTACTTGTTCCATCGCTACCGTTCCCAAAATCCAGACGCCCGGACGTAAAGAGACCGGGCGGATTTACAGCGTTATTTGCGCATCACGCGGGCTTGCGCAAACAACGCTGTAACAAATTCGTTTTTCTATGCAATCATATCTGCACTATCCGGCAGTGTGATCGATCATGCACTTGTATGACTGATGTGCCGATAGGCGCGGTGGCGTTTCATCAACGCGATCCGCCATCCCCAAAGCACCCAGCCTGCCTTTTTGCCGCTAAATTTGGTCAAAGGAAGGCGTGCGGCGCACAAAGCACCGCAAGGTTAGTAAGACATCATTATTGTTAACGATAGGTTATCACAGCCTATCCAATAATCGCCGCTGGCCGCCTGCAAATGGCAATTTCTGTGCTTGCCTGATGCGTCAGCATTTTCGAACGAAAAACCGCTCCGGTTCTCGAAATCACCATTTTCGCCAGGCCAGCAGCAATTCTTGACCAGACTGTCAGCCGGGTGTGAAGCCGAGGAACTTCTCGGCAATCGTCTCGGGCAGGCGGCGCGGGCGCCCAAATTTGTTAACGACGGCAATCACCACTTTTGCTTCGATCAACCGGCGGTCACCGCTATGAATGGTTTGCCGCAGCACCATCTTGGCACCCCCTGCTTTTTCGGTGATGGTCTCGATAACAAGGATATCATCCATCCGCGCCGGGCTTTTGAAATCCAGCTCCATGCGATGTACGACGAAAACCAGCCCTTCCTCATCGGCATTGATCAGCTCGCTCTGTTCGCAGCCCAGGCAGCGCAGGTAATCTGTGCGCCCGCGCTCAAGAAAATGCAGATAGCGGGCGTGATAGACCAGACCGGAAAAATCCGTGTCCTCATAATAGACCCGCTGGATGAGACGATGGCCGCCTTCGATCAGCTGGCCAGAAAGGGAAAATTCATGGGTCATAGTTTGCCTTTTCAATGACCGAGATCGGCTTCGGTCCAACCTAGCTTTCGCATGTCGTCGGCGCGGTCACGGAAATCTGTCGCTGTTATGAACTCATCGAGCTGCGGCGGCTTGACGCTGGTGCCAGTCAGCATGGCATGGACCTGACCGCGATGGTGGGTTTGGTGGTGGAACAGGTGGAAAAGAAGATCGTCACACCGTTCAATTTGCAGCCTCGTTCCGCGATGCACTGTGACGTCTTGGGCAAGCGCGTCAGCGGTGAGGGCATCGCATAGGCTTAGAAGACGCTGATCGACAGCGGATTGGGCCTTTTGCAGGGTATCAATCGTTTCAAAAGGCTCTTCATTGTCAAAGGCCGCCGGACCAAGCGTGCCGCCTTCCAAGGCGTCCACATAGAACCAATCGACGGTCAGAATGTGGTTGAGCGTTGCCTTGATGGACGGAAAAAAACTGGTGCGCGCAGCTTCAAACTCGCCCGGTTGAAGCTGCGCACAGGCACCCAGCAATCTGGCATTGGCCAAGATATTGTTACGGGCCATTTTGCGAAAGATACGGCAGGGATCAATGGTCATGGCTGTCCTCATCCACAATCAAGTGTTCAACGCGTTCGGGAAGATTGCCCATGAAGCGACCCAGGAATGCGGGCCTGACATCATAGGTCTTGAAGGCGGCAGCTGTTGCGGGAATCCAGCGAAACAGAACTTCCGTTGGCCCATCAATCACACAATGCACAATGTCATATGGGTGGAAGGGCAGGGGTTTTTCGACTTTCAACAGATAGAAGAAACCGAGCACGTGGGCTTTATAATCACCAACGGAATAGAAATTTTCGACTGTCCAAAGCAGACGCTCAATCTTGACGGTGCGGTTAATCTCCTCGTGCATCTCACGGATGATTGTTTGCTCACTGTTTTCGCCAATCTCGGCGCGACCACCGGGCAATGACCAATAAGGATTGTTTGCACCCTTTTGCACCAGCAGATGATCGTTTTGCAGGATCACGCCAGCCACCCGGAAGGTAAACAATTGCGGCTTTTTATCCAGCCGGATCATGTGGCGTTCAAGGGTCATTTGTCGTCCAGATTGCTATCGTTCCACGCCAGATGGCGTGATGTTCGGGGCAGGTTTTCAATCTCGTCGGCAATGAAATAGGGTGGAATATCCAGTGCGGTCAACGCCTCTTTGGTGGCGCGTGCCCATTTGAATTCCAGCGCGTTCTTTCCATCCTGGATGCGGTGAATGATGTCCTTCTCGTGGAAGGGCAGGGTGTCTGGCAGGTGCATCAGATAATAATAGCCCAGTTCGTGCCAGTCGCGGCCTTCGTAGTGGAAGAAGTTTTCGACGCTCCACAACAGCCTGTCGATCCTGGCCTCGACTCCGAGTTCCTCGGCCATTTCCCTCTTCAATGTTTCCTGCGAGGTCTCGCCGATTTCGGCGCGTCCTCCGGGAAAGGTCCAGAATTTTTCATGCACGGCGCGATGCACCAGCACATGGCCATTGCGAAAAGCCAAGCCCGCAATGCGCATCTGGAAGATGCGGCTCTGCTGTTTGATGCGGATGCGGTTGTCCGGTTGTTTAGCCAAGATCGATCACCAATATTTCCGGCGGTGAGCCGAACCGGATCGGTGCGACAGAACAGCCAAGCCCGCCCGAGACGATGATATTGCGGCCACTTTCCTCGCGATGGCCATAGACATAGCGTGAGCCGAAGCGCGACGGCACAACCGGCGTCCAGCCGAATAGATTGACCTGCCCACCATGGGTATGGCCCGAAAGCGTCAGCGAGACCCGATCCGGCACGGTGGGGAAAATATCCGGTTCATGGGCTAGCAGGATGACCGGGGCATTGTCGGTCACCTTGGCCAACGTGCCGGGTAGGTCGTCTAATCCCCGCATCCGGTGATTGCCGGTCAGATAGGCCCATTGGTCTTCCAGCCCGGCCACCCAGAAAGGGTGATCGTCTGACCCCAGCCGCACCGCGCTGTTCGACATCGCATTGATACCGACGCTGCGCAGCGCCCGATGGGCCATGGTTTCCGGCAGGCGTTGAAGCTGCGCCTCGCTATCCTGCCACCAATCGTGATTGCCGCAGACGGCATGCACGCCATAGGGTGCTTTCAAGACGGACAGGGCCTTGGACCATTGCTCCGGCGGCACCACGCCTGTCACCAGTTTCATGCCGGACATGTAATCACCCAGCAGCAGGATGACATCGCCGCCCAGCGTGTTGGCATGTTCGCAAATCCGGGCGATCCGCTCGGCGGGCATCCAGGGTTCGCAGGCATGGAAATCGGCAAGCGCGACGATCCGCAGGCTTTGACCCTTCGGCCAGCCGGGCGGGGAGAGTCTGTAGCGGGTGGTTTCCAGCCGTAGCAACGGCTCCACCGCCCCAGCATAGCCGCCAAGCGACAGAATGCCGGCGGCACTGCCTGCCAGCAGCTTGAAAAACGTTCGTCTGGTTATCAATCGTCATCCTCAAGGGTCAGGCGGAACTGCGCGGCCTCCATGTCTTTCGGCGGCATCAGGCCCAGATGTTTCCAGGCAATCGCGGTCAGAACGCGGCCACGCGGCGTGCGCTGGATGAAACCCTGCTGGATCATATAGGGCTCGATAATATCCTCGATGGCGTCGCGTGGTTCGGACAGACCAGCGGCAATGGTTTCAATGCCGACTGGTCCCCCACCAAAATTGACGGCAATCATGGTCAAATAACGGGTGTCGAGCTGATCAAGGCCCATATTGTCCACTAACAACCGCGTGAGCGCTTCATCGGCGATCTCGCGGGTGACGGCAGGGGCGCGGGCGACTTCGGCAAAATCGCGCACCCGGCGGAGCAACCGGCCTGCAATGCGCGGCGTGCCACGGGCGCGCCTTGCAATTTCGCGCGCCCCGTCATCGGTCATGCCAAGCCCCATCAGACGCGCGCCGCGCCGCACGATCAGTTCCAGCTCCTCGACCGTATAGAAGGACAGCCGCACCGGAATGCCGAACCGGTCGCGCAACGGCGTGGTCAACAGGCCAAGCCGAGTGGTGGCGGCGACCAGGGTGAATTTGGAAAGGTCGATTTTCACCGAGCGTGCCGCTGGGCCTTCGCCGATGATCAGGTCGAGCTGGAAATCCTCCATAGCCGGATAGAGAATTTCCTCCACCGCCGGGCTCAAACGATGGATTTCGTCGATAAACAGCACGTCGCGCTCTTCGAGATTGGTGAGGAGGGCGGCGAGATCACCGGCCTTGGCGATGACGGGACCGGAGGTCGAGCGGAAATTGACACCCAGTTCCTTGGCCATGATCTGCGCCAGCGTCGTCTTGCCGAGGCCCGGCGGGCCGACGAACAGCACATGATCCAGCGCTTCGCCCCGGTTCTTGGCGGCTTCGATGAAGATCTTCAGATTGGCGCGGGCCTCCGCCTGGCCGGTAAAGTCGTCCAGCGTCTGCGGCCGCAGCGCGGAATCGACGTCTTCGCCGCGCTTTTCCGGGGTGAGGACAGGGTTTTGAGCGCTCATGCGAGGAGTTCCATATGGGGGACGGTTCGTGCGGCTTTCCTGTCGAATGTCATGGTCGTCCGGCACCCAAACTCCCTGTTCTTGAGAGCAATGAAAATATCGGCAAATTCCTCGCTGCTGCGATCCATTTCATCCAATGTCAGTTCTATGAGATTTTCGTCTTCAAGCACAAGATTTTCAGAATCGAGAAATCCGGACAGGATGATCCTCAATTCTTCTTTTGACATCTTGACCTTTCGGCGCGCCGTCCAGATGAATTCCAGCAAAACCGCGCTATTGACGAAGCCGGGTTGGTCCTGTGTCAGGCTGTCGGCCAGCGCAAGCGCCTGTTTTGTTTGAATGTCATCGTCCTGCATGGTGAGACGCAGCAGAATATTGGTGTCGATGCCGATCATTCTCGGCCCATCACGTGGTCCACGATGGCGTCGCCGATCGCCTCATCCATCTCTTCGATCGTCAGGGTGGGCATGCCGGGACGATGCAGGATACCAGCCAGATCGATCAATCGCTTGTTCTTGGCTTTCAGCGTGACTTCGCCGTTTTTCACCACGTAGCGAATCCGGTCGCCGGGCTTCAGCTTCAACAGCTCCCTGATTTCGGCTGGGACCGTGGTTTGACCTTTGGAGGTCATCGTTGCGTAGAAGACGTTCATGCGGACCCTCCTGGTCTGACCGGCTAAAAAATTCCTTACTTTTCCACAATAGTAAGGAATACCGCCAAAAGCAAGGAAATCACCGCGATAGCTCCTTCAAGCCCAGCCGGATCAGTTTGGCGCTGTCTGCGCCTTCACCGCCATTTTTCAACGCGGCGGCGATGGCATTGGCGGCCTGATCACGGGAATAGCCGAGATTGGTCAGGGCTGACACCGCATCGGAAACCGGGGCAGAGGCAACGCCTTCGCCCAGTTCCTGCTTGAGGCCGATGGCGCTTCCCGCATCCCCGGTGAAGGCCGGAGCCTTGTTCTTCAATTCGGTAACGAGACGCAGCGCCACTTTCGGGCCGACGCCGGGGGCTCTGGCAATGGCGGGTTTGTCCTGGAGGGCAATGGCATTGGCCAGTTCGGAAGGGGTGAGGGTGGCCAAAATCGCCAGCGCCACCTTGGCACCGACGCCCTGCACGCTTTGCAGGAGATTGAACCATTCCCGCTCCAGCGCGCTCATGAAGCCGAACAATTTCAGCTGGTCCTCGCGCACATATGTCTCGATGAACAGCACGATGGCTTCGCCGGGTGAGCCCAGCCGCGCCAGGGTGCGTGACGAACAATGAGCGACGTAACAGACGCCGTGCACATCGACCAGCACATGGTCGTCGCCGATCTCGTCAATGGTGCCTTTGAGCTTGCCGATCATATACCATATCCAATGAAAAGAGTGATTATCCCGCCAGCGCCCGGCGCATCCGTTCACCACCGCGATTATGGGCGTGGCAGATGGCGATGGCCAAGGCATCGGCTGCATCATTGCCCTTGAATTCGGCCTTCGGCATCAGGATCTTCAGCATCATATGGATCTGCTGCTTATCGCCATGGCCAACGCCGATCACCGATTTCTTCACCGCATTCGGGGCATATTCCGCCACCGGCAATCCGGCACGGGCGGGCACCAGCATGGCGATGCCACGGGCCTGGCCAAGCTTCAGTGTCGCGACGGCATCCTTGTTGACGAAGGTCTGTTCAACCGCTGCTTCATCGGGCTGGTGGAGATGCACCACATCGGCCAGCCCATCATGCAGCTGGCACAGTCTAGAGGCCAGATCCATGTCTCCATCGGACATGACTGTACCCGATGCGACAAAGCGCAACGAATTGCCCAATGTCTCGATAACGCCCCAGCCGGTGCGGCGCAGGCCAGGATCGATACCGATAATGCGAATCGCGCTTGTCATGGAAAAATCCTAATCCTTTTCAAGCGAGATGTGCCAGCAAAAAGTGAACAAAACAAAAACATTTACTGTGGATTAGTCATTCGCTTGCGCCTGTTCCCCAAGCCTGTCGCGCAAAGATGTGATCGCGCCTTTCCGCTCTCCGCCTCTGGTATTCGCGTCAGGATTACATAAATAAAGTGATATATTCCCATCTGGAGCGCGCTTTATGACATCTGGAAAAACCGTGCCGATTTCCATTCTGGACCTGTCGCCCATCGCTGAAGGGCAGAGTGTGTCGGATGCGCTTTCGGCCTCGCGGCGCATGGCCATTGCGGCTGAAGAGCATGGTTACACGCGGTTCTGGCTGGCCGAACATCACGGCATGCCGGGCATTGCCAGCGCGGCGACCGCAATTGTCATTGCCCATGTCGGGGCGGCGACCAAGCGGATTCGCATTGGCTCCGGGGGCATCATGCTGCCCAATCATGCGCCGATGGTGATTGCTGAGCAATTCGGCACGCTCGCGGCGCTGTTTCCGGGCCGGGTCGATCTCGGTCTCGGACGGGCGCCCGGCACCGATATGCGCACAGCCCGCGCCTTGCGCCGCAATATGGAGGCGGGCGTGGATAACTTCCCCCAGGATATCCAGGAGCTGCAATTGCTGTTGGGGCCACCGGTTGGCGATGGCAGCCTGATGGCGGTGCCGGGTGTGAATAGCGATGTAGCGGTGTGGTTGCTGGGTTCCAGCCTTTATAGCGCCCATCTGGCGGCGGCGCTGGGTCTTCCCTATGCCTTTGCATCGCATTTTGCCCCCGATCAATTGTTCGAGGCGATTTCGATCTACCGCGACCGCTTCCAGCCATCCGAGGCCCTCGATAAGCCCTATATGATCGTCGGCGTGATGGGCGCGGTCGCCGAAACGGATCAGGAGGCGCGGCGCCTGTTTACCTCCGCCCAGCAGCAATTCATCAACCTGCGGCGTAATGTGCGCAGCCAGTTTCCTCGTCCGGTCGAGACCATGGAGGGCCTGTGGAGCGAAATGGAGCGCTTTGGCGTCGAGCATACGCTGCAACATGCTGTGGTCGGCGGCCCGGCGACAGCGGCTGAAAAGCTATCTCGCTTTCTGAAAAATACCGGCGCTGATGAAGTGATCGTCTCCATGCCGATCCACGATATCGAGGCACGGTTGACATCGGTTCGGCTGTTTGCCGATCTGCAGCGTCAGGCATGCGAAGCGGCGTGACGGCGTGGTAGAGGCCTAAATGCGATCGCGGCATGGTTAAGCAACAGGCTTAATGAGGTCTTAACCTTTGCCCTTCATTATCCAGGGTTGAAACCTGGGGCGTGGCCCCGTTATCCTTTGATTTTGGGGCCTTTCTCATGAAAAGACATCTATTGGCATTGTTTGCCGCCGGCATTCTGGCCGGTCCGGTAAGCGCCGCCGACGTCTATCAGCCAGAACCGCCGCTGCAGGACGCTCCCGAAGTGCGGGTTGCCGATACGTCCGGCTGGTATCTGCGTGGCGATATCGGCTATTCCTTCAACCAGTTGCGCGGTGCGAAGTTCTACCAGGGCTCCAACGCCAATCAGGCCAGTTTCGACCGGCATGATCTCGATAACAGCTATACGCTGGGCGCCGGTGTCGGATACCAGATCAACAGTCATCTGCGCACCGATGTAACCTTTGACTATCTCGGCAAGTCGGATTTCACCGGCTCGACCCGTGGGTCCTGCGGCGTGTCAAGCGCTTGTACCTCGCGTGACTTGTCCTCCTTGCAGGCCTATACGCTGATGGCCAATGCCTATGTGGATCTCGGCACCTACGCCTCGTTCACGCCCTATGTTGGCGCAGGTATCGGCGGGTCCTACGTCAAGTGGGACAAGCTGAAAAACACCTCCTGCGCCGATGACGGCAGTGGTTGCGATGGCAGCGAAGAGCATGGGGGTCGGGGTAGCTGGCGCTTTGCCTATCAGCTGATGGTTGGCACCTCCATCGATCTCACCTGCGACTGGAAAGCCGATATCGGCTACCGCTTCCGCCAGACGACGGGTGGCAGCATGTTCGGCTACAAGGCCAATGGCGGTCCCGGCAGTGACAAGGGCTTTTACAGCCACGACCTGCATGTCGGCGCTCGCTATCAGTTTGGTGGCTGCCCGACGCCGGTCGCCTATGAACCGCCACCTCTCGTGTATAAGTGATCGGGCTTACCGCCTGCGAATGCCTGCTGGTCTGGAGAGGACCGGCTCGATTTTGAAAAAGCGCCGTGCGTTCGAAAGGACGCACGGCTTTTTGTTGTTTTTCATAACTGTCTGCCCCCTTGCATTTCCAGCACTGTCCCATAAAGCTAACGGCACAGGAACGGCTGCTTGGCGAAGGATCTCGTCCGTCAATGGGCTTTTCTGCCCGGATTTACATCACCACTGTCAATCTTTTTGAACGGTCAAAATGAAAATACTCGCTTCCTTCCTGGTCTGGCCGGGCGTGTTCGTGTTCGGCCTGACAGGCTCCTATTTCGCTTTTTCCAGTTCTCATCCGCTGCTTGGCTTCGTTGCCGTCTATCTCTGTGCTTTCGGTCTTCTGGCGCTCAGCGAGCGGTTCCTGCCTTATGAGCTGACCTGGCTGGAAGGCGATGGCGAGACCGTCAACGATGTCGCCCATACGCTGTTGACCAAGGGTCTGGTCGAGTTTCTATCGGGTCTGACGGTGATTTTCCCGATGGCCGCCGCCCGGATGTTGCAACCGCTGACGGCGCTGGAATTTCACCTTTGGCCAACCGGCCTGCCCATGGCCTTGCAGGTGGTTCTCGGGCTGGTCGTTGCTGAATTCGGTCTTTACTGGGCACATCGTATTGCCCATGAACGGCTGTTCTTCTGGCGGTTCCATGCGCTACATCACAGCGTTGCCAGGCTCTGGGTGGTCAATACCGGGCGTTTCCATGTGATGGATTCGCTGTTTAAGGTGGCACTGAGCCAATTGCCGCTCTACCTGCTGGGCGCGCCGGTGGCCGTCTTTCTCTGGGTCGGTGCGGCCACCGCTTTCATCGGTATCCTCACTCATTGCAATGTCGCAGTGCGCACCGGTATTCTCGACTTCGTGTTCAGCACGCCGCGCCTGCATCGCTGGCACCATTCGAAGATTTTGCGGGAAGGCAATACCAATTACGGCGAGAACCTGGTGCTTTTCGATCAGATATTCGGGACCTATTACAATCCCGAACACGGACCCAGCACCAACATCGGCATCAGCGGCACGGTGGCCAAGGGGTTCGTTGCTCAATTGGTCCAGCCCTTCACCGTGAAGGGCCAGAGGCAAATTCTCGGGGCTCAGCCGGTCGGGGAGGGCGCGCTCGCACCCTCCGATGTCGTTGCTCAGAATTCGCGCTTGACCAGCAGCCTGTCCACCGACAGCGCTCCGCCACCGAAGGCTGCGTAAAACAGCGCACCGCCGGTCCAGAACAGCGAAGCAAGTTCGGCTTTGGTCTGCACCTGTTCCAGGAAGGTGGTGCCGCCATCGGCAAGCCGCTTGACGGCTTCAGGGGTGAACAACGTGGCGCCGCTTTTAAGGGCGTCAATACCTTCTTGCGTTAGGAATGCATGCCCGTAGGGGAACTTAACGTGAAACCACAGGGTGATGGCCAGCATGATGCCATTGGCGAGCGCGACTGGCCGCGTAAAAAGCCCGATTACAATCAGGAAACCGCCGAAAAACTGCATGGCAGCCAGCATGGGCGACCAGAGCCAGCCGGGATAGAATCCGAGATTCTGCACGAAACCAATCTGGGCCATGGGCGCCATGATTTTCGGATAGCCCTCAATGACAAGCATGGCGCCGATGGCCACCCGGAAAGCGGTGAAGGCCAGGGGCTCGGCAAATCCCTGATAGAATTTTTCCATGATCGGAAGGAACAGCCGGGTTTTGGCCGACTTGCTGGGTGCGGAATACAGTGTTTCCATTGTCATAGCCAACCTCAATAGGGTTTGTTTTGCGTGTAGGCTGATGTTGCATGGGTCTGGCTGGCGGCTATTGATCTCGGTCAATAAAGTTGCGGAGATGCAACTTGGCGCACGTTTTTCGCGTAGACGTCCCGCTTTGTGGAGGATTTGGCGGCGGCGGATTGTCGCTGTTTAGCCCATAAAAGTCGCTTGACGAAAATCGTGAACTCGATTAGCAACGACGGCGGGACACCTCTCCCCAACGAGAGACGTTTTACCCCGCAATCCCTTGCATGATTGATATTGATTTAACTCACTATTTTGAGTTTGTGTACGTTCGCTGTGTCAGTTTTTGTGTCAGAAGTCAGGACGTTTGTTATCGTCTCATCGCGCATTGCGTGGCCGTATGTGCGGAACACCAGCTGTGCATCTGCCCAGCCGCCAAGCTTGGCAACGGTGATCGGGTCAACGCCTCGGTGTAGCAGCGTTGTGGCAAAGCCGTGGCGGCATGAATGATACGTGAGGTAAGGAATATCGGTGCGCTTGAACACCTTGTTCCATTGCGGCTTCATGGTGTGGCGCGAAGAATATTTGAAGACTTTTTCTGCTGGAACGCGGGGGCTTTCGATTTTCATCAGGGCAGCAACCAGTTCTGGCGGTAGGTGCGCCTGGCGCTCTTTTCCGACCTTGGTTTGCTTGATCAATGCCTTGAGATTCAGCAGGTCAATATCTGCCCATGTTAGGTTTGTTGCCTCGGTCACGCGCGCGCCGGTCAGGAACATAAAGCAGCAGGCCGCGCCAAGGTGCGGGTTGGCGTGGGCCATGAACTGCTTGACCCACTCCCACGTTGCTGGCTCTTTAATTTTGGTCTCGGTTTTAAAGCGTTTGACTTTGATCGGGTGGCACATATCCAGCGTGGCGGTGTGGTTTATGATTGCCTGAGTTGGCACAATGACGTTGCGATTACGCGTTGCGCCTGCTGCCTTCGGGTAGAGCGTTATAGCTGCCTGCTGCACCTTGCCGGATGTGATCTTATTGACCGGCGTATCTTCCCAAAAGTCTACCATCTCTTGCACAAACCGGGCGGTTTTGCCTGCTTGCAGGTAAATCTCTGCTGCCCTATTGAATTTTAATCGACCAAACCCACGCTCTTTGCGGTCGGTTTCTTGCCGGAGAATTTCAGACTGCTTCTCGATGATGAAGCGCTTCGCTTCGTTTTTGTCCGCTGTTCCGGTTGTTCCACGGAATCGCTCACCCTCGATTGTGCCTCGGTAGTGGTAGTACCCGCCTCTGAGGTATAACGTGAGTGACACGGGCGGCTTGCCTCCATGATTGTGTTGATGTCTTTATCGGTCAATGTCATGCGATTGCCAAGTATGCTACAAGCCCCAATTCTACGGGCAAACTCGCGCAACTTGCGCGGTGACCAATTGAGATGGCTGGCGACTTGTTCCGGGCTGTAGACGTTGGGTAGGGTCATAGCGGGATCTCCTCGCATACAAATTCTTGCTTCGTCCGCTTTGCCTGTTCGCGCCGAAGGGCGTTTCGCTTCTTGGTGAGAAGCTCCAGGTGATCGGGATGCGGGCGGACACAAAGCCGGTTGCGGCATACGTGGTCGATCTCTTTTTTGCCGGGAATGAAACCGAACTCGTTGGTCCACATGACGAGATGGACGGCAATCGTCTGCCCACTCAGCGACATGCGCGGATAACCCGCGCCGCGTCCTTCGTTGCCGGAGGTCGGACCTGACCAGATCCAGCAACCTGTTTGGGGGTTTTTAATCACGCGAGACATAATCCGTTCGCGGATCTCTTGGCGGCGGCTTGCGTCAGGCATCGGAAGCTCCCTCCGATGATTTGTGGCACGATGATGATAGAATGGCACGATCACGCAAGCCAGATTCGACAGACGAACATATGGTTGTGTCGCATCCTGAATTTGGAAAGAGGGGTGCCGGAGCCGCTGCCTCGAACTTCGAAACAGAGGCGGCGGCTTTGTGAGTTGTGACGAGGGTCTTTAGCCGTTCGTTTTCGGCTTTGATCGCGGCAACGCTTTCCCAGGCGGCAAAAGGATCGCCGGGCTCGCCAACCTCGGCTGCGATTTTGAGTAGTTCGTCGCGATAGCCGGTGAGGTTGGCATATTTCCGAGAGAAATGGAGAACCATCCCGTTCAACCGCTCGATTTCGGCGTCACGGCGCTCGATGTCATCAAGGGCGATGGTCCATGCATTGGCTGTGGCGATGAACAGCATGGAGTTGTCGCATGAGCCTGCGAAGATCTTGGCGAGTGCCCGTTGTTTGCCCGGAAGCCAACTGGGCCAAATCTTTTCCTGGAGGATAGCAGCGATCGCGCGGGCCGGCTGGATTGCGTCTTCGCGGAGCGGGACTGCGCCCTTGATTGCTTCGGTCTCACGCATCACGTTTTCCCTTGATAATGCGAATTGTCTCGATGAAGCCGGGCCGGGTGCGCAGAGCTTTTTGCTCTGCCTTAAGACTGTTGTCGGCTGTGGTGATTACGGTGTGGCCGTCACGGAAGCGGACGCTGAAGAGCGGCTTGCGCGCTGTTTTTGGGGATTGGGTTGTCATGCCGGCACCTTCGGGTACTGGGCGGGATACGGCCTGGTCGCCTCATATGGAACGGGAGAAGGTGGCCGCCGGGCTACGTGGAAGAGCGAAATCAGATGTTCAGGCGACTTCGGTAAGTCGGATACGCTCGGCGACGGCCGGCGCATTGCGCTGTTGGCTATCCTTGCAGATCCCGGCGCTCAAAAGGTCTTTCTCGGTCTGCGGGCCGCGCTCCTGATAGAGCTGAAACATTGTTTCGCGGTCGCGCTTGTCTTCGGCGGTGACGGTGGACGTCTGTTGCATGATTTTCCATCCTTGGCTTGAGGATGCGACGATCCTCTTCTCGCTTTATGTGACGCCGCCGGATGGGTAGGGCTTTTGGGGGTGGGGTGCCTTCCGGCGGCGCCATTGGTTATCCGTCAAATGATGCGGATGACGGATAATATGCGCAAACGGATAAACATGATCAAGTAAAAAATGCGCAAAAGCATAATTATTTTTGGCGGCGCGGATATTTCGAATATTTTACCGAGGCTTGATCCAATCAATGGGAGCTGCCCATTCCACGATTTGGTCAACCATATCAGGATAAAGGGCGTTGATGCTCGTGAGAGTCCAGGTGTTGGGTGTACTCCCTGGGCGGATCGTTTTAACAAAAATCCGCCCGTCTCCAAGCTGCACCACCGCACGCCTGTTCACTAATTCTGATGGCGGCAAGGTTTTGGAGTAAAAAAGTATCGTGCCCTCTTCGTAGGCTGGATACATGGATTCGCCAGAAACCTCTACGGCAACAGTATTTTGATGCGCGTCCGCCGGTGCATCGACGTAGCTTTGTCCACCATCATCGATCGCATAGAGTTCTTGGCCAGCTCCGACCTTGCCCATCAATTTCGCCCGCATGAATGGCTTATTATCTTGGTTGCCAAACTCTTTGTTGTGCAGGTCTCGAATGGCATCCCGGTGATGTCCCTCCGGCTCCGAGCCAGACTTCCATCGATTTACCGTTGATTGAGAGACGCCAAAATGGGCGGCCAGCTTGACCTGGTTCCATTTTTTCATGCTGAGCAGTTCGGCAATATATGTCGCGATATCCATGCGTTTCTGCATATTACAGATCCCTGGATTTAAAAAATGCGTTGACGGATAAAATCGCCGTTGAAAAATATCGGTTTGCGCATATTATGCGCCAATGAGTCCGATCCAATTTATCCGTAAACAGGTGTTCTCCGTCAGTCAGTCTGAATTCGCAGCCATCCTGGATGTGTCTCAGTCGACTGTCTCTCGTTGGGAACGCGGCGTGTCGCCATCGCTTGATGAAATGAGCAAGATACGCTGTGCGGCTGTTGAGCGCGGGGTTTCGTGGAGCGATAGCTTCTTCTTTGACGTTCCTAATGGGGTCGCCCAATGACGGTGCGGCCCTTTCCTCCATACGGTTCGCGCTGGCTCTCCTCCCGGCTGCGCGCGGCCCGCACCAGGTTGTTTGGCGTCCGATCTGGTGCGGGCAAGTTTCGGTTTGCATGCGGTCCTCCCTGAGTATCTGACGGCCCATTCCTCACATTTTTGATCAATTCCCACCACGGGAAAAACGCCGGAGATTTCCCGGCGCGGGAAAGGTTTTGTCTTATGCACACAAGCGCTTGGTTTCATCGCATCAAAGCGGCGCAACGCGACCTGATTAGGCTGGTCGGCGGTATCGAGCGGGCGTCGGAGATCTCATCGGTGTCTGCCAGCCATATCGGACGGATGAACAACCCGCGTGATACGGACCTGATGCCGATTTCGGTTGTCTATGCCCTGGAGAGCGAATGCGGGGTGCCGGTCGTGACCTCGGCCATGGCAGAACTGAGCGGGCGGCGGTTGACTGATCCGGCAAGTGACAAGGCCGTGGATCAAGGTGTCGTCGTTGCCTATTCGGAGATGGTGCGCCGGGCTGGCGATCTGATTTCCGGTGGCGCGGTGGCGATCTCCGACATGGTGGTGACACCTGCGGAAGCCACCAAGATGGACCGGGATGCGGCGGAACTGGAAGTCGGTCTTGCAGCACTTCGCAAGGCGCTGGCCGGTGTGAAGGCGAGGGGTGGCGATAAGCTTGGCCTGCGGATCGTGGGAGAGCAGCCATGATCGACGCAACCCTGACCCCGCTATTCGAGCGGCCCTTGAGTGCGCGGGCACGGGCCTTTCTGCGCAAGCTCAAAATCCATGGTGGTCAGCTGATCGTGCCTGATGGCCCTGACCGGCAGTTGGCGAATGACTGCCGTGCCTGCGGCTATGTGCTGATCCGCGAGGATCACAAGACGGTGCTGCTGACCGGCCTCGGCCAAGCCTATCTTGATCGTCTGATGAGGGCGAACTGATGGCCGGTTATGTGTCAGTCAAGTTTCCCAAGCCCGGTTCTGCCGGGCTTTCCCTTATTCTCGCAGCGAACAAGGTGGCCGCATCATGCAAGATGTGAACCGCCAACGCGAAGCCTCGACGGTGAACCGGCTCAAGGGGTCGGCAGAGCGTCTGCATGATGATGTTTGGACGCTGGAAGCGGATCGGGGCGGGTTGCGCCTGGTGGTGCATCGGCTGATGGGTGAGCAGGTGCATATTGCCACCATTCATCCGGCCGCCTTGCATGACGAACGTGACCTGATCTGTGGAGCGCTCGATCATTTGCGCCTGTTTCTTCGTCTTGTGGATCGGGCAGCGATTGCCGTGCGCGATCTGCGCCAAGAGCTGGCGGTGCAGAGCCATTCACCGGCGTTGGCCCGCAAGATGCCAAACCACGCGGCGCAAGCCTCCATTCTGCTGTCCCACGCAGCCTTTCACCGGTTTCTAAGCGAGACCAACAGCGGCAGCGTGGTTGACGACAAAGACACTGCCGACGCGGCCCTCAAGGATCGCCTCGGCATCACCAGCAAAAAACAGATCAATGAAGATGACCGCGCACGGTCGGCCTGGCTCTCGCTCTATGGCGAGTACGAGGCGTGGCTGCGCGGCGGGGGTGAAGCATGACCGGTCGTGACTTTCCAGAGGTCTCTATTCCCTATGGCAAGCGCACCGCAAAGGCGATGCGGATTGCCTGCGGGTGCTGCGACGTCGTTTCCTACTTCCCGCATCACACCGGGATCATCGTCAAGCAGTCCATCGCGGCCATCCAGCATTTCCAGACCAAAGGGTGGGTCGTCGGCAGCAGTCCGAAAGAGGATTTTTGCCCAAAACATGCCAGCCCGTCCAAGCGCAAAGGAGCGATTATCATGGCCGAGAACACAGCACCGGTTGCGGACAAGCCGCGTGACATGAGCCGCGAGGATCGCGCCATCATCTTTGACAAGCTCAATGAGGTCTATGGCAAGGACGCCTATAAAGCGCCCTGGACAGACAGCATTGTTGCCAAGGATCTCGGTGTGCCGCGCGATTGGGTGTCCGTCACACGCGATGCAATGTTCGGCCAGGCCGGCTCCAATCCGCTGTTTGATGACTTTCTGCTGGAAAGCGCCAGGATGGAAAGCCAGTTCCGCACCTATGCCAGTGCTTGCGAAGCGGCAACACAGGCCGTGGACGCGCAAAAGGCCGCCCAGGCGGCGTTGTCCAAGCAGATGGACGCCTATCGCGCTCTGGCACGCAAGGTGGAGCGGGAGATTGGCCGATGACAGGGCTTCTTCCCATCATCGAGCAGCTTTGCGATTGCCAGACGGACGCGGAACGGGCCGATTGGCTGCTGAGGGTACCGCAGGGCGTGATCTACCGCGACAACGCTGCGATCCGCATGGTGTTGCGCACGGCTGGGTTCTTGGCCGGCGTTGACTATCTCGATGCCGAGCTGGCAGCGTTCAATTCCACCCGCACCGAGCAAGGCTGCTGGCGCGATAGCGTGTTGCTGTCCGTTGGTGCGGGCAGGGCGGCGCTGCTGGATGTTGTGCGCAAAGGCGGTGGGCAGTGAGCGGCGAAGCGACAATCCGGCGCGGCGTGCGCAATGCACGTTATGCCGCCATTCCCAACCATGTGTTTGAGGATGCGAGGCTCTCCATGGAGGCCCGCTGGCTGCTGTCTTATCTGCTGTCGAAACCCGACAACTGGACCGTGGTGATCGGTGACATCGTCCGCAAGGGCAATTGCGGGCGCGACAAGGCCCGCAAGATGATCGCGGAGCTGGTGGAGACAGGCTATGCGCAGCGGGAGCAGACCCGTGCCGATGGCAAGTTCGGTGCAACGGTTCTTGTCATCTTTGACGAGCCACGCCAGGCGGTCCTGGATGCCTCCGACGTCTCTGACAACACCGATGCCTCCGACGTCTCTGACAACACCGATGCCTCCGACGTCTCTGACACCACCGGTGCCGCCGACAACGCCGACAACACTGATACCTCTAATGCCTCCGACACCGCTGATGCCTCTGATGCTTCCGGCAACGCCGAAGCCTCCAATGCCTCGGCCAAATCCGACGGTTCTGACGGTTCCGATGCGCCAACCAAAACTGTTGCATTTCTACCGCAGACTGAAACGCCGTCGCCGGCAAAACCGTCGCCGGTTTTACCGTCGCCGGTAAAATCGGCACCTAGTAATAACTTAGATCTAGCAAAGACTGACTCTTACCAAGGGGAGGGAGTTTGCGAGCCGGTTTTGCAAGGCAATGCGGTTCCCGCTGCGGACGATAAGGCAGCCAAGCGGACTGAGCGAGCCCGGATCGGTCGGCAGTTTGACGCCTGGTACAAACTCTGGCCCAAGCCCGGCAGTCCCGAATTTGCCCGCAATGCCTGGTTTGCGCTGTCGGCTGAGGAGCGGGACGCCTGCAGTGAGCGAACACCAGCCTATCTGGCCTGGGCAAAGCGCGATGACCTGACAGCGCCCGCCGTTTACCTCAAGGCACGGGCATGGACAGACCTGCCAGACCATCTGGCTGCCACCCAGGAGCCAGCACGCGTGGTCGCCAAGCCGTGCGGCAAGCTTTGGATGGGACGGCGCTTGGAGGCCCTGCTGTCAGACCCGACCGGCCCGTTCTTCATCACGGCTTTTGATGAGCGGCGGATTGCCTCCGGTGCGATCAGCCGGGAAGCGCTGATCTGGGAAAAGCGTCGGGAGCACGGCTGGCCGCTGGTGGTCAAAATGCAAGACCGCGCCCTTCGCGGCGAACAGTTTGTCACCTCGGCGGATCTGTTGCCGCTGGTGGCCGGCTTTGTCGGATTCAAGCCAGACAGCGATTTGTTTGCCGCTTGGCGGCGGCTCCATGAGCGGCGGGGATGGATGTTTATCGATGGTCGGTGCGAGTGGAATTACTTCCCGCCGGTCGACCCCGCAGAGCCCGATCTCGATGCGGCGGTCGAAGCCGCCCTTCAGCACTTCAAAATCAGCCTCAGCGAGGGACGTACCCATGATGCAGCATAACGGCAAACTTCTGAATAGCGTCTCGAACGAAAGGCTTTCGAAGCTGACGGACGCCAAAGCCCTTGAGGCCAGGCGCAAGCGCCAGATCGCCATGGCCAGGCGCGACCGCCCGGACTTCGACCAACTGGCCCGCTGGGTGGTGGCCAGCTGCAAGATCGGCATGGAGCAGGTGATCCGCGATAGCCTTGGACAGCAGGGCATTGAATGCTGGTGCCCCTGCGAGCGGCTGAGACTACCGCCCAGGCGCGGCAAGCCAGCGATCATCGTCCAGCGGGCGTTATTCCGTGGCTATCTGTTCGTGCAGGTGATCCCGGACAATGAAGCCTATGTCGGTCTTATGCTGGCCTCCAAGCTGCGGAGCCTGATGGGTCGGGATGGCAAGCCCTACCTGATGCCGGAACCCTTGATGCGGCAGCTGCTCCTATCGGCCAAGACTGCGGAGAGGAAGCATATGGAAGCGGGCGACGTTCCACCGATGCCGGATGTGCTGGGCAAGCAGGTAACGATCCGCTCCGGCCCGTTTGCCGACTTCGTGGTGACGGTGCGCAAGGTGCTGTCGAAGCGTGGTCAGGTGGTGGTGGATGTTCCGCTGTTTGGTGGAATGAGTGAGATCACCATGGGTATTGATGCCATCGCGACCTGAGGTCGTCGGTTGCAAGGTGGAGACCCCTTGGACGATGGTCAGATAGCCTCGTGGCCCGGGGGCAGGGGGGTGGGTTAGCCTTGAACCCGATCCGCCTCCCGCACCGGCGTCAGTCATTCGTGTGTAGCGAGGGGAAATTGGAGACAAAAAGCCACTCTGGGAGACTAGGGAAACACAAGACAAAAGGTGAATGTCTCAGTGCCAGGACGGGCAGTATTGCTTAGAACCCGCCCTCATTGGCTGACCGGTCTATCGATCACGGTTGCCGGTTTTGCGATCTCTACAGGCACGAACAGCAGGACATTAAAACCGTCGTCTGGATCGTAACGTGCCGGATCGAGCAGGATATGGCTGTGGGTTTGCATGAACCAATGAGCGACATCGGTATTATAAAACGCCGTGATCAGCCCCATGATCCGGTTGCCGGCCATGGCAAGAGTTTCACCGGTCGACAGACGTTTTGTATTGAGTATGACCAATTTACGTTGGGCGGGAAAGCCAGCGTCGGAAACGTGGACTGAAAGTCTGCCCTCCTGGTAGCTTCTCACACGCACCCGCAACCTTGGAGGACGCAGCGCATCGAAATGAGCGTTAATTGCCTTCAGGCGTGCCTTAGCCTCGGTCTTGGTGATGCTGACTTCGGGCAAGACGTCGCTAACGGGCGCAAGCTGCTCGCCGAAATACTGCCGGGTCATCTCTTCTGAGTGTTCGGCATAAGTGAGGTGTTTGACCGGTAGTTCTTCCAGCCATTTTCGGCGCAGTGCGATTGCCATGGCTTTTGCTTGCTCCTCACCATATTCGCGCACGGAGAACTTCTCGCGCTTGTGTTCTGTGCGGGTAAGGAGAGATGCTTCCCAGGCTTCGTCCTCTGCCAGTTCGACGTGGCGCACGCCTGAAATGCCACTCTTGTTATTCTTGCGGAGCAGAACGGCTTGCTCATGATTGGTGGCAGGTGGCAGGACGGATATAATGGCATCTCGGTAAATCTTCGCCTGGGCATAGCTCGCCTGTGATGACCCATAGATGCTGTCCTTGAACAGCCGCACGACCCGGATGCCGCGTCGCCTCAAATCCACCCACCAGCCGGCGCCGTGGTTCTCGTTATGCTCTTCGCGAAACAGCGCGTAGGTGTCAGCGTCATCCAATATGCTTAAGTTACCTCAGTTCAACTGGAAGGTTCTCTAGAGTTAAATCGTACTCTGGAGGCGACTGGACAGCAGTTACGCTTAGTCTTTTTCCAGTGCGTAACATTTGAAGTGCTTCACGGCCTAGCCACCATGATTGGACCTTTTTAAAATCTTCCTTCTTTAACTCGCTCTGGAAATTTCGCATTATAGCCTGCGCCCATTTTGTCGTATGCATTGTTTTGACGCTTCCCGGTAAGAGGGTGCCCTCTTTCCAAAGGCCAGCAAGTGTCACTTCTACAGATTCTTCGTTAAACCCGTTATAGACGCTCCATTCTTTCGTTCCAGGCCTGCTTGACTCTTCATTTATATATTCGCGTGTTTGTAAATGCGCGCCCCGAGGAACTATGAGATAGGAAATTGATCCGCTTGCTGTCTCGTTGGTAGCGATTCCGGGTTGCGATATTTCGGAGCTGGATACTATCGGGGGATCGGGCCTATCATGGATCCCCACTCTGACAAATCCGAGATCTTTATCCATCTCAAGAGCATAAATAACTGGCTTAATGTCGGCAGGTGTTGCAAAGAAGAATATTTGCTTCATTGCTTTACCTTCTGTGTTAAAATGAAATATTCTTTCAGGGTTCTTTTTTATTGAAATGTAATTTCATTAATTGTTAATAACATATTATCTATCATTCAATTTATATCTATATGTATTCTCGTATTTTAGAAAATAATATATCTAAATCCATTTTAATTTCACTATTTTCGAGCGCACTTGCATCCAAATGAGTTTCTTCAATAATTTCCCAATTTTCACTCTTTGTATCATCGAATAAATTATAGAATACATATCCGTTCGACCACAATGCGATGTGGCCCATCAATCGTCCATTTGAAAAATCTATATCGATGAGATCACCAAAATCACCATTTTTATGAACGCCAACATCTACTATAAACCCCGCGTCACATTTGTTTATTTCGCTAATTAAGTTTTCACTTAGTTTCTGAATTTCCATATTATTTAACCTCTATCTTTCGCATATCATAAACACTCGGAAGTATTTCACCTCCCTGCTTCTCTAACATTCGCTTTTGCGACGCGGAGGCACTTGGTCCGATAAGTTTCTTCCAGTCCTCCCGCCCACCTTTTAGCAAATGCCGACTCTCCACCTTGAACTCAACATAAATACTCCCAGGTGGAGCTTGCTTCCTAAATGAATCAGGTCCTGAAGTTGCAACGAAAGTTTGCCCACCACCGCCCTCTTGAGCTCGTCCAGAAGCTCTCATACCCTCATACTCGGTTTTCGACATCCAACGCCCGACCGTTTGAGCCATGCCGAAAAGATCTAGGCACATGCTTGGATTATCGACATACCCCTGCGGCCGATCTCCGCCTGCAAGCCCGATCGGGTCTGGCGAGGCATATTGCCCGGTCAGCGGATCGTAATGCCGATGGCGGTTGTAGCACAGGCCGGTCTCGGCATCCTCGTACTGCCCTGGAAACCGCCAGGGGCAGTGGAGTTCGTCCGGTGGGCGGTTGTGTTTGGGGAGGGCGGCGAGGGAGCCGAAGGTTTTGGTGGTGCGGATGGCACCCCAGACGTGGTGATCGGCGGCCCAGATCAGCGTGCCCTTGGCGTCAAACATCTCCTTCGGCGTACCGAGGTGGTCGCTGACGATGGCCAGCATCTCGCCTGATGGCAGTTGCTTGGCCAGCAGCCGATGGCTACCCGCTTCAAAATGCCAGTGGGTGGCCTGATCCCAGGCGATGTGACCATCCAGAGACAGCGGTGCTTCGGCCACCATGTGGTCGCCGTCCCAGAGATAGGCCGTTCCCACCTCCGGGAGGTCGTGATCCGTATCGGTGGCGTCTGAAGCTGTCTTCGTCTGCCGTGGCACGCCATCGCCATTGACAAGGCTTGGCCAGCGCAGAGCGGCTCTGTGGCGGTCTTTCTCTGCAAAGCGGCGGACCTTGGAAACACGACGGCCAAAGGCATCGTAGCGGAACAGCCATTCCTCGCCCTCCAGGGTGGTCACGCCCACCAGCCGGTCATGGGCATCCCAGCGATAGCGCCAGCGCTGCGACCGGAAACCGTCGCGCTCCACCCGCCGCTCGATCAGCCGTCCGCAATCGTCATGGAGGAGTTGGATCTTTTCGCCCTTGGGGCCACGGGCAATCTGCACCACGCCACCGGCAGATGTTTGCCATCCACTGGGTTTGGGTGCTGGGACGATGGAGCCGAAGGTTTCGTCAAAGGCCCGGCCATAGGGAGTGGGTTGTTCGGCAATCGTGACAGACGACGAGGCACCAGCCAGATTGCGCGCCTCGTCATACTGGAAGCGTTCCGAGCCAAAGGCGGCTTCAGAATCCGTCAACTGGCCGTTGTCATCATAGGTGTATTGCCGTTTGCCCCACAGGCCATCTTCAATGCTGGTGGGGGCAAAGGCGCGGTCATATTCGTAGACGCGGTGGATATGTCCGGGCCGGGCACGGGCCGAGCGTTCACCACCGCCGCCAGGGATGTTCCAGCCCAACCGCGAGACGTCCAGGCCCCCCGCCACCGCGGGACCAGCTGCTTGGGCAGCAAGCTGGCCTGCGGCATCGAAGCGTTGCAGCAGGTGGAAGCCACCCATGCGCCGCTCGGTTTCGCGGCCCAGCACATCGCGTTTGAAGGTGATCTCGGTATCACCTGCCACCATCTGCTCAACGGCACCCAGGGGATCGCGGATATACTGCGCAAGAGAGCCGCCTGCGCCGGTGATCTCGCGCAGAATGCGGTTGCCCATCGCATCGCGTCTGGATTTGATGCGCCTGCCATTCAGGCTTTCGCCGATGATTCGGCCATTGCGGTCTCGCTCGAATTCCACAAGTGCGGCACTGTTTTCTGCACTGATCAGCAGGCCACGGGCATCGTACCAGAAGCGCGTGATATCTTCCGGCTCGCCTTTGGCGGTAAAGCCTTCGATCCGTTTGATCAGGCCGGATTTGTCATAGGCGTAGCGCAGCTTTGCGCCATCCGGCTTGACCGTTTCGATAATCTGGCCTGCGGCATCGCGGGCGTAGTGCCAGACACGGCCATCGAAATCCTCTTCGGCCACGACCCGTCCGGCTGCATCCCGCTCAAAGCTATAGACCCGGCCAACGGCATTGGTAACGGAGATGACTCGGCCTTCGATATCAGTGGCAAGTTTCAGCTCCCCACCCTTGGGATCGACGATGGCTTGCAACACACCGAAGGCACCGTAGCGATAGTGCCACATGCGGCCCTCGCCATCCGTGACCGTGGCAAGCTGGCCTGCACCATCAAACGAGCGCGTGACCTGCACACCATCGGCACGGATAACGGCACTGACGGTATCAAAGCCACCCGCACCGGCCCGGTAGATGTGTTTGGTGACAGCACCCGTTGGGCCGATGGTTTCCACCAGACGGCCAAAGGCATCGTAGACAAAGCGGCTGGTATTGCCTTTGACATCGGTAACCGAGGCCAGCCGGTTATGCGCATCCCATGCCCGCCGCTCAATCGCGCCATTGGGGAAATGGGTTTCCACCACCCGGCCCCTGGCATCGCGCACCAGTCGGGTCTCGTGGCCTTCGGCATCCTTCTCGCTGATGACATTGGCGTTGTCATCATGCTTGTAGGTCCGTTTGTTTCCGGCGCCATCGATCGCGATTAGCAGTTCGCCATTGTCACCCCAGCCATAGACCGTCGAGCGGCCTTCTGGGTCGGTCAGTTCCTTGACATTGCCGTGGACATCGTAGCGCGTGCGGCTTTCATAGCCGTTCTGGTTCTTGGTCGAAATCCGAAAGCCGTGGCGATCATAGCCATGCGCCACCACGCCGCCCAGCGCATCGATTTCCGCAGTGACGTTTTCATGCTCGTCGTAGCGGAAGGTCTGGGCTTGCGCCTCCACACCGCCGGGGAGATAATCGGTCTCGCCTTCGCGGTAATCAAACCGGTCATTGTTCCAGATGCCGTTGGTGCGGGTGTGCACCACCCGGCCATCGTCGTCATAGGTAAAATGGGTTTCGGACTGGCGTGTCAGGTTATTCCACGAGACAAGAAGGTCCCGGTCTCTTTCCCAGACGTAATGCACCGACATGCCGAAGGCGCAGGTGGCTTCCCGCATCCGTCCCTTGGCATCATAGGTGTAGCGCGCCAGTTCCAGCTCGGAGCCTTCAGTGCCGATCAGCGCGATGCGGGTGCGCTGGCCTTGCGCGTCATTGTCAAAAATCAGCGAAAGGC
Source organism: Agrobacterium vitis (assembly GCF_014926405.1). NCBI lineage: Bacteria > Pseudomonadati > Pseudomonadota > Alphaproteobacteria > Hyphomicrobiales > Rhizobiaceae > Gillisella > Gillisella vitis. The sequence continues at coordinate 346,527 of NZ_JACXXJ020000005.1, forward strand.
CATCCGGCCCCTCGATCTTTTCCAGCCAGCCAGCATCCGAGCGCTCGAAGGTGAGACTGTTGCCGTTCAGGTCATCGAGCTTTTCCAGCCGGTAGACATCGTCGTCATACTGCCTGAAGTGCTTGACGATGCCGCGATCCTTGAGCTCCAACTGCTTCAGCCAGGGGGCTTTCAGCTCCAGATGCGGAAAGGCGGCATTCAGTGACGGCAGGAAATTGAAGGGTCGGTCGAAATCAACCGCTTTGCCATCGGCAGTGTGAAACAGCAGCTTGCCACGCGCCGGGTTGGAAAACACCTCATCGAACATGGAAATCTGGCACGGCCCGAGCGGTCTGGTATAGCGAGCGGGCAGGGCGAGCTTGAGGCCCATATAGCGGGAGCCGTCAAAGCCAAGCGTGCCGGGGATGAGGAAGTCGCGCCAGGTTTCGAGGTATTCGCCGTTGGCGACGGAGACGGGTTCGCCGACAACTGCTGCGGGGCTGGCGCCCGACTTAGCAGCTGCTGCGGGGTTGGCCCCCGATTTGGCGGCTGCGGCAGGGCCCGCACGCGATTCAGCTGCGACCGTCGCGGGTTGGGCACGTCTAAAGAATATTCCGCGTCCGCCGCTGCTGGGCTTTGGCATCCTTCCTGCACCACCAGGCATAGGCAGGGCGGCCATAAGGCCAACCATCACCATTTTTTGGTTGTCTATTTCCGCGGTCGACGTCGAAGCATTGATATTCTGCTTCTGCTTGCAAAGGGCCTTGAATACCTCGGGATTTCCTGCAGCCTTAGCTTCCTGCATTTGCTGATCTAACGCCTCGATCATCTCCAATCGAGACATATTTTCATGCGGGCCACGGAAGCTCAGCGCCTCCCAACCAGTCAGGTTATAGGCTGCGCCTCCATTCGCTTTGCCTTTTCCAGCAAGCCATTCTGATGATGGGAGACTTTGCAGATAATCCAGACGGCTTTGTTCTGCATGGGGTGTTATGTAGCTTGTTAGTCCCTGATCTAAAGTACCGCTACTCTGTTTGGCTAATAGGTCCTTCAGTTCCCCGTCACTGTCCTTGTATGATTGAGCAACCCGCTTGATCTCTTTTTCGAATGCGGATTGAGGACAATAATAGGGATTGGGTGCGGCGGTCGCATCGACCAGAACATCGGCGTCAGTGTTGGCGTTACGCTTTGCAACATTGTCGCCCGTGACGTCTCGCTCTGGAGTTCCTATCTCATCGTTCGCCACAGCCAGCTTCCATTTGTTTATTTTAATATTTCCTTTGGGGGCCTGGTAAAGCCTTATCAGCACCACGCATCACAGCTTGGATCTCATCTTCAAATCCCGTTTTCAGTCACGCTTGATGATTTTAGTCTCAATCGACTTTTGCGGTTCTTGGGGCCCTGGATCTGGCCGGTTGATCCAGGCTTCCTGCCGATGCGCCCATGTCGCGAAACCTTCTGAGTAAACGAAAGGCGAAGCGATGTTGACCAGCGCGATGCCTTTATAGCCAGGGCTGACAATGCCCTTCTTCGTACCCGGCTCATGTCCAGTGACGCCAGGAACCGCTGAGTTTAATTGAAGGTCGAATTTGCCGTTGTTTCTAACGGACGTGGAATAACGGATTGCCTTGTCGAGTGTTACCATCGACGAATAGGGGACCGGAACAACGCTGGAGCCACGTGGTGTCCAGCACACGTCCGGACCTTTAGAAGCAATGACGTTTGACGCGCATTTGCGCGCTGACGCGTTGGCGGAATCGCTCATTTTAAGCCTCTATTTTTAGCTTTGACGCAGCGTGCTGGCCAAAGTCCTCGTTACCTGCAATGTTCAAGATGGCCTGCTCGTAGACGCCAGGCGGAAAATTCACTCGCCAAGATAAAAATACACGCCAGTCGCGGCGTGAGACGGCTGAAATATCAAGAAAAACTGTGTCGAGAACCATATTCTTCTTATCAAGAACGTTGTCCTCGCCCACAAACTCAACAAACAAATGCTCGTCTGGCAGAGAAAACGATATCTCTTGAGCTTTCGCGCACAGCCCAATAAGACGAAACCGCTCAGTGCCCTTTAAATAGGGATGCACAACCAGATCGGGATGAGCCGAATTATGGAACGCGAAGCTGTAATCCGGTGCCCATGCCGGCCATATGTTGTCTATCCAGTTTTGGTCATAGGTTCCAGCCAGCGGCAATCGTGGATCCCATGCGGGTGGGATCGGGCCCAGAGACTGTGGTGAATAGGTTTTATAGGGCTGAGCAATCGGTTCAGACAACAATTCAATCTGAGGGGCCGGATGCGGGATTGTGTGGTCGCTCCAATCCTGATCAAGCTTGCCGCGTCCAATCGGATTGCAGGTGTCGGTGTCGAAAGCTTGATTGCCGTTATCGTCTTGGCCCTGCGGAACCTCACCACCATATGCATATTCGTAGTGCAGCGGCAGCGCGCTGATCGGTTCCGGCTCCGTCAATATCCAACGATCAAACAAACGCCGATGCTTGCGCCACTCGCCCTTCTCTCTCTCGGAAAGATCACGCTTCCAACGGGGTTGCCATTCCCGGGGTCCCGTCACCTGCAACCATTTCTCTAGCTTTGGGCCATTGTCATCTTCTATGACGATGCCGCATTCCCATGACGGTTTACGATCGCCGCCCGCAGTCCGTGCCACTGCGTTGACGATGACGTCTGTTGCCGGCTTGTTCGGAACCATGTCCGATGGATGCCAAAGGGACGAGACGTTGACATCACCATGGCAGAGATCGGTGAAAACCATCGGGGCCTGTTCCTCAGCCACGAGGAGGCGTCCTGAGGGCGCAATTTCATAAGTTGCCTTGACAATAACGATACCGAATTCTCGGTCCTGGTTGTCACGGCTGTAATAGCGGAAGTTTGGATACGGCGTATTGTTGATCAGTTCCGGCATGACCCTGACCTCAATTGTGGTCGATCATCGCCGAGGTCACCTGCACATGGCTATCCCCCTCGATATAGATCTTCACGCCCTTGAGCAGAATCGTGCCGTCATCCTTCATGATCAGGATGGACTTCGGCGGCTGTTCATTGCCGTCCTTATCCTTGCCGCCGCCGACGCCGATGAACAATTCCTTGCCGATCATCACATTCTTGGTATGGCCGACCGTCTCGTTGAATACCTGCCCGACGGTGACGACCTTGGCAACGCCGACCTGTTCGGTCTTGGCAACACCAACGCTGGTATTCTGCATCCGGCTGACAAGCGTGTTGAAAATACCGCTGCCAAGCATGGAACTGACTTGCGAACCCAGCTTGCTGCCAGATGAGCGCATGGCATCGCCGGCGTCGGTGCGCAACTCGCTGACGGCGGCGTCGTTGATGCCGGTGCGGACGGAATCCATCGAGGAGGCCATCGCCCCAAGCCCGCCTACACCCATGAGACCGACATAACTCGCTGCTGTCGAGACCATGTCGGCACCATTTCCGCCACTCGAGGATAATGTTGAACCCAATGCGCTGCTTGCCGCCTCGGCATTTTTGTCGGCAGAGGATGGACTATCGGCAGCGGCGGAAGATGCCAAGGACATGGCCTGCTGCAGGAGCCCGGCACTTTTGCCCGATAATGCTGCGAGTAATCCGCCTGCAATTGTATTGGCGGCATTACCCACCCCGCCGACAACCATGTTCAACCCACCGCCGACCTGCTGGCTCATGTTCGAGCCGACTTCCAGCGACTTGTTGGCGCCGACCGAATGAAGCGCATTGGCGTCGACACGGCTGGTCTGATTGTTGAGAACCTTGAAGGTCTGATCCTTCTGGGCGTGGAGGAACATGTTCTCCTGGCCCTTCTCATCCTCGAAGGTCATCTCGTTGAAGCCGCTGCCCTTGTGAGTGTTGGAGCGCAGCACCATGCGGGTCTTGTTGGCGGGAAGGTCGTAGGGCACGGGATTGGCCGGATTGGGAACCACGCCAATCACCAGTGGCCGATCCGGATCGCCATCCACGAATGACACCATCACTTCCATGCCGATGCGGGGAATGACCTGCGCACCCCAACTGCCACCGCCCCAAGCCTGATTGACCCGCACCCAGCAGGTATCGCTGCCATCTTTCTTCGCCTTGCGATCCCAGGGATACCAGAGCTTGATGCGCCCGTATTTGTCGGTGTGGATCTCCTCGCCCGATGGCCCTGCAACAATCGCCACCTGCGCACCTTCGATGCGCGGGCGCCTGGTCTCCCGGTGCGGCGTCAGCGGAACGCGTGACGGAATGGCCTCGAACGCGTTGACATATTCCATCTCATTGCTGGCCGTCTCATAGGAGCGGTCCACCACCCGATGCATGATGCGGGTAATCACATGCTCTTCGTATTTATGCTCCGGATGCGGCTCCTCGTAAGGCGTGAACCGTCGGCCGGCTTCCAGAAAGCGCACATTGGACTGGCCCGTCACCCGCTCATGATCGGCTTCCGTCGCCTGCGTTCGAAACGTTTCCGCCTGTTCGGCTTCTTTGATATCGGAGATGCGAGCCGGATATTCGTAAAGCTCGCGCTGCTTGGCGCCTGGCATCTGGATCAGTGACGGCGTGACATTCAACGGCACAGTGCTCGGCGTCTCAAAATTCCAGTCCGCACCGGCGCGCTGGCCGGGGACATAGGAGAACTGCCGCATCCATTCGTTGATGTGGTTGCGGTCCGACGAGCCTTGGGCTAATCTGACTTTGTCGACACCTTCTGCCGCAGCCGATGGCTTGCTCCAGGCCACCTTGCTGTCGCTGACCTTCAGGCGGTGAACGCCGGCCTCATGTTCAAACCAGTAGAACAACCCGTCCTGCTCGAAGCGGCGCAGCAGGTAATCGAGATCCGTTTCATTCCACTGGACAGAAAACTCGCGCGACGGTGGCGTCTTGTGCAGAGGGGCGGATGCGGCGGCTGGAATGCCATGCTCGGAAAACAGCGTTTCCATCACCTGAATGGACGTCATGTTCTGCCAGATCCGGCAGTCTGAGCGGCGCGACAACAGCCACAGTTGCGGACGGATGGTCAGTGTGTAGGACCGCAATCCACGCGTCACTGGCGGTCCCTCGGACAGATTGGTCACCAGCCCGTTGAACGGCCGGCGTACGCCATCACCGTCCAGTTCACCCTGACGGATTTCCAGGGAGACATCGACCAGCTTGCCGATCAGTTCTTCAGGCTTGACGGCCTCGCGCTTGGCGCGCACTGACAACGTGATCTCGAACAGTCGATTAACACCCTCGTCCACCATCATGCTTTCCGGCAGAAGCTGGTCTTCGCCCAAGGGTGACGAGACCTTCAGCACACGGCTTGCTTGAATGAAATCGGTGGATGACAGAACGTCGTCCATGGAAGCCCCCCATATAACGTCATCAAAAATCGTCAAAACAGCCCTGTGGCGCTACAATACTGTTTCAATCGCGCCATACATGACGAGAATAGGCCAGCCTTCCAAAAGATCAAGGTCTCGACGGTGGTTTTTGTTGATGCAGCGCGTATGGGTTGAATATCTACCGATAGGTGTGGGTCAGACTCCAGATGATTTCCCAAGGATCAATCCGCCTGTCTCGATCTGTCGGTTCTGGAAGTGTTATTAATACGGTTCTCGAAATGGCAAGTGGCGCCGGCTTAGGCGCCCGAGGAGACAGGGTGGTTTATGTTGCGTGTGTCAAATGCGAAGCGCCGGTTCCTGTCGGCGTTATATGCCCGCGTTGCGGGGCAAAGCAGCCGGAACCGCATGAGATGCGTGCCCAAAACAGGCGCATAGTCCTCGTCATAACGCTATCGGTGGTGGTGGTCGTGCTTTACTCTGTACTGCATCAATACCTGGGCTAAGGGCTCCCGGCGGCTATCGGAAACTGATGGCAGAGAGCCTAACCCGAAGCTGGATTTTCGACCACGTTCTCCCACGCAGCAGCCTTTCTCCGATCCTACCTTGCGAGAGGCGCAATCCGGATGGATGTTTTGCTGTCCAAAATGATATGAAGATTGCGGGTCATCGTGGTGGCGGTCAGGAAAGCATCGCGACCCTGATCATCGGCACGCCCTCCTTTCTCGATGGAATTCACGCGGCCATTTCCAGTTTCTGTGCGGGCGTTATTGATCGGCTGATAGCTAGCCCAAATTGTCCCCCTATGGAGATCGATAAGGGATACTTATCGATGGTTAGAGCCGCTGTCGCAAAACACAACGCCTTATGAATCACAACCGTCAGATCACTTTCGTTTAGGACGTCGTGCGAAAGGCGGTGAAATGCTCGCCGCCGACATGCGTCGTATAAACATTGCGGTTGGCGTGACGGGCACCGGTGTCGTCGACCGTAACATAGGGCGCCGAGACGAGGCCGGCGTGGAGGACGGCTGCATCCTCCGCATGAAAGCCGTCCAGCCGTTCTGTCAGGAAACGCACTTATGCGATCACTTTGGCGATCGAGGGATTGGATGAGATTGAGGGCTGGTCGTATCCGGGGATGCCGTCAGAGGTCGGTGATAGCCGTCCATCAGTCGTCGAAACGCCAATGGATTCGCGATTAGTCGAAGAATTTGTTGCGCGGGTCAAGAGCGCGCTGTTTCCATGAAGCGGGATGGGTCATTCCTTCAGCCAAGATCGAACGGTGCGTCTTCAGGCGCCTGAACGATCGTTGCCGATCGGGGCAGACGATCCGCCGCAGCTTTTTCAGCCGCTTCTAAATGCATCTTGCGGCGCTTCTGGCGTAGCGCGTTCATCTGATCTGCAGCCTTGCGTCCGATAGCCGACGACGCTCCGCATATATGCCGTTGAGTCCCGAGTTGTGCGAGCAAAGCTTGGATACAGTCATCGCGCTCGTCGAGTGTTTCGGCGAGATGGAGAGCTTCCCAGAGCTCCTTGATCCGCAGGTTGAGGCTGTTAGGAGCAACCAGTTCACGTCCGACAACACCAATGCCAGTGATGTAGACCGGACGGCTACCAGTCCGGAAACGGATCTTGTGGGATCGCAGCCCCGCATCGGCAATGATTTTGCGGATCTCGCAGACGATGTCTCCGTGCACGAACCTCCCCGAGATAGTCAGATCGTCGACCCACAGCGAGTAGCGCAAACCATGGCTCCCGCAGAGGTCGGCGATCTTGTCGAACATCGGTCGGTGAATGAGTGTGCAAAGCACAGGTGTCAGCGGCGAGCCGAACGATACATGGTCATCGATGGTAGCAAGGTGGGTCAGCAACCCGGCGACATCCGGATATATTCCCATCTCGTCCTGAAACCAACGTCGCACCATTGTGGCTGTCGTCGACGGATAAAACTGCTTCAGATCGAGGGTTAGATACTGGTTCTGGCCGAGATGCAGGGCAGCGTTGTCGCGCTGGCCACGATGACGTCGCGGGCTGAAAAGATAGCTCGGCTGTCTAATCTTGTTGAGGTGATATTTCAAACGCTCGTGAACGCCGCGCAGATCAGCTACCGGAAATTTCAGTTCGCGAAGCTTCTTCTTTTTTCCGATTTCCTCCTGACGGCGCACGATGAAGTGCTCCTTGTGGGTCACCAGATAGCGCAAATGATTTCGCGTCGTGCCCAAAAGATCGCCGATGTCCCGTTGCGTCGGGCGCTGTGCGAAGGGTGAGCGTTCGAGATCGTACCGTTCAATCGATGAGCGGACGAGCTTACGACGCATGTGAGACGTCGCGTGGCGAAAGCTTTTCGAGCAGCGACAGGACGCCGCTTGCCACGATCAGTTTTCCTCGTTTCGGGATAGGCTGGCCATCGAGTTCTTCGGCGAAGAACAGCAATTGCGACATGCGAACATCGAACTTGGTACTGTAGCGTTCCAACAGTTCCATCGAGACGGCTTTCGTGCCACTCTCGACTTCAGACACCATGGATTGCGAAATTTCCAGCGCGGTGGCGAGCTCCTTCTGCGACAGGCCGAGATAAAGACGCAGCAGTCTCAGGGCATCGTTCATCATCGGGCGCTTGGTTGTACTCATAACGTGCTCCTCGAGGGCTATTTCCGAGGTCGCCGCTCATTGCCGGTCTGAAAACCAGGACCAAAAGCGCAGGACAGCAAAAGCTGCCTGGCCCAACGCGACAACGACCTTAAAGACCACTACCGCGTTCAACATGCGACGCCGCCGCTGGCGATGACCGTTATTGCTCATTTTAAGTTCTCCTTGTTTCCGCCGGCCGGAATGGCCGGCGCCCGTAGAAACAGGAAGACTGTTCAGCGACGTTTGACCTCGAACATGCCGCACCCGAGCCCGCCGGGTGCGGCGCGCGTGCCGCGGTCCCTAGCCAGACGCAGGATTGAATCGGGGATTTACATCCCCACAGGGCCTCCGGCCCCACACATAGACGGGTTCAGTTATGAGCAATCACCACGATCAACAAAATAGGCCAAGGAAGGAAAATGTCAAATCAAAAATCGCTCTGAGCGATATTCCATCTCTGTTGGCTTCGACGCTTTCAGGAAAGAAGCATTTCCGGTGTTGGTTGACCTCAGTTTTTGGCGACGTAAGGATACTGCAAGGAGGCGCTTGGCGTGGCTCTCTGCGGCTCGACACCAGTATGGTTCAGCCCCGGGGCCCAGCTTTCACGCAAGTCCTTGGGTCCTGCGCTGCGAATTTGAGAGAACACCCCTAACTTCAGCCCGGCGCTGCAGACGCAATGCTTTACTACGTGCCGTCAGGGTTTCGTCCGCGATGCACCGGCTGGCGAAATTGCTGTCCGAAGCCCCGGCCACAAAACGCGTCCTTAAACGGCTTATGACGCGTGTCGTCGCAGCAGATAGACACTTGACTGCGGATGCGACCGTAACGACCAGTTCCGCTTCCTCGAAGCGAGGAACTCGTCCTTCTTGGATATGGCGGCCCTGCTCTGATGCAAATCCGCAAAGGGTATGAAGCGCGCGGTCTAGCGGAGCCGGCAACGTAAGTCGGCTCTGTAGTTTCAAAGGACCTATTCGACGACGCTCTTCTTGATTGGACTGGTCAAGAATCGGAACCATCCAGGATCTTTCCTGTGGGCGAAGTGCGCGATCCCACTTCAAAGTCTAGCGATGAAGACGCCGCATCTTATAGTAGCATAAAACTTGCTAGGGCCGTCCACGATGATTTTTACCCCCCTTGGGCCTGACTTTCCTGAAGACCTGATCAACGACCTGCTTGAAGGTAGTGTGGTTTTTCTGTGCGGCGCGGGGGTCAGTGCCCCGCAACTTCCGACGTTCGCCAACCTCGTTCGCCGGGTCTACGAAAGCGTAGGCGAGGAACGAAACGGTGCGGAAGAGCACGCGTTTGCGGTTGGCCGATACGAAGAGGCATTGGGGGCTTTATCTCGGCGCCTCGTCCGCGCCGACGATGTGATCGATGCGACCGCCGAGATCCTTCAGGTTCCGGCGGAACCTGATATTGCCCACCACGCCGTCATACTTCGTCTCTCCAGTGACAGCGTTGGCCGGCCTGCACTCGTCACCACCAACTTCGACACATTTTTCGAACGGGCGCTCATGCTGTCGCATACGCCTGAGTTCGCGGCGGAGGAGAGCGCGGCCGGGCAAGACATTCCGGCACCCGGAAGCAGCAGGTTCCATGGTATCGTGCACTTGCATGGACGTCTGGCTGATCCGGAGCTCGGTCTGTCTCAAACCGAGTTGGTGTTGACTAGTGCCCAATATGGTGAAGCGTACCTCCGCGCTGGCTGGGCCGCCCGTTTCCTCTTCGATCTCACACGTTGTCGCACCCTTGTCCTGGTCGGCTATACTGCTAGCGACGCGCCAGTTCGCTATATTCTCACCGTTCTCGAGGGCGACCGTGAACGGTTTTCGGATTTGCGGAAGGTGTATGCCCTCGGTTCGGCGAATGGGAATGCTGAGGCGGCGGCAGCGCCATGGCAGTCACTTGCCGTCGAGCCACTCCTGTTCCAGCCAGCGGAAGGAGACGAGTACGCGCCGCTCTGGACGAGCCTCGGTCAGTTGGCCGATCTTGTTGAGAATCCGGACGCGTGGCGGCGCGAGACGATTGCCAGAGTTGCGGCAAAGGCTGTCACGAATGCGGATGACCACGACAAGCGCTCGCTGAAATGGTCGTTGACCGGACGCTCTGACCTTGTCGAGCTATTCATCGACCATTGTGTCGATCCCGAGTGGTTTGAGATTGTCTCAACCGAAGTGAAATCGTTCGGCAATCGCGCCATGGCCTGGATGCTCGCTCGTTGGTTTGGTCGCGAATGGACGGACCGTCAGCGGTTTGCAACTGCTATAAAATACGTCAATCTAGATCTTGCCTGCCTTGCAGAGGCATTGTGGGTTGAACTGGATCGGAACCGCCCTGATGGAGCGCTTTGGGAGAAGGCTTGGCGTCTGCTGGCAGAAAGTGCAGCTGAGCAGTCGCGCGACAACCTTGATGAATTCCGATTGCGGCACAGGCTCGCCCGCCCTTTCATACCGGAAACAGATCTAGTGCGCCTGGTTGCGGCGACCGGGCCTCGGCTTCAAATAGATGCGGGGTTCCGCGGAGATGAGCTTCCCGAAGTGCCAGACAAGCTCTCTGACATCGCCCGCTTCTCTATGGAGGCCGAACGTTATGACGTTCTCAGAGACGTGCTTGCCTCGCCAGTCGGTCAAGCGCCGAACGTCGTGCGATTGCTTCAATGTGCAAGCGAGAGACTTATCAGTCGCCTCCGGACAGCTCGGGATGCCGAGCTGATTGGCGATACCTTCGATACAACGGACTGGGGAGTTCCGTCCGTTACGCGCCATCGACAGAATGCTCACCGCGGTGGTTTTGTGCACCTTACGGAGCTTATTACGGGAGCGCTGCCTGCAGCGATACAAGCCGACGCGGCGACGGTGCGGCGCCTCGTCTCGCAATGGGCGGACGAAGACTTCAACTTACTTACTCGTCTTTGGATGCATGGACTGACGCATGCGGCTCTTTATTCTCCAGATGAGGCAATTAACGGCCTGGCGACGTGTAACGCAAAGGCGTTCTGGTCATTCGCGCAGGAGTTTGTCTCAGTAACCAGGGCGCAGCTTGCTAGTGCAAGTGCCGGGTCAATAGCGCGCTTGATTGGGCGGGTGACCAGCGAAGGACCGCTGAGATACGGAGACGCGCAGGAAGTACAAGCCGACGTGGATTGGCCCGCTCGGGCTCGCGATCGTGATATCTGGCTGCGGCTGACTGCGATCAGCGAACACGCACAACTTCATGAAGCGGCTGTCTTCCTTCTTGAGGAAATCCGTGGCCGACGCGAATATCTGGCGCGAGAGATCGATGAACGAGATCAGTTTCGGGGATGGAGCTCTGGCGTCAGGTCGGTGCGAGGTAAGACAGCACGGCTGCTCTCCGCCGAACCAAGCGAACGCCTATCGGTTGCTGACGAACTCGAAGTCAGCCATGACATCGAAGAGCGAGAGGGATGGCCTGAATACTGCCGGGAGGATCCCGCAGGAGCGTTTGCCGCACTTCTTGCTCGGCCACTGGATCTGGCACTTGCGCCGCGCTGGAATACCTGGCTGCAGATCCTTCCTTATGGAGGCGAGGAAGCCAATCAGGAAACGATTGCCGCCTTTCAGCAAGCGATTGATGTGCTGGACGGTGCAATGCCAGATTTTTTCGCCGCGGTAAGTGGGCCGCTCGCGAGCATTGCAGAGCGTGCGACTAGACTGGGGCTCAACCTTCCGGGTACATGGTGGGATCGTCTATGGGGCGCTGCTGAAACGGAGCAAGCCCCAGATTGGGGCGACGAATGGGAACTTTACGACAGGGTCATCAACTCGGCAGGAGGAGCACTCGCTGAAGCATTGCTCCAGTCCTTAAGCGATCAAAGACAAAGTGGACAGGATCTCCGCGCCAAAGATCTCGCACGCCTTGAACATATGATCGCGTCGGAGACCTACGCAGGCACTATGGGCAGAGGCGCCTGCGCGCGCTACCTCGGTTTCGTTTTTAGTATTTCACCACAGGTCGCCAATGGTCGATTGCGGCATTATTTGGCCGCCGAAGACGATAGCGGCCTGAGGCTGCGGGCTGTTCTTGTGGAATACAACAGCTTCACAATCGATGCGGAGACCGCCTTTTCCGATCTCATTTTGCAAGGGATCCGTGAAAGCAAGCAGAAGGATGTTTCTGCGGCGAATGCGGCCTCCCATCTTGTTCGCGCAGTTGTTGCATCGTTCGACAATCCGGACGTGCCGCGGGGTATCACGGGGCAGCAGGCACGTCAGACGCTTCGGAGCGCATCAAACGAGATCCGGACGGGGGCTATCACAATTATGGCGAATTGGCTCGAGGAGCTCGATGAAGCTGAGCGAGGTACGGCGTGGAAGAACCTCTACGGTCCTGCGTTCGCAGCGCTATGGCCTCGGGATCGTGCGTATCTATCGAATGACGTGAGTAAGGAGATCTTATCGCTCGCAGCGGCGGCAGGCGACGCTTTCCAAACTGCCGTTGCGGCCTTGCTTCCCTACGTCAGCGTGCTTTCGGACGACTGGATCAATCTCCATGACCTAACCAGGCATGACAATCAACTTGCGGCAGCCGATCCTGGTTCTACCCTCGACATCCTCTGGGCGGCATGCCGGCCCCCATGTATCGGCCGCTCGTCAGATATAAACCCGCTTCTGGATGCCATTGTCACGGCAAACCCGGCCCTTGCCATAGACAGACGTGTTCAAAAGTTGCGACTGAGAGCAGTGAACTATTGAGACGTTTGAGCCGCTGCGTGGCATCGGAAAGCGTCCCGGATTAGAAAACGCCGGTGTCGAAGTCCTGCCGATACCTAGCCTACACTGTTTATTGATGAAGAAAACAAATGACGAACAGCTGGGCCGTGGTATGGAGGCAATTCAATCGCTTACCAGCGGAGATACGCGAAATGACGGCTAACAAGGCAAGCCGAAATGCATTGATTGAACAAAAACGAAAAGACGGTGCAACGCTCGCTGCGCTGGCTAGGGAATTCAAAATTTCACAGACAGCCGTCAGCCAGCCAGGTCTTGGCCAAGCTCGACATAATCGCCGCGCCATCGAACGACGGCTTGAGGCGTCTCTGCGGCGGGTGACGAAGCCCTACGACGGTGAATAAACGTAGAGTAGATCGCCCGGAATGCCAGGCTCCAGACCGCGGGAGCAGCCATAGCCTTGTCGGCTCCCGCCTCGAAGAATGCTTTCAATGCTTCATAGGCGGCTTCATAAGTATTTCGGTCATGCGGTCTCTGATCGAGCATATCAGGGCTTGCGGATTCAGCTATCTATGCCCGCGGCCGGTCTTGCTGGCAATCCGTGGCAACAAATGGATTCAAGGATCTTGGATGGTGGCTGATGCCTGTGAGACCAATCCCACTCCTAGGCATGTTTACTAGCTCAATGTGCCCAAATTTCAGTATCGGGAGGCGCAGGGTCTTCGGTTCATTTCCTTTCACATCACTCAAAGCACTTTCGTCAGCGCTCCGTCTACCGGATCACACACTTGACGCGCTCAAATAACTAACGTGTCCGGTGCGTCTGGCCCGGTTAACGAGAACTGTGCCTGCTCCATTTGGCAGAAAGACAGAGCGGAAGCATCGTTGCATCATTCCGAACGAGGTGAGATCAATAATGCCCTTGCGAAGGTCCTGGAAGCGATCAGTGCAGCATCGGATCCGGTGGACTTTTCATAGAAGAATGCATGGAAAGATTTAACCGATGGTTGGGAGGTATGTACACGCTACACAATCGTATCTCAATGGAGCCTCTTTTGTCGTTAGAATTTCACGGAAATCAAATAGAATTTTTCGGACGTGTCCTTCCTAAGGTGACCGCATCCACCTTTTTTCCGGATGTGCGTGTCGCGGCGTGTGAAGAGGAGGCCATGAGCGCCGGCATTTACCAGAAACTAGTCTGCGGCAAACAGGTATTAATTACATTTTGTCGGGAATTGCGCCGCAAAATTACGTTGCAAAACTTGTCGAGACTTACCTAATATGCTCACATGCGTGATTGAGGAGTTAAGGGATTAAGGGGACACGCAATGAAAAAACTGCTGCTCGTATTAATCGCAATCGTCATTCTCGGTGGAGCGGCGGCCTGGGCGCTTATGGAGCGTGACACGTCGGCTGTGTTGCAATGGCAGCAACGGGCCGAAACGAAAGCCGAGCTCCAAGCCTTGATCGATTTCAAAAAATGGTTGGAGGCGCAAAAGACCGCTCATGATCCACTTTCCACGAGGGCCTTTCTTTCCCGGTCCATGCTGGACAATATCTTGGCTGCTTTTGATAACACGCAGTTGAAACTTCCAGAGGCCCCAGACGTCGCACTGTTCGTGAAGAGCGTCAGGGCCGATTTCCGTCCGGGTTTCCCTGGATTGGCGATCGCCGCGACGGCCGAGAGGTCCGGGGTAACCGCGGACGTGTCGACTGTGGCTCGCATTGAACCCGTTTTTGACGGCGGCACCCTTCGGCTCAAGATTCACATTGATAGCCTTGTGCCGAGAATTTCTTGGCGCTTCCTTGATTTCTCCGTCGGTGGGTTAGTGCGCGACCTGACCCAGGCAAAGGTTGTCGACGCGATTAATAAGGCAGATGCACTGGGTGCTGTCTCAATCCCGCTCTCCCATACGGAAACATTTGCATTGCCTACGACCCAGATCCCGTTTTCGACAGTCGGGATGAACGCTGCCGTGACACTTCCGGCGGTCTCAGGGACAGTGACCGCGCAGCTCACGAGAATAGTCGCCATGCCGGAAGGCATATACGTTTATGCAACTCTTAATACGGGAGCTAGGTGATGCGATCGATCCATCAGGCAGTTTATGTTTCCGCGGTGGCCGCAATTTGCGCGCTGCCCGTTACGGTGGGTGCGGCTGACGAAGAGCTTCCGGCTCAGATCGAAGCCGCTCGCGCTGAGGCTCTGAAGCTGATGGAAGGTATGCGCGTCTCAGAAGCGGACATCGCAATGTCGCTTCCATTGGCACCGATTACGACTGCTCTCGACGTGCTGAATGCGGCACCGGCAGAGCAGCGTACGATAACGGTGAGGAGTACGGGCGCGAACGGCTATTTCTGGAAAGATGATCCAACCTGGTGCGGCTCTTTCGCCGAACTCGGCAGGCCAGATGGGTTTCAGGCCGCAGCGACGCTTTCCAATTTCGGACTCGAGGTGCCCGATCCTAGCTCAATCATCGTCAATGTAAAAGCCGCCGTCTCCTTGCAACGGGCCGATGTCCATTGGCATTTTCGGGGAAGGCGGGTTTCCGGGCCATTCGGAATTGGCAATGTGTGCCCACCAGGCGGTGGTTTTGGTGGGCATATCGGAGGCACCGGCGAGACGAGCTTTAAACTGCGCACGCTGGCGAAGTTGAGTCAGAACGCGGATGAGGGTGGTTTCCGATATGACCTGTCTATTGTCGCGCCCCCGAGCATTAGCATGACACTCAGGATCGGTTTTCAGAACATTGGCGATCTTGGACTTCCACAGGGTTTCAATGTGCCGCAAGGCGCTTTGATGAGCGGGAAGATTCCACTGCTTTTCGAAAATACCGGAACGGTAAAGCTGCCAAACGGCGTCACTCGAAATTATACCGTGAGGGTTGCGCCCAAAAATCTGGAGTTAAGTCCAGCGGCGATATCGGGATATTGGACTGGCAAGGTTGAATTTGCACCCGCCTCGTAACAGCTCTTAACACACTGGGGCCGCGCTCTGACATATTGACGCGCGGACCCGCCCATGTACGCTAAAAATAAGGATTAGAACTGGCCGCGCTTTGGTTGTCCGGCGCCGGCGTAGGCTTCAAGGCGGATTGCAACGTCTCGCTTGAGAGCATCAATTTCTAAGCAAGGGTTTTTCATGTCTGTACTGGCGAAGCTTTGGACCTGGACCGGATACGCATTCGTTCCACTCGCGATAACATGGGTATTTTATGCGCGCGGCGGTACGGACGGAACGCCGGTTGCTTTGGGCGTGCTGGTTTCGCGAGGCTACTGGGGACTTCTGTTGACCCTGCTCGTCACTGGTCTGCTTCTGTGGACAGTGACCCTCTATGTTCGGGCCGCGAAAGCCCGTGGCTCGAGAATCCTGATCCCGCCGAACACAACCTTCGAGACCGGTGGGCAAAGAAACCGGCTCGTATCCTGGGGCACGGCTATAATTTTCGCCGCAGTGATGATCGCTGCACTTGCAGTGTTTTCCATACGCTACGGCGACAGCCGAATCTACGGCTGGGATGATCGCACGCCGTTGGCCGACGGCTTTTGGGAGAGTCGAACAATCGCCGATGCTCGACGATGCCCGAATGGCCCATGTTTCGCGATCAGCGAAAGGCTCGATAGCTCGGGCAAGCCACTCTCAGGCGTGAACGAGTACATACCCATTATCACCGACGCCGCTATCGTTGTCGCCGCCCTCCCTGCACTGGCATGCTTGGCTTTTCACCTTTACGGGATCGCGCGCTTAATCCGGTCTAGGTTAAGGCGGCGTTGAAGGTTCTCCTTTAAAGACGGAAGAATATGCAGATCGCCGTTCAACCATGACATGAGTTGTCGTCTCTCTTCGTTACCCGGCTAGGGCTACCCGCGACAAATGGGAGGAGCGCTGCATGCCCCTGATTACGGCGAAAGTCCCGGACAGTTGGGAAGAGCTTGAGGATACGATCCAGGCAACCCTTGCCGAATGCGGAATGAAAGCCACGAGGCAGGCGACGATCAAGTTGCCGCGCGGAAGCGTCGATGTCGATGTGCTGGCCGAGGAAACCGTGGATGGGATGACCAGCGTCACGGTTTGCGAATGCAAGAACTGGAAAGCCAGGATTCCAAAAGAAATCGTGCATGCATTTCGAACAGTCATGCAGGAGACCGGCGCTAATAAAGGCTACACCATCTCTCGGGAAGGCTTGCAGTCAGGTGCGATCGAGGCGGCTGAGGCAACCAACATACACCTGGTCACGTTTGAGCAATTCCAGGAGCGGTACTTCGAAAAATGGTATCGCAATCGGCTTTGGGCGATCGAAGACGCGATCAAGAATTTCTACACATACTACGAGCCGCTTGGACAGCCTGGATTTCATCTTCTTACGACGGATGACGAACGCGCCGCCTATGGCGAGGTAGCGCAATTCAGCCCTCCGCAAGCGCCGATGCTGAATGATCCAAGAGCGCGTCTATTTGGACAGCGTAGCGGGGAGAAGGCAATCCCCGATCCAAGGATTGCAGCGGTCCAGATTTTCGTCGATTAAATTCGAGTTAATTCAATGTATTAGGAAAGAACAACAACGAGTCTCTGGTTCTTATCCGTTCAAGAGCTTTAAGTCTCCTCGTTATGTAAAGGCCCTCTGAGGCTACATCTCTGATTTGGCCTGGTGGTCGCCGCAAAGGCTAATGGCAATTTCTTGGAGAGCTCCATAATCAAGCCGCTCCCGAACGGTGACCATCGTCATTAAATCCCATGAAAGATGATTGTCGAAGCGCGCGAGATTCGGCCGGGCCACCCCGGTCATCAGGGCGTTGATCGTCGGCACATCGCCCGCTGCCCACCGCTTGAGGCATTGACTGACGCCTTCGGGATCACAGTCCTGGAGTTCGAGGGAGTGCTGGTACTGCGCGGTCCTGAAGTCGCGCGAGAGGAAGGCGAGAGCCAGGGTGTTCAACTTCCTCGTTCCTATCCATGGCAGAACCAGAGCGCCATCTGCGTATGGCAGGATCGATCGCGTGGCCAGCCCAAGTTCACCAAAACACGCCCGGGCGCTGCCCAACATTTCCACAGCGACGCGGTCGATGTATGCGTACTGCTCGCTGCTTTCGAGCACTCTCTTCATTTCCAGCGCTATGCGATCGTGCAATCCACCGACATTACCGCTGAAGCGCGGCGGTTTGCCGCCCCGGGTCGGTTTCACGGTTATGACCCGACTGGCGTCGTCCACCTCGAGGACCTGCCAACGCCTTCCGGCGAAAATCAGCGTCTCCCCCGACCTGATCGCCGAATCCAGCGGGTAGGTGCCTAGCGTTCTGGCGTCATGCATGATCCGGTATTCCCGCTCCGTCGAGAACACCGGGTAGAAGTCGTGCGCCTCCGTTATCCTTTCCCCGAACTCCCCGATCATCAGCAAGCCCTCCGGGGACTGCTCGACGAGCTTGTTCTCCTCAGACGCCATGCAGCGCAGGAGATCGGCGAATGTCGTGCGATCCACCGACTTGAAGGGGCCCCGGTCGCATAGGATTTTCCATGCGGCCTGCGGTGAAACGCCCCCCTTTTGGAGGATGAGCGCGAGAATTTGGTGAACGAGTGTCGAAAGATGCACTCCGGTCGGGGCAGGCGGCTCGCACCAGCCGTCCTTGAGGCATTCGATCATGGCGATCGATTGGACAAGCCCGAGGTTCAGGCGCTCGAGAGGATGCTGTCCGCGACCCGGATTGCGCTCGATGACGAACATCCGCATGACGGCCGGGCTTCCTGCCCGTCGTCCCGAACGGCCGAGGCGCTGCCTGAGCGACGACACCGAGAAACCCGGTCCGATCTGAGCGACGGACTCCACGTCACCGATATCGATGCCGAGTTCCAAAGTCGTCGTCGCGACAGCCGTCGTCGGGCGGGGATCGTCGCGGAGCCTGAGCTCGACATCCTCGCGTTCGGCCTTGGACAGGCTGCCGTGGTGGGGAAAGAATTCGTTCGGGACGCGGTTCTCCTCGCACATGAGGCGGAGCCGATCCGCATAGAGCTCGACCCGCTCCCGGGAGCCGCCGAAAAGCAGGTTCCGGTGCCCCCTCAGAAAACGAAAGAGGTCGTCCGCCAGGCGTTCCGGGATGCCGTGCCGTTCGTCCGCCTCTTTGTCGGGCGGGGCCTCGTCGTTCTCGTCGCCGTCGTCCTTGGGCGCCTCTTCCTTTTCGTAGTATCCCCGGATCTGCAACTTGAGGCCATTACCTTCGTCATTCCCCTCGATGACCACCACGTTCGCGCCGCCGGCGGGTCGGAGCGCGTCGGCGGCCAGCCGCATATCACCGAGCGTCGCCGAGAGGCCGACACGGTCGATCCGCTCCCTCCCGCATTCGATCTCGATGCGATTGAGGATTGACTGGAGCTGCATGCCCCGCTCGGTCCCGATGAACGCGTGGAGTTCATCGATGACGACGGCCTCCAGCGAGGAGAACAGGAATCGTATTTCCTTGCCCCGGCGGACGAGGAGCGCCTCCAGCGATTCCGGCGTGATCAACACGACCCCGCTCGGATTCTTGCGCGCCCGCGACTTGGCATCTGCAGACACGTCGCCATGCCATTTATGGAGAGGGATATCGCAGGCCTCGCATAGTGGCTCGAGCCGACGGTACTGGTCGTTGATGAGCGCCTTGAGCGGACTGACATAGAGGATGCGGAAGCCGTCCCGCCCATCGTCGTCGAGGACGCGGGTCAACAGCGGCATGATCGCGGCTTCCGTCTTTCCCGCAGCCGTGCGGGCGGATATGACGACGTCGCCGCCCGCGAGAACGGCGGGTATCGCCTTCTCCTGAACGTCCCTCAGCCGCTGCCATTTCTGTGCCCAGATCCAGCGCCGGATTGGTTGGCCGAGACGCTCAAAGGCGGAGGGTTGCAAGCTCGTCGTCCCCGTCGTCGGCATCCACCGGGATTTCCGCCTCGTCCGCGCCTTGGCGATCCTCGCTCACTTCGACACGGGTCAGCAGGTCGTTCCACTTGACCTCGGGGTTCTGCTCCAGGACCGCGAGTAGGTCCACAAACGCCTTCACTGTGTTTCGAGGCGTGCGGAAGTAGGCGTCGCCGATCGTGTTCGAACAATGCTCCATGAAAGCGACGAGAGCATCATCCGGGACCAGATGCTTCTCCGGCTCGCCACCTGCGAACACATCGCGAAGCCTTTCCAGCAGGTGGAACAGTTCTTCCGGGGTGAGGCTCGGAAGGTTGATGACGGGTCCCGAATAGTCGGCAAGGCCGTTCACTGCAAAGCTGTTCTCGGCAAGCCTGCTCTGCAGCGCCTCGTAGGAGTAGAGACCCCGGCGGGTGTCGAGCAGAAACTCCGGCGTTCCGCCGAGAATGAAGCCGATGCCTTCGGTGGTCCCCTGCAGCACGTCGTTCAGGATGCGGAGGATCTGCTCGTAGTTCTGCTTCCGGGCCTGGGCGCTCTGCAGCTTGTAGAGGTTCACCAGCTCATCAAGGCAGACGATCAACCCCCCGAACCCGGCAACCCTGACGAATTTCGCCAGAAGCCTCAGGCCGTCGTAGAAGGACGCGTCGTCGAGGATCGTCCTGACGCCGAGATCCTGCCGCGCTTCGGTCTTGGTCGTGTACTCGCCCCGGAGCCAGCGGAGGGCAGCATCCTGGAGAGTGCCATTCCCGTCTTCATATCCGCGGGCGTAAGCGGCGACCACCGTCGCGAAGTCGTAGCCAGCAACCATTTCGCGGATATCGCCGAGCCCGTCCTTGACAGCCGTCTCGATCGGCACGCCCGTCGCGCGCGCTTTCTCAGTTGCCTTCTGGATGTAGCTTTCGAGAATGTTACGCAGCGCGCCGCCATCTGGAGCGGTGCGGGTCGAAAGGCTTCTTGCCAGCTCGGCATAGAGCGAGCGAGCCTGGCCGTTGGTCGCGTGGATGCGTCGGTCGGGCGACAAGTCGGCCTGGCATACGGCCAGCTTGCTCTGGAGGGCTATCTGCCGAACAAGGAATAGGAAGAACGTCTTGCCAGCCCCGTATGCGCCGATCACGAAACGTATGCTCGATCCACCTTCGCCCACCCGGCGTATGTCACGAATGAGCGCGTCGATCTCGCGCTGACGTCCGACCTGAATGTGCTGTAGGCCGAGCCTCGGGACGACACCCGCGCGGAGCGCACTGATGATTGTGTCGCGGTCACGCGGCTTGATGGCGGGTGGCTTGGTGGTCATGCGGGCATGCTTTCTTTGATAGCTGCTGGACTTGTCGGAGGTGTGGGAAGCAGATGGCTGTTGATGTCCAGTTCATCGTCGCCTTCGATCATGAGTTCGTCGAAACGGTCGAGCGCCCAATCGTTGATCGCTTCCTTCGCCGCGCCAGGCATCAGGGAAGCGTCTCGGGCCAGATGTTCGAAATCGTCTTTCGACCAGCTTGCACGCTGAAGGATTTCCGATAGGAAAGCCCCGTATCGCTGTTCGAGACCTTCGAAGAGCTCGCTTTGCGTGGCTTCTACCGGGGTCTCTAGGACCAAAGCGACTGCTTCTTCCTCTTCGTCGACGAAAATGTCGGCGAGGACGTTCGAGGTAACCCGTGTTTCCAAGCGGATGCTCTGAAGTCTAGATAGGTCGATGCTTGTCGGCGAAGGGGAGGGCGCCGTTTTCGATGAGGGGGCGGAAGGCGCCGATGTGGGCCCGGCTGTATGTGTCGCGCTGTTTCCCGCGTGAAGACGCTCGTAGAGAGACTTCTGGTCGATCCCCATCCTTTTGAAGATCGCCTCGAGTTTCCTGACCTCGTCGGCGTGCAGGTCGCCATCGGCGGACGCGAGCGCGACCAGTTCGGCGGCGACAGCGTCCCGGGCGCGTTCGGGGACGTCTTTCAGGCGTTTGAGCCAGTCATCGAGGCGTGCGGGGTCCTTTTCATTCAGCCGGATATCTGCTTCCAGCCTCCGCTTTTCATCTCCGGACAGGTCTCTGGAGGTCGCAATCCGGTCAAGGAGCGCTTTTCGTTCCAATTCGTGAAAATCGCCGTCGGCATATCCGACGACCATCCCAAGCATCGTCGAGAGCTGTCGGGTACGGTAGGCGTCGGTTGCCACCGCAGGGAGGGGGGCCGAGATCGGAAACAGGATCGCTGTGTCATCACCTGCCGACGACTTCACGGCAAACGCCGGATCGAAGGTCGCACCAATTCCGAAACCAGAAAGGGCCTGGCTTAGATCCCGGAGCTTGGCCTTGCCGGGGCTGGCCCCCATCTCGATGCCTATCTGCTCGGCGAGACGGTCAATACGTGTTTCGGAGGATTGGTCGGCGAGACGTCGGAGGCCCGCCAGGGGATCGCCCGGCAAACTCGCGGCGGCCGTCATCCGCAGAGCCTCGGGGAGCTTGGATATGGCGAGCAAATTCGGCTGCAGACCGGGGAGACGTCCAAGAGTGCGGCTGTAATCGTCGAGCTGCTCCATGCAGTCGTTGAAGACCCGTTGCGCTATCCGGATCGGCTCTTCCCGGTCGCTGATGTCCGGAATGTCTCCGCCGAGGACCTTGATTTCGAGATTGAAGCTTCCGCTGCAGGCCTGGTATTGCTTCTTGAGCTTCTTCGTCCGTCCGGCCTTCAGCCGGTAGCCCGCCGGATAGAGCTTCGCGAATTCCAGAAGGTAGAGTTCTCGCAACAGAGAGGGGACGCGTTTTGCTGGCGTGCGGACGCTAGTCTCCGGATGGGTCAGCGCGAACCGAAGCATCAGATCAGCCTCGATCGGACGTTCGTCCCGGACCCGGATACCGAGGGCGATCTTGACCGCAGCGGGGACCTCATAGCCGTTAGGCTCGACCCTGGCGATAAATTGGGCGGAGGGCTCACCGCTCTTGAGTTCGGCTGCGGTCAGCAACTCCGTGGCATAACGGTTGAAAGAGCCGTTATGGCCGTAAACATCGAGAAGTCGCCTGACCTCCGCCAGCACGGCGGCTGTATCGGAGGCATCGACGTCGAGGAGCAGCCGCCGTTCGAGGCCGTAGAAGTAGAGGAAGACGTAACCGATGTAGTCGTCTGGATTCGACCTGCCGCCTGCCAACCATTCCAGATAGGACCTTCTGGCTTCCGGGGACATCCCGCCATATGATGGCCAGTATCCCATGGATACACCCGCCGGATCGCGGCCTTTTCCCACGGTTAGCCCAGGATCGACCAGACAGTTATCGTTTTCGTTCAGCCTTCCCTGCTTTCCGAGAAAGCCTCCGAGATAGAACATTCCGCCCAATATCGTGACTGAAGAGACGGTGACGGACTTGCCCGGCGAAATCCATTCGGCTCCGGCCATTTTGGCGGCAGAGGCGTCCGTCCTTGGGGGAGGGGGTGCCAGCTTTGGTTCGGCCGCCTTTGCACGATGGAAATTCAGCAGGGTTCCCGCCTGGGCGGGTATCGGGGGGTGAGTTACGCCAGTCTTTTGCCCCCGATCGGTAATATCGGTCAAGTCGTCATTCTCGCCAGCGGACAGGGTTTCGCTTTGGATGCGTTCGCTTTGATCCAGTCGGTGACGTGTCTGTTGTGCGCGTCCATTGACGGCCTGCGGTCCTGATACGGCGAGGTGGACTGCTCCGTCAGGACCCGAAATGCGTCCTTGTCCCATATCAGTTCTGTCGTGGCGTCGCTGTCAGGAGCGGTGGGCATGCCCTTCGCGCTAGCGACCTGCCGCCTTTGCTTCCGTCTTCTCCAGAACAACAAGACGCCGCCGACGGCCAGACCGGCAAGCGCCAAGTTCCAGGACGAGTTCTTGCCGTCAGACGAAGCCGTCGATGACCGGGGAGCAAGGGCATCGCCGCGCGCACCTTCGGCCGTCGGCTCAACGCTGTCGACCTGCCGCGCACTCTGAGGTTGCTGCAAAGGCATGGCGATTTCAACCGTGCTGAAAGCGGAGCCGTCAATAGGACCGAGAGGCTTGGTTTGGACTTCCGGGACCTTTGGTAGTGGTGTTACGTTTTCCGACTCCGAGCCAGCAACTGCGGTTTTTTGATCTTCTATCGCCGGAGGGGTTGGGAAAAGGCGGTCGATCGTCGCCGGGTCCGCCACGCCGGTGGGAGCCAAGCCGTTTGCCGTCTGGTACGCACGTAGTGCCGCGATGGATCTCTTGCCCCACACGCCATCAGGAACGCCCGGCTTGAAGCCCTTGTCAACCAACGCCTTCTGGATATCACGCACTGACCGCTCCGCTGCCCGGACCGATACAGCGGTCAGCGGGCTCAGCAAACCCGCAGCAATAACTAGCACAACAAACGGTCGGAACCTCACGAAAACCTCACCCCGAAGTAGACGTCCACTATACACGGGAAGCTTGTATGGCCAAGAGCTTGTTTACATTCGCGGTCTTGAGATCGTGTATTCGATCCGTCGCCGACTCTGTGCGGACCTACTCCTCCTCGCTGTTGCGTGGGCGTCCAAGGCTCGATGCAAGGAGAAGTTCGACCGGGCCGTAACACAGCTATCGCCACATATCGATGTTCGAGACATTACTTCATGCCATAAAGTACGCCTTTTCAGGCACTTATACTATTTGGCCTAGCGGTCCACGGTTCCATTTCTTTCAAGGCGGTCAATCGAATGTCCGGATGCTACCCGTATTCCTGATTGCCTTATCGGCACACGGTTGAGGCGCACCATTTGACCGAATCCTTGTACCGGGGAATGATTTGGCCGGGCGCCTAAGGCAATTGACCACGAGAGATCAGGTGGGTGGCTCTAAGGCCGAGAAAAAGCGTCGTCGTCTGGTGCTCCCAAGGTCCGCCAAGGTACCGCCAGAGATCCAGCCCTGTGATGTTGATGACGACAGGTCGGAAGTCGGCGGCAAGCCTTTGGTAGAGCGCACCGGCAGTCTGTCGTGAAACCTTGTTCTGGACCGTGATATGCGGCCGCCATTTCTGCATGTCCTGTCCGCCCAGCCACGGCATGAATGCCGCTCGTAACTCGATATGGACCGCCAGGAGCTGCGGGCTTTCGATCGAATAGGCGACGCCGTTACCGAGATGGCGGACGCCGGAGACTTTTGCGGCGATCGATCCATTTCTCTGACCAATATCTTTGGTGGTCTCGACGATACGGTCGGTATATTCCCCCGGCAGCCGATGGAACATCGTTAGATGCGCGCTTAAAAAGTTGCGATCGGATGGGAAATGCTGCTGTCGCAGGCGCTCGAACGGTTCGAGATCACGCGGGGCGATGTGTGAAGTCAGGATGAGTGGCTGGACTGTCTTCACCTGGTCAGCAATTCCTTCTGTTGAGTGTCCGGCGTAGCCTCCGTTTGCATCACCATCTCCCTCGCAGGGTCCACTGTGCCGATTGATCATGTCTGTATGGCTTAGATGCAGACAACGTGACATCGCCGGCGATCCTAACCGAAGCTAGACGGTTCTCATACCGGACCGACGACTTCCGGCCCCCAATGCGGAAATCACTCCTTCGTGGGCGTCCAACCGAACCACTTCTATGAGCCGCGGCCGTGTCATTTTCGAGATGACACGGCCTTTTTCTAAGGTGTTTTCAGTGACACGGCAGCCTGAAATTGTTGCTCGTTCTCGAAGCTTCCCAAGCTGAATAACACTCTGGCGCTATCAGTCTCAATTTCTCTGATGGTTACACTCGTAGCAAGACGATCGTAACTCAGAGAGGCGCATTCGTCGTCAAGGTTGCGCCTATAATGCGATATTTTGGAGATTTATTTGCGCGTTTTGCAATGGTGCGAGACCCCATAACATCAGAACGAATCGGCACTCTTTGTGTCAGATTTTGTGTCAGTGCCACTCACTTGTTTTGGTTATGTTCGCGCAAGGTTCTGCGCGAAATTACGAGGGGTTTGAATTTTTTCTTGCAAGGCAAAAGGGTTTTGATTATAGCCGACGGCGGGACACCTCTCCCCAACGAGAGGCCATATACCTGGAAGGGTAGTTTGCTATGATTGATATTACTGCACCCGCTGTACGTACGGAAAATGCTAATTTTTCGTCTGGCCCTTGCTCGAAGCGCCCCGGTTGGGCACTCGACGCTCTCAGTGATGCCCCGCTCGGTCGCTCGCACCGCGCCAAGGTTGGCAAAGACAAGCTGAAGCTGGCCATTGACCTTACCCGTGAAATTCTCAACGTTCCCTCTGATTACCGCATTGGTATCGTTCCCGCATCTGACACTGGCGCTGTTGAAATGGCGCTGTGGTCTTTGCTGGGTGAGCGCGGCGTGGACATGCTGTCTTGGGAAAGCTTCGGCGCTGGCTGGGTGACGGACGTTGTCAAGCAGCTCAAGCTTGCTGATGTTCGCAAGTTCAATGCCGATTATGGCCTGTTGCCAAACCTTGCCGATGTTGATTTCGACCGCGACGTGGTCTTCACATGGAATGGCACCACGTCTGGCGTTCGCGTTCCGAATGCTGATTTCATCCCGGCTGATCGCAAGGGTCTGACCATTTGCGACGCCACCTCTGCTGCCTTTGCGCAAGAGATGGATTTCTCCAAGCTCGACGTTGTGACCTTCTCCTGGCAGAAGGTTTTGGGCGGCGAAGGCGGTCACGGCATGCTCATCCTCAGCCCCCGCGCTGTTGAGCGTCTTCAGACCTATGCACCGGCTTGGCCGCTGCCGAAGATTTTCCGTCTGACCTCTGGCGGCAAGCTGATTGAAGGTATCTTCAAGGGCGAAACCATCAACACGCCTTCGATGCTCTGCGTTGAAGATTATCTGGATGCGCTGAACTGGGCGAAGTCGATTGGCGGTCTGGAAGCCCTGATTGCCCGTGCTGATGCCAATGCCAAAGTGATCTTCGATTTCGTGGCTGCCAATGACTGGATTGCCAACCTTGCACAGGTTGACGAGACTCGTTCCAACACGTCTGTCTGCCTGACCATCGCCGATCCAGAGGTTCTGGCGCTGCCCGCTGAAGAGCAGGCCGCTTTTGCCAAGGGCATTGCAACGCTTCTGGAAAAGCAGGGCGTGGCCTATGACATCGGTGCTTACCGCGATGCGCCTGCTGGCCTTCGCATCTGGGCCGGTGCCACCATTGAGACCGCCGACATGCAGGCTTTGATGCCTTGGTTGACCTGGGCTTACCAGACCCAGAAGGCAACTCTTGCCAAGGCTGCTGCCTAAATCCTCTTACGGTTCCGCCACAGGGCGGAACCTTTCTTTCCCATTCCTGATCGTTACAAACGAACTCTTTTAGGAGGCCTCGTCATGGCACCTCGCGTTCTCGTCTCTGATGAATTGTCAGAAACCGCCGTCCAGATTTTCCGCGATCGCGGCGTTGAAGTGGATTTCCAGCCGCAACTCGGCAAGGATAAGGACAAACTGGCTGAAATCATCGGCAATTACGATGGTCTGGCCATCCGTTCGGCCACCAAGGCCACGGAAAAGCTGATTGCTGCCGCCACCAATCTGAAAGTAATTGGCCGCGCTGGTATCGGCGTTGATAACGTTGATATTCCGGCTGCCTCGCGCCGTGGTATCATTGTGATGAACACGCCGTTCGGCAATTCCATCACCACCGCTGAACACGCCATTGCGCTGATGTTCGCCGTTGCCCGCCAGCTGCCTGCTGCTGATGCCTCCACGCAGGCTGGCAAGTGGGAAAAGTCGAAGTTCATGGGTGTTGAAATCACCGGCAAGGTGCTGGGTGTGATCGGCGCCGGCAATATCGGCGGCATTGTCTGCAAGAAGGCAATTGGCCTGGGCATGCATGTCATCGCTTACGACCCCTTCCTGTCCGCTGAACGCGCTCAGGAAATGGGCGTGAAGAAGGTTGAGCTGGACGAGCTGCTGGCTCAGGCCGATTTCATCACCCTGCATGTGCCGATGACTGACAAGACCCGCGGCATTCTCGGCAAGGAAAACCTCGCCAAGACCAAGCCCGGCGTTCGCATCATCAACTGCGCCCGTGGTGGTCTAGTGGATGAGGCCGCTTTGGCCGAAGCCATCAAGTCCGGTCATGTTGCCGGTGCCGGTTTCGACGTGTTCGAAGTTGAGCCTGCCAAGGAAAGCCCGCTGTTTGGCCTGCCAAACGTGGTTTGCACCCCGCATCTGGGCGCATCCACCACCGAAGCACAGGAAAATGTTGCCCTGCAGGTGGCCGAGCAGATGTCGGACTATCTGGTCAATGGTGCGGTTTCCAACGCCATCAACATGCCATCGATCACTGCGGAAGAAGCACCGCTTCTGAAGCCCTTCATCCGGCTTGCCGATGTTCTCGGCGCTTTCGTCGGCCAGGTCACAGATGGCGCGATCAAGGAAATTGAAATCCTCTATGATGGCCAGACGGCCACCATGAACACCAAGGCGCTGACGTCTGCTCTACTGGCTGGCTTGATCCGGGCGCAGGTTTCGGATGTCAACATGGTGTCCGCGCCGATCATGATCAAGGAAAAGGGAATCGTGCTGTCTGAGGTCAAGCGTGACAAGACCGGCGTTTACGACGGTTACATCAAGCTGACCGTGACCACCGAAAAGCAGACTCGCTCGATTGCTGGCACGGTGTTCTCGGACGGCAAGCCACGCTTCATCCAGATCAAGGGCATCAACCTCGACGCCGATGTCGGTCCGCACATGATCTACATTTCCAACACCGACGTTCCCGGCATGATCGGCTTCATGGGCACCACGCTGGGTAACGCTGGCGTCAACATCGCCAACTTCCAGCTGGGCCGCGAAAAGGAATCCGGCGACGCGATTGCGTTGCTCTATGTCGATGGTCCTGTCGAACAGGCTGTGCTCGATCAGTTGACCGCCAATGCGGCGATCAAGCAGGCCCGGCTTCTGACATTTGCGGTCGAATAATCGACAGTCTTTTTACCAAGCAAAAGCCCGGCATGGAGAAATCCCTGCCGGGCTTTTGTTTTCTGGCCTTCTATCTTGATATCCGTCAATGTGTCGCATGGCGGCTTGTCGCATTGATCTCATGTGCATCTGTTCTATTTTCAATTGATATCGTGTCCGCCATGCCTGTCGCTGCCGGGTCCGGTTCCATTGAAGAGGTGCGCTGCCATGTTCGATCAATTCGATGCCGTTCTTCTCGCGCGGATACAGTTTGCCTTCACGGTTTCTTTCCACATCATCTTTCCAGCTTTCTCAATCGGGCTCGCCAGCTATCTGGCCGTGCTGAACGGCTTGTACCTCTGGACCAAAAAACAGGTCTATTTTGAGCTGTTCAATTTCTGGAAGACGATCTTTGCCGTCGCCTTCGGCATGGGCGTGGTGTCGGGCATCGTGATGTCCTATCAGTTCGGCACCAATTGGTCGGTGTTTTCGGATAAGGCCGGGCCGGTGATCGGGCCGCTGATGGGCTATGAGGTGCTGACGGCTTTCTTTCTTGAGGCAGGCTTCCTTGGCGTCATGCTGTTCGGTCTGCACCGGGTCGGGCCAAAGCTGCATTTCTTCGCCACCTGCATGGTTGCCTTCGGCACGCTGATTTCGGCCACCTGGATTCTCGCCGTCAATTCCTGGATGCAGACCCCCGCCGGTTTCGGCATGAACGATAAAGGCCAGTTCATCCCGCTCGACTGGTGGGCGGTGATCTTCAATCCGTCCTTCCCCTATCGGCTGGTGCATATGGTGTTGGCCGCCTATCTCACCACGGCGCTTGTGGTGGGGGCGGTGGGTGCCTGGCATCTGCTGCGCAAGACCGCGCCGCGCCGTGCTGGCAAGATGTTTTCGATGGCAATGGGCATGGTAGCCGTGGTTGCGCCGATCCAGATCCTGGCCGGTGATGCACACGGGCTGAACACATTGGAACATCAGCCAGTGAAAGTCATGGCCATGGAAGGTCATTATGACAGCCATCCCGATGGCGCGCCGCTCATCTTGTTCGGCATTCCCAATCCCGCCGAAAAACGGGTGGATTATGCCGTCGAGATTCCAAAACTCTCCAGCCTGATCCTCAAACACGACCTCAACGCGCCAATGGCCGGGCTGGATACCGTGCCGGATGAGCTGGAGCCGCCGGTTGCGGTGATTTTCTGGTCGTTCCGCGTCATGGTTGGCCTGGGCTTTGCCATGCTGGGACTGGGTCTCTGGAGCCTGTGGGCGCGCTATCGCCGCACACTCTACAGCAATGATTGGCTGCACCGCGCCGCTTTTGCCATGGGGCCCGCGGGCTTCATCGCGGTATTGAGCGGCTGGATCACTACCGAGGTGGGTCGCCAGCCCTACACGATCTACGGTCATTTGCTGACGGCGCAGTCCCATTCGCCAATTGCCGCGCCTGCGGTTGCGGCATCGCTGATCGCTTTCATTATCGTCTATTTCTTCGTGTTCGGGGCCGGAACCTTCTACATTCTGCGGCTGATGGCGCGGCTGCCGCGCGATCCGACGCCGGAAATTGGCGATGCACCGCTGCGCAGCGCCGGGATCACGCCGGGGCCAGCCCACCACACCCAAGGCAAAGGAGGCTCCCATGCCCTTTGATTATGCGTTCCTCTGGGCCGCGATCATCGCCTTTGCGGTGCTGGCCTATGTCATTCTCGACGGTTTCGATCTCGGCGTCGGCCTTTTGTTTCCGTTCTTCAAGAGCGAGCATGACCGTGACCAGATGATGAATTCGGTGGCGCCCGTCTGGGATGGCAACGAGACCTGGCTGGTGCTGGGTGGCGGCGGGTTGATGGCGGTGTTTCCACTGGCCTATGCCACCATCCTGCCGGCGCTTTACATGCCGATCATTCTCATGCTGCTTGGTCTGATCTTTCGCGGCGTGGCCTTCGAATACCGCTGGCGCACGCGGCGCTGGAAGGGCGTTTGGGATGTCGGCTTTACCGGTGGTTCGCTGGTGGCGGGCTTTTCGCAAGGCGTGGCGCTGGGCGCGTTGGTGCAGGGCATTCCGGTCGTTGACCGCGCCTATGCCGGAGGCTGGTGGGACTGGCTGACACCGTTTTCGATTGCAACAGGCGTCGCTCTTGTGTTCGGCTACACGCTGCTGGGCGCAACCTGGCTGGTGTTCAAGACGGTCGGGCCGCTGCGCGCCCAGGCACAACGCTATGCGCTTGCCGCCGCCGTGCTGACGGTTGGGGCGATGGGCGTGTTCAGCCTGTGGACGCCGTGGTTGAAGCCGCATTATCTCGACCGCTGGTTCACCTTTCCGACGGCGGTGTTTTCCGTCATCGTGCCAATTCTGGTGCTCGGCTGCCTCTATCTGGTGTTCAAGGGGCTGCGCGACGGTAAGGACTGGCTGCCCTTCGTGGCGTCGCTTGCGCTGTTCGTGCTTGGCTATGTTGGTATCGGTATCAGTTTCTATCCCTATATCGTCCCCACCTCGGTGACGATCTGGGAAGCGGCGGCGCCCGATACCAGCCTGAAATTCCTATTGGTTGGTGCGGCTATCCTTGTGCCGATCATTCTGATTTATACGACCTATGCCTATTGGGTGTTCCGAGGCAAGATCGATCCGGAAGAAGGGTATCATTGATGGCGCAAGACATTGGGACAGAACCGAAATCGCTGAAACAGAAGATCCTGTGGTTTGCGATTTTCTGGATTGTCGGCGTGGCGGTGGTGGGCGCGGTTGCGGCCTCCATCCGGCTGGTGCTGATGCAATCATAAGGTTAGCCCGTTTTTTGCGATCCGGCCCTTAACATCAAGCAAGTCCATCGCCATATGGGCAAGGAAGGCTCATTTGGGCGCAACAGCCCGAACGGGCAGGTTTGGAGAGAGGACGTCATGGGAAGAGCAGGCAGGATCATCGGCATCGTGGCAATCGGAGTGGCAGTAACCCTGTCAGCAGTCGATTTCGCGGAGGCCCGCCGGGCCGGAAGCTCCAGCAGTTTTGGCAGCCGTGGCGAGCGCACCTTTAGCGCGCCGCCCGCGACCAGCACGGCCCCAACGACGGCAGCCCCCATTCAGCGGAGCATGACGCCGAATACTGGCGCGACAACGCCCGGCATGCAGCAGCCCGCTTCGCGTGGCCTGTTCGGCGGCATGGCCGGTGGTTTGATGGGCGGCCTTTTGATGGGCGGTCTGTTCGGCATGTTGCTCGGCGGCGGGTTCGGCGGTGCGGCTGGCATGTTCGGCATGTTGTTCCAACTGCTGCTGATTGGCGGCTTGATCATGCTGGCCATGCGGTTCTTCAACCGCAATCGCACGGCATCCTCCTATGCCGGTCCGGCTTCGCGCAATGATATGTCGCAGCCGGGGAACGCTCCTCAAGGATCGCCTGGCGGTTTCGGTGGCTTCTCCATTCCGAAAATGGGTTCTGGCGCGGCGCTCGGTGCCACTCGTCCGGCCGTTGTTAAGGCCGGTACAGATGATGTCGGCATCGGCCCGAAGGATCTGGAGATTTTCGAGAGCCTGCTGAAAGACATGCAGAAGGCCTATGCAGAGGAAGATTATTCGGCGCTTCGCCGGATCACCACGCCGGAAGCCATGTCCTACCTTGCCGAAGAGCTTGGTGAACATGCGACCAAGGGTGTCAAGAACGAGGTGCGCGATGTGCACCTTCTGCAGGGCGATCTGGCCGAAGCCTGGCGCGAAGGCACGGTTGATTATGCCACGGTCGCCATGCGCTATGAAGCCATCGATGTGATGCGTGATCGCGCCACCGGCGCTGTGGTGGATGGTGATCCCGATCATCCGCAGCAGTCGGTGGAAGTCTGGACCTTCGTGCGCCGTCCCGGTTCGGGCTGGAGCATCTCGGCAATCCAGTCGGCCTGAGACGAACGGACCAACAGTAAAAGCCAAGAGTTATGAGAGCCTCCGATCGCAAGATCGGGGGTTTTTTCATGCGCCGTATTTGTGCGTCCGGCTCCTCCATTCATACCAAGGCTCTGACATGCTGACGCATCTTCGAGACTTGGTATTAGAAGAGGATCGTGCCGGTTCCGATTGACAGTACACGACGCTATCGTTTTTATCCGTGGCTTACTCCTCTGGCTTGCTAGCGTTCGTCATGTAAAACGATTCACTGGATCGTTTCATCGGCTTTGCTAACCACTCCTTACCCCCTCATGGGGGAGATCGGTAAGAAGCACATACGGCATATCTTTTTAGCGACTGAATATGCTGGAAATAACAAGGTTTCTGTAGGGTAAGTGGTTTCCACATATCGATCTCCCCCCATGAGGGGGAGATGCCCGGCAGGGTAGAGGGGGGTAAGCGGCATATAAAAATGTTTGCGTCGTGTTACTATTTTACCCGCATTGCGGCCCCAGACCGTATTCTCTTCAGAACACTTGCTGATGTAACGCCAAGCCTCACGGGCAGCGGCGCAGCTGCTGCTCGTAAACGGCGGTGATGGCGGCGAAGCGCTTGGCACCGGCCAAAGCCTCCGGGCGGGCGCGGTAAGCGCCTCGGCGGTAGCCGTCCTGGCCGGAATGGTAGGCCAGATAGATGTTGTAGGGACTGCTGAAGGGGATGCCGTTACGCAGGTGGCTCTGATAGTGATACCAGCCGATGAAGCGGACGGCGTCGCCGAAATTGGTGCGCCGGGCAAGGTAACGACCCGTTTCACGCTGATAGCGGTCCCAGGTGCCGTCAAGCGCCTGCGAATAGCCATAGGCCGTCGAGACGCGCTTCCACGGAATGAAGCCGAGAATATAGCGTCTGGGTGGCCGGGCACGGGCGCGGAAGCTGGATTCGGTATAGATGGTCGCCAGCAGGATTGGCACCGGAACGCCGTATTCGCGCTCCACCGAGCGGGCGGCGCGTTTCCAGTTTTCAAAGGCCCCGTCCTTCTGCTCGAAGATCGCGCAGGCATTGCGGATCTGGCTGGGCGGCCGAGCGCAGCTTGCCAAAGCCAGCAAGAGGGCGATGATGAGGATTCTACGCATTACAATAATACCTCTTCTATCACCCCTCATCATATTCGCTAAAATTTAACGAAAAGTTTTCATTTCATTTACCGTTGATAGCCATGGGTTTTGGCCTGCAACCATTGCTGTTGCAGCATGAGACAGTCGGTCTCTTCTCTTTAATATTTCGTTAACACTTCGATCACTAAAGCTTGCGGCAACAACCACGCTGCCCGTCTTGCAGACGGTGCGAGGACGCGGCACAAAACGACTGGGCCGGATTATTTCGCCTTAAATCAATCCTGATTTAAGAAATGATGCGGTAGGATGGGTTTGACGAGGTAAACGGCTATGAAAACCACAGATGACCAATGTCCCGGCAAGGGTAGTGCCCCTGCCGCAAATCTAAGCTTGCGACGGATCGGAACGCTCTTGTCGATGCTTGGCGTCGCCTTGGTGGCGTCTTCCTGCGTGGCTGGTATCGATCCCAACTCAACAGGATCGATTTCCAAGAAGAAGCCGCTGGCGGCAAAGACGCAGGCTGTGGAAAAGGGCGCGCCCGAAGTGGCGATGCTGAAACTCTCTGGCCTGACGGCACCGATCACGGGCAATCGTCATCGCGTCGAACCGGCTTCGGCTTTTCAGACCCTGCTATACCCGACCGCCGGCAAGCTTGGCGAGAACAGCCTGGCAATCGAGATCGGCCTTGCCGACAGCGACCGCTTTCGCCAGATGGCGATGACCGATGAAGCGCCAGCGTCGATCAAGAAACTGTTTCCCGGAGTCAAAATGGTGACCGACACCGCCATTCATCAGAACGGCTATGGGCAATTCGGGGTTGCCACCGGCACGCTCGGCAAAAGCGGCGGCGCCTGCGTTTATGCCTGGCAGGCGGTGAAGGACCCGCGTGCCTTCAAGACCGCGGTCAGTCTGTCCGACAAGTCCGAACTGGAACTGCCGGTGCGGGTCACGCTCCGCTATTGCGACGCCAAGGCGAGGCCTGAACAGTTGGTCGATCTGATGCGGACACTGTCGATCCGCTCGGTTACCAGCCGTAACCTCGATCTTTTGAGATAAGAGGGTCGGCAATGTTTACCCATTGCCGACTCCCCAGCTCAAATCTGGATTAAGTGTTTCGAAATTGCCGCAAGACGCAACGTTGTCTTGCGGCAGCCTGATCTTGATCAGTGCAGGTTCTCGGGTTCTTCCGAAATGTCGGCACCTGCTACGGCCAAAGGCTGCTGTGGTCCGGGAAACTTGTGTGATACGCCGTCCACACGCACTTCGTTATTCTCGACAACAATATTGCTGGTTGCCCAGACCAGATATGATCCGGTTTTTCCATTTGACTCGATGAAAAGAACGAAGCCGCGCTTGTCGGAACGTCCCCAGCTATCGGTCTTGCCGGGCGAGATTTCATAAGGGTTTGTTGAGCCTTCACTCCCCCAATGATTGATAGAAGCCTGGATTTTGAAATTCGATGCGTTAAACACAGTGATTGCCATTATTTCCTCCCTGAAAAGCAACGTTTTCTGTTGCGAGAGCAGTGATAATTCAGGTTTGGTTTTGCAATCAATGAGAGAAGTCAATCGACCCAAATTTCGCCGATAGGGCGAAATTCGATTGTGTTGATGGCAGACGGATGTCAGCACGAAGACGCTCATATGATCGCCCATGCCAGCACCTTTCGCCTGCCGAACGCGCTGGCATGATGTCTGACCTTACCAGCTTTTCGAAATCTTCAGCGTCACCGTGCGGCCTTCGCCATAGCCGCAGGTCAGCGTGCCCTGGCAACCGGAGACATATTGCTTGTCGAACAGGTTGGTGACGGAGAGCGCCGCACCCCAGTCGTCCTTCTTGTAACGAATGGCGGCATCGAACAGCACGGCATCAGGTACTTTTTTGGTATTGGCGTAATCGGCCCAGCTTTCGCCCTGATAGCGAATGCCACCACCCAGGCTGAAGCCTTCGAGTTTTCCGGCCATAACCGTGGTTGGGATCGCGTAATCCAGCCAGGCGGATGCCAGCATCTTTGGCACGAGATAGGGTGAATTGCCGATCAGCGATGAGTCGGCGTGTTCGAGAATCTCCAGATCCTGATAGGTGAAGGAGGCCAGCGCCTTCCAATCGGCATTTAGCTCCACCTTGCCTTCCAGTTCGAAGCCGCGCGAGCGCACCTCGCCGATCTGGGTGGAGAGAAAGGTGAGCGGATCGGTCACGGTCCAGTTCTTCTTGTCAATCTGGAAGACCGAGGCGGTGATCATGCCCGGAAAGAAGCTGGGTTCGTATTTGACGCCCGCTTCATACTGCTCGCCTTTTTCCGCCTTCAGTGGATCGCCCTGGGTGACACCGATCTGCGGATTGAAGAAACTGGCGACACTGACATAGGGCGTCAAGCCATTGTCGAATTGATAGGCGAGACCCGCCCGGCCGCTGGCCGCACTCTCATTGCTGTCATAGTCGGCATTGCTGGCGGTACGGTCGTTGGACGTGGTGTAGACATAGTCGTAACGGCCATTCAGCGTGGCGATAAAGCCGCCGCCGAAATGGATCTGGTCTTGCACATAGCCGCCGATCTGGTTCTGGCGCAGGATCTGGTTGAGATAGACCGAATTGGCAGGCTGGGTGGTGCCATAGACCGGATCGGTGGCGCTGATCGGCGTGTCGGTGGTGCTGGCCTGCACCTGATCGAGCTGGTAGAATTTGTAATCGACGCCTAGCGTTACGTCATGCTTCAGTGCGCCAGTCTCGACCTCGCCGTTCAGGTGATTGTCGATGGCGAAGGAATTCACCTCTGTATGGTGGTTGAAGCCGAGTCGCGTCAGGTAGGCATCGCTGCTTGTTGGTTCCGAGAGATAATTGCTGCCGGTGGCCGGATCGTAATAGCCATAGGTATAGGGCGTGTTCTCGGCCTTGTTGAGGTAGGAATAACGGGCGGTTTGCGAAAACGTCCAGCCGTTTTCCAGTTCGTGGCTGAAATCCGTACCCACCATGGTCTGGCGCGAATAGCTGTAGTCGCTCCCCGGCTCGCCGTAATAGGCATCCCGGTCGATCCGTCCGAAGGAGGCTTTCTCCACCGTGCCGACATAGGGCAGGAAGCCGTTGGTGCCGGAGGTCTGGTCGAGATAGGAATAATAGGCATAGACATTCAGCTTGGTGCCGTCATCGGGAGCCCAGGTAATTTGCGGCATGATCACGCCGCGGAAATCATGGGCGTAATCGGCAGCCTTGTCGCCACCGGCGATCTTGCCGGTGACCCGGTAGCTGACATCGCTGTCCTTGACCGTATCGCCGGTATCGAAGGTCAGGAAGGCATTGCCATAATTGTTGATACCAACTTCGGTGGTAAGAAATTTCTCACCCGTCGGACGCTTGCCGACCATATTGACGAGCCCGCCCGGATTGGAGCCGCCATAGAGAACCGAGGCCGGGCCTTTCAGCACTTCCACCCGCTCCAGCACGACAGGGTCCACCAGAAACCCGCCGAAACCGTAGCTCCACAGGTTCAACCCGTCGAGGAAGCTGCCGGTCTGGGTGGCCTCGAATCCACGGATATACATCCAGTTGGTGTCGCCATCGGCACCGAATGGCTGGGTATAGACGCCGGATGTATAGCGCAGCGCCTCATCAACCTTGTTGGTGACGCCGCGATCCGCCATTTCGGCGGTGCCAATCACCGAGACCGATTGCGGCACTTGCGTGATCGGCGTATCGGATTTGGAGCCTGTCGAGGTGCGCTTGGCGACATAGCCATCAACCGGGCCAGTTGCGGTTTCGCTCTTGCCTTCGACGGTGATGGTCGACAATTGCGTGGTGGCGTCCTGCGCATGGACAAGGCCCGGCAGGCATAGCGTCTGTAGGGCAATCCCTGCCAGCAAGGCGGCGCGATGCCGGTTTGAGCGATCTTGCCCATCTGTTTTCCGTGCCTGAACCAATGCCGTCCCCATGTCATCACCCCATTGCCAATGCCCCGCCGGGCATGAATTTCAAATGATGACTGATTAATTCATGTATTTCTGTCGTGCTTGTCTGAAGCATGGAAGGCTTGAACGGATTTGGGCAAACCGTGTCCCGCCGCACAGAATTTTAACGGGTATTGCACAGCGATTGCCGAACCGGGCAGGGTGAACTCCCCAGCCAACTCAATTGAGCCGGACCCGTCGCCATTCGGACGGCGACAGACCGACGGCGCGGCGAAAGCTGCGGGCAAAATGGGCGGCATCGGCAAAGCCGGTTTCAGCCGCGATCACCGTCAGCGGCACGGCGGGGTCGCGCAACCGTTGTTTGACCGTTTCAATCCGCGCCTTCATTTGCCATTGATGCGGCGATAGGCCGGTTGACGCCTTGAAGGCGTGGCTGAAATAGGTGGGTGACAGGCCCGCCAATCCGGCCAATTCCTCCAGCCGGATGGTGCGCAGGCAATGGGCTTCGATGAAATCGCAGACCCGTCGGAGCTGCCAGGCGGCCAGCTTGCTGCGTTTGCGGTTGGGCATTTGGTGTGCAGGGGTGGGGCGAATGTTCAGCACATCAATCAGCAGCGCGCTGACCAGGCCATCGCCATAGAGGTCATGCAGCGGCTGCGGATTGGCGACATCGGCAGCGATCAGTTCGGCCAGCGCCAGCAGCCGGGGATCATCAAGCAGGTAGCGCGGCTGGTGCAATGCCGCCAGCCCGGCATCCTCGCCCAACCGGTGCCGCAAGATATCGGCATCGAAATGCAGATCCAGATGCCGCAGGCTTTTGACCCCGGTGATTGCGGTCGATAGTTCCAGCCCGGCGGGAATGAAATGGGCGGCTCTGGCCATCGCGCCTGAAATCCGCCTGCCACTGCCTTCGGCCATGCTGAGGTCGGCCCCATCCTCGCCTGCGGCGTCCAAAAGAATGAATAAGCGCGGATCGTTGCTGACATAATGGCCACCCGCATCGTTTTGGCAATCCACTGACCAGAGATCGGCGACCATGCCGTTCCAATAGCGCCGGTGCAGGCCGGAGGCGACGGACAGTCCGTCGATCTTGCTGGTCATGCGGGGCAGGTAGGACATTGGCCAATCCGGGACAAGTGAGGTGCAGGCGATGGGCAAAACAGAGTTGAAAACACACTTGCGAAGCGGCAAGACTGTGTATAGTTGATTTTTATTATCATGTTTTATCCGCCCAGTTCAAGCTTGGTGGGGTCAAGCTGAGTGGCACTGTGTATTAGAGGATCTTTGATGGCGAGCGAACATCGCAAAATCCTGGCCGCAGGCGAGCCGGAGATGATTTTCGAAACGCAGGCGCTTGGTTTCACCGTCGATGGCCGTGCGTTGTTGCGGGATGTGTCGATCGGTTTCCGTAAGGGTGAGATTTCCGGCCTTGTCGGCCATAATGGTTCGGGCAAATCCACATTGCTGAAGCTTCTCGCCCGCCAGCAAAGCCTGACATCCGGGACGATCCATTTTGCCGGGGCGGATGCCAGCGCGCTTGGGGCGCGTGATTTTGCCCGCAAGGTTGCCTATCTTCCACAGGACGTCACGGCGGCCCATGGCATGACCGTGCGCGAACTGGTGGCCTGCGGGCGCTATCCCTGGCATGGAGCGCTTGGCCGGTTTACCGAGATTGACAAAGCCAAGGTGGAAGAGGCGCTGGATCTTACCCATGTCCTGCCCATGGCGGACCGCATGGTGGATACGCTGTCGGGCGGCGAGCGCCAGCGGGCCTGGATCGCCATGCTGGTGGCGCAGGACAGCGAATGCCTGCTGCTGGATGAGCCGACCTCAGCGCTGGATATCGCCCATCAGATGGACGTGCTGGCGCTGGTGCGCCGTCTGTCGCAGGAAAAGGGTTTGAGCGTCATCATCGTCCTGCATGACATCAACATGGCCAGCCGCTTCTGCGACCGGCTCTATGC
Organism: Agrobacterium vitis; assembly: GCF_014926405.1. Lineage (NCBI taxonomy): Bacteria > Pseudomonadati > Pseudomonadota > Alphaproteobacteria > Hyphomicrobiales > Rhizobiaceae > Gillisella > Gillisella vitis. The sequence goes on from NZ_JACXXJ020000005.1 coordinate 385,706, forward strand.
GCTGAAGGCCGGGCAATTGATTGCCGAGGGCTCCCCCACCGCGCTGATGACCCGTGAGACGCTGAACGCCATCTACGGCGTCGATATGGACGTCACCCGCCATCCAGGTTTGGAGATCCCGCTCGCCTATGTCTGCTGATCCTTTCCTGCCGCTCAGCCGCCGCCATCTTTTGGCCGGGGGTGTGAGCCTGTTGATGACATCCGTTGTTCATGCCGACGAAGCCCGGCACAGCCGTGTTGTCTGCCTGGATTACGGACTTGCCTCGACCCTGTTGGCCTTCGGGGTCACGCCGCTGGCGGTCGCGTCTCTGGCCGATTGGGACAAATGGGTGGAAGAGCCACGCATGCCTGATGGCGTGATCGATCTCGGCTCGTCCTGGGAGGTCAATTTCGAATTGCTGATCGCCCTGAAGCCCGACCTGATCCTGTCGACGGCTTTTAACGACCCGCTGAACCCGCGGCTGCAAGCCTTGGCACCGCTGTTTCGCGCCAGCATCTATGCGCCTGACACCACCGATATCCTGACCGCCTCTTACAGCGCGACGCGGGATCTCGGCAAGGTGATGCGGCTGGAGGCAAGGGCCGAGGCCTTTCTGGCCGAGGCCGATGCGTTTTTCGAGGCCTGCCGCGCCCGCCTTGCCCGACTGAATGCGCCGCCGGTGGCCCTGGTCAATTTTATGGATGCCCGCCATGTGCGGGTCTATACGGCGCCCGGTCTTTACCACGATGTCCTCCAGCGGCTGGGCCTCACCAATGCCTGGCAAAAGCCCGGCAATTACTGGGGCTTCGAGCTGATCGGCATCGAGACCCTGGCGACAATCACTGATCCGCGCGCCCGGCTGATTGCCTTCGAGCCTGTTCCCGCCGATGTCATGCCGACCTTGGCAAAGAGCCCGCTCTGGCAGGCCTTGCCGATGGCAAAGCCGGAGCGCTTCGCTGTCCTGCCCTCGACCCTGATGTTCGGGATGGTGGTGGAAGCCATGCGCTTCGCGCGCCTGCTGACCGACTACTTGGACAGTCAAGCATGAATATTCCGTTCTCTTCCAGACCGTCCTATCTAGGTCCGCTCCTCGTCACCCTGCTGCTTGCCGGTCTTGGGGGCCTGATGGCCTGGCACGGCATTGCGCCGGTACTGGCGCGGCCTGAAAGTGCGGGTTACGACATCGATTATGCCGTGCTTTACAATGCCACCCTGCCGCGTTTGGCGATGGCGTTAATCTGCGGGGGCGCGCTGTCTCTGTCGGGGGCGCTGTTCCAGCAGGTGCTGCGCAATCCGCTGGCCTCGCCGACCACGCTTGGCGTTTCGGCGGGGGCCAATCTCGCCATCGTCCTGGCGCTGCTGCTGTCGCCCGGTCTGCTGGGTTTTGGCCGCGATATGGTGGCGCTGGCCGGCAGCGCCCTTGCGGCGGGCCTGGTGCTGCTGATGGGCTTGCGGCGTGGCTTTTCACCGTTTTCGCTGGTTATGTCCGGGCTGGTGGTCAGCCTGTGGTGCGGGGCGCTGTCGAGCGTGCTGGTGCTGCTGAACGAGCGCTATCTGGTCAGCTTGTTCATCTGGGGGGCGGGATCGCTCGCCCAGCAAAGCTGGGTTCCGGCGCTCACCCTTCTGCCCAAGGTCGGGCTGGTGGCACTGGCCGCTGCCCTGTTGCTGCGGCCGCTTACTCTCGTCGAACTGGGGGAGGCGGGGGCCTCGGCGCTTGGCGTCAAGACCGGCCATTTGAGGGCGGCGGCTATTGCGCTTGCCGTGTTGCTGGCGGCCTTCGTCACCAGTGCGGTCGGGGTTGTCGGCTTTATCGGGCTTGTGGCACCAACGCTTGCCCGGCTGACTGGCGCGCGGCGCTCCGGCGCGCTTTTGGTCTGGTCGACCCTGATCGGTGCGGCGCTGTTGTTCTTTGCCGATAGCGCATTGCTGCTGCTTGCCGACCAATTCAGCGACATGCTGCCGACCGGGGCTGTCACCGCCTTGTTCGGTTCGCCGCTGCTGCTGGTGTTGCTGCCGTTGTTGAAAACCCGGCATCGGATCATAGTCGAGCGGGTGCCGAAGCCTCGGCATCTTGCCTCGACGCGGACGGTCTTGATCGTGGGGCTGATCGGTGGCGTTGCGTTGATCGCCATGGCGCTACTGTTCGGGCGCAGTACCGTCGGCGATTGGGCTTTTCTGTCTCCTTCGCTCTACAGCGAAATTCTGCCTGTGCGCTTTCCCCGCGTTTTGGCCGCCTTTGCCTCTGGAGCCATGCTGGCGGTGGCCGGGTTGATCCTGCAACGGCTGACCGGCAATGAAATGGCCAGTCCGGAAGTGCTGGGCATCAGTGCCGGAGCAACCTTCGGGGTCACGGTGGCGGTGTTCTTCCTGGCGGCGCCAAGTCTTGGGATGCAACTCGGTTTTGCTGCGGCAGGTTCGCTGACTGTGTTGGCGGTGATTTTCCTGTTTGCCGCCCGGGCCGGTTTTGCGCCGGAACGGGTGCTGCTGGCGGGCATTGCGCTGAGCGCCATGGTCGATGCCGTGGTCGGCGTGCTGGCGGCCAGCGGCGATCCCCGCGCCACCTTCCTGATGCGCTGGATGAGTGGCTCGACCTATAATGTCACGATGACGAGTGCCATCACGGTGACGGTCATCGCCGTGGCTCTGGTGGTGATTGTCGCCTTGCTGCGCCGCTGGCTGGACCTGCTGCCGCTGGGTCCTTCTGCTGCGGGCGCACTTGGCGTGCCGCTCGCAATGGCCCGGCTGTTGCTGCTGCTGTTGGCAGGTGCTCTCAGCGGTGCGGCTACCCTGACGGTCGGCCCCTTGAGCTTCGTCGGCCTGATGGCCCCGCATCTGGCCCGCGAGGCCGGATTGCTGCGCGCCGGGCCGCAACTGACCGGTGCCGTGTTGATCGGCGGCGTGCTGATGATGATGGCCGACTGGATTGGCCGGACCCTGGTCCACCCTTACGAAATCGCCGCTGGCCTGGTCTCGGCGCTGATCGGCGCGCCGGTGCTGATCCTGCTGATGCGCCGGAGGGCTTGAGGGACTTTCCTGCACCCCCGTTTCCAGGCATGATTTGCTCGTTGTGATGATGACGGGGAACGGAAAAAGCCCATGCATAAGGGATCATGTCTTTGCGGCGCTGTTCGCTTTCAAGTGAACGGTGATTTACCGCCGCCGGATGCTTGCCATTGTTCTAAATGCCGCAAGCATTCTGGCCATTATTTTGCCTCGACCGATGTGCCAAAAGACAAAATAGAGATCGATGGCAGCGAGACTATCAGCTGGTATCAGTCCTCGGAAAAAGTCAGGCGCGGCTTCTGCTCAGTCTGCGGAACGTCGCTGTTCTTCGATCCGCCAGCAAGAGACTGGATCGCCGTTGCCATGGGCGCTTTCGATGGTCCCACCCAGACGCGGCTCAAAATGCATATCTTCGTTGCCGACAAGGGTGACTATTACGATATCGCTGACGGTTTGCCGCAGAACCAGCAATAGAGTATCGAGGTGAAAATCCGCATTCACAGTACACGACTCAAACGGTTTGATATGCCGCGTACCCCCTCATCCCCCTGCCGGGACCTTCTCCCCGATGGGGAGAAGAGACCTGCGGCATCCTCTTGTGCCTTATACCAAGAGTCATTTAAAATGACCGATGGCATGCCTTTTTCGAATATCTCAAGCCTTTGATGCATTTGAGATATTCGAAAATGTTATCAGGTGAGGATGCGTCAGCATCTTCGGGCCTTGGTATTATATGCGCGGCAAAAGCCGATAAAACCCTTTGCCAACAGCCTTAGGATGAGGCTCAGTGCTGTCGTGTTGACCTCTTCTCCCCAGCGGGGAGAAGTCCCCGGCAGGGGGATGAGGGGGGCGAAGCCAATTACAGCGCCGTGCGCCATATATGGCGCACGGCGCTGTAATTTCAAATCGAACCTTGATTTTCGGTCCGATGGCTAACCAGCCTTGCGGCAGGCGCAAAAAAACCGGCGACTTCTTTCGAAGCCGCCGGTTTAGTTGATCTGCGTTTTGATAAAGGCTTGCCGTTACCAGGTATATTTCAGCGTCCCCAGCACCGTACGGCGGTCGCCGTAGTAGGAGCTGCCGTAATAGGTGGTGGTGACGTATTTCTTGTCGAACAGGTTTTTGGCATTGATCGCGAAGGTGACGTTGTCTGTCACCTTGTAGCTCGCCATGGCATCGACCACGGTATAAGCATCGACCTTCACGGTATTGGCCGAATCGCCGTAGCTGGAGCCGACATAGCGGACACCGCCGCCCAGCGTCAGGTCGCCGCGCCAGCCATCGCCTGGAATGGTATAATCCACCCAGGCCGAGGCGGTGTTCCTCGGAACGCGCTCGGGGCGGTTGCCAGCATCGCCGCCGGTACCGTCTTCCTTGATCTCGGCATCCCAATAGGAATAGGCAAGCGTCATGTTCCAGCGGTCGTTGAGCGCCACCTTACCCTCCACTTCCACGCCGCGCACCCCGACCTTGCCGATCTGGCGCTGTAGTATGGGGGTGACGTTGGAGGGAACATTGGTTTGGGTTATGTCGAACAGGGCGACCGTGAACAGGGCGTCGAAACTGTCGGGCTTGTATTTCAAGCCGATTTCATACTGTTCGCCTTCCTGCGGCTTCAGGGAGCCTTCAACGGAATAGCCATTGGCGGTCGGGGTCACCAGCGGCTGGAAGGACGTGGAATAATTGGCATAAGCCGCCAGTTCCGGCGTGATCTTGTAGCTCAAGCCGATCCGCTTGGTGAAGGCTTCCGACGTGTTGTTGTCGCTCGTGCCGGTATAGAGGTAGTCGGCTTTGGTATTGACATAATCATAACGCCCGCCCAGCGTCAGGATCCAGCGGTCATCCAGCGTCAGCTGTTCCTGGGCGTAGACGCCAAGAGCCTTCTGCTTGACCTTCCAATCGAGATAGGGATCGAGAGACACGCAAGAGCGACCGCAATACACCGGATTGTTGATGTCGATGCCCGGGGCCGAGCCATAGCCAATGACTTCATGGGTGCTGTCATAGGCATAGTCGACGCCTAGCAAAGTCTTGCTGTCGAGGCGATCCGTGCTGGTGTCATATTCCAGCTGATTGTCGATGGCGAAACGATCCGCCACGCCGTCCACGGCATAGGCTTCCCGATTGACGCTCGAATCCGTGCTGGCGCCATAGACTGTCTCATAATCCAGGTCCACATGCGAGTAGCGGGCATTCTGCCGGAAGGTCAGGCCCTCGGTGATCTCGTGGCGGAACTCGTAGCCGACATCCTTCTGGATCGTATCGAACTTATTGAAGTCCGGCTCGCCGTAGAACCGGGTCGTATCGACGTCGAGACCGGCAGGGAAGCCCAGGGCCGGGGTGGTGTCGCGCTTGTTGTAGTCGGTCAGGAAGGTCAGTGACGTGCTCTCGTCGGGGCTGATGGTCAGGGCCGGTGCGACGTAGATGCGGTCATCGTTGGAATAATCCGAGCCCAGGTCGGCATTCTGCCATTTGGCGGTGACGCGGTAGGTAAAGACACCTTCCTTGTCGAGCGGCCCACCAAAATCCGTGCCGGTTTCGATATGGTTGTCGCCGAAGGTGGTATAGACCTCGGCATGGAACGTGTCGGTCGGATGTTTGGTGACGGCATTGATCATCCCGCCCGGACCGTTGAGGCCGAACAGGGTGGAGGTCGAGCCTTTCAGCACTTCCACGCGTTCCAGGCCATAGGGTTCGGTGCGGGCTGCGGTAAACCAGGCGGGAATGCGCGCACTCAGGCCATCGCGGTAGATGCCGAGCGTGGTCGTGTCGAAGCCGCGAATACGGTAATAGTCGTAGCGATCGTCGGAGCCGAATTCATCGACAACCACACCGGACGTATAGGCGACGGCGGCCTGCATGTCGCTGACGCCGCGTGTTTCCATTTCCTTCATGGTGACAACGGAGACAGCCAGGGGAATGTCGATGATCGGTGTATCGGTCTTGCTGCCGACAGTCGTCTCCTTGGCGACGATATTGGCATCCGGGCCGGTGGCCGAGGATTTGCCCTGAACGGTAATGGTCGAGAGTTCCGTATCTTTCTCTTGCGACCACGCTTGCGAGGCGGCAGCAATCAGCGCCAGGCCGGCAATACTGCCGAGCAGCAATTGTCCATGTCTGGACATCGTCCGGTTCGCAGCCTGCGCGCGTCCACCGGCCCCCTTCGTCATTTTCGTCATGCTCCGCCTTCCTTCATGCTGTCGGCGTGAGGAGATATCCCGTCTCCGTCACAGGCGGACAATATGAACTATACAAACGGAGTCAACTTTAAAATTGACAAATCCACGAAGGTTTTATTTGTTTAAAAATGCCTTTAAAAGATATGGCTTTTAGAGGTTTTCAGGGAAAACCTAGAGTCTGTCTGGCTCAATCTGAACCTGACAGACTCTCAGTGAAGTAGATGCCGGGATGGAAAAAGGTCAGCAAAATAAAACCAGTCATGACTGATATTTAAAGGTCTGGTTTTTTGAAGAATGGTAGCGGGAGGCGGACTTGAACCGCCGACCTTGGGGTTATGAATCCCACGCTCTAACCACCTGAGCTATCCCGCCGCACCTCAAGGACTTTTGCTTGTCGAGAAAGCTGTCCGAAGCGATGGGCGGCTTATAAGGCGAGCGTCGTTGCAAAGTCAAGCAGGCAAAATGCAAAAAAGGACCGCTGGTCGCGGTCCTCTTGCAATAAGCGGCTTTTACCTTGGGACAACAAGCGGTTAGGCAGCTTGTGCGCCCGCCAGAAGCGCCTTCAGGAAGGTCTCGGCTTCGGCCTGGCGTTCCGAGCGTTCGATAAAGCCGCCGCCATAGACGCGGGCGTCAGCACCTTCGCCCGAATAGAGCACGCAGGCCTGGCCCGGCGCAACGCCAGCTTCCCCCATGTCGAGGTCAACATAAATGCCGGTTTCATCGGCATGCAGATGGGCCGGAGCAGGGGGACGGGTGGAGCGCACCTTGGCAAAACAGGCAAAACCGCCGCTTGCCTCATCCTCGATGGCGCGGTCGCCCAGCCAGTTGATGTCGCGCAGATAGACGCGGCGGGTTTCCAGCGCTTCACGCGGCCCGACGATGACCCGGCGCGACCGGGCGTCCAGATAAACGACGTAAAGCGGCTCGCCGGTGGCGACGCCGAGGCCTTTGCGTTGGCCGATCGTGTAGTGCAGGATGCCTTCATGCTGGCCCAGAACCCGGCCATCGAGATGGACGATATCGCCGCTCAATGCCGCGTTCGGCTTCAGCTTGTTGATGATATCGGCATATTTGCCCTGTGGCACGAAACAGATATCCTGGCTGTCGGCCTTTTGTGCGACGACGAGGCCCATGTCCTCGGCCAGTTTGCGGGTCTCGGCCTTGGACAGGCCGCCCAGCGGAAAGCGCAGATAATCGATCTGTTCCTGGGTGGTGGCGAACAGGAAATAGCTCTGGTCGCGTTCGCTATCAATCGGGCGAAACAGGGCGCGGTGGCCCGGATCGTTCGGCAGGGGCGTGGCGCGTGAACGGATATAGTGGCCGGTGGCCAGCGCGTCGGCCCCAAGCTCGCGGGCGGTGGCCAGAAGATCGGCGAATTTGACCGTCTGGTTGCAGGCCACGCAGGGGATCGGCGTTTCACCGGCGATATAGCTGTCCATGAACGGATTGATCACCGTGTCGCGGAAGCGCTGTTCGTAATCCAGCACATAGTGGGGAATGCCCAGCGTCTCGCAGACCCGGCGCGCATCATCGATATCCTGACCGGCGCAACACGACCCGGCCCGATGCACGGCGGCACCATGATCGTAAAGCTGGAGGGTAATGCCCAGCACATCATAGCCTTCGCGTTTCAACATTCCGGCCACGACAGAACTATCGACGCCGCCTGACATGGCGACGACAACGCGGGTATCTTCCGGTCTCTTGTCAAAATCCAGCGTATTCACGGGGCGCGTCATTTCTCAAATGTCTGCGAGAAGACCGTTCTCGGCTGCTGCGGGCGGGCCTTGAGCACCGCCATGGGCAGGAAGAAGCGGATCATTCACAATGCAGCTTGCACGATGCAGCTTGGCTTATCATTCTATCAGCCAATTCCCGCCCGATATAGAAACAATTGGCCGTGCAATCAAGACCGGTGTTTTCATGTCCGTTATGGTGGGGCTTCTGCCGCTCAGATAGCATCCAGCTCGGCCCGGTGCCGCTGCATGGCGAGAAAACGCGCATAGTCACGGTCGTAAATCTCTTTCATATCCGGGTTCGGCACTACAAGCCGCCCTGGTTCAGCCATCGCCGCGCCTGCCTCAGCAAGGCCGGGATAAAGCCCGGCGGCGCTGGCGGCATTGATGGCGGTGCCAATCAACACGGCATCGGTGCCGTCGGCCACCACCAGTTCGCAGCCGGTTGCCGCGGCGTAAAGCTCGACCAGAAGCGGGTTTTTGACATGACCGCCGGTCAGATGCAGGCGCAGCGGGCCTATACCGTCCTTGCCGAGCGTCTCGACGATCTGGCGCAGGCCAAGCACAATGCCGACGCAGGCGCGCCAATAGAGGCGGCAGAGGCCGTCAAACGAAGCATCCAGCGTCAGGCCGGAGATGGTTCCGGTCAGGTTTGGGTCGGCGAAGGGCGAACGGTTGCCGTGAAAATCCGGCAGGACGTTGATTTTCTGTCCGAAAGACGCGCCTTCCTCGGCGCGCAATGCAGCGATCCGGTCAATAATGCGGCGATGATTGTCGATGCTCGGCTCGCCGCCCTCCGCATGGCTGCGCACAATATGGTTGAGAAGCGCGCCGGTTGCCGATTGTCCGGCCTCCACCAGCCAGAGATCGGGGAAAATCGCCCCGAAATAAGGCCCCCAGAGGCTGAAACCGTAAAAGGGCTGGGGCCTGAGCGCAATCAGGCAGCTGGACGTGCCGCCGATCATCGCGACATGGTTGAGGTCAGGGTCGGAGAGATCCGTCGATCCCAGCACGCCAAGCGCGCCTGCATAGGCATCGACCATGCCGGCGGCAACGGGAATTCCGGCCATAAGCCCCAGCGCGTCTGCGGCTTTCGTGCTGAGCGCACCGACACTTTTGCCGACAGCAACCGCCTCTTGGGGCAAGCCTGCGCGGGCCAACAGATCATCCAGCCCGACGTGATCCAGAAAATCCTGCTGCCAGCCGGGTTTGCTGTGGCCGAAAAACGTCCATTTCGATGTCAGGGTGCAGAGCGAACGCGCCGGGCTGCCCGTCGCCTTCCAGGTGAGGAAATCAGCGAGATCGAAGGCGGAGCCGAGCCTTTGCCAGAGATCCGGGCGATGACGCTTCAGCCACATCAGCTTGGGGATTTCCGCTTCCGGCGATATCACCCCGCCATTGTGGTGCAGCACAGGATGGTCGATGCGGCTGCATTCTTCGGCTTCAGCCGTGGCGCGGTGATCCAGCCAGGCAATGGTGTCGAAACCATCTTGCCCATTCAGGCAGAGTGGCTGGCCGCTGCTGTCAAGCAGTACCAGCGAGCAAGTGGCGTCGAAACCGATACCGGCAATGGCTGCAGGACCGATACCGGCCTCGGCAAGGGCTGCCTTGACCGCGATGCAGCAGGCCTCCCAGATATCCTGGGAATTGTGTTCGCCACGCTCATCGCTTGGGCGTGAAAGCAGGATCGGGTGTTCGCGCCGGGCCAGCAAGCGACCGGTGCGCGTCACGACACCGGCACGCGCACTGCCGGTGCCGACATCCACCGCAATCAGATGATCTCGCATGATGAATTTGTTTCCGCCCTAATGCTTTCAGTCCGTCCCAAAATGGCCGCTGACGGGCTGCAAAAGGCAATTTCTGCGCTTCCAGTGCTCACGTACTTGAGTACGCTCCGCTCCGGTTCTCGAAATCACCATTTTCGCCACGCCAACAGCAATTTTGGAACAAACTGTCATAAAACAAACTGAACCAGATTGGCCATGACGTCAAATTTGGCGTCTGGCTTCAGGGCGTCAATGCTGCCGTGGTAGCTTTCGCCTGTCGCATGGCCGCCGCCGGTGAAGGCTAAGGCGCGCATACCAGCGGCGCGGGCGGCGGTGAGGCCTGCGGGGCTATCTTCCACCACCACGCAATGGTGTGGATCGATCCCCATTTTCTCGGCGGCATAGAGGAACAGATCCGGAGCGGGCTTGCCGTTCTTGACCATGGTGGCGCTGAAAATATGCGGTTCGAAACGCTCGATCAGGCCGGTGACGCTGAGAGATAGGGCGATGCGATCCGGCTGACTTGAGGAGGCCACGCACCAGCCAACGCCCGCCTTGCCCAAATCGTCGAGCGCGGTATGCAGACCGGAAATCGGCTTCAAATCCTGCCGAAAGCGTCGATACAGATGGGTGCGCAGGCTGGTGAGAAAGGTGTCGCCAATGGCGAACGAAAACTCCTCGTGGGCCACCTCCACTACCGTTGCCATGCTGCGGCCAAGGAAATTGCGATAGACGTAATCCTCGTCAATCGCCACACCGGCTTTTTCAAATTCGGCCACCATGACCTCGACCGAGATCGGCTCGCTATCGACAAGCACGCCGTCGCAGTCGAAAATCACCAGCTTGGTGGCCGGGTCATGCATCATCTTATCCTTTATGCCGCTGCAAGATGCCCATCGATGTAGCTTTGCAGGGTCTGTGCTGTGCCATGGGTGCGAAGGCTTGAGAGTGCCTTTGCAAAGCGCGTCTTGAACAGCTCATTTTGCCCCACGGTGCCGAAAATATCGTCCAGCGTCAGGAATAGCAGCGGATCTTGTCGTGACGCAATGGCGGTTTTTTGCAGACGATCAGCGTTGGCATCGTTGAACACAATCGGCTTGCCGCTATCGGATATGCCCTCGAAATAATGGCACCAAAGGGCGGACACCAAGGCCAGTCCGGTAACATCCAAACCCTTGGCGAGACGATCCGCTGTCGATGGCAGAATGAATTTTGGCTGACGGTTGGATCCATCCTGCGCCAAGCGCGGAATGGTGTCGCCGATTTTGGGGTTGGAGAAGCGGCTCTCGATCAGCGTGGCATAGTCCTGCAAGCTGGTGTTGGGCACGGGCGGCACCACGGGGATGATTTCATCATGGGTCAGCTTGGCAAGGAACGCCCGGATCAGCGGGTTTTCCATGGCTTCATGCACGAAGTGAATGTCCATCAGCGCGGCGGGATAGGCAATGGCCGCATGGCCGCCATTGAGAATGCGCAGTTTCATCAGCTCATAGGGTGCGACATCCTCGACAAAGGTGACGCCAACCTCTTCAAAGGCAGGGCGACCGAGCGGGAATTTGTCCTCCAGCACCCATTGCTTGAATTCCTCGCAAAACACTGGCCATGCATCATCAATGCCGTAGGTGTCGCGGGTGATGTCGATTTCGCGTGGGCCGGTGGCGGGGGTGATACGGTCCACCATGGAATTGGGGAAGGCAACGTGGTGGTGAATCCACTCGGCAAAATCGGGATCGGAGAGTTTGGCAAGGCCAATCACGGTGGCTTCCGTGACCTCGCCATTGCCGGGGATGTTGTCGCAACACATCACGGTGAAGGGTGGGATATTGGCGGCGCGGCGGGCCTTGAGGCCTGCGATGATCAGGCCAAACACGGTTTTGGGCTGATCGGGGTTTTGTGCATCGGCCATAATGGCCGGGTGTTTGGGGTCAAAATGCCCGGTGGCGGGATCGATGAAATAGCCGCCTTCGGTGATGGTCATGGAGACAATGCGAATGGCGGGATCGGCAAGCTTGGCTATGATGCCGTCAAAATCCGGTGCCGCGATCATATCCACCATCGGGCCGGTGACGGTGGCGGCACTCTTGGCCACGTCCTGTTCCACCACGGTGGTCAGGTAATCCTGGCCTGCCAGCTTGTCTTTCATGGTGGCGTCGGAGGGAAGCACGCCCGCGCCGACAATCGCAAAATCGAGGTCTTTGCCGAGGTTGAACAGCTCATGCAGGTAAACCGCCTGATGGGCGCGGTGGAAATTGCCCACGCCGAAATGGACAATGCCTGATGTGAGGCTTTCGCGGGTGTAGGTGGGGATGGCGGCCTTTGAGGCTGCGTCTTTCAGGGTGGAAAGGGAGAGTTTTATGGTCATTGGGTTAGGTCCTGAATGAATTTTGGGAAATGGGTGGGGGCTAGGCGATGGAGTGTGTGGCTTGTGGCTTCGCCCCCCTCATCCCCCTGCCGGGACCTTCTCCCCGCAGGGGAGAAGAGACTTTGTCGATATGGCATCTCGAAAAAGCAACCGTCATCAACCGCTTGTTCCAGACCTATCCATTCCGGGCATTGAGGTGTGCCACCTGCCTCTTCTCCCCAGCGGGGAGAAGGTGGCGGCAGCCGGATGAGGGGGGCGAAGCCCATGCCCCAAAACGCCTCAGCAAACCGACCATCTCAGCTCATCCAATTGCCGCCATCGACGTTATACGTCTGGGCCACCACGTAATCGGCTTCAGCGGAGGCCAGAAAAACCGCCATGCCGGTGAGATCGTTTGCAGTCCCCATGCGCCCAAACGGAACAGCCTCACCCACCAGCTTTTTCTTCTCGCCGGGGGCGCGGTTTTCAAACTTGGCAAACAGCGCATCCACACCATCCCAATGCTCGCCATCGACCACGCCGGGGGCGATCGCATTGACATTGATGCTATGCTTGATCAGGTCCAGCCCGGCGGATTGGGTGAGCGAAATAATTGCCGCCTTGGTGGCGCAATAGACCGCCACCAGTGCTTCACCGCGTCGCCCAGCTTGGCTGGCCATATTGATGATCTTGCCACCCTTGCCACGGGCAATCATCGATTTTGCCGCCGCTTGCAGCATGAAGAGTGAGCCAGCCACGTTGATGGAAAACAGCCGATCATAGCTCTCGCGGGTGATGTCCACGATGGGCGCAAGATCAAACAAGGCGGCGTTGTTGATGAGAATGTCGAGGCCACCCGTCTTGTCTTCCACGGCCTTGATGGCGGCATCAATCGAAGCCTGATTGGTAACGTCAAGATGCACTGCATAGGCTTTTTCGCCAATGGCTTTCGCCGTTTCGGTCGCCCGTTCCATATTGATGTCGGCAATGGCAACCGTGGCACCTTCACGCACATAGGCCTCTGCAAAGGCCCGGCCAATGCCACGGGCGGAACCGGTAATCAGGGCAGATTTTCCGTCTAACCGTCCGCTCATGCTGACATTTCCTTCTCGTTTAGACCTTGCGCATTGAAACGATGAATGCGGCTGTCATCCGGGGTGAGAAACACCGTATCGCCGTGGCGGGCGGTGAAGTCGCCATCTGTGCGGGCGGTCATGGTGCCAAGGCCTTCGACATCCACATGCAAATGGGTGTCGGAGCCAAGATGTTCGGCAATGGTCACCTTGCCTTTCCACGCGCCGTCACTTGTGGAGAGCGTCACATGTTCCGGGCGAATGCCAATGGTGGCAGCACCATATTTTTGGGCTGTCGCGCCGGAAATCAGGTTCATCTTCGGCGAGCCGATAAAGCCTGCAACAAACAGATTGGCGGGCTTGTGATACAACTCCATCGGTGAGCCAACCTGCTCGATATTGCCTTTGTTCAGCACCACAATCTTATCCGCCATGGTCATGGCTTCGACCTGATCGTGGGTGACGTAGATTGACGTTGCCCCCAACTTTTGGTGCAGCTCGGTAATTTCCAGCCGCATGTTGACGCGCAGCGCCGCATCAAGGTTGGACAGCGGCTCATCAAACAAAAAGCACGAGGGTGAGCGCACAATCGCCCGGCCAATCGCCACACGCTGGCGCTGACCGCCAGAAAGCTGGCGCGGTTTGCGGTCGAGATAATCCGTAAGGTTGAGGATGCGGGCGGCATCCGTGACCTTCTTGTCAATCTCGCCCTTATCAATGCCCGCCATTTTCAGCGGAAAGCCAATGTTGGAGCGTACGCTCATATGCGGGTAAAGCGCATAGGACTGGAACACCATGGCAAGGCCGCGCTCAGAGGGTTTGCGGTCTGTGGCATCTGTGCCGTCAATAAAAATCTTGCCGCCGGATGTGTCCTCCAGTCCGGCAATCAGCCGCAGCAGGGTGGATTTGCCGCAGCCGGAGGGACCAACAAACACAACAAATTCGCCATTGTTGATCTCCAGATCAATGCCGGGAATGACCTTGTGCTCGGCAAAGGCTTTCGAGACGTTTTTAAGCTGAATACTGCCCATGGAAAAATTCCTTTTACTTGACCGCGCCAAAAGTCAGTCCGCGCACCAGCTGTTTCTGGCTGAACCATCCGAGCACAACGATTGGAGCAATCGCCATGGTGGAGGCAGCCGAGAGCTTGGCGTAAAACAGGCCTTCGGGGCTGGAATAGGAGGCGATGAAAGTGGTCAGCGGTGCTGCCACTGATGTGGTGAGGTTGAGGGTCCAAAACGCCTCGTTCCACGACAGAATGATGTTGAGCAGCATGGTCGAGGCAATGCCCGGAACCGCCATCGGCGTCAGCACATAGATGATTTCCTTGATCAGGGATGCGCCATCCATGCGGGCGGCTTCGAGAATTTCGCCGGGAATTTCCTTGAAATAGGTGTAGAGCATCCAGATGATGATCGGCAGGTTGATCATGGTCAGCACGCCGACCAGACCGATGCGGCTATCGAGCAATCCACCATCGCGAAACAGCAGATAGATCGGGATCAGTGCGCCCACGGGCGGCATCATCTTGGTGGAGAGCATCCACATCAGCACATCCTTGGTGCGCTTGGTGGGCGAAAACGCCATGGCCCAAGCCGACGGGATGGCAATGACTAGGCCCAGAAGCGTGGAGCCAAAGGAGATGATCACTGAGTTCATGAAGTGGGCAAAATAGTCAGAGCGGCCCTGCACCTCGACATAGTTTTCCGTGGTCCAGTGGAAGAACAGAAACACCGGCGGCGAGGCGATCGCATCGCCCTCGCTTTTGAAACTGGTGAGGAAGGTCCACAGGATCGGGAAGAACAGCAACAGCCCGATTGCCCATGCTATGAGTGTAAAGGTCAGCTTACGCTTGGTGGAAATTGCGCGTGCCATTGATCAGCTCTCCAGGTTCTTGCCGATGAGGCGGATCAGGAAAAGGGCAACGATATTGGCAAGCACTACAGCCACAATACCGCCTGCGGACGCGCCGCCAATGTCAAATTGCAGCAGGGCCTGATTGTAGATCAGATAGGTCAGGTTGGTGCTGTCGGTGCCGGGTCCGCCATTGGTGGTGACGAGAATTTCGGCAAATACCGAGAGCAGGAAGATGGTCTCAATCAGCACCACCACGGTGATGGCGC
The DNA here is from genome assembly GCF_014926405.1 of Agrobacterium vitis. Classification (NCBI taxonomy): domain Bacteria; kingdom Pseudomonadati; phylum Pseudomonadota; class Alphaproteobacteria; order Hyphomicrobiales; family Rhizobiaceae; genus Gillisella; species Gillisella vitis. Next base: position 400,907 of record NZ_JACXXJ020000005.1, read on the forward strand.
GGGCCATATGCGGCAGGGTGATATAGATGAATTTCGAGATCGGCCCTGCGCCATCCATTTCGGCGGCTTCCTTCTGCTCCTCGTCCAGCGATTGCAGGGCGGTGAGCAGGATCAGGGTGGCAAAGGGCAGCCATTGCCATGCCACAATGATGATGATGGAGAGCAGCGGAATGGTGGCCAGCCAATCCAGCGGCTCCAGCCCAAGCATGCGAAACGCGAAGGCAAACAGGCCGTTCACCGGGTTCATCAGCATGTTTTTCCACACCAAGGCGGCCACGGTTGGCATGATGAAAAACGGCGAAATCACCAGAATGCGGACAATGCCTTGGCCAAACATTGGCTGATCCAGCAGCAGCGCCAGCGCAATGCCACCAATGATGGAAATGGCCAGCACGCCACCCACCAATATCAGAGTGTTGGTGAGGGCTGCGAAAAACGCCGGATCGGTGAGGAAATATTGATAATTCAGTAGGCCGACGAAGTCATGCACGCCGGGCATCAGCAGATTATAGTTCAGAGTTGAGAAATAGATGGTCATGGCCAGCGGCACAATCATCCATGCAAACAGCAGGATAACCGAAGGGGCCATCATCCATCGGGCCGAGGAATGGGTATGGGTCGTCGCCATGTCTGCCGCGCCTCTTGGGGGTGTTGGAAATTGAAATGTTCGTGTTGGAGTGTGTGGCCTACCCCCCTCTGTCCTGCCGGACATCTCCCCCTCAAGGGGGGAGATCGGATAGACGCATCTGCCAGTTTCTCCAGCACCGCTCGTATTATCGACCTGTTGACGAGAAAATCAGGAGCGAGACGTAAACTCCGAGTCGATCTCCCCCCTTGAGGGGGAGATGCCCGGCAGGGCAGAGGGGGGTAAACCCCAACCTCAACCCTTACTTCTTCGGATAACCCGCCTTCTTCATTTCACGCTCGGTGAGTGTTTGCGCCGTTTTCAACGCCTGATCCACCGTGGCCTGACCGGCCAGTGCTGCCGAGAATTGCTGGCCAACGGCAGTGCCGATGCCCTGGAATTCCGGGATAGCCACATATTGCACGCCCTCATAAGGCACAGGCTTGACGGTGGGTTGCTTGGGGTCTGCCGAGTTGATGCTATCCAGCGTCATCTTCGCAAACGGTGCAGCCTTCTGGTAATCGGCATTGGCATAGAGCGAAGTGCGCGTGCCCGGAGGAACATTGGCCCAGCCGTCCTTTTCGGCCACCAGCTTCAGATAGTCCTTACTGGTTGCCCAGGCGATGAACTTTTCAGCGGCTTCGACCTTCTTGGAGCCAGCCGGAATGGCGAGGTTCCACGACCACAGCCAGTTGCCGCGCTTGCCAAGACCATTATCGGGAGCCAAAGCAAAGCCGACCTGATCAGCAACCTTGGATTCCTTCGGGTTGGTCACGAAGGAGGCAGCCACGGTGGCATCAATCCACATGCCGCATTTGCCAGTCTGGAACAGGGCGAGGTTTTCATTGAAGCCATTGGAAGACGCACCGGGAGGGCCGTTCTTCTTCATCAGGTCCACATAGAACTGAAGGGTCTTTTTCCACTCCGGCTGATCAAACTGTGGCTTCCACTGTTCATCAAACCAGCGTGCGCCAAAGGAGTTGGACATGGCGGAGAGGAAAGCGATGTTTTCACCCCAGCCAGCCTTGCCGCGCAGGCAGATGCCGTACACTTCCTTGGATTTATCGGTAATCTTGTCGGCGGCTTCCTTGATGAAGTCCCAGGTGGGGGCTTCCGGCATTTTCAGGCCCGCTTTTTCAAACAGATCCTTGCGATACATCACCATCGAGCTTTCGGCATAAAACGGTGCCGCATAAAGCTTGCCATCGACGGTCAGGCCAGAGCGCACCGGCGGCAGAAGGTCGGCTGCGTCGTAATCCTTGTCGGCACTCAGCTTGTCCAGCGGTGCCAGCCAGCCCTGCTTGCCCCAGATCGGCGCTTCGTAAATGCCGATAGTCATCACGTCATACTGGCCGCCCTTGGTGGCCACATCGGTGGTCACTTTCTGGCGCAGCACGTTTTCTTCCAGCGTCACCCACTTCACATCAATGCCGGGATTCTTCTTGGTAAAATCATCCGTCAGCTTTTGCATGCGGATCATGTCGCCGTTGTTGACGGTGGCAACCGTCAGCGTTTCGGCAGAGGTCACGCCAGCCATGGCGAAGACTGAGCAGGCGCCCAGCAATAGTGTTTTCAATGTCATTTCTTCCTCCCAGAAGACCAGGTGGAACCCGGAGGCCCCTTGAGGGTCTGCCGACGGGCCACTGGTAAATCAACCGATAGACCTTGATCTCACTCGCGATCTAATGAGCATTCGCTTTACTCATGGGCAAATACTCACATCCTGCCTCGAAATGTCAATCGCAATTCGTTGCTGCACTGCCGAAGTCATGTTCGAATTCCTGTCCAGCGGCAGGCCTAATGTCGTAAACCCTCGTGATATTGAAGGAATTTTGAATATTTCAAATTTATCAGGAGCTTGATATTCATTCGCGTCATCTACCAAATGTCATTGGTAAGGAATGCTGGACAGGCAAACATGTGGGAGAAATAGCCGCCATCGTGAAAAGGAGAATTGAAAAATACATATTTATATTAATATATATCGTTATATGTATTTTAATTTACTTTATTTTTTTGTGGCTTTTTGAAAATATTGATTTACTTACATAAAATATAAATATAATTATCAATATTGAATAATATATAAAATATAATCGATTATATTTATTATTTTTTAATAAATAAATTGACTCTTGCTAATAATATATCAAAATTCCTGGTTATGTTGTTTTCGCTGGGGGGCGATAAGCATGATTTTCGCGAATTGTTTATTCAATCGGCTTGTTTTGCCGATGGTTTTGCTTGTCCTTTTATCTTTATCAGCGCGCGCCATGGACGTTGACGAGGCGCGTCATCTATTGCAGCGCCTTACCTTCGGTGCCAGTCCGGCTGAAGTGACCACTTTAGTGAAACTGACGCGGGAAGAGGCTGTCGACCGTTTTCTTGACAGTCTCGCCCATCCGGAGTTACCGGAGCCGCCGCCGTTTGTTTCCCGCCCAAGGCCGGATTACTGGGCGAGTGGCTGGGAAAACCGCGACATGATCTTGCAACATGTGGCGGAGCGCGATCAGATGCAGGCGGTGTGGATCAGCCATATGATCGCGACCGATACGCCTGTTGCCGAAAGACTGGCGTTGTTCTGGCATGGTCACTTCGTGTCGCGCTTCGATCCGGGCCGGGTCAGTGCGCCGCTCTTCGATCAGATCGCGCTGTTTCGTCGGGAAGGCGGCGGAAATTTTCGGGTCCTGCTGCGGGATGTCCTACGCGATCCGATGATGCTGACCAGCCTGGACAATGTCTGGAACACCAGCAGCCGTCCCAATGAAAATCTGGCGCGCGAGCTGATGGAATTGTTCACGCTTGGCATCGGACACTATGACCAGCGCGATGTGCGTGAAGTGTCGCGGGTCCTGGCGGGGCATGGCGTGGATTTTGAAGGTGGCTGGCGCTATCGCTTCGCTGTCGATCAGGCGGATACCGGGGAAAAGATCGTTCTGGGCCAGCCTATTGCGGCGGGCAGTCAGGATCAGATTGATCGCCTTACGGATATTCTCTTAGCGCAACCGCAAACAGCCGAGTTTATTGCCGGAAAATTCTATGCCGCCTTCGTTTCGATACGTCCGAACCCTGAGGCCACCAACCGGCTGGCGGGTGTCTTGCGCGATCACGATTATGAGCTGCGGCCCTTCTTGCGCGCCCTGTTGCTCAGCCCGGAGTTCTGGAGCCCGGCCAACAGAGGCGATCTGGTCAAATCGCCGATTGATCTCGTTGTCGGGTTCTGCCGCAGCTTCGGTCTGACCCCGCCGGACGCGATGATTTTGGTAACCTATCTCGATAAGCTTGGGCAGACACCGTTCATGGCACCGTCCGTTGCCGGTTGGCGCGAGGGGACGTCTTGGCTGAACATGAAGACCTTGGTGCTTCGGCGGCTTGTGGTCTCCAGGCTTTGGGATGCGATGCGGGTTGCTGATCGCACCCCCAAACCAGGTGATCTCGCCATCCGTTTCAGCTCGGAATTTATCATGGTGCCGACCGTGTTTACCGTGCGGGTCAATGGGGCTGAGGTTGCCACCGTCAGGCAAACCATTGGACTGGATCTGCAAAAGCAGCGGACCCAGGGCGATAATGGCGGTTTGAAACCGATGTGGGAAACCGCAATCATCCCGGCGGAAAACCTGCCCGCGGAGATCCGCAGTGTCGAGATAACCCATGTTTCCAACGATCCTGACAGCCGCCTGTTCGTCAATTGGGTCGAGGTTGCGGGACGCCGCTATCCGCCGCAGCTTAGCCGCTGGAGCCCGTCGGATGCGCCCTGTGCGGGTGCCCCTCGCGGCATGTTCTACTGTAATGTCGGTCTGGTGTTCGATATAGCGCCTTTCGATACGCAGCAGGCGACGATAGATGATCTGCGGGCCGACCATAACAGTCACATTGAATATACGACGGCACGCCTACAATCAAAAGATGTATTCGATGCCCGGGCGCCTCTCGAACAGGCATTCGAGGTGATGATGGCGCGTGTTGGCGGGGGGTCCATCAGCCGTGAGAACCTTGCTGGGCAATGGCTTCTGGCGCGGCCTGTCTTGTCTGCCCGGGCGGAAAAGCCAGCGCTCGTTCCCTCCGTTGCCCAGCCTGTGGTTCAACCAATTGCCATGACAATGCAGCCTGTCGGCAAGACCGGCGATGCTGAACGAAGTTCGGCATTGATCGATCTTATCCGGTCGATGACGACAGATCCGCAATACAACCTTAAGTAATTTTTTCACCATTATATTTCGGGGGAATGAATGGCTATGTTTAACAGGCATGGGTTATCGCGCCGTGAATTTGCGACATGGATGGGTCGGTGTCTTGCGCTAGGCTCTATGCCGCTGTGGGCAAGGCAGGCTTTGGCGGCGGCCGGACCGGGCGCTGCCGGTTCTGCCCGCCGGTTGATTTTACTCGAACTTTTCGGTGGCAATGATGCCCTGAACACACTGGTGCCTTTCAAAGACCCGGTCTACCGGCATTTGCGCCCAACCATCGGCCTGAAAGGCGATGAAATCCTGTCACTCAACTCGGAGTTGGGATTCAATGCGGCTTGGCGGCAGATGGCGGATCTTTATCACAATGGCGAAATCGCCATCATCCAGGATGTCGGCTATCCCGATAACAATCTCTCGCATTTCCAATCTGCGGAAATTTGGGCGGGCGGGTCCAGGAAAGGCATTTCCAGTGGCGGTTGGGTTAGCCAGGTCTTGCAGGCGAACCGGAAGGATGCAGGACCCTTCGATGCGGATGGTGTGGTATTTTCAGGCAATCAGGACCTGCTTGAGGGCGAGGGCATGCGCATCCTGACAGTTCACGATAAGCATGCATTGCACAGCGGAGCTCCGAGCGCGATGGCTGGCACCGACAAGACGGATGATCATGCTGCGCTCGCCTATCTGACCCGCCTTATGGACGACCAGCAGGAGGTTATCGGGCGGGTTGCCGCCAAGTTGAAGGGCAATAACCGTTTCGAGGCGCGGTTTACACGGGATTATTACATGGACCCGATTGATGCTCAGACAGCTCTTTTGCTCTGGATGTTTGAGCAGGATGTCAAGTCACCACTGTTCAAGATCAGCATCGGCGGCTTCGATCAGCATTCCAATCTGCGGGGCGAGCACGAGCGCCTTCTGACGAAAGTTCAAAACACCCTCATAGGCCTGCGTCGCGGGCTGAAGGAGATTGGCGTCTGGAACGATACGCTTGTCATTGCCCATTCGGAATTTGGCCGCCGACCGGCTGAAAATGCCTCTGGCGGCACCGACCATGGTTCTTGCAGTCCCGTTATCATGATGGGGGGCGGGATCAAGCCTGGGCTTTATGGCAGCCGCAGTGATCTGGAAAAGCTCGATGCGGAAGGCAATCCGGTTTTCACCACCGATTTTCGTAGTGTCTATGCGTCGGTGATCGGCAATTTCTGGCGGTTTCCAACCAATCCGATTGCCGCACAGGGTTTTGCGCCCTTGGCCTTGTTCTAGAGGCTGTCGGGCTCAGTATGACCCTGACAGCCTGCAAAGACTGACCCGAATAATTTAAGGATATTGCTGTGACATTGTTCTCTCCAGTTGCACCTGACGGTGCAGCCGGACAGGCTGCCGCTTTGCGCGCGCCTGTCTCGGTGCAGAATGCGCCTCTCAACACCGGTTGGTTTGATGATCAACCCTTCGATCAGGCCTCGTCCGAGGGTACGGAAATTCTTGCCTGCCTCACACTTTTCAACGAGCCTGCCGAGGCGGTGGCGGCGACATTGGCCTGCCTTGCCGCCAATCAGGCTGTGTTGCTCAGCCGAAATGGCCCTATACAGCGGCTGGAAGTGGCCATCGTGCTGGATGGCCGCGACCGCGTTCACCCAGAGACCGAGGCACTGTTCAACCGGCTTGGCTTCGATCTCGATTGGGGTTGCGATCCTGAGGCAGCGGGCATCGGCCAGCATGGGGCGGATGAGGCGCAAGTTCGCGTTCAGACCCGCCTTATTCCGATGGATCTGCTGACCGGGGTCAGCGGCAATCCTCTTCGCGTGCATCTGGCGGTGAAGGACCGCAACAGGGGTAAGCTGGATAGCCATGCCTTCTTCTTTCGAAGCCTTGCCGAACGCCTGCGGCCAGATTTTGTCTTGCAGATCGATGCCGGGTCGAGACCTGCTGCCGATTGCCTACCGGCATTGCTGGCGCAGATGGAACGCGAGCCTGACTGTGCAGCCCTTGCCACCAATATCGTCATGGAAGACGCCGCCTTGACCGATTGGCTGCAAAGCTGGCAACAGGCAGATTTTCTCTGGCAGAAATTATCCGATTGGCCGATTGGCAACGGTTTGGGCTATCTTGAAGTCGTGCCGGGGCAGGCCAGCCTGTTCAGAATGTCGGCCATGAGACGCGGGGCAAACGGCGATCCTCTGGCAGCCTATCTTCGCGGGCTTTCCAGGCCGAAGAGCCTGATGGAGGCCAATCTGTTTCTCGCGGAAGATCGAATCATCGGCGCGGAAATCGTCAAAAGCCATCCTGCCTGCACCATCTGCTATCATCACGATGCCAATCTTGTCACCGATGGCTGCGCGACGGTTGGCGAATTGCTGCGCCAGCGCCGCCGTTGGACAAACAGTACGCTTGTGGCGCGCCTGGTGGCCATCGGCAGCCTTGCCGATCTGCTGTGGCATGGTCGCCTGCCGCCTGCACGCTGGTGCTCAATGGCACTGGCGCTGGCCTGGACTCTGCTGCAATTGCTGGAACAATGGTTCATCCCAGCGTCACTGGCCCTGCTTGTCTCCCTGACGTCAGGGGTTTGGCAAGACGAGGCGGGCCAGAGTTTGGCATGGGGAATGGCAGCCGGTGTGTTGCTGTTCTGGCTTTATTGTCTGGCCAGCATGAAGGCGCGGGAGGGGAAAAGGTCTCTCAGCCGTAGGCTGCATGGCTGCTTGCATGGCCTTGGTCTTGGCATCCTTCTGGCCTGCACGGTCCTGGGGTTTGCCATCTGCCTTGTTGAGGTCGGTCCTGTCATTCAGGGCGTGATCCTGATGGTTGCCCTGATCCTTGGCATGGCGGTCTTGCACCATTCGTCCCGCAGGATGTCCGATCTGCTGAGACTATTTGTGATCTATATTCCCTCCGCACCCGTCGCCAGCTTTTATCTGCTGAGTTATGCGCTTGCCAATTTCCACGATGTCAGTTGGGGCACCAAGGGCTTGGTCAATGACAGCAGGACTGCCATTCCGGCTGGCTGGCGCCAAATGCGGTTGCGGCTTTTGACCCTTTGGGTCGTGAGCAATACGGGCTTGGTCTGGCTGGTGGTGGGTATCGTGCCGGGCGGCGCAATCAGCGTCCTTCAGTATGCCTGCCTGCCGGTCGTCGGGCAGATCGCCCTTGCGTCCTTGCTCTTGATATCGGCATGCTATCGTAAGCCCAATTTGCCGTTTACAAAGATCAGAGACCGAGCAGATAGCGTGCCGCATCTTCATCGATGATCAGCGCGTTGACATGGCCACCCCGTGCAGCGGCGCGGATGGCGGCGTGTTTGCGTTTGCCGCGCGCCATGCCGATGACGACAGAGGTTTGGCGCGACGGGATCGCCATACTGGCGACACGGCTGTTGACCGGGTCGTCCAGCAGCTTGCCCTTGGCATCGAAAATCCAGCCGCAGATTTCGCCGGTGGCACCGATGGCCAGAAGATTGCGCATTTCGGCTTCCTTCAAGAATCCGTCCTGAAGCAAGGGCGCGTTGAGGGTCATCTCACCGATACCGACGAAGGTCACATCGGATTGGCTGCCAAGCGCGATGGTGGGAGCAACTAGCGGCTGGCGGTGCAAAAGGTCGCGCTCCTCTGCGCTGGAAACGATGACCGGTAGTGGCATCGGAAAATGCCGGGCCTTCACCGCATCGGCCATGGAAAAGATCACGTTGAAATAGGCCGCCGATCCATCCGGGCTGATATTGCCGGTCAGCGAGACGATCTTGTGCTGCGGACAGTCCATCTGCGGCAATTGGTCGATCATGGCGCGCAGCGTGCGGCCCGTGCCCATGGCGATGGTGAGCGGGTCCGGCCGTTTCAGCCAGCGCTCCAGTTCGGCGGCACCCGCCTCGGCAATGCCTGTCGCGGTGGCGTCCGAGCCGGGATCGGTTGGCACGACCTCGACCTGCTTCAGGCCATAGGCCTGCTTCACCGCATCGGCCAGTTCCAGACAGACAGCAATCGGGTGATCGAGGCGGACCTTGACCAGCTTTTCGGCAACCGCCAGGGACACCAGCCGCTGGGCGCTCTGGCGGGAAATATTCATCGCCGCGGCGATCTCGTCCTGCGTGCGGCCAGCAACATAATAGAGCCAGCCGGCGCGGGCGGCGTCGTCCAGCCTGGCGTTTGAACCTACTTTGCGTGCCATCGAAAAACCTCTTCCCTTGGTGGATGAGGTAGAGGCAAAGGGGATGGGCTGTCAATTGTTTCAGTCCGATACCGGCAGGATCGGCCTTGAACCGCATCTGCAATGAGGGCTATGAAAGTCTGACGACAGCGAATGGAGATTGGCCGATGCCCGCACCCGTCAATGGTTTCAAGCAAGCCCTGCGGCAGGAGGCTGTTCTCTACGGCCTGTGGGTGGCGCTGGCCTCTGCGCATGGGGCCGAGCTTTGTGCCGGTGCCGGTTATGACTGGGTGCTGATCGATGGCGAGCATGGGCCAAACGACATTCCGCTGCTGGCAGCCCAGCTTGCCGCTTCCGCCCGTCAATCCGCCCATCAGGTGGTGCGTCTGCCGATGGGCGAAGCCTGGCTGATCAAGCAGGCGCTGGATATTGGCGCGCAGACGCTGCTGATCCCGATGGTCGATACGCCGGACCAGGCCTTGGCTGCTGCAAAAGCCTGCCGCTACCCGCCCTTTGGCATTCGCGGCATGGGGGCCGGGCTTGGCCGGGCCTCCGACTTTGGCCGGATCGGGGATTATGTGGCAAGTGCCAATGACCAGATCTGCCTGATCGTGCAGATCGAAAGCCGGTTGGCGATGGCCAATCTGGAGGCGATCCTTGCGACTGACGGCGTCGATGCTTTTCTGATCGGGCCTGCGGATCTTGCAGCCGATCTCGGCTTTCCGGGCCGCGCCGATGTGCCGGAGGTTTACGCGGCGGTGGAGGATATTCTGCGTCGGGCCAAGGCGCTGGGCAAGCCCGCTGGAATCATGTCAACCGATCCTGTGATGATCGATCTTGCCCGCCGGTCAGGCGCGCGCTTCATCGCCACGCAAAGCGATGTCGGCCTGCTGGTTGCGGCTGCGGCCAACCATCTGCGCAGCGTCAAAGGTGAGGCGGGACCAGAGGCGACTGGCGGTTATTGACACCCCTGACAGTGAGGAGAGACTGATGGCGCAATCGACGCTTCGCCTGGAAGACAGCTGGAAGGCCGTGGTCGGCGAGGAATTCGAAAAGCCCTATATGCAGACCCTCAAGCAGTTTCTGGTCGAGGAAAAGCAGCAGGGCAAGCCGATTTTTCCCAGAGGGCCGGAGTATTTCCGGGCGCTGGATCTGACCCCCATCGACAAGGTGCGAGTGGTGATCCTGGGGCAGGACCCCTATCATGGCGCAGGACAGGCGCACGGCCTGTGCTTTTCTGTGCAGCCCGGCGTGCGCATTCCGCCGTCGCTGGTCAATATCTATAAGGAATTGCAGGCCGATCTCGGCATTGCCCCGGTGCGGCACGGTTTTCTGGAACATTGGGCGCGCCAGGGCGTGCTGCTGCTCAACAGCGTGTTGACCGTGGAAGAGGGCAGGGCGGGATCACATCAGGGCAAGGGTTGGGAAAAATTCACCGACCGGGTCATCCATGCCGTGGCCGAAAGCCGCGAGCATGTGGTTTTCATCCTCTGGGGTGCCTATGCGCAGAAAAAGGCGGCTTTCGTCGATCCGGCCCGGCATCTGGTGCTGAAATCCGTGCATCCATCGCCGCTATCCGCCCATAACGGCTTTTTCGGCTCAAAGCCGTTTTCCAAGGCCAATGCCTATCTGGAGGCGCATGGAGAGGTCCCCATCGACTGGCAGCTCCCAGCCGATCCAGGACAGGGATAGGCGTAAATCGGCTTGCAGCTCTGCCATCTTTATCGATAGTCTTGCCCAAACAATCCACCGGAGGCACTATGAGCAATCATCTGAAATTCTTCATCGATGGTGAATGGGTTGATCCGGTTCATCCCGCAACGCTTGAGGTGATCGATCCTTCGACCGAAGAGGCCTATACATCGATTTCGGTTGGCTCCAAGGCCGATGTCGATAAGGCGGTGGCTGCCGCCAAACGGGCTTTCACCAGTTTCTCACTATGGTCGGTGGAAGAGCGGTTGGCGCTGCTGAAGCGCATGCTTGCCGAATACAACAACCGGTTTGAGGATATTGCCAAGGCTGTCAGCCAGGAAATGGGCGCTCCACTCAGCTTTGCGCTGGAAAGCCAGGCCTGGGCCGGACGTGCGCATATGGAAGCGACGATTGCCGGGCTGGAGACGTTCAAATTTTCCGAGCAGCGCGGCGGTACCATGGTGGTCAAAGAGCCGATTGGGGTCTGCGCGCTGATCACGCCGTGGAACTGGCCGCTGAACCAGATCGTCTGCAAGGTCGCGCCCGCCATCGCCGCTGGCTGCACTGTGGTGCTTAAACCGTCGGAGATCGCCCCGATCAGCGGCATCATCTTCTCCGAAGTGATGGAGGCCGCCGGTACGCCGAAGGGCGTCTACAATATGGTCAGCGGCAATGGCCCGGATGTCGGCCAGGTGATGGCCGGTCATCCCGATGTCGATATGGTGTCCTTCACCGGCTCAACCCGGGCCGGGATTATCGTTGCGAAGACGGCAGCGGAAACAGTGAAGCGCGTCGCCCAGGAACTCGGCGGCAAATCCGCCAATATCATTCTGCCCGATGCCGATTTCGAAACGGCAGTGCGCAAGGGCGTGCAGGGATGTTTCGGCAATTCCGGCCAGTCCTGCGATGCACCGACGCGAATGCTGGTTCCCGCCGACCGTCATGACGAGGCGCTGACCTATGCGAAGTCCGAGGCCGAAAGTTTCGTGACCGGCGATCCGCGCAGTGAAGACACCAAGCTCGGCCCTGTTGTCAGCCAGATCCAGTATGACAAGATCCAAGGGCTGATCGAAGCGGGCATCAAGGACGGAGCGACGCTGGTTACCGGCGGGCCGGGGCGTCCGGAAGGGTTGAACCGCGGCTATTACATTCGCCCGACCATTTTCGGCAATGTCACCAACGATATGACCATCGCGCGGGAGGAAATCTTCGGCCCGGTCCTGTCGATCCTGCCCTATAAAGACGAGACTGAGGCGGTCGAGATCGCCAATGACACGGTCTATGGGCTGGCGGCCTATGTGCAATCGACCGATATTGAGCATGCCCGCGACGTGGCAAAGAAGATGCGGGCCGGGTCGGTCTATCTCAACTATCCGGATTGGGACACGTTCGCGCCGTTCGGCGGCTACAAACAGTCGGGCAATGGCCGCGAATATGCCGATTGGGCCATCCACGATTTCCTGGAAATCAAAGGCATCGTCGGGTGGGACGCATGAAGCAAAGCTTCAATCCGCCTTCGGTGCGCAGACCCTTCGGCAATTACAATCACGGCCTGCTGGTGCCTCCGGGCGCCAGCCTGCTGGTCACCTCCGGCCAAGTCGGGATCGGTGTCGATGACAGCATTCCCAATGATCTCGAAGGCCAGGCGGTTCTGTGCTTCGAGGCCATTGGCACCATCCTGGCCGAAGCGGGCATGAGTTATGCGGATGTCATCCGCATCGCCGGGTTTGTAACGCGCCGAGAGGATTTTGCACCCTATATGGCGGTGCGTGATCGTTATACGTTGGAACCAAAACCGGTTTCAACGCTTCTTATCGTCACCGGATTTACACGTCCGGAATTTTTGGTTGAAGTAGAAGTGACGGCGGCTAAATCATTTTGAATTTTTTTCCGGCTTGATTTTGTCGAGCCGGAATATTCTTCTGTTTACAGATCAAAGACACAAGATCTGAACATTTCTTTACATTTCAAAAAATGAGTGTTTTTGGTTTTTTTTGTATACTGTCGATCGATTATTCAATATGAATGATAGATGAACGACTTATTCATTTGATGTTATTTAAAATATTCGGAACAAATAGTTTCCTTCTCCGTTATCCCACCAGATAATCGGAAAGAAGGAATATTCGGATGAAAACCAAGATTGCTCTTATTGTCGCCGCCGCCCTTGCTGGCTCGATTGCAACTTCGGCCATTGCGCAGAATGCCACAGTGACCGGTGCAGCCGGCGGTGCGGTTACCGGTGCTGTTGTTGGTGGTCCAGTCGGCGCAGCCGTTGGCGGCGTTGTCGGCGCGGTTGCTGGCACGGCTATCGATCCGCCACCGCCGCGTGTTGTCACCTATGTTCGCCAGCAACCAATGCCAGCTCAACCCTATGTGACCGACCAGCAAATCGTCGTCGGTCAGCATTTGCCGCGCCAGATTGTGATCACCCCGATCCCGGAAGATCCGACCTATGCGTATGCAATTGTCAATAATGAGCGTGTTATCGTCGATCCGCAGTCCTATACGGTCATTGATATCATTCAGTAACGTTTTTTGACTCTCCAGTCATCTTGCCCCACCGGCTTACGCCAGTGGGGCTTTTTTGCGTTGGAGCAGGGCGATCTATAGTTCAAATCAGGCAGCAAGCTGATATGCTGTAAAACATACCCTGAAATAGTACAGATCGATTTCGCAATTCCCAGCGACAGACGGATAGAAATCTCTATTTTCGCCAATCGACATCCGATCGATACTAGGGGGACCATCCGTGAAGAGATTATTTGCCGTTGCTGTGCTGACCTTCCTTCTGCCAAACCTGTCTTTTGCCGATACGCTGCTGTTTCCAAGCGATAATCCGGTCGCGCGCATCACCATTCCCGCCGATTGGGAGCCGAAGGAAACCGAAAGCGGCATTGATGCGACCTCCGAGGACGGCGCTATCTATATCGCCATCGACGTCGCCAACGCCAAGACCACGGATAAGGTAATCGATGACGCCATCGCTTTCCTTCAGGACAACGGCGTCAAGATCGACGGCTCGACCCAGAAGCAGTCGGACGAAGTCATCAACGGCATGGACATGACCAATTTCGACTGGACCGGCGTCGATGAAGACGGCGCCGTCAATGTTGGCCTGTCGCTGCTCTCACCCCGTCCCGGCAAGCTGCTTGTCATCACCTATTGGGGAACGAAGGGCAAACAGGAAAAGCACGGTGCAGAATTGCAGGAGATCATCTCTTCGCTGAAAGCAGCGCGGTAAATTCAGCGCTCAAAACCGACCCATCTCGCGCCGGACCTTTTCCAGAAAGGCGGCGCGGCTTTCGTCTGTGCAATTGTTCATGTCGTAATGGGCCATGAATTTGACTGGCGCGCCCAGCTTGATCTGGGCGCGGATCACGCGCGTCACGGATTTCTTTGGCGGATTGCCCGCAAGAAACGCTCTTAACGGTGTTGCGCCATAGGTCATCACCGCCGCGAGTTTGCGGATATGGCGCAGTGTCGGCGTCAGTTTTCCATCGACCAGTTCGAACGTGACGCCCGGTAGCCAGACACGGTCGAAATAACCGCTCAGCATGGCGGGAAAGCTGAAGTTCCAGACGGGGGTGACGATGACCAGCCCTTCGGCCGCCTTGAGCCGCTCGACATAGGATTTCACCGGCTCGATATTGTCAGGATAATCATGATAGATCCGCCGCTCTTCAGCCGAAAGAACCGGGTTGAAACCCTCGTCATACAAATTGCAGCCATCGACCTCATGGCCCGCTGCCTCCAGGCTTTGGCAGGTCTTGTGGTAGAGCGCCCGGTTGAAGCTTTCAGCCAAGGGATGGGAATGAAGAACGAGCACGCGCATGCAAAAGTCCCTGGTTTGCGCCCGCCGGTGCCCCGGAGGGTTTTGTCAAAAACATCCGCGCCGTTTGTCCCGATACCTTCTTCCGCCGATCGGCGGGATGAAAGGCCATGTTCATTGCATGATCAGGGACAAGCCCCGCCAGGAGTACCTTCGGACTGTGAAGACGGCCTCATGCCGTCAAGCCGTTGCGTTCTAAATCATCTCAGGTTGAAAGTGCAAGGATTTCAATCGTCTCCCATCGATTGCAATCCCGGAAACAAATAGTTTCGCCCGGCGGAAAAATCGAAATCGGGATTTTCCCAGGCAATCATCTTGCCGGGATTGAGCAGGCCCTTGGGGTCGGTTTCCTGTTTGAAGGCCAGTTGCACCGTATCGGTCTGCTTCATGCCGCCTTCTTCCAGCGTGTAGCGATGCGGGTTGAAGATCGGACAACCGTTGTCCTCGTGGATGCGGATGATCTCCTCCAGCCGCTCCTTGGTGGTGTAGCGCACCAACGGCAGGCCGGAACATTGGATCGCACCATCAAAGCGCATGAATTCCAGGTGGCCGATTACCTCATCACCAAAAATTTCGGTCATCTTCCCGACCTTTTCGACATGATCCGGCCCCGGATACTGTACTTGAAGATAGGTGATCGAGGGATCGACCTTCAGCGCCCGGAGCGTCGTGTGGTTCCAGGCCAGTTCATAGGTATGAGGAATGCCCTTCATGCTCTCCACTGTGTCAGAGCGGAAGCGCAGATCGGCTTTCATTTTCTCGGCATAGGCAATAAACGGCCCCATGGAATGCGGCGCGACCATCAGCACCACCACCGACTGGCCGTCCTTCAGCCAGGGCTTGTGACGGGAGAAATACGCATAGGGAACAGGGGCCGCGATGGGGGCCACTTCCTTCAACAGAATACCGTTGCGGTGGCTGAGCGCATCGGCAAAGCGCACGGCGTCCATGTAGTCGTCATAACCGACGATGACGTCCACCCAGTCATAGGCAGGGGCCAGCGGCATTTCCACTTCGGTGATGATGCCGTTGGTGCCATAGGCGTGGCTGACCTTTTGCAAATCCCAGGCGGATAGTTCCAGTACGCGTGGTTCCGCCTCCATGGTGACGACCCTTAGCGACAGGATATTGCCGAGATCGCGAAGCCCACCCCAGGTGATCGAGCCGACTCCGCCCGAGCCGCCTGCGACAAAGCCGCCGATTGAGGCTGTCTGGGCGGTGGAGGGGTGGAAGCGCAGTTCCTGACCGGAATGGGCGCGTGTCTGGCGATCCAGTTCGGCGATAACGATGCCTGGCTCGCAGATCACCCGGCCTGGGTGAATCTCTTTCACCTTGTTCATGTTGATCAGGTTCAGCACGATGCCGCCGGAAAGCGGCATGGCCTGACCGTAATTGCCGGTGCCAGCACCGCGCGGAGTGACTGGAACGCCGTGGGCATAGGCCACTTTCAGCGTGCGGATCACCTCTTCTTCGCTGACCGGAGAAACCACGAGGTCAGCCGTGACATGGTCCAGCTCGGCCTTCAGGATTGGCGAGTACCAGTAGAAATCCCGGGACTTCTGCTTGACCAACGCCGGATTATCCTCGACGGCGATCCCGGCAAGTTCAGCTTTGATTTTTGCGTAATCGGGCATTGTTCAATCTTCCATCAAATGGTCAAGGTCGCGGTAGTCAGGCACCTGCGCGTCGATAGCCTGACCGGAGCGCAACACGGTGCGGTCAGACTGTGGACGCGATAGCAATTCGCTCCAGGTTCTCGCCGAAAACAGCACCAGATCTGCCTTGGCCCCGACCTTGATACGGCCATGGTCGGGACGTCCGAGAATATCGGCGGGGCTGCGGGTGACGATTCGGGCCGTGCTGTCCAGCGGGTGATCGAGATGGACGATCCGCACCGCTTCGCGCAGCACTTCCACGCAATCGAGATCGCCATAAGCGTAGAAGGGATCGCGGGTATTGTCTGACGCAACCGCCGTCTGAACACCTGCTGCCGCCAGTTCATGAAACAGGGTGACGCCGCGCTGGCGCGGCGTGCGGCCCGGATGGCGATCCTGCAAATACATGTTGCACATCGGCAGCGACACGACGGCAAGCCCGGCTTCCGCCACCTTGTCGATGGTGGCCTTGGCGATATCGTTGCTCTGCTGGGTCAGCGAACAGCAATGGCCGACCACGACCGAGCCTTGAAATGCATTGCGCAGCTTGGCTTCGGCAATGGATTTCAAGGTCAGCACGGAAGCATCCTGCGTCTCATCGACATGCAGGTCGATGTCGAGCCCGTGGTCGCTTGCGGCGCGAAACAACAGGTCCAGCCGGTGATCGAGATCCGGCGAGACCTGGGTGACGCCGCCGAGAATGCCCTTGTGCGCAACAAGCACCTCCAGCAAATCTCTAAAAAACGCCTGATCAGTGATGTCGTCGAAGGGGAAAAGGGCGACCGCCTGAAGGTCGATCCGGCCCGCCCACTCCTTGCGTATCTGCGAAAACACCTCAAAGGAAATCCGGTGCTGAGGTGCGCTGCTGTCGAGATGGGTACGGATCAGGCTGGTGCCATGGGCATAGGCGCAGCGCAGCGAAAATTCCATCCGTGCCCGCACATCGTCCGCCGACCAATTCGCCTCGCGGTCATCCTTCACGGCGCTCAATGCGCCGATGAAATCGCCTGTTGGATTGGGCTTTCGCGGCCAGATATGGCCCTTGTCGAGATGGGTGTGCATGTCGGTAAAGGTCGGCCAGACCATGGCATCGCGTAGATCGATGATCGGCAGGTCCGCCCCGGTCTTGTATTGAGATGTGGTGCCGACCTTAACAATAGCTTCGACCTTGCCGTTGTTGATAATCAGATCGGCGCTGACCAGCCCCTCGCGGACCGGTCCAGCGGGAACATCATCAACCGCTTCGACGGGTAAGGTGGCGCGCGTCAGGGCAAACCGCCCGGTTTGCGGAAGATCGGCAAACAATCTGGTCATCAGTTTTCTCGCTTGATGCTGCTTTCATGCCAGCGATGCAGCGCCAGCCATGAGATGAAGGAGGTGATGGCGAAGATCACCACGCCGAGGCACGATAGCAGAAACAGGGCGGCAAACAGCCGGGGAATGTTAAGCCGGAACTGCGATTCCAGCAGGCGGAAAGCCAGACCAGAGCCCGCACCGGCTGAACCTGCCGCAAATTCCGCCACCACGGCGGCAATCAGTGCCAAGCCGCCGCCAATCTTCAGACCGGTCATGAAATAGGGTAGCGATGCCGGCAATTTTAGATAGAGCAGCGTTTGCAGCCGTGAGGCGCCGTAAAGGTCGAACAGGTTGAGCAGATTATGATCGACGCTTTTCAACCCCTGCACCATGTTGGAGAGGATCGGGAAGAAGGCGACCAGGAAAGCGCAGATCAGCAGGGCCACCTGGGTTGAGGGTGCGTAGATCAGGATCAGCGGCGAAATGGCGACGACAGGCGTGACCTGAAGGATCACCGCAATCGGATAAAAGGCCGTTTCAATCCACTTTGACTGGATGAGAAACACCGCAATGCCGACACCGCCGATCAGCGCCAGGGCCAGCGACATCAAAGTGATTTTCGTTGTCACCCAAAGCGCCGGTCCCAGAATGCCCCAATCGGTATAAAGTGCCTTTGCCACGGCCAGCGGACCGGGCAGGATATATTGCGGCACCTCGGAGACGGTGACGCCGACATGCCAGACCAGCACCAAAGCCGCGACCACCACAAACGGGATCACCACCCGGAGAATGGTTTCTCCGTGGCGGGCAAAAACGCCTTGTTTTGGCATGGCCAGGCTTTCAGCGTCGGCTGCTGTTTCAATCTTCTGGCTCATCCGTGATGCTCCAATCCCGCCATGGAGAGGCCGCCATCAAGAGGAAAGCCGATGGCTTCCAGCAGCACATTCGAGGCCTTTTCGCAGACCTGCCGGTATTCTTCCGAGGTTCGGTAATGGGCGTCACGTTCCAGGCTGGTGGCAATGGTGAAATCCGCATGCACCCGGCCAGGCCTTGCCTTCATCACCACGATGCGATTGGATAGATAGGCGGCCTCGAACACCGAATGCGTCACGAAGATCACGGTAATGCCGGTCTCGCGCCAAAGCCGCAGCACGTCGTCGTTCAGCTTTTGCCGGGTGATTTCATCAAGGGCTGCAAACGGTTCGTCCATCAGCAGCAGTTTCGGCTTGGTCACCAGGGCGCGGGCAATCGACACCCGCATTTTCATGCCGCCTGAAAGCTGGCGCGGATAGGCCTGCGCGAAATCCTTCAGGCCCACCGTGTCAAGGGTTTCGAGAACAGTCGAGGTTGCTGCTGCCTTGGAAATCCCTTGCAGACGCAGCGGCAGATAGACATTGCCGAACACCGTCTGCCAGGGCAGCAGGGTCGGCTCCTGGAAAACAAAGCTGATATCGCCTTCCGGCAAGCCCTTGGCATTGATCCGCGAACTCGGCCAATCGACCGTGCCGCTGGAGATGCCACCGAGACCGGCAATGATCCGCAGCGCCGTCGATTTGCCGCAGCCGGAGGGACCGAGCAGGCTGACGAATTCCCCCGCCTCGACGGTGAGTGACATGTTGGACAGTGCCACCGTGCCGCTGGAAAACACTTTGGACACGCCTGTTAGCATGACGAGGGCGCGCTGGCGGTTTTCAGTGCGCGGCTTTTGCAGTGGTTCAGTCGGGGTCATTCCGGGGCCTGTTGTTGAAGGGCCTAGAGTTTGTCTTAGGGAAAACCGGTTTCCACTTTTCCCCAAGACAAACGCAAACAAGAAAATAGGATGAGGAGGAAGGAGCATCCTCATCATCCCGCTACTGCTGGCTCTCGCCTGAACTTGTGCGCTCAAGTTTGTGAACAAGAAGAGCGCAAGTGGGCAGAGCGCAGGTCGGCAAAGTCCATACAGGCAAGCACATATTGGTAAGCATTGGCGAGGTGAGGGGTTACACGCCTCATCCGGATGCTGTGGCGGCGCTTATCCGGTGCGCCGCCCTGTCTTGCTTCTTTAGCTTCACTTCTTCAGGGTCAGGCCGACGCCCTTGCAGACGAACTTGGTCGTATAGGCCTTGTGATAGTCGAGCTTGGCATCAACGACGCCGATCTGGACCAGGGTATCGAAGAAGGCCTTATAGCGTTCGTCGGTCATGCAGCCGATGCCCTTGTCCAGGGTCGGGCCGGATTCGACGATGCCGTATTCCTTCATCTTGTCGATGGAGAAGGCGATCTGGGCGTCGGTGATTTCCGGATTGTCTTTTTTGATCAGCGCATTGGCGGCCTTGTTGTCGCCGTAGAGGTACTTGTACCAGCCCTCGATCGAGGCATCGACGAAGCGCTGCACCACATCCGGCTTCTTGTCGACCATGGACTGGGTGGTGGTGATCATCGTCGCATAGGAACTGTAGCCGTTGTCGGCCAGCAGGAAGAGTTTCGGCTTGAAGCCGCCCTGCTGTTCGATCTCGTAGGGCTCCGAAGTGATATAGCCCTGCTGGGCGGATTTCTTGTTGGCGAGGAACGGCGCCGGGTTGAAGGTATAGGGCTTGTATTGCTCGTCCTTGAAGCCCTTGAAATTCTTCTTCATCCACTCGAAATAGGTGGCATAGCCGTCCTTGCCCATGAAAATCGTATCGAGCTTGGCGAGATCCTCGAATTTTTCGATCCCCTGGTCTGGATGGGCGATCAGCACCTGTGGGTCCTTCTGGAACAGCGCCGCGACGTCGATCAGCGGAATGCCCTGCTTGACAGCGTCCATTTCCTGAAGCGGGAAGCCCATGTAGAAATCGACCTTGCCGGCGATCAGCAGTGCCTGATTGGCCGCGTTCGGGCCACCCTGGACGATCTTCACCTTCAAACCATATTTTTCATAGGTGCCGTCAGCCACGGCCTGGTAAAAGCCGCCATGCTCGGCCTGGGCCAGCCAGTTGGTGCCGTAGCTGACCTCGTCCAGCGCCATGGCCGGGCTGCCAAGGCCAAGGGCCAGGGCGGTTGCGGCCAAAGTGTTGACAATCGTCTTGTGCAGTATGGTTTTCGTCATGTGTATTTTCCCCTGATCCCTCGGATCGCGTGCTGCCGCCCGATGTCGCATGCCGCTGAAATGGTTCCGCTCAAAATGGCTCCACTGAAGTGGCCCGCCGCGTTTTATGCATTTGAGCGGTTGCTTTGCGGCTTGAAAAGCATCAAATTTCGTCCGCTTCGATGCCTTAATGGCATCGCTTGCTCGCTCTGTATGTGAATCGTTCAATCTGCTTAAAAAATGGACTGGTGTGCTACGCCATGCTTCACTCCCGTAAGCTGCTTTATATCGACGAGATTGCCCGTTGCGGTTCAATTCGTAAAGCCGCCGCTAGACTTAACGTTGCATCTTCCGCTGTCAACCGGCAGATTCTGGCACTGGAAGATGAGCTGGGCGTTCCCCTCTTCGAGCGTCTGCCGCGCGGGTTGCGGCTGACGGCGGCGGGGGAGCTGTGCGTCGAGCATATCCGCGACGTTCTGAAGGGCTATGAACGTCTGGAAACGCGGATCCGCAGCCTGAAAATGCCACAGGTGGGCAAGGTGTCGCTGGTCGCCACGGTGGGGCTGGCGGCCGGGCCTCTACCGGAAATCATTGCCCGGTTTCTGGACGCGCATCCGCGCATCAAGGTGCATTTGCGCAATGACAGCGGCTCCACCACCCTCAATCCGGTGCTAACGGGCGAAGTGGATATCGGGCTGGGCTTCAACATCCCGGCAACACCAGGCATTCGCACCATCGCCAATTTTGATATCCCTGTCGGCGCTGTTTTACCGCCCGGTCATCGGCTGGCGCGTGAAAAAGGTCCGATCGATCTGGTCGATGTGGTGCAGGAAAAACTGGTGCTGGCTGAGCCTGGCACCAGCCTGCGCAATGTCATCAACCTGGCGCTTGCCAACCTGCCGCTGCCGGTCGAGCCGCTGCTGGAAACCAATGCCTCCGAATTGCTGAAGCAATTGGTCAAATGCGGCACGGCGCTGACCCTGCTCAACCCCCTGGATGTGATTGTCGAATGCCGCAAGGGCGAACTGGTGTTTCGACCGCTGGCCGAGCCGCATTGCCGCCATCAGCCGATGAAACTGTTTGCCCGGGCGCGGGCGCCGCTCGATGCGGCGACTAGCCTGTTCGTTGAATATCTGGTTCAGGAAATCCAGGCCCTGGTGATGGAATTGCAGGGCAGGGGATATCTTGCCGCGGACCGTTCTTATTCCGGGGAGTAAAGCGCCGACAGCGGATAGTCCCTGACGTCACGCAACAGCTGGATGAAGCCGGAAACCTGATGACGGCAGATCGCTTCACCCTTTTCCGCTGTCCCTTTCGAGGCATCGCCGACCACGCCAGCCGGATTGAGGTCATGGGCGATCCAGGCCAGCGAGTGGGGGGGTAAGGGCTGGAGAAAATCCGAGCGTTCCTTCATCCATTCCGCCTTGGAGACGAAGTTTTCGGCCTTGTCCATCCGCACCAGTTCGGGGCGGAAATGCAGCATCAGCGAGGTTTCCACTTCGCCGCCATGAATGCCATAGCGGTTTTCATGATCGGAAATCATGCCATCGGGGTTACCGAACCGGCTCCATTGGGTGGACACCACTGCCATCTTGTGGCGGACGCGCAATTCGCGCCCGACAATGCTCATGATATCGACATTGCCACCATGGGAATTGACGATGACCAGCTTGCGCAGGCCCGCTTCCGCCACCTTGGCACCGATGGCGGTCCAGGCCGCAATCAGCAGATCCGCGTTGAGTGAGAGCGTGCCGGGGCCATAAACATGTTCATTGGCCTTGCCGATTTCCTGAGTGGGAAGAACCAGGAAGTCCAGGTCATCCGGGCGCTGGCGCTTCAGCTCTGTCAACATGCCATTGGCAATCGCCACATCGGTTGCAATTGGCAGATGTGGCCCATGCTGCTCGGTGGAGGCAATCGGCAAAACGGCGATGGTGCTGCCAGGTGACAGGCTGGCGAAATCATAGGTGTTCAATTCATTCCAGTAAAATGGCTTGGTCATGATGCTTCCCCATTGATTGGCTAAAATCGATCAAAGTTGATATTGGATCAGATAGAACTTTCGATCTTTTTGTAATCGCTCGTCTTTTTACGAAAGCTGGGATCCATTTTTCTCTCATAGTCCTAGGGATAAGCTCTGTTCATGTCGCGGAAAAGCATCGATTTGCGCGCGCCGCGATGCTGAAAAGCGCGCGATTCGAACCGATGTTAACCTTAATGGTTGGTAATTATCACGATTGGCCCTGCGCGTGGTTGAGAAGCGCTTGTGACAGGCGTAAAACGGTTGCGGGAAGCTGGAACCATTATGATAAAGTTGTTGCGTAAATTTCTCGACGTCGGATCGGAAACCGGTGTGGCTGGCATGCGTAGTCGTGTGGATATCGATCCCAAGGCGTTTTCCGCGATCTATGCGGTGGGGGATGTGCATGGTTGCTATGCTGAGTTGCTGGAAGCGGAATGCCGTATCCTGCACGATGCCGGCAGTATCGATGGTCCCAAGCTGATTGTCATGCTGGGTGACTATGTCGATCGTGGGCCGTCCTCGCGCCGGGTGATCGACCACCTGATGGCACCGCTGGCACCCGGTTTCGAGCGGGTATCGCTGTGCGGCAATCATGACGATGTATTCTGCCATTTTCTCGACGATCCTTCGGCTGGACGGCGCTGGCTGGATTTCGGCGCGGCGGCCACGCTTTATTCTTATGGCATCGATATCGATCATGCCTTGCACCAGGCCGGCAGTTTCAAGGGGCTCTCTTCGGAACTGGCACGGGCCATTCCTGAAAGCCATTATGCCTGGCTGAAATCCCTACCGGTCATGCTCAAGGTGGGGCAATTTCTGTTCGTGCACGCAGGCCTGAAGCCGGGCGTCGCGCTGGAAGCCCAGGCCGATGACGACCTGATGTGGATCCGCGAACCCTTTCTCGGTCGTGGTCCGGAGCTGCCCTATACGGTTGTACATGGACATACCCCGACCGATGCGGTCACCTTCGGCAAGAACCGGATCGGCATCGATACCGGTGCCTATGCCTCAGGACGCCTCGCCGTTTTGCGGATTGCCGATGGACATACGAGCCTGATCTAGAGTTTGCCCTTAGCGGGCAGTGGTTTGCGGTTTGCCCCATTCGGCCAGCGCAATGCCGCCGATCACCAGGCTGAGCGCCAGCATATGAAAACCTTCCAGCTTTTCACCGACCACGGCGACCGACAGGATGGTGCCGAATACCGGCACGAGATTGATGAACAGGCCAGCCCGGTTGGCGCCGATCATGTTGACCCCTGATATATAGAGTGTTTGCGACACCAGGGATGGCAGGAGCCCGCAAAACAGGATCAGCGCCCAGCCGGTGGTATCGGGTGCGATCAGGCTGCCATTGCTGGCTTCCCAGGCGACCAGCGGCAGGGAGGCCAGCGCTGCCCCGAAGGCGAGGGCTGCCATCAGCGTCTTCCAGTGCAGTTCCGGCTTCCAGCGCAGCGCCACGGTAAAGATCGCATAGCAGAGCACCGCCAGCAGCATCAGCGTATCGCCGAAATTCAGCCGCAGCGACAAAAGCGCCATCAGGTCGCCATGGCCTGCCGTCAGCGCAACGCCGATAAAGCTGATCAGGAAGCCGGCAATCTGGATGGCGGAGGCGGCAATCCGAAACAGCAGGAAATTCAACAGGAAGATCAGCACGGGAATGCCGCCCTGTTCAATAGCGCCATTCACGGCGGAGGTGTATTTCAGCGCTGAATAGAGAAAGCCGTTAAAACCGGTATAACCGATAGCGCCGAGCGCCAGCAGCAGGGGAATATGGCGGCGCACCACCGGCCAATCCGCCTTGATCTGGCGAGAGGAAACGGCCAGCAGCAGCGTCAAGGCCAGCGACCAGCGGCCAAGATTCAGCATCATCGGGCTGATATGGCCAACGGCCAGCTTGCCCGCCACGGCATTGCCGCCCCAGAACAAGGTTGTCAGCACCAGATAGGCATAGGCTCTGATTTGCATCTGATCGTTCAACCTCTGCGCGTCGCCAATTTCGATGCAGTGTGACTACTGCATAATTCCTGAAACCGGAATCGATTTCAGGAATTATGCAATCGTAAAATTGTGTTGCACCGTCATATGTCTCTGCCATGCAAAAAGCCGGATTAACGCGCATAAACGTGTCGCTTTCCGCAAAACAACACAGTATAGATGCGCGGGTTTGGGGACGCGCAGGCGCGAAAACGCGCTGCCTTGACTGGAAACCTGTTCAGGACGATCTGCTTCAGGGGAGAATGGCGGCGCGCAGCAGACAGAACGTGTGACGGCTTACGGCTTTATCAACCGCCAGCGCTGTCGCGAGGCGAAGGTACGCTTGAGGCGTAAAGACAGGATTTTGAAATGACGAATGTCGTGGTGGTTGGCTCCCAATGGGGTGACGAAGGCAAAGGCAAGATCGTGGACTGGCTGTCGGAGCGCGCTGACGTGGTCGTGCGCTTCCAGGGCGGTCACAATGCCGGTCATACCCTGGTCATCGACGGCATTTCCTATAAATTGTCGCTGCTGCCCTCAGGTGTTGTGCGCCCCGGCAAGATGGCGGTGATCGGCAATGGTGTCGTGGTCGATCCGCATGCGCTGATCGCCGAAATCGCCAAGCTCGGTGCCCAAGGCGTCACCGTAACACCTGACAATCTGCGCATCGCCGACAACGCGACGCTGATCCTGTCGCTGCACCGCGAACTGGATGGCATGCGCGAAGACGCCGCCACCAATAGCGGAACCAAAATCGGTACCACGCGGCGCGGCATCGGCCCGGCCTATGAAGACAAGGTTGGCCGCCGTGCTATCCGTGTGATGGATCTGGCCGATCCGGAAGGTCTGGCCGAGAAAGTTGCCCGTATCCTGCCGCACCACAACGCGCTTCGCCGTGGTTTTGGCGCGCCTGAGGTTGAACATTCGACGATCATGGAAGAGCTGCTGTCGGTGGCCGACAAGGTTCTGCCCTTCCGCGAAACCGTCTGGTTGATGCTGGACAAGGAGCGCCGTCGCGGTGCCCGTATCCTGTTTGAAGGCGCGCAAGGTTCGCTGCTCGATATCGACCACGGCACCTATCCCTTCGTGACCTCGTCCAACACCGTTGCAGGACAGGCAGCGGCAGGCTCCGGCATGGGGCCAGGCTCGCTCGGCTATATCCTTGGCATTACCAAGGCCTATACGACCCGCGTTGGTGAAGGCCCGTTCCCGACCGAGCTGACCGACGAGGTCGGCCAGTTTCTTGGGGAAAAAGGTCATGAATTCGGCACGGTCACCGGCCGTAAACGCCGTTGCGGCTGGTTCGATGCGGCGCTGGTGCGCCAGTCGGTGGCCACCAATGGCATTACCGGCATCGCCCTGACCAAGCTCGATGTTCTCGATGGATTGGACGAGCTGAAGATCTGCGTCGGCTACAAGCTGGATGGTGTGGAAATCGACCATTTGCCGGCAGCCCAGGCCGCTCAGGCACGGGTCGAGCCGATTTACGTAACGCTGGAAGGCTGGAAGGAATCCACCGTCGGCGCGCGCAAATGGGCCGATCTTCCCGCCCAGGCGATCAAATATGTCCGCCAGGTGGAAGAGCTGATCGGTGCGCCGGTTGCCCTTCTGTCCACCAGCCCGGAACGCGACGACACCATACTTGTGACCGATCCATTTGAGGATTAAGGTTAGAGTTGAATTAATTTGTCTTGTCGGCCTGGGCCGGTGATCACGAGAAAGTACGGATGGCAGATTTCGTAGCAGTTATTCGGCGCGCCGTTGATGGCCTGTCGAACAATACCCCGGAAATGCGCGTAAAGGTGTATGAGAAGGCTCGTGGCGCAGTGATGCGGCAGCTGGACAATATGACACCCAAGCCGTCGGAAGACATGCTGCGCCGCCAGCTGGACAAGCTCGACGCCGCGATTGCCGAGGTCGAGGCAGATTATGCAGAGGCTCTTCCTGCGGTGGAAGAGGATGCCTATGAGCCGGAGCCGGTTTATGAACCAGCACCGGCCTATGAACCTGAGCCGGAACCAGAACCCGTTTACCATGAACCGGCGCCTGTTGAGGAACCGGCGCATGAGCCCGAATACGTGCACCGGCCAGAACCTGTTCATGAGCCTGAGCCGGCTTATGTTCCTGCGCCTGCCCCAGCACCTGTCTATGTGCCTGAACCAGATCCTGAGCCGGTTTATGAACCGGAACCCGAGCCTTATAAGCCAGAACCGGCGCGCATTCCGCCTGCTATTTGGGAGAATGAAGAGCCTGTCCCGCCAGCCGTGTCTTCTGCGCCCGCGGCCCCAGAGCCAGCCGTAAAGCCTTCTGCGCCACAGAAACATTCGATGGACGAATGGCTGGAAAGCCATTTGGAGCCGACGCTAGCTCCGCTTGCACCTGTCCATTCCTTTGAAGCACAGCCGCAGTCGCGCGAGGAAGAGGCAGAAAAGCCCGCAGCCTATCCCTCCATTCCACCGGCACGCCAGCCGATGTTCGATGAAGCCGAGGCGCTGGGCGCTTTCGACGCTTTCGTGCGCGACAACAAGCAGCCTGCGGCGCAGGGTGGCTCCCTCTCGCAAGCTGGTCATGAAGATCCGAAGGATCTTCTGGACTGGAGCGACAAGCATCAGAATACCAGTTTCGGCACGCCTGCCGGCCAGGAATCCGGAAACGATGAAAAGGCCGTTCGCAACGGAGCTTCCGCCAGCAAGGCAGGCGAAGATCCTGCCTGGTTCGATGATTTCGTCGCTGCACAGCCTGTGCCTCCGGCGGCAGCTAAAAAGCAACAGCGCGCCGCCGCGCCAGACCGAAGCAATTCCTCGGAAGAGATGGCAGCCGTGCTGGCAAAGGCCAACAGGAAGGCTGGGCTGCGCACCAAGAAATCCCGCCGGACCGCGCCTTACATCATCACTGGTGTGCTGATCCTGCTGATCGGCGGCGGTGGCTACTACGCCTATGCTCATCGTGACAATCTGCCGGGTGCCATCGCCGGGTTGAAGCAGACCGTTACAGGATTGTTTGCCTCGAAGGACTCTACACCAACATCCGCACCGTCTTCGCAGACGGGCAGCGCGGATGCCGGAAAGCCGGCTACCGTTCCGGCATCAACCGGCGATGCCGGGGCTGCGGGGCAGAAATTCACCCAGAAGCTGATGCCTGATGGTACGGAAGTGGATGAGGGGGCCTCAAACGCTGCCGCCAATAGCGGCGAGGGCCGTTCGGTGGCCCAGCAGAATGGCGGGGCCAATCCGGCAGCGCCAGTATCCGGCGGTGCGGCCAGTGCGCCAGCCACCACCACGCCTGTGCAGGGTGCGCCCTTTACCGTGCCGGAAAATGGCCAGAAGGCCTATCTCTACGAAGAGCGTCTCGGCCAGACGACACCGACCACCGTGCAGGGCTATATTGTCTGGGAAGCCCGACGTGAGACGGGCGACAGCGGCAAGCCGGAACCGGAAATCCAAGGCAAGCTGACGATCCCTGAGCGGGGGCTGACAGCGCTGATTACCTTCAAGCGCAATACCGACAGCTCGCTTCCCGCCAGCCATCTGATGGAAATCGTCTTCTCGGTGCCGCAGAATTTTGAGGGCGGCGGCATAGACAGTGTCCAGCGCGTTGCCATGAAGACAAGCGAGCAGGATCGCGGCGACCCGATCGTGGCGGTGCCTGCCAAGATCACCGACGACACGTTCATGATCGCCTTCAACGATTTTGCCGAAGTGGTGGCCCGCAATGTCGATCTGTTGCGCAGCCGTGACTGGATCGACATTCCCGTCACCTATCGCAACGGCCGCCGCGCGCTGATTACCCTCGACAAGGGGGTGGCTGGCAAGCCGATCTTCGACAGCGTCATCAAGGAATGGGCGGCGCTCGGCAACAATCGCAGCGGCGGGTGATCACTGTCGCAGACGACTAAACTCAGCCTTGCGCCGCGCAGCGTCTGATCTGAGATGTCCACCAGGGCATATCCGTGTTTCGTGCAAACACGGATATGCCCTGTCTATTTCTATTGATGAATTTTAAGCGGTCCCAACACCCTACCGCCTATGCTCCGGCAGTTCCGGTGCGACCTGCTTATGATTGAAGACGAACAGCAGCAGTGCAAGGGCAGCGATACCACCATGAACGAAATAGGCGAGCGAATAGCCGCCTTCCTGCGTGAGCCAGCCAGCGACGACATTGCTGGATGATGCACCGATGCCCTGGACGGTCATGACGGCCCCTAGGCCAACGTTGAAACGACCGGAGCCGGACAGAATACGCTCGGCGGCAATCGGCGTGGCGATGCCGATCAAGCCAGCCCCGATGCCATCGAGGATCTGTACCGGGTAGATGGCGGCAAAGCTGGAAAAGCTACCAGCGATCATGCCCCGGATCGGCAGAGCCATCAAAGCGATAAAAAACACCGATCGCAGTCCAAACCTTGCAATCATCCACGGTGCGGCGCAGGCGACGACGATCATCGCCAGTTGCGAGACGCCTGTCGTGATGGCGGTGGTCTTGAACGGACTGTCGAGCTGGATGGAGAAATTCTGGGCGATCAATCGGCTGATCGGCGCATTGCCGAAATGGAAAATCATCAGGATGAGGGCGAGTACGATCAGCCCGCGACTATGCACCAGCATGGAATAGCCGGAGGGCTGGGCTACGGTGTGGTGCTCATCCTCAGCCGATCTGTCCTTATGACTCAGCCCGCGGGCAACGTCCTGGTCGATTTCCTGGGGCCGGATTGCCAGGACCGCCGCGATGGTGGCAAGCGCTGAGGCGATCATCAGCCAGACAACGCCGTTCTGGCCGAAATAGCTGGTGAGGACGAAAATGCAGACCAGTGAAAACACATTGCCGGTATGGTTCCAGACTTCATTGCGGGAGACCTGGTCGGAAAAAGCTCTTTCCCCGACCAGTCCCAGTGTCATCCCCATCAGGGCGGGGCCGATCACCGCGCCCACCAGGGCCGTTGCCGATTGTCCGCCGAACACTGCCAGATTGTCGGGGCTCGCCAGCGTCCACAGTGCGGCGGCTGTGACGAGTGTGACCGGCAGGATGATCAGGGTCCGCTTATAGGGGCTGGCATCGACAACCGCGCCAAACAGGGGCGTCACCACCATGCCGAGCACGCCACCCATCGTGGCGATGATGCCCAGCGTCATCGGCGACCATCCATGGGTTGCCAGGAAGCCATCGAGGAAGGGGCCCAGCCCGTCACGGGCATCAGCGAGAAAGAAGTTGAGGAAGGCAAGGGCAATGAGCGAGCGGCGGCTCGCGGAGACAATCTTGGACTGTGCGATCACGGGCGCGCTTTCGGAAAGGTTGAAAAAACAGCAGTTTAGCATGAATAGGCAGGGGCAGGCGCCTCGTTAATTTGCCAAATGCAAAATTGTTCCATGCCGCTTGCTCTTTGCGTATCCTGGACTAAATGGGAGATCTGATCCGCCGCCGGTTCTCGGCGTCTGCCTGCCAGTCCTTTCCTTGGCCCTCGTTCCGGCCGCGTCTTTTTCGGATGTTTCATGACCGCGACTTACCTGACCTGGGCTGTTTGCGCCCTCTCCGTTCTGGGCGTTATTAGCCGGCCCTTTGGCTGGCCGGAGGCGATCTGGGCTGTGCTAGGCGCCATCGTGCTCCTGGGCCTGGGCGCGATTGGCTTGGGGGTGATCGGCATCAACGATGCCTGGGCAGGTGTTGCCAAGGGCTATGATGTCTATCTGTTCCTGATCGGCATGATGCTGTTGTCGGAACTGGCGCGGCGCGAAGGTCTGTTCGATTGGCTGGCGGCGCTGGCGACGCAAAGGGCCAAGGGGTCGCCGCTCAGGCTGTTCGTGCTGCTCTATGGCGTCGGCGTTCTGGTGACGGCTTTTTTGTCGAACGATGCGACGGCAGTGGTGCTGACGCCTGCGGTCTATGCCGCCACCAAGGCGGCCAAACTCAAGAACCCGATGCCCTATCTGCTGATCTGCGCCTTCATCGCCAATGCGGCGAGTTTTGTGCTGCCGATTTCCAATCCGGCCAATCTGGTGATTTTCGGCGGTGGGGAAATGCCGCCGCTCTCCACCTGGCTTGCCACATTCGCGCTGCCCTCGCTGGTGGCCATCGTCGTCACCTTCGCCATGCTCTATTGGAGCCAGAGACGCGCCATCCACGCCGAGGTGATGGATCGGCAGGTTGAGACGCCGCATCTCTCCCACAGCGCCAAGCTGGCCGGCTGGGGGCTGATCCTGACGGCTGTCGTGCTGATGGTGGCGTCGGCGCTGGGGTTGGACCTTGGCCTGCCGACCTTTATTGCCGGGGTGCTCACCACTGTGCTGGTGCTGGCCTTGAGCGGGCAGGGACCGGCTGAGACGCTGAAGGGCATGTCCTGGAGCGTGTTGCCGCTGGTGGCGGGCCTGTTCGTGCTGGTCGAGGCGCTTGACAAGACCGGCCTGACGGTGCTGCTTGCCCGTTATTTGTCCGAGGCGGCAGCAGCCGATGCCAAGGCTGCGGCCATGGGGGCAGGTCTGCTGGTCGGCTTCCTCTCCAACCTCGTCAACAATCTTCCAGCCGGTCTGGTGGCCGGTGCCACCGTGCAGGGCGCCCATGTCGGCAGCACTGTTTCCGGCGCTATGCTGATCGGGGTCGATCTTGGCCCCAATCTGTCTGTGACCGGTTCGCTTGCCACCATTCTCTGGCTGTCAGCGCTCAGGCGCGAAGGCCTGCATATGGGCGCGCTGGAATTTTTGAAAATCGGCGCTGTCGTGATGATCCCGGCGCTGGTTCTCTCGCTGCTGGCGCTGGTTGCGGTGGCAGGGTAGCTTTCAACCGAGAAGTCGCTTCTCGCCCATTTTGAACCAGGCCCTGGCGATCTTTCCGCGCTCAATCTCGTAAAGGCAGAGCACGTCGATCTCGCCCTTGCCCTCCGGGAAGTTGCGGGTGACGCATTCAATATCAGTGACCATATTGCCAGTGATGTGGCGGGCAATCAGCCTGCCATGCAGGTCCGGCTCACGAAAGCGCTCGATGTGGCGGCTGCGGATCTCTGCGGTGCCGTCCGCCAACAAAGTATCGGGGAAGGCATAGATCCGGCAATCCGGTGCCCACTGTTCCATAAAGGCCTCGATATTCTTGGCATTATAGGCGTCGAGTTGTTTTGCAACCGGTTCCAGAATGGACTGTCGCTCTGTCACGGCACAATTCTCCCGGGAGGTGAAATGGACGAAGCCTCGCAGGGTTATTGCGAGGCCTGTAAAACATTGCGATTGTCCTGGCTGAACGTCAGGACTCGACCACCCGCAACGCCTTGGCCTGTTCCAGTGCGTCCTTCTGGACAGCATCCTGAACCTTTTCAAAGGCGCGTACTTCGATCTGGCGTACACGTTCGCGGCTGATGTCGAACTCGGAGGAGAGTTCTTCCAGGGTCACCGGCTCCTCGGCCAGGCGGCGTGCGGCGAAAATCCGGCGTTCACGGTCGTTCAGCACGCCCATGGCGCGCGACAGCATGTTGCGCCGGGTTTCCAGCTCATCCTGCTCGATCAGCGTGTCTTCCTGGCTGTCATGATCGTCCACCAGCCAATCCTGCCACTGGCCGGATTCACCTTCGCTGGCGCGGATCGGCGCGTTCAGCGAGGCATCGCCCGACAGGCGGCGGTTCATGGAAATCACTTCCTCCTCGCTGACCTTCAGCTTGGTGGCGATTTCCGTGACCTGATCCGGCTTCAGGTCGCCTTCCTCGATGGCTTGGATCTTGCCCTTCAGGCGGCGCAGATTGAAGAACAGCCGCTTCTGGTTGGCGGTCGTGCCCATCTTTACCAGCGACCAGGAGCGCAGGATATATTCCTGAATCGAGGCCTTGATCCACCACATCGCATAGGTGGCAAGCCGGAAGCCGCGTTCGGGGTCGAATTTCTTGACGGCCTGCATCAGGCCGACATTGCCCTCGGAGACGACTTCGCCAATCGGCAGGCCATAGCCGCGATAGCCCATGGCAATTTTCGCCACGAGGCGCAAATGGCTGGTCACGAGCCGGTGCGCGGCATCGCGGTCGCCGTGCTCGGCATAGCGCTTGGCAAGCATATATTCCACCTGGGGTTCCAGCATCGGGAACTTGCGGATCTCATCCAGGTATCGGTTCAGTCCGCCTTCACCGGCGGTAATCGAAGGCAAGCTATTGCGGGCCATAAAGCACCCCCTTTATCCATGAGCTTCCCAATGCCAAACGGGCAAGCTCTATCATGCGGATTTCCTTATCCCGCACGAAATCCTATGTCAGATAAGTGTGGCATGGCCGGGATTCAAGCACGCCACGCCGGTCACGATTGTTTTACGAGCGGAATCGGAACAAATCCTCGTCAGCATCCTTGCGACCGGCAATCCGGGCCGAGATAATCTCCGACGCAATGGTCGAAAACGTAATGCCATTGCCGCCAAATCCCATCACTACATGCACATGACTGGTGCCGGGGACGCGGTCGATGATCGGCAGCCCATCCCGTGTCGTGCCGAATGGCGCGGACCAGCCATAGGCGATGTGGTCCATCTCAATCCCGGCCAGAGCCTTGAGCTTTTGCCGGATCGTTTCGAATTTGCGCCGCGCCTTGACCGGGTTCTGATGGGCGAGCGGATCGTCCTCATCCTCGCCCCCAGCGATAATCCGGCCATCGGGCGTGGAGCGGAAATAGAGATAGGGTTCGGAGGCCTCCCAGACCAAGTGGTCATCCAGCCAGTTCGGCCTTTGGGCGTTCGGCTCGGAGGCAATCGCCCAGGTGGAAATCACCTGATGCAGGGGGCTTTCCATCATCTTCAGATATTCATAGCCCGTGCAGGCGATAAGATCCGCCGCACAGAGCAATGTGCCGTCAGCTGTTGCGACCATCACCCCGTCGCGGGTTTCCCGGATGGCGGTAATCGCCAGCGGTGAGACAATTTCCACGCCGCCTTGCTGGGCGGCCTTCAGCAGGCCAGCCGTCATCTGGGCCGGATTGGCGCTGGCGGAGCAGGGGGAGAGGATCGCTCCCGTGCGCTCAATGCCGAACCGCTCCTTCACCTGCGCCCCGCTTAGATACTCGGCGTCCAATTGCGCTTCACGGCGCAGCTCCGCTTCAGCGGCGAGGGCGCGATGTCCCATCTCGTCACCGGCAAGGAAAAGGCTGCTGCGCTGCTGGAACTGGCAGGAAAGACCAAGGCTGGCGATGCGCTCTCCCAGGCTATCGACGGAGGCTGCCGAGCGCTGCCAGGCGCGCATGGCCTTCTTGGCTCCGATATGCTTCGACAATTGCGACAGCGGAATGTCGATTTCATGCTGGATCATCGCGGTGCTGGCCAGCGTGCTGCCCTTGACCGGCGCGCGACGATCAACCACCAGAATATGGCGGCCATCCGCTGCCAGCGCCTGCGCCATCAAGGCGCCACTGATCCCGGCGCCGATGATGATGACATCGTAATCGGTCCGCGCCGGGGCATCGCGGCTCTCAACCACAATATTCGGCGTCGCAGCCCAGAATGACTTGCCATCGTGCAGATCGCGCGATGTTCCGACTGCTTGCTTGGTATCCATAATCGTCCCTTGCCCCGTTTGCCTGTCCGGCGCGCAACGGCTGCGCAGCCATGTCGGACGTGCGCTAACGTTTAACGGGGCAAAGGGTTCATGCGATATCGCGTAGCGCCTCGATAATTGTTTCCATGTCGTCGGGGATAGGCGCTTCGAAATGCATGACGTCGCCAGTGGTCGGGTGTTCGAACGCCAAGAGATAGGCATGCAGCGCCTGGCGGTGGAAATTATTGACGATGGCCTTGGCCGCCTCCGGCAGCAGGTTGGCCTTGGTCTTGAAGGCGGCGCCATATTCGGGATCGCCAATCAGCGGATGGCCGATATGGGCCATATGCACCCGGATCTGGTGGGTACGTCCGGTTTCCAGCCGGCATTCCACCAGCGAGGCGAGGCAGGTAGCATCCGGCTTTTCGCCATAGCGCTCCATCACCTGATAATGGGTGATGGCTTCGCGGGCGTCATCGGTATCCTCGCGCTTCACGGTACGCTTTGTACGGTCGCCAGCCCGGCCAAGGGCTGCGTCAATCGTGCCGCGCAGCCCACGCGGACGGCCCCAGACGAGCGCTTGATAGGCCCGTTCCAGCGGGCCGCTGCGGCCATGGTCGGCAAATTGGTCGGCCAGATGCCGGTGGGCGATGTCGTTCTTGGCGACGACCATGACGCCGGAGGTTTCCTTATCCAGCCGGTGGACGATGCCGGGACGCTTCACCCCGCCAATGCCGGAGAGGCTGTCGCCGCAATGGTGGATTAACGCATTGACCAGCGTGCCGGTCCAGTTGCCAGCACCCGGATGCACCACCAGACCGGCGGGCTTTGACAGCACGATCAGGTCCTTGTCCTCATAGAGCACGGTGAGCGGAATATCCTCGCCCTTGGGTTCGGGATCTTCCGGCTCCGGCATGGCGATCACCAGCTGGTCGCCGGGCTTGATCTTGCGCTTCGGCTCGGTAACGGCTGTGCCATTGACGAAGACCGCGCCTTGCTCGATCAGGGCCTTTACCCGGTTGCGCGACAGGTCGCCGCCCAGGCTTGCCGCCAGCCAGGCATCCAGACGGCCTTCGGCGTCCTCACCGGCAATCAGCTCTTTCCTTGGCTCGCCTGCTTGTTTAAAGGGGTCTGTCATAGCGCATCCTGTCTTTCGGCCCTTGTGGCCGAGGCCCAATGGGCGGCAGAGCAGCTCCATCAGGGAAAGGTTTAAGTTTTATGAGCCAAGTCGAGACCGACGAACAGAAAGACAAGCCGCTCGATCCGGTGCTCGAAAAAGTTCGCCGCAAGATGGTGCGTTTGCAACTCGTCTCGGCGGCCATCATGTTTGTCAGCCTTATGGCGGTGTTGGCCGCCGTTGTCTACAAGGTCAAACACGCGCCTACGCCGGAAAAGACGCAGGCCGGTGGCCTCACCATCCCCTCCGACCAGCCCTTGACACTGGCCGCCCGCCTGCCCGCCGGTTTCAAAGTGACCTCCACAGCGCTGTCAGGCACGCAGATCCTGTTTTACGGCACCACAGCTGAAGGCCAGTCCAAGGCCTATGTGTTTGACCTGTCGGTGGGCCGGATGATCGCGGATGTCGCGATCACGCAATAGGCCGAGCATGGTCCAGTTCGTCACCATCACCGATCCGCAGGACCCGCGCATCGCTGCCTTCTGCAATATCCGCGAGCGCGACCTGACCGGGCGTGAGGGCCGGTTCATTGCAGAAGGCACGGTTGTGCTGCGTATGTTGCTGGCATCGCATCAAGCTGGGCGCGGCATTCGCGCCGAGGCCCTGCTGCTGTTGGAAAACCGGGTGGGGGGTCTCCAGCCGCTTCTTGACCAATGGCCGGACGATCTGCCGGTCTACGTGGCAAGCGCTGCCGTGCTGGATGCAATCGCTGGCTTTCACCTGCATCGTGGCGTGCTGGCGCTGGGCAGCCGGCTCACCGCGCCCGATGCCACGCAGCTGATTGCCAGCTTGCCGCAACGCGCCCTGGTTCTGGTCGGCTGCGGCATTTCCAATCATGACAATGTCGGCTCTATGTTTCGCAATGCCACCGGCTTCTGTGCCGATGCGGTGCTGCTGGATGAGACCAGTTGCGACCCGCTGTATCGTAAGGCGCTGCGGGTTTCGGTCGGCTCGGTGCTGACCATGCCCTATGCGCGCGAACACAGCGCCATTGCGCTGTTGTCGGCGCTGGATACGGCGGGCTTTCTGGTGGCGGCGCTGACGCCCTCGGGGACCACTGAAATCGGCGATATCGCCGCCGGGCTTGGTGGCCGGCAAAGGCTGGCGCTGGTGGTGGGGACCGAAGGCGAGGGCCTGCCCGCAGACGTGCTTGCCCGGTTCATGACGGTTCGGATCGCCCAGTCACCGCAACTCGACAGCCTCAACCTCGGCACCGCCAGCGGCATAGCGCTGCACAGTGCGGCGCGGGCGCTGGGTAAATTGGGGTAGGGGATTTTGTCGCAATAGTTGGTCTACAGCGCCGTGCGTTTTATAAAACGCTACAGTACACGACGCAAATGTCTCTCGGCTTTGCCGCCCCCTCTTGCCTCTGCCGCCACCTTCTCCCCGATGGGGAGAAGAGACCTGCAGCACCCTGTTGCGCCTTATATGCGCGGCAAAAACCGATAAACTCTTTTGTCAGCAGCCTCAGGATGAGGCTCCGTGCTGTCGTGTTGACCTCTTCTCCCAAGCGGGGAGAAGTCCCCGGCAGGGGGATGAGGGGGGCGAAGCCAATTCATCAAGTTGCGTCGTGTACTGAAACAAAACGCACAAAGGATGCTGCAACACTTTAAATCGACTGCATAAGTCCTTAAATCGAGTCTGATTTCAGGACTTATGCAGTAGGGGCATGGCGATGGCACCTCATCCGGCTGCGCCCTCCTGTTCTACGAGGCAATGGGCTCAATCGTTCAGAATGTCCGGCGCCAGTGCTCTTATCCGGTCCAGCAGCGGTTGCGGCGCATCGGCGCTGGGGGCAGGTTTTGCCAGCAGAGCCGGAACCGGCGATGCTTCGCCTTCCCTGCGGGCGGTGAACACGATCATCCCGGCGGCAATTTCGGCGATTTCAGCGCGAAGAGCCGCGTCTTCCTCGATACCATCACCAGCAAGCAGACGGGAATTGAGCGCTTCGCTGCGCTGGCGCAAGTCGTCCGCGAGCGTGTCGAGTGCTTCGGGCTTGGGATACTGCATGTCCGGGCGGCTTTCGCTCATTTGGCGACCTGTTGCACAGGGGTTTCGGTCTTTTGCAGGCGTTCCAGCCGCTCTTCCAGCCGCAGCACCTTGTCTTCCTCCTGGAGAAGCCGTTGCTCTGCCTTCTGGGCGCGGCTGGCGGCGGCCTTGGCCTCGTCGCGCAACGTCTCGCGTTCGGTGCGCAAATCCTGGAGGCGCAGTTGCAGGTCTTCTGTCTGGTGCTTGTGGCTAGCGGTTTCCCGATTGCGGGCGGCCAGGTCCGCCTCCAGGCGGGTCAGTTTGACGGTTAGCGCCTCGATGTCGAGATCGCGGCTGGCGACCATCGCTTCGTGGCGCTGTAGCGTGGCTTTCAGCTGTTCCAGCTGAGCCTGGTTCTGGCGCAGTTCGACGCGGAGCGTTCCGGCCTCGTTGCTCATGGTGTGGATCTGCTCCTTCAGAGCATCTTCTGCTCCGAGCGCACGGACCGCTTCCGCCTGGGCCTGATCGGCGGCGGCCTTGACGGAGACGAAATACTCCCGCTCGCGCCGGAGGTCATAGGACAGTTTCGCATTTTCGGCGGCATAAACGGCGCGGACCATGTCCTTCTGGGCGCGGACTTCTTCCGGGCCGAGAGGGGCGGTGGCCCGCAGACGCCGTTCTGTATAGGCAACGATGCGGCCATGGATGGCAGGGCTGATCAACGCCGCCAGAAGCGCTGCGGCGGCAAATCCCAATGCAAAGAGCAGGGCGTATTCGATCACGGCGGTGCCATATCCGTTAGAGCGGTTCCCAAAGTGTCAGATGACGGTCCAGATGCGCATTCTGTAAACCAAAACCCTATGCCATTCCATCTTAGCCTGTTCATGTTCGACAACAGCAGTTGCGGGCGATGGACCGACTTGACATCAACCAAGCCGGTGGAGGTCAGAAGGGGTTCCAGGTGGAGGATTGAGTCAGCTTCAGATAGCCGACATTGACGCCAAGCCTTGCTCCTACGCCGGTGCGGATCGGGACTAGAACCATATTGTTGTTTTTCAGCGCCGTCATGCCGACGCCGGCGACCACATAGGCGGAGCCGCTGACGCCGCCATAGCGGCTGTAGAGGCTGCCGACGGCGGGCAGGTTATAGACCAGCATCATCGTGCGGCTGCCATTGCCACCGTAATCGATGCCCAGCGACGGCCCCTGCCAGAAGACGGGGTGCTGACCAGCATTCTTGGTATAGAGCGTGCCTTCGCCATAGGTGAGGCCAGCAATAAACGCGCCGGAGCCTTCCTGGCCGAGAATGTAGCCATTGGGTAGGCCATATTGCCCGAACGCCTTCTCGATCACCTTGGCCAGCGCGCCGCTGGTCGAGCCGAAGAAGGAGTGGCCGGCATCGACCACTTCCTGCATGGTATATTGATCGCCCTGCGCCATTGCAGTCGCGGGCTGCGAAACAACACTTGCCGCAACCACGCCAGCCGTTACAATCCAGGTCCTGAACAGGTCCCGAATGATGGAAAAGCGCATCGCTTCCTCCTCGGATATGAATAGAATCGGCTCTGATGAGACCGGACTTCCATCTTGATGACTTCGTATTAACAATGGGTTTACCAAATATGGTGTCATTATGGCGTCGACATCATGCGGCTTGATGGGGCAGCTATGCCTCTCAGCCGATAACAGACTTTGCCGTCGAGGAGAATTCGATGCTCAAGAACGTGAACCTAACGCTGGCCGGACCTGATCTGGCGGCACTGCTGTGCAGCCGTGTCTGCCATGATGTCATTTCGCCGGTTGGTGCCATCAATAACGGGCTGGAACTGCTGGATGAAGGCGGGGCGGATGCCGATGCCATGGACCTGATTCGCACCAGCGCGCTGAATGCTTCGGTTCGGTTGAAATTTGCCCGACTGGCATTTGGAGCCTCGGGCTCGGTCGGTGCGTCGATCGATACCGGCGAGGCCGAGAAAGCCGTCAAGGATTTCGCCGCCGCCGAAAAGAAAACCGAAATTACCTGGAACGGCCCGCGCGCCATTATCGCCAAGAACCGGGTAAAACTGCTCATGAACCTGATGCTGGTGGCCTACGGCGCCATTCCGCGCGGCGGCTCGCTGGACGTGACGTTGGAAAATCCGGAATATGACGCGAAATTTACCATCGTCGCCAAGGGCCGTATGCTGCGGGTGCCGCCGAAATTCGCTGAAATCTGCAATGGCCAGATGGAAGAAGCCGTCGATGCCCATTCTATCCAGCCTTATTATACCGTGCTGCTGGCCGACGAATCATCGATGGAGCTGAAATACAGCATCGGTGAAGGCGAAATTATCTTCACCGCCGAATCAGTTGCGGCCGGCTGATCACGCATAAAGATGCTCGACGGCGCCCGGTGTCTCAGGCTTCGGGCGCCGCTTTCCGTTTCCACCAGATACGGGTAATGTTTCCTTAGTATTCTGGATTTACCATAAAGATAGTGCAGATATCTCAAATCCATTGGGGGTTTGAAATATGGGCAAAGTCAGACCGCGGGATGCGGCGACAATGGGTAAAGACGCGGTGCACGGGGCGCGCCGCTTGCTCTTTTGGAAAATTGCTTAATCTTTTTGATGTTTAAGCAAGGTCCATGGGCATCGAAAGGGGATCGGCATGAAGAACCTGATCATTGCTGACTCGTCAGATATCGTTCGTAAGGTTGGCCGTAAAATTCTGTCCGAACTGGGTTTTGGAGTGACGGAAGCATCTACGGCGCGCGAGGCGATGCTGGCTTGCGAAGCACAATTACCGCATGTGATCATCGTTGATTCGGGTCTGGAAGGCGCGCTTGGACTGATCACCAATATCCGGGCCATGCCGGAGGGCAAAACGGTGCGGATCTTCTATTGCGTCATCGAAGCCGACCTGAAACACATGATGCAAGGCAAACGGGCCGGAGCCAGCGACTTCCTGCTGAAGCCCTTCGACCGTAAAACACTGACCGAAGTGTTCAGTGACCGCGAAGCCGCCTGATCCCGAATCATTCCAGACATGGCGGATTTATCCGAAAATCGGTTGTTAACGTTCGGTCCGATTCTCTCAATGCATGGTCTGTCCCCATTGTCGCGGGTCACAGCAATCCATTTTCTTCAACGCAAAAAAGTCCCGGCAATGCAGGGACTTTTTGAGATCATACGATCTCGCGCGGGAGTGGCACAGGTGGGGATTTACGGCGAGGCGTTACGAATAACGCCCCGTTGTAACGACAAACCTGTGTCAGGCCGTTTCCATATATTCGGCACTGTCGGGTTCGCGCAGCACATAGCCACGGCCCCAGACGGTTTCGATATAGTTTGCACCACCGGCGGCATTGGCCAGCTTCTTGCGAAGCTTGCAGATGAACACGTCGATGATTTTCAGTTCCGGCTCGTCCATACCACCATAGAGATGGTTAAGGAACATTTCCTTGGTCAGCGTGGTACCCTTGCGGAGCGAAAGCAGCTCCAGCATCTGGTATTCCTTGCCGGTCAGGTGAACGCGCTGGCCACCAACTTCGACGGTTTTGGCGTCGAGATTGACGATCAGTTCGCCGGTGATGATGATCGACTGGGCATGGCCCTTGGAACGACGAACGATCGCATGGATGCGGGCAACAAGCTCGTCCTTGTGGAACGGCTTTGTCATGTAATCGTCAGCGCCGAAGCCGAGACCGCGAACCTTGTCCTCGATGCCGGCCATGCCGGACAAGATGAGGATCGGTGTCTTGACCTTGGACAGGCGAAGCGTTCTCAAAACCTCGTAACCCGACATGTCGGGAAGATTGAGGTCCAGCAGGATGATGTCGTAGTCGTATAGTTTCCCGAGGTCGACGCCTTCCTCACCGAGATCGGTGGTGTAGACGTTAAAACTTTCGGACTTGAGCATCAGTTCGATGCTCTGCGCTGTGGCGCTGTCGTCTTCGATGAGTAGAACCCGCATAATTATCCCCTTTACCGCCGCCGAAAGGTCTGAATGGCCCACTACGCGATACGGATCCAGTCGTTGCCTGATTTGAAGGCTGCCACCAAATGGTTAACAAATTCTGATTCACTCTGGCAAGGTGTAACGAATTTATTAAGCATAATGCCTAGCCTCCTGATTCATATGTCATTTTCTCATCGCCACAGATGAATCGAAAAGGGAAGAAAACCCCTTAAGCGATTCAATTGACTCATCATTGTCATTGTCCTGCATTTTGGACCCGGGCATTTACCGACCTTTAAAAGATCTCCCTTATCATTAACGATGCCCGTAAACGAAAGGTTACCAAAGGTAGTTTTTTGTTAACGCCGTGAGATTTTTTCGCGGTGATTCGTTTAAATGTCAGCGGGCGATGTCAAAACAGAGTGACGGCGGGATGTCTCGCATCACGGGAGTATTGCGTATGAAGTCGCGTGACAGCCTAGTTCGCCTGAAGGCATTTCAGGTTACCGAGAAGCGTCGGCAGCTGCAACAATTGCAGTTAATGATGTCTGAATTTGAACGTATGGCCAAGGAACTGGAGAATCAGATTTCTCTGGAAGAAAAAAAGGCGGGTATCACTGATGCTTCGCATTTCGCCTATCCGACTTTTGCAAAGGCCGCCCGCCAGCGTGCCGATAACCTGCAGGATTCGATTCGCGAGCTGAAGGTTCAGCAAGATGCCGCGGAACTGTCACTGGAACTGGCCGAGGCTGAACATGCCAAGGCAGCTGCGTTGGAAGAGCGCGACAGCCAGCAGCGGGCTCGCGCTTAACGGCGAAGATCCTGATCGTAGATGACAAAGGCAGGCAGGGAATGGGACCTGCTCGATGATGGTTTCATTGCCTGGCCGTTCACATGGAATGGAACGGCCTTTTCATCCGCGACCATATGATATTTATTTTTTCAGCTATTTGCCCGATTAAGGATGCCCACGGCGGCATCATGTAAAAAACCTTCGCTCGCCCGCTGCGATAAACAGCGTTTTGCATCGGAGTTCCCCACACGGTCCACGGTTCGGTCCAATATCCGGACCGATCCCCTATGAAGCCGACATCTGTGATAGGTGAGGGCACAGCAGCTTCCGGTGAAAACCATTCACATCCCAACGTCCTGTGGTGACTGGGAAGGCGTCTGGGTTAACTGAAGGCTGAAAAAAGCTTAAGGGATTTGCCTGGGGCACATTCGGCGGAGTGGAAATCGAAAAATCAAATCTCTCACGACAATCGGTCGGACGTCTTGCCGGTCGGTTGCCTGGTGTTGTCACTGAGGCGTAACGCGTCCGGGCCCAGAGGCACTTTGCTCAGCGTATACGCCGTAGCTCCGCTGGTGCATTAATCAAAGCGATCTTGAAAATGGCTTATCGTAGGGCTTTGCAAATATCTCAAATACCCTGAGGCATCTGAGATATTTGCAATTCCTTCAAGGCAGGATCTGGCAAGGCGGCATCTGGCAAGGTGAGGGTGTGGTCGACCTCTTCGAGCCTTCGTCTTCAGGCCCGGCCCCAATCCCAGGACCCGTCTGATTTTAATGACGGTATTGCTGGATACGGGTCGTTCTGAGGCCCTGCAAGCCATGGTCGTTGATGGAGGCCTGCCATGACAGGAATTCCTCCACGGTCAGCGTATAGCGCTCACACGCTTCTTCAAGGCTCAACAGGCCACCGCGCACGGCAGCCACAACCTCTGCCTTGCGGCGGATGACCCAGCGACGGGTATTTGCTGGCGGCAGGTCGGCAATTGTCAACGGACTGCCGTCAGGGCCGATAACATATTTAACTCGCGGGCGTATCGTTTCGGTCATTGGACTCTCTAATACAAACTCAAGACCACAGACCAGAAATCTAACGCCGCACCTTTAAAAATTACCTAAGCACCGGGTAACAATTTGATAAGAATTTTAGGGACTTGGCCAAGGCTGCTGATGTCACGTAGAAACGGCGTTTTCGGATGAAGGCGACACTTTGACAAGCCGCTCGCAAGTGTGAAGGCATCAATTCTATGTATATATGGGGGTTGGCGCAAAATTCATTGCCGTTAAACTGTCAGTCGAGATCTATTTTTACTCAAGAAAATTTGTGTAAATTTTGATTTCGGTGAAATTCTTCGGTTTGGATTTAATGATTCGTGATCACTCATTCGTTCGGACTTGACAGAGTTTGGATTTCAGCTGGTCATCGTACGAATCAGTGGCATCAAGAGAGCGCTTGGACGGACTAAACCGCTGGGTGGGACACAGTGACCTTGCGTTTTTTCGAGACAAATTTGTCGAATGTGGAAAGAATTTGCAGTTCCTCT
This sequence comes from Agrobacterium vitis, assembly GCF_014926405.1. NCBI lineage: Bacteria > Pseudomonadati > Pseudomonadota > Alphaproteobacteria > Hyphomicrobiales > Rhizobiaceae > Gillisella > Gillisella vitis. The sequence goes on from NZ_JACXXJ020000005.1 coordinate 444,269, forward strand.
CACCGCGGGCAGTGATTTTACCGGATCATTTTGGCCAGATCAGGTGAGATCCTTCTCTTTAAAAGCCTTTGCCGCAAGTCAGTTCTGAGTGGATGGTGCCGAGAATGATCTTGATATCGAGCCAGAACGAAAAATTATCCACATAAAACAAGTCGGCGGCGATCCGGGCGCGGGCTTTTGCGGCGGAACCGGTTGGTCCACGCAGGCCACGCATCTGGGCAAGGCCGGTCAGACCGGGCTTGACCTGATGACGGTGATGATAGTCGCTAACCAGATCCTCGTAGGGCATGCCGGCGGCCAACATGCCGATCGCGTGGCAGCGTGGCCCGACCAGCGACATGTCGCCCTTCAACACATTCAGTAATTGTGGAAGTTCGTCGATATTGGTGCGCCGCAGGACCGCACCGACGACAGTGATACGGGGGTCGTTTTCGGTGGTTTGCCGCACGCCGCTATCGTCACATTCTGCAGCATACATGGTGCGGAATTTGTAGATGCGGATTTTCTGCTGGTCGCGGCCCCAGCGGATCTGCCGAAACAGGACCGGGCCGGGGGAGGTGAGTTTGATCAGTGCTGCGACCGACAGGAGAAACGGCAGCAAGACCGTCAATGCACTGATCGAGATCAGGATGTCGAGGCTTCGTTTTGCAATCAGATGAATCCGATGTCTTGAAAGACGTGTCCGTCGTCGGTTGATGCGACGTGCCTGAAGGCCTTGCTGTGCATGCGGTACACCCATTCCAGCCTCGTCCCTCCTGGAGCAGCCGAGCCGATTATACCGGTGTCGACTGTTCCAGATTCTTGGTTGCGTGCAGATGCGAGCCGAGTGTATTTCCTCTGCTCCCGCACCGCCATTTGTTCCCGACTAAAGTTCTTGTGGCTTATGTAGTCCCAAATAGGGCGCTCGTCATGAACAAACTTAATGAATGGTTAACCTTCTGAAGAAAATGTTTCTTCTTGGGTCTATTTTCTCAATTCGGAACATTGTTGCCATTTTGCTACGCCACTTTGACGACGATAGTGTGCATCATATTAGAAATATCGAAAATTTTACACCCGCACCGGTGGTGGAAAATGTGGCCGTGCCATTATGCAACAGGCTGATTTCCGCTCCGGCCTCCAGCGTGATCAGGGCTGTCGCATGGGTCTCTGTAGCGGCGGCGGTGGTGCCGACAGTCATCTTTGCGAGGCTCGTCTGGGCGCTATCCACCACGGTAGTGGTATAGGTGTTGGTAGCTGTTGTGGAGAGGGTGACAGTGATCAGGTACAGCCCGGCGACTGGCACTTTCAGGCTCTGGCCATTGCCGCTTGCCGTCGCGGTGGCAAGCAGCACATTGCCCTGACTGATGGCCAGCCCGTTAAAGCCGGTGACCATGCCGCCGGAAACCGCAAGGGACGGGCTCGTCAATTCGGCCCTGGCGGCGGGTCTTGCGGGCTGGGTGACGGTTCCGTCGCCGCTAATCAACAGGGCGGTGGTCCAACTGCCACTGTCATTGCAGACTTTGATGCTGAACTGGTCCGACCCGGCCAGCCCCATTTCGGCGCGGCCTTGCCAATTGGATTGGTAAAGCAGCGTTGCTGTATTGCTTTCGCCCGCCTTGTTGAGTTTGAACCTGTTGTCGCCACCGGCATGATTGAAAAGCACGGCATCGCTCGACACTGCCAGCCGGTTGGTATCATCAGCCGTGGCATTGATACCAAGCCGGGAAAAGGTGGCCGTGTCGGGCAGGGCGAGATCCTGCCAGGCCGTGCCGTCATAGGTCTGCAATCGGCCTGTCGCACGGACATAAGCGCGCCAACCGGCGGCGGGTGCCAGGAAAGCCCAGCTGTCATCCTGCCAGGCGGCGATATGCGCTTCCTTGCCAGCCCAGGCATCCGTCGCGGTGGCGGCAACCCAGTAACAGGTGCCAGCGGCAGGGGAGGTAGGTGGCGTGGTAAAAGTGCCCTCAATCACAAGCTGCGTTACCGCATCCAGAACCAGCAGCGCTTCGTTATGAGTGACATGTTTCTGGGCTTGGGAGGGCAGGATATAAGGCAAATCGAGGCGTGGGCTATTGTCTGCCATGGTCATCTCCATCAATGTGGAGCGATATCCGGTTGGCAAGCAAGACCTGGCCGGAGATCGCATCCTGTCAAAATCCGGAGCTGGCCAAGCCGATGGGATCGGCAAGCCAGCTCCAGCGCTCGCGCCATTATCGGTGCGGGCGTTTGACCGTGGATAAGACCGGCAGGAGAGATATGATTTTTCAGGCAATTCCCGGTTTCGCGTTCACCGGGGAAGGCTGAAGGCTCAGGCCTGTTTGCCGCCCCAGGCGATGAAGGAGGGATTGGCGAAGTCGCTGTCATCCAGCTGATCGCGTTTGCCGTAGAGCAGCGGTGCGCCGTCCGGCCCGACCGTTATGCCGCCAGCTGCCCGCAGCACGGCGTCGCCTGCGGCTGTATCCCATTCCATCGTTCGGCCGAAGCGTGGATAGACATCGGCCGCACCTTCCGCCACCAGGCAGAATTTCAGCGAGGAGCCGACAGAACGGGTATCGGTTATGGCGTGGTTTACCAGGAATTCCTCGGTTTCCGGGCCGCTATGGGCGCGGCTGGCGACTGCAATCAACGCACCCGAAGGAGTACGGACCGTGATGGACTGTCGGGAGACCGGTTGGAAATTGGCATCGATCTCGATCTTGAGGGCGCCACTACGGTCGCCAATATAGGCTTGGCCGCGCGCCGGAGCATAGACGATGCCCATGACCGGAACACCGGCCTCGATCAGCGCGATATTGACCGTGAAATCGGAGCTTTTACGAATGAATTCCTTGGTGCCGTCAAGCGGATCGACCAAAATGAAGGGCTGGTCCCTGGTCTGAGGAATATTGCCGGCGGCAACGGCTTCCTCGGCCACAACGGGAATAGCGGGAAACTGGGCAGCCAGGGCGGCAAGAATGATCGCTTCCGCCTGCTCATCGGCCTCGGTCACCGGAGAGGCATCGCTTTTGGTGCGCACCGTTGGGCCATTGTGGAACACGTCCATAATATCGCGCCCAGCGGCTATTGCCGCCTTTTCAAACAAATCAATCACGTCATGTTCCTCAAAAAACGCAGGCTAACACGATACGTGTTCAATTTTTCCACTCTATTTGTCCATGTCTTCTGTCAGATGGAGGCTTCTATCAGGCAGGTGCGATTTCGGTGAGATAACCAATCACCTGGTTGGCCATTTCCGTTGGAGTGGCCTGCGTGGTCTTCAAATGAATATCCGGATGTTGTGGCGCCTCGTAACTGGAACTGACCCCGGTAAACTGCTTGATCTCTCCCATCAGCGCCCGGCGATAAAGGCCCTTCGGATCGCGCCGCATGCATTCCTGCAAGGGCGTATCGATGAAAACTTCGATGAATTCACCGTCTGCCATCAAGGCGCGGGCCATGTCGCGGTCGGCCTGAAAGGGGGAGATGAATGAGACGATCACGATTAGGCCTGCATCCGCCATCAGCTTGGCGACTTCTGCTACCCGGCGGATATTTTCCACCCTGTCGGCATCGGAAAAGCCCAGATCGCGGTTCAATCCGTGGCGGACATTGTCGCCGTCGAGAATATAGGTGTGGTATCCTTGGCCGTGCAGTTGGCTTTCCAGGGCGTTGGCGACAGTTGATTTTCCCGAGCCCGAAAGCCCCGTCAGCCAGATCACCCGGGGATGCTGGCGTTTGATGATAGCGCGCGCCTCCCGGCGAACCTGCAATTGCTGGACGACGATGTTTTGCTGTGACGTCACGATTGTCCTCGTGTCATGCGCTGCTATCATCTTTCGGCGTTTCCCCTCGAAACGATGGCCCTATTTTTCTGCCGTCTGCCTGCTTAAGTTTAGTTTATAACGATTGAATCGATGAATGAAAGTGCCTTTTATTGCCATTTCTTAGGATGGCATCCTCAATGTGGACCGCATTCCCGGATTTGATCAATGTAAAATATCTCAAACCTATCAGTGGCTTGACGCATTTGAAAGTTAAATACGAAAGGTCATTTTCAATGGACGCCTCGTATTTCTTTCCACAGAACCCTGTGATTGATATCTCAAAAGGCGGGCAGCATCGCTATGCATGCGCACAGCTCTTTAGCTTGGAATAGGATTGAATAAACAGGAGCTGTCAAGGGCAAGCGGCAATGCTTGCCCTATCGTTTTACTGCATGATTCCTTAAATCGGAATCGGCTTAAGCCGAGAATTATGCAGCAGATGTAAGGAGTTACCGCGCCATCATTCGGGCAAAAATCCCGATCCTCGTCAGGCTTTTTCGGGAACTGTTGTCTCTTGCCGATCCTCGAAAAATACCTGGGTGACAAGTACGGCCAGGATACCGCAACCGGCCATGACGCAGACCAGAGGCAGGGCGGTGCCGTTTTCCAGCAACCCAAGGACAAAACTGGACAGGGCGCCTGCGCCAAAGGAAAGGCCTCCCGCCAGGGCGGCGGCAGTTCCGGCAATTGAGCCATGGGCTTCCATTGCCAGCACGTTGCAACCCGGCATGATGCCGCCGATGGACATGACGAGAATAAACATCAGGATGCAGGTGACTGTCAGGCTATCGGTGCCGGTCAGCTGGGTGGCGACCAGTATCAGGGCGATAACCGTATAGAGCAGCACGGAGCCGCGTACTGCGGCCTTGACACCGAACCGTGTGGCAAACCGGTTGCAGATCTGCGTGCCGATACCAAGGCCGATTGCGTTGGTGCTGAAGATAATCGAGTAACTGATGGCCGAAAGCCCGTAGACCGTCATCAGCATGAAAGACGACCCGGCGATATAGGCGAAGAATCCGCCCTGGACGAGTGCCATGGTGCCCGCATAGGGGATGAAATTGCGGCTGATCAGCAAGCCGCCATAGGTGATGAGGGCGCGGCTGGGCTTACTGGAAGCGCGGTCGGCCGGCAACCGGGTTTCGGGAAGCCAGAGCGCAACGACCACGAAGCACAGCGCCGCATAGCAGCCGAGCAATACAAAAATCATCTGCCAATTGGCTATTTTCAGAATGAGGCTGCCGGCAAAGGGTGCGAGGATCGGGGCGACGCCGATGACCAGCATCACCATGGACATCAGCTTTGTGGCTGCCGGGCCGGTATGCGTGTCGCGGATGATGGCTGTTCCAATGACCATGCCGATCGAGCCGCCCACGCCCTGCATGAAGCGCCATACCAGCAATTGCTCGCCGGTCGATGCAGTCAGGCAGCCGAACGAGGACAGGCAGAAGATCGCCAATGCCACATAAATTATCGGCTTACGGCCGGTCCTGTCGGAAATCGGTCCGTAGAACATTTGCCCGATGGTGAAGCCGGAAAAGAACGTCATGACGGACAGCTGGATCGTCGCGGCTGTGGTCGATAAGCTCGTGGCCATCAGCGGCATGGCGCCCAGATACATATCTGTTGCGAGCGGCCCGATGGCACAGATCATGCCGATCGAGATGGCTAGGAAGAGGGTTTTTCGGTTCATTTTCAAATTCCTGAATCTGACCATGCCCGCCATACATCTTTGCCGCGCTGCACATGAAGCACCATGCATTTCCCTTGACGCATTTGCGCTGCTGCATGATTTTTACCCTGAACCGCCGCGGTTCAGAAAATCATGCAGCAGCTCGCCTTCGGTCCGTTGTTTGCGCAGTCGTCTAGATGTTTGAATCCCGCAGAATTGATCTTTTACCATTTCGGAAGGACAAATTATGCGGTAAGCATGGAAACGTTGTCGTTTCCTCCCGACGATCAGGAAACGCTTTCGTTTCCGTTTGTCAAGTCGAAAGTGTGAGAAGACCGATGTCCGAACAGCAGCGAATGGTCATGCGCCTGCCGGTCATGCCGGATGAGGAACGGCGTGAGCGTATTCTCAAGGCTGCCGAAGTGGTGTTTGACACTATGGGCTTTGGCGATGCGACCATGGAGGAGGTGGCGCGTTTGGCTGGCATGGCGAAAAAGACCGTCTACCGGTTCTTTCCCGATAAGCGCTGCTTGTTCACGGCGCTGATCCAGTCTCATGATCAGTTGCAGATCGAAATCGGTGGCCAGCGTGGGCAAACGGCGGACCCGCGTGAGAGAGTGCGGCTGGCGCTCGAGGCTTTGGCGAGGTTCGTCTTGTCGCCACGCCAGATTCTGGTGACCCGGCTGATCATTGCCGAAGCGGGCAAACATCCCGGCCTGACCCGACAGTTTTACGAGGATTGTGTCGAGAATTTTCGAGCATTTCTGGCGCAGGAGCTGGATTTCCACGTCGCGGGCAGCGCATGCGAGGCGGTTGATCGTCGCGATATTGCCGACATCTTTGTCGGAGCGGTTCTGGGGCCGTTGCAGACGAAGGTTCTGATGTTCGGCAAGCAGGCAGAGGATCTTGACAGCGAGATCCGCATGCGTGTGGACCTAGCGCTGCGGCTGCTGATGCCTTCGTAAAAAACGACGAAACCATCCGCGTTTTTTTCATTCGGCAAGTTGGTCCAGAGTCATCTGCGCGCTTTTTGAGCGCAATTCCAGGTTTAATGCTGAATTTATGCAAAAACTGCCGATATGTTGAGCAATTGACAGAAAAATACGCGCTGCAAAGCTTTTAGGCTTCACATTTTTGTCGAAACCGATATCAAATCCCTCCAACACGAAGAACCCGAATGGGACAACATATGGATGCTGCGTTTGATCGGCATCCGGGGGATAATGTATGGATTATTTCATCCAGCAGCTTATCAACGGGCTGACGCTTGGCTCGATTTATGGCTTGGTGGCGATCGGTTATACGATGGTCTACGGGATTGTCGGCATGATCAACTTCGCCCATGGCGATATCTTCATGCTCGGCGGTTTTGCCGCCTTGATTGTTTTTTTGCTTCTCACGACATTTTTTGCAGGCATTCCAGTGGCTTTGGCGCTGCTGATCATGTTGGTTGTATCAATGTTGATGACCGGTTTGTGGAACTGGACCATTGAGCGGGTCGCCTATCGGCCCTTGCGCGGGTCCTTCCGGCTGGCGCCGCTGATTACGGCAATCGGCATGTCGATTGCACTGTCCAACTTTATTCAGGTCGCGCAAGGCCCTCGCAACAAGCCAATTCCGGCGCTGGTCAATGACGTCTATCATTTCGGCGCTATCACGGTGTCGCTGAAGCAGATGATCATCGTTGCTGTAACGGCGGTGCTGCTGGCGGCCTTCTGGTATATCGTCAACAAGACGCCGCTTGGCCGTGCTCAGCGCGCCACCGAGCAGGACCGCAAGATGGCGGCCCTTTTGGGTGTCGACGTCGACCGGACCATTTCCGTCACCTTCGTGATGGGAGCGGCGCTGGCGGCGGTGGCTGGTACCATGTATCTGATGTATTACGGGGTTGCCTCTTTTACCGATGGCTTCATTCCCGGCGTCAAGGCCTTTACGGCGGCGGTTCTGGGCGGCATCGGCTCTTTGCCGGGCGCAGTCCTCGGCGGCTTGCTGATCGGCCTGATCGAATCCCTGTGGTCGGCCTATTTCACTATCGCCTACAAGGATGTCGCCACGTTCGGCATCCTGGCTTTCGTGCTGATTTTCAAACCGACCGGCATCCTGGGCCGTCCCGAAGTCGAGAAGGTCTGAGATCATGGCAAATGTCGACATTTCCACCGTCAAGGCGCAGCCCGGCCTGATGGCGCGGGCATTGAAAGAAGCCGTGTTCGCAGGCTTGCTGGCACTCGGCCTGTTCGTACTGTTCATCGGCATCAAGACCGACCAGGACATCAACAATGCCCTCGTCTGGTATACACGCTGGGGTCTTCTATCTATTTTCGTGGCGATTGCCGCCATTGGCCGGTTTGCTGTGGTCGCTGTCTTGCGCCCCTGGTCGGCGGCGCGCAAGGCGCGGGCGGCTACAAAGCCCGCCGCTGCCACGGATGCCCGGCCGTCTTTCTTCAAGACACATTTCCTGAAGATCGCGCTTGTGGCGCTGATCCTCTACCCGCCGGTCATTCTCTTTCTGGTCGGCACGCAGGGCTCGCTGAAATATGTCGATAACTTCGGCATCCAGATCCTGATCTACGTCATGCTCGCCTGGGGATTGAACATCGTTGTCGGCCTGGCCGGGCTGCTCGATCTCGGCTATGTCGCCTTCTACGCGGTCGGTGCCTATTCATACGCGTTGCTGTCTCAGCATTTCGGCCTGTCCTTCTGGCTGTTGCTGCCGATATCAGGCATTCTGGCCGCCTTCTGGGGCATCATGCTCGGCTTTCCGGTGCTGCGTCTGCGGGGAGATTACCTCGCCATCGTCACGCTGGCCTTCGGGGAAATCATTCGGTTGGTGCTGATTAACTGGACGGATGTCACCCAGGGCACGTTCGGTGTATCGGGCATTCCCAAGGCGACGCTGTTCGGCATTCCCTTCGATGCCTCGGCGCATGGCTTCGCCAAGACCTTCGGCCTGCCGATGTCGTCAGCCTATTACAAGATCTTCCTGTTCTATCTGGCGCTGGGGCTGTGCATGCTCACCGCCTATGTGACGATCCGGCTGCGGCGTATGCCGATTGGCCGGGCCTGGGAAGCGTTGCGCGAAGACGAGATCGCCTGCCGGTCGCTTGGCATCGACACGGTGAAGACCAAGCTGACGGCCTTTGCCATCGGCGCGATGTTTGGCGGTTTTGCCGGGTCGTTCTTTGCTGCCCGCCAGGGTTTCGTGTCGCCGGAAAGCTTCGTCTTCCTGGAATCGGCGGTTATCCTTGCCATCGTTGTTCTGGGCGGCATGGGCTCTCTGACCGGTATCGCGGTTGCGGCCATCGTCATGGTTGGCGGCACGGAGCTGCTGCGCGAGATGGAATTCCTGAAACACGTGTTCGGTCCTGATTTTACTCCTGAACTGTATCGCATGCTGCTATTCGGTCTTGCCATGATTGTGGTCATGCTGTTCAAGCCGCGCGGCTTTGTCGGCAGCAGAGAGCCGACGGCCTTCCTGAAGGAACGCAAGGCTGTCTCCGGCAGCTTTACCAAGGAGGGTCACGGCTGATGACATCCGGGACGCAAATCATGAACAATGACCCAATCCTGACGGTCGAGCACCTGTCGATGAAATTCGGCGGCTTGATGGCCATCAACGACTTCTCTTTTGAAGCCCGGCGCGGTGAAATTACCGCGCTGATTGGCCCGAACGGAGCGGGCAAGACCACGGTGTTCAACTGCATTACCGGCTTCTACAAGCCGACAATGGGCATGGTCACCCTGCGCCAGAAGGCCGGCAAGGAATTCCTTTTGGAACGCCTGACGGATTTCGAGATCACCAAAAAGGCCAAGGTGGCCCGAACCTTCCAGAATATCCGGCTGTTTTCCGGCCTGACCGTGCTGGAAAACCTGCTGGTTGCCCAGCACAATGCGCTGATGAAGGCCTCCGGCTATACGGTGCTCGGTCTGCTTGGCTTGCCCGCCTACAAGAAGGCGGCGGCACTGTCGATCGACAAGGCGAGGTTCTGGCTGGAGCGCGCCGACCTGATCGAGCGGGCCGACGACCCGGCTGGCGATCTGCCCTATGGCGCGCAACGGCGTCTCGAAATCGCCCGGGCAATGTGTACGGAACCGGAATTACTTTGCCTGGATGAGCCTGCAGCCGGTCTCAATCCACGGGAATCGCTGGCGCTCAACACGTTGCTCAATGGTATCAGAGACGAAACCGGCACATCGATCATGCTGATCGAGCACGATATGTCGGTGGTCATGGAAATTTCCGACCATGTCGTGGTGCTGGAATATGGCCAGAAGATTTCCGATGGCACGCCTGACCACGTGAAAAACGATCCGAGGGTCATCGCGGCCTATCTCGGTGTCGAGGATGAAGAACTGGACGACGCGATTTCCGATGTGGAAGCCGTGGCCGGAGGCAAATTGTGATGACTGCTGAAGCTCTTTTGAAGGTTGAGGCCGTCGAGACCTATTACGGCAATATCCGTGCGCTTGGCGGTGTCAGCGTTGAGGTTAAAAAAGGCGAGATCGTCAGCCTGATCGGCGCCAATGGTGCTGGCAAGTCGACGTTGATGATGACGATTTGCGGCAGCCCGCAGGCGCGGGCTGGTCGGGTGATTTTCGATGGCATGGACATTACCAAAATGCCCACCCATCTGATCGCCCGCCAGCGCATTGCCCAATCACCGGAAGGGCGGCGGATTTTTCCGCGCATGACGGTGATGGAAAACCTGCAAATGGGTGCAGGTCTCGACAATCTCAAATATTTCCAGGAGGACGTCGAGAAGATTTTCACGCTGTTTCCACGTCTGAAAGAGCGCCACGCCCAACGCGGCGGTACGCTTTCCGGCGGCGAGCAGCAGATGCTGTCCATTGGCCGGGCGCTGATGGCGCGGCCCAAGCTACTGTTGCTTGATGAACCATCGCTTGGGTTGGCGCCCTTGATCGTCAAGGGGATTTTCGAGGCGATCAAGAAGCTCAACCAGGAAGAAGGGCTGACCGTGTTCCTCGTCGAGCAGAATGCGTTTGCTGCGCTGAAACTGTCCGACCGCGCCTATGTCATGGTCAACGGACTGGTGACGATGAGCGGTTCCGGTCGGGAATTGCTGGCCGACCCTCAGGTGCGTGCTGCCTATCTCGAAGGCGGACGGCATTAATCGTCGTGCCGTGCTGATAAACTGCGGATAAAAAGACCCCGGAGGGGAAAAGACATGCAGGGTTTGTTTTTCGATACGGATGACCAGGTGCGGATGGTGCTGCGCTTTCTCGTGGTGCTGCTCGGTTTCTGGACCGCATGGCGCACCGGCAAGGCCGTTGCCGAAAACTGGGAAGGCTATGGCCGGGTGGTGATCTACACGCTGCTGCTGGCGCTGGTCATGCGGTTTCTCCATCATGCCCTGTTTGAAGGGCCGATGCTGGATCTCGGTCTTTACGCGATGGATTTTGTCGTTCTGCTGGTGTTTTCGATGGTCGGTTTCCGCCAGCGACGCACCCGCCAGATGGCCGGTAACTATTACTGGCTCTATGAAAAAACTTCCCCACTTTCCTGGAAGAAGAAAGATTGACAGCACCGTCTTTCTCGCCTCTGATGGCCGGGGAAATTGCAATAATAAAGAGTGGAAGAGTTTTCCGGCGCAATCTAGGTGGGTGTTGCGCGGGGGATCGAAATAAGCCCGCCCTAAAAACTGGGAGTATCAGAATGAAGAAGTCGCTTCTTTCAGCCGTGGCGCTGACAGCCATGGTTGCCTTCAGCGGCACCGCCTGGGCTGACATCATCGTCGGTGTCGGCGGTCCCCTGACAGGCCCGAACGCTGCTTTCGGCGCACAGCTCCAGAAGGGTGCCGAACAGGCCGCTGCCGATATCAACGCAGCCGGCGGCATCAATGGCGAAAAGATCAAGATCGTGCTCGGCGACGACGTGTCGGATGCCAAGCAGGGCGTTTCCGTCGCCAACAAATTCGTTGCCGATGGCGTCAAATATGTGATCGGTCACTTCAACTCGGGCGTATCGATCCCGGCTTCTGACGTGTATGCCGAAAATGGCATTCTGCAGATCACGCCAGCCTCGACAAATCCCAAATTCACCGAGCGCGGCATGTGGAACACGTTCCGCACCTGCGGTCGCGATGACCAGCAGGGCGCGGTTGCCGGCAAGTACATTGCTGAAAAGTTCAAGGGCGTGAAGGTTGCCGTCATTCATGACAAGACCCCTTACGGTCAGGGCCTTGCTGACGAAACCAAGAAGGCCATGAATGGTCTGGGCGTCAAGGAAGTCATCTACGAAGGCATCACCCCTGGTGAAAAGGACTATTCGGCCCTGATCGCCAAGATGAAGGAAGCTGGTGTCGGCATCGTTTATTACGGCGGTCTGCACACGGAAGCGGGCCTGATCCTGCGTCAGATGGCTGACCAGGGCGTCAAGGCGCCGATGATGTCAGGCGACGGCATCACCTCCAACGAACTGGCTTCGATTGCTGGCGACGCCGTCAATGGAACGCTGATGACCTTCCCGCCGGATCCACGTAACAACCCGAACGCCAAGGACGTCGTCAAGAAGTTCCGCGACGCTGGTTTTGAGCCAGAAGCTTACACGCTCTACTCCTATGCCGCCCTGCAGATCATTGCAGACGCTGCCAAGGCTGCCGGTTCCACCGATGCTGAAAAGGTTGCTGAAACCATGAAGGCCAAGGGTCCGTTCACGACCGTTATCGGTTCGATCGGCTTTGACGCCAAGGGCGACATCACCCGTCCCGACTACGTGATGTACACCTGGAAGAAAGGCCCTGACGGCAAGTATTCCTACTTCGAAAACTGATTTCGATCAGCTTTGTTGATAGCTTAGGAAAGCCCGGCCTTGCGCCGGGCTTTTTGCATTGCACGCGTGAGTGACATTTGCGTGCAACCGCAAGATTTATTTTCTAACGATTTGAATATTATAGCCAATTAGCATCATCCATATCGGTTGTCTTAACGGATTAAAGAGCTGCGTTAACCTTTTGTTAACCAAATCAGCCGTAAACCAAGTCAACGATTTGTTCATAAAGATGACCGAAGTGCTAACAGAACCCCGCTCAATCCGCATCAAAGGCCGTTCGTTTCTGGCGGTGGTGCTTTCACCGGACCTGCCGGTTGATAACTGGCTGGAAAGGCTGGATGATCTGGCCTCGCGCTCAGCCGGATTCTTTCTTGGCCGTCCGGTGGTTCTGGATGTGGCGGAACTGGCGATCAGCCGGGATGAGCTGAAGGCGCTGATCGCCGAGCTTTCCAGCCGCAATGTCAGCATTATGGGTCTGGAAGGCGCGCGTCCCTCGATGGTGGAACGCGGCATGCCGCCGATCCTCAAGGGTGGCCGTCCGGTGTCGGATGTTGACGTGCCGAAGGCCGAGCCTGAATCATCACCAGCCGAAGACAAGAAAAAGGGCGGTAAAGCCAGCAAATCATCCGGCAAGACTGACGAGATTGGGGAGACTGAAACACCCCAGGCCATGATCACCGCGCCGCAGGCCCGCTCCGTGGTGCAATCCCTGCTGCTGCGTGAGCCGGTGCGCTCTGGCCAGTCGGTGATTTTCACCGAAGGCGATGTGACGGTGATCGGCTCGGTTGCCTCAGGCGCTGAAATCATTGCCGGTGGGTCGATCCATATCTACGGCGCCTTGCGGGGCCGGGCGATGGCGGGGTCGGTCGGCAATGCATCGGCGCGGATTTTCTGCCGCAAGATGGAAGCCGAGCTGCTGGCCATCGACGGCATCTACAAGATGGCCGAGGACATGCCGCCGGAACTGCTGGGCAAGCCCGTCCAGCTCTGGCTGGAAGACGATGTCATCAAGGCTGAAAAAATGGCCTGATGCTGGTTTGAGCCGTGCGGACGTCAGCTTGACGCCGACTCCGCTGGTTAAGGTTGACGTTTAATACGCTGGAAATTTGGTCCAGTGCGACCCGAAGCTTGTGCCGCATGCGGCGAAAGACAGGAGAATGAAATGGGGAAGGTCATCGTTGTGACATCAGGCAAGGGCGGCGTCGGCAAGACAACGTCCACGGCTGCCCTTGGTGCGGCACTTGCCCAGCGCGGCGACAAGGTTGTCGTGATCGATTTTGATGTCGGTCTGCGCAATCTCGATCTGGTCATGGGCGCTGAGCGCCGGGTGGTCTACGATCTCGTTAATGTCATCCAGGGCGATGCCAAGCTGCCGCAGGCGCTGATCCGCGACAAGCGGGTCGATACGCTGTACCTGCTGCCTGCTTCGCAGACCCGCGACAAGGACAATCTGACGCCCGAAGGCGTGGAATGGGTAATTACCGAGCTGAAAAAGCATTTCGACTGGGTAATCTGCGATAGCCCGGCCGGGATTGAACGCGGTGCGACGCTGGCCATGCGCCATGCCGATGTCGCCGTCGTCGTCACCAACCCCGAAGTGTCTTCGGTGCGCGATTCGGATCGGATCATCGGCCTGCTGGATTCGAAGACCCTGAAGGCCGAGCGCGGCGAGCGGATGGAAAAGCACCTGCTGCTGACCCGTTACGATGCCGTCCGCGCCCAGCGCGGCGATATGCTGAAGGTCGAGGACGTGTTGGAAATCCTCTCCATCCCGCTGCTCGGCATTATCCCGGAAAGCATGGATGTGCTGAAAGCCTCCAATATTGGCGCGCCGGTCACACTGGCCGATGCCAAGAGCCTTCCTGCCCAGGCCTATTTCGAAGCTGCCCGCCGTCTGGCTGGTGAGGAAATTCCGGTTTCCATGCCCGAGGAAAAGCGTGGCCTGTTCGGCAAGATTTTCGCACGGAGGGCCGCATGAGCATCTTCAACCTGTTCCGCAGGCCAACCTCGGCGCCGATGGCGCGCGAACGGCTGCAAGTCCTGCTCGCCCACGAACGCGCCGCCCAAGGCTCCGACCTCGTCGCCATCCTGCGCGAGGAAATCTTGGCCGTGATTTCCAAACACGTCCAGGTCGATGCCGACAAGGTCCGCATCAAGGTTGACCGTGACGAGCATGTGTCGATCCTGGAGATCGACGTGGAAATTCCACGGGATGCGCAGGCCTTGGCGGCTTGATGGGGTGAGGGCTGGCCGGTGTGGCTGGCCTGAAGCCGATATGAGATTTTTCAGCCGCAAAGTGGAAGCTTTGCGGCTGTTTTCATTCAATAGACATGCGCATCCTGTGAATATAGATCGACGACCACCGTTATATCGCGCTGTTTGCTCGCCTTCAGCTGGCGATACAAGATCATGCCGGCATGGTGCAAGACGCCGTCAATAAAGTCGCCATCTGCGGTAAATCCGGTGTCGTCCCGGTAATCTATGTGATTGCCGGTCATGACGTAGCTGCCCTGATAAGCACTTTTGCGGTCGCCTCGGGCCTCGTCATAGCGTCCATTTGGCAGAAGTTCGTGGCGGATATGGCCATCTGCGGTGATCCACAGGCCCGAAAATGCATGGTTTTGATGGGGCATGGCGCTCTCTATGCCGCACGGGTGGGGCGCACGACAATTTCATTCACATCAACATCATCAGGCTGTTCGATGGCATAGAGCACGGCGCGGGCAATGGCGTCTGGTTGCAGGGCGATGGCCCGGTAGGCTTTCATCGCGTCTACGGCGATCGGGTCGGTGATGGTATTGGCCAGTTCGCTTTCCACCACGCCGGGGTGGATGCAGGTCACGCGGATGTTCTGGCACTCTTGCCGCAAACCGTCGGAAATCGCCCGCACTGCAAATTTGGTGGCGCAATAGACCGCGGCTGTTGGCGAAACCGCCAATGCGCCAATCGATGCGATGTTGATGATATGGCCAGAGCCGCGATCTGTCATGCCCGGCAGCACGGCGGCAATGCCGTGCAACACGCCCTTGATGTTCACGTCAATCATCCGGTCCCACTCATCCACTTTCATGGAGGCCATGAGCGATAGCGGCATAATGCCCGCATTGTTAACGATCACGTCAACGCGCCCCCAGGCCAGCCGCGCAGCTTCTGCAAAAGCGGCAACATCGACGCGGTCTGTAACATCCAGGCGGCGGGTGAGAACCTCTCCACCTGCGGCTTCGATCTCCTGTGCAAGTGCGCTCAGACGGTCGGTACGGCGTGCGCCGAGCATAACCTTTGCTCCGGCTGCGGCCAATTTGCGGGAAATGGCGGCACCAATGCCGCTGGATGCACCGGTGATCAGAACGACCTTGTTGAAAGACATGGCGATGTTTCCTTCTCTTGCGTCAAACAGCCGTTTTGCTGTTGGCAAAAAGATAGATCAGCATCATTGTTGCGATAAGCTGTCTATTGATTGACATTTTGGAAAGAAAAAATAACCAATGCTGCCGGATCTGAACGCGCTTTCTGTGTTTTTGCTGATTGCCGAAGAGAAGAATTTTCGCGCCGTTGCCGATCGCATGGGGGTCACGCGCTCTGCCGTTAGCCAGACTTTGAACCGCCTTGAAGAGCGTTTGGGCATTGCGCTTGTGCTACGCACGACCCGCAGCGTGAATCTGACGGAAGCGGGCGAGCGGCTTTATCAAGAGGTCGCACCAGCACTTGCCGAAATGCGGGCGGCGGTGGAGCGGGCGGCGGATCTGAGCGAGCGCCCGCGTGGTCAACTGCGGCTTGCTGTTTCCTCCATTGCCAACCGGTTTCTCTCCGGCCCATTGCTGGCAGGGTTTTTGGAAAAATATCCGGAGATTCAGCTTGATGTGACTGTCACGGATGAGGAATTCGATATTGTCACCGAGGGCTATGATGCCGGGGTGCGGCTTGGCGAGGTGATCTCGCAGGACATGATTGCGCTGAGGGTGTCTGGTGATCAACGGCAGCTAGCCGTGTGTGCGCCCCACTATCTTGAGCGGTTTGCTGTGCCTTCGCATCCTCGTGATCTGGCGGATCATCGGTGTATCGGCTGGCGTCCGTCGCCGAGGATGGCACCTTATCGTTGGGAGTTTGCTGAAAATGGGCAGGAGTTCAGCGTTGATGTTGCCCCCAATATCACCAGTAATGACATGGCCTTGATGATTAACCTGGCGGTGGCCGGAGCCGGTATCACTTTTGGGATGGAGGAAAGTTTCCGTACCTTGATCGAGCAAAACCAGCTTGTGCCGCTGTTGGAGGATTATTCCCCGCGCTTTCAAGGTTTTTATCTCTACTATCCCAGTCGCCGCAACATGGCCCCCAAACTGGCCGCACTGGTTGATCATCTGCGCCGCAAGCCGTGAGCAACGTGGATTTACCGCCGCCGGAGCAGCCGGACAGGATGACGACACGGTTCATGGGGAATTCTTTTGGCTTGGGATGGTGGCCCTTGGTGCAAGATATCCCCTCTGCCCTATCATCCGATCTCCCCCCTTGAGGTGAGGTGAGGAAGGGTCGGCGCAGCCAAACAATCGATCCAGTGGATCGATTGTACTGACGAACGCCCGGAGCCATGCGAAGGGCCAAGTCCGGCAGGACACAGGGGGGTAAACGCCACGCACAACGCCACCGATTTCCCCAGCTCAAAATCGCACCAACCCCTCTTTTCCTTCTCACTCGTTATGCGCTAAGACAAGGGTGAGATCGGTTGTAACGAACCGGTCTTGGGGCGTCGTAACCCCGGTAAAAACGGTCAGTGTCGATCGTTAAAAAGACACCCCTCAGCCATAGGTTTGTGGCTGAGGCGGTGAACTGTGTCTATACGGTTCGCTCTCTACCATTCTCTATGGTCGGGGAGGCCTCGGCGCATGTCCAGAGCTTCGGCTTAAAGGTCGGGGCGGTCGTTTTTTTACCGGCTTACGAACTCCCCGATCACCAGAGACAGTTCTCTGGTGATCGCTCGTTTTTCAGCGTGGGAGGAATGGACAATGGCGGATTATAATGTCTGGGCTGATCTTTTCGATACGTGGCAATCGACATCTGACTGGGTGAAAGCTCTTGTTATCGTTGTGCCACCGGTTTTCGTGGCGACCATGCTGGCGCTGGTGCTGCGCTACAGGCAGAAGATCCGGGAAGACGGTCCAGTCACCTCCGGGGTTTACCATCTTTCGCCACCGCAGCAGTTCCAAGCGAGACCGGAGGATATGCCGGAACCGGGCGACGAGATGGACCATATGCTGCTCGACGCCGCCACCAATCTTCAACACCGGCTGGAGAATGCCCGCCGGGCGCTCCATCCCCAAGAGAGTTCCGGGGCCGACCTGGGCAAAGCCGAGATCCGGCAACAGATCACCCAGATCATCCTTGAGGAATATCACCGTGGGTCCGATCCGCAGGTTGCCCTTCGGCGCGGACGAGAGTTCCTCGCCAGCCAGCGAAACGTCCACAGCACCAATCCGGAGGCGAAAGAATAAGCCCAGTTGGGAAAAAAGGATCTTGGTTGGTAGCGAAAACCGGTTCTAACCTCTCAGCCCGGTACTCTTGCGTTTGTCAGGTTCAGCGGCCCCATCAGCCCGCAAGCATTGCCAAGATAAATTCCACGCGCTCCACAACGCTCACCTTTGGCAACACAATCACCTCATATCCCAGCGCCGGATAGACCTCGAGCAGGCGCTGATATTCTTCCTCTGCCGCAGCCAGATCATGCTGACGCTCCGCATCTTGCTGGTAAATTTCCGGCCAAGGCGGGGTGAGAAAAACGTGGGCGTGGTAGCGGTGCTGCTGCTTGAGCGCGTTCAATTGTCTCTCATCGCCGGTCGCAGCTTTCAGCGCGGCGGCGGCGTCGATCAGGCTGCGGTCGAAGAACACCCAGCCGGGGAGGGATGCCGCTCGTTCCCGGTCTTCCAGCGCCATGGCAATGGCACGGTGGGCGAAGGCGGCCAGGTCGATCCAGGGCAGCGCTTTGCCATCTCCGGCCTGTTCTTCCGCCACTATGCGGCGACCGGGTTCTTCTATGGTGGCATAGCCTTTTGCAGCCAAGGCTGAGAGCAAAGTGGACTTGCCGCCGCCAGAGCAACCGGAGAGGATGACGAAACGGTTCATGGGGGGACTCTTGGTTTGGGATTTGGACCTTGGAGCAAGGATACCCCCCTCTGCCCTGCCGGGCATCTCCCCCTCAAGGGGGGAGATCGGATGGGGGAACAAGACCACTCAATCAGTATCCCTACAAACCACTGATAAAAAGAGAATATTTTGGCGAAGAGTATACCCCGCGTCGATCTCCCCCCTTGAGGGGGAGATGGCTGGCAAGCCAGAGGGGGGTATCCTTGCGCAGATATCAGCCTTCTCCCTCACTCCACCCGCAACACCGCCGCCGCCTTCACCGCCGCAGATGCCCTGTTCTCCACGCCAAGCTTCACATAAATCTGTTCCAGATGCTTGTTAACCGTGCGGGCGGCGAGGCCGAGGATTTCGCCGATGTCGCGGTTGGGCTTGCCGCGTGCGATCCACAGCAGGACTTCGGATTCGCGTTGGGTGAGGCCGAAGGCCTGGCGCAGGCGTTCGTCTTCGCGGTGCGGGTTGGCAGCGCTGAGGCGAAACAGATATTCGTCGGCGGCCATGGCGCCGAGATAGGCGATTTGCAGGGCAGGGTGGTTTTCAAGCGGCAAGGACAGGGCGGCGTCGCGGGATGCGCCTGCGGGCTGGCTATTCGTCGCGGTCGCGGGACTGGCGGTGGAAATCGTGGCTGTGCGGGCCTGCATCCAGTCGCCAATGGCCGTGATCACGGTATCCAGCCCGTCTTCACGTCCGGTGGCGGTGGTGATCAGGCGGCTGGCTTGCGGCGTGGACCACAGCAGGCTGCCATCAGCGCGCAAGGCCAGCAGGTGGCGGCCTGCGGCGTCCAGCGCGACACGGGCGCTTTGGGCGGACCGGGCATTGGCGAGATGCACGCGGATGCGGGCGCGCAGCTCGTCGATATTGATCGGCTTGGTCAGGTAATCGACGCCGCCGACCTCCAGCGCATGCACCACATGTTCGGTTTCGCTAAGGCCGGTCATGAAGATGACAGGCACCTGCGCCACTGCCGGATTGGCCTTGATCTGTCGGCAGGTTTCGAACCCGTCCATGCCGGGCATCACAGCATCCAGCAGGATCAGGTCCGGGCTGATCCGCTCGACAATGCCCAGCGCCCCTTGGCCGGACGTGGCAATCAGCACGGAAAAGCCTGACTGTTCCAGCGCATCGGTTAAAAACCCCAGCGCTTCGGGGCTGTCATCCACCAGCAGGATGATATCACGGGGGGAGGTCGGTTCAGCCACGGCGAATTCTTTCCTTAAGGCCAGCGGAACGAACGGGGCGGCGGCACTCCTCTTCTCCCCATCGGGGAGAAGACCCCGGCAGGGAGATGAGGGGGGCGAAGCCAGACCTCGGAGTGAGGCGTTGCGTAAAACAAGCCTTTACACCAAGTCGCCCCCCTCTGGCCTGCCGGCCATCTCCCCCTCGGGTGGGGAGATCGGCTGGGGGATGTCTCGGCGCAAGACCGGCAATGGATTTGCGGTTGGGCGATGGCCTCTGCACGCTCATGCTGCGCCCTCCTGATAGCGATCAAGACAGGCGATCAGCCCGGCCATGTCGAAGGCCTGGACGAAGGGGCGCAATTCGTCGGTGAAGGGCAGCATATCCGGTGTCTTGGCCAATTCCTGCAATTTGTTTTCCAAGCCCCTGATATAGCCGATTTCGGCCAGCTTGCGCAGGTCCTCGCGGTGGGCAAGGCCGGGATCGCGCGGCGTACCAGCGGGCAAGGCGGGGGCGGGCGGCGGCATGTCTTCGGCATAGAGCCAGCGCAGTTTCAGGTGGCGAGCCAGCTTGTCGCGCAGCATTTTCACGTCGACGGGCTTGGGGATGGCGTCGTTATGGCCGCCGGAACCGGGCTCGCGCACCGCGCCATCGCCGATATTGGCCGACAGCATCAGGATCGGCGCGCTCTGGCCAGCATCGCGTAGCCGCTCGACCAATTGCCAGCCATTCATGCCGGGCATGGAAATGTCGACCAGGAAAAGATCGGGTTTGACACCTTCGATCAGCGCCAGACAATCCGGCCCACCCGTGGCGGTCAGCACAATGAAATCCAGGGGCGCCAGCGCCTCGCGCATCAGTTCGCGGTGATCCTCGTTGTCATCGACCACGACAATCGTGCGGCGCGGGCCGTCATAAGAGAGGATCTTGCGCTCCGCCTTGGGTGCCGTGCTGGGCCGGTCGACGGAAGACAGCATCAGCCGCACCCGGAAGGTCGTGCCTTTGTCCTTCTCGCTCTCCACGGCAATTTCGCCGCCCAGCGTATTGGTGAGCAGCTTGGTAATGGTCAGGCCCAGCCCCAGCCCCGGCATCGGGCGGATCGTGTCGGCCTCGCCGCGCTGGAAGGGTTCGTAGATCCGGCTCAGATCCTTTTCGGCAATGCCGCGCCCGGTATCGGTCACGGTGAAGCTGGCGACCTGGCTGCGATAGGCAATGTCGAAACTGACCGTGCCCGCATCGGTAAATTTGATGGCATTGGACAGCAGATTGACGAGGATCTGGCGCAGCCGTTTCTCGTCGGCGCGCACATATTGCGGCAGGTTCTTGGCGCGGGTGTGGGTGAAGGTCAGGCCCTTGGCCTCGGCTTGCGGGCGCAGCATGTCGAGGATCTGATCAAGGAAATCATGGATGTTCAACTCGGCGGAAAACACCTGCAAGCGTCCAGCCTCGATCTTGGAAATATCCAGCAGCCCGTCGATCAGCCCGGAGAGATGGTCGGCGGAGCGGCGGATCACCCGGATGGCGGATTGGCGCGGAGCCGGAATAGTATCGTCCTGCTCCAGCAATTGCGCATAACCCATCACGGCGTTGAGCGGGGTGCGCAATTCATGGCTGAGGCCCACCACATAGCGGCTCTTGGCGCGGTTGGCGGCTTCTGCCGTTTCCTTGGCGGTTTGAAGCGCGGCGTCGGTTTTGCGATGCGCGGCGATTTCCTTCAACAGCAGGCTGTTCTGGCGATAGGATTCTTCTTCCGCCACCAATCGGCTGTCATGGGCCAGCACGTAGAACCAGGTGGCGATGCCGGCAATCACCGAAAACACGAAGAACACGATCAGCACCGTCGCATTGACCACCACTTCGGTCTCTGGCGAGGCGGCGGAGACCTGATGGGCAATCAGCGCTAAGATCGCGCCCACCAGCGAAATCGCCCCGATGCTGGTCATCGCATAGCGGCCAAGCCGGGTCGTCAGCTTTTCAATCACCGTGCTGGGCAGGACTGTGCGGGCGACGGTGCCGACCTGGGTGTTCAGCCGGGCCTTCGGTTTACACATGTCATGGCAGCGGCTATCCAGCGAGCAGCACAGCGAACAGATCGGCGCGGCATAGGCCGGGCACCAGGCCATGTCTTCAGGCTCGAACGGATGTTCGCAGATCGAACAGGTGATATGGCCAAGGTTTTTCCAGGCATGGCGCGGCTTGCGGGCCAGATAGAATTTGCCCTTGGTACTCCAGGCGATCAGCGGCGAAATCAGGAAGGCGACCAGCGTCACGAAGGTGGAGAGCGAGGCGAGCAACGGCCCGAACAGGCCGAAATGGGCGGCCAGCGCCAGACCTGCCGAAATCACCAGCGTGCCGCAGCCGACCGGGTTGATGTCATAGAGATGGGCGCGCTTGAACTCGATGCCCGGGGGTGCAAGGCCTAACCGCTTGTTGATGAACAGGTCGGCAGAAATCGTGCAGAGCCAGGCCATGGCGATGATTGAGAAAATCCCGAGCGTCGCTTCCAACAGCCGGTAGATGCCAAGCTCCATCAACAGCAGCGCGATGCCGACATTGAACACCAGCCAGACCACCCGGCCCGGATGGCTGTGGGTGAGGCGGGAAAAGAAATTCGACCAGGCAAGCGAGCCTGCATAGGCGTTCATCACGTTGATCTTCAGCTGTGACACCACCACGAAGGCGACCATCAGCAGCATGGCCAGCGTCTGGTTGGGCAGGATATAGCCAAAGGCGGCTAGGTACATATGGGCGGGATCGGCGGCCTCGCTCAAGGTGACGCCGGTCGATAGCGTCAGCACTGCGAGGAAGGAACCAGCCAGCAGCTTTGGCACGCCCAGCACCACCCAGCCGGCACCGGCCAGAAACACCATGAAACGGTGGTGCAGCTTGCGCCCGCCTTCCGGCGGCAGGAAGCGCAGAAAATCCACCTGTTCGCCAATCTGTGGCATCAACGCCAGGATGACGGCGGAGGCGGCAC
Source organism: Agrobacterium vitis (assembly GCF_014926405.1). Classification (NCBI taxonomy): domain Bacteria; kingdom Pseudomonadati; phylum Pseudomonadota; class Alphaproteobacteria; order Hyphomicrobiales; family Rhizobiaceae; genus Gillisella; species Gillisella vitis. The sequence continues at coordinate 466,798 of NZ_JACXXJ020000005.1, forward strand.
CAAAATCGGCGAGACGAAACGGCGCTACGCTCTGCGTTCCGGCATTGGATTGGTGAATGCCGGCAAAGGCCCGCCAAAGGTCGAATTTTTCCCAGTCCTGAAAGGCGATGAACACGAAAGGCGCGATATTCAGCACGATCCAGATCGGCTGGGTGATGAGCTGGAATTTCGAGATCAGCTGGATGCCGTAGGTGACCAGCGGAATGACGACAACAGCCGAAATAATGTAGCCGATTGAGGGCGGAATGCCGAAGGCCAGCGCCAAGGCCCCCGTCATGATCGAGGCTTCGATGGCAAACAGCATGAAGGTGAAGCTGGCATAGATCAGCGAGGTCAGCGTCGAGCCGATATAGCCGAAGCCAGCACCACGGGTCAGAAGATCGATATCGACGCCTTCGCGGATCGCATAACGGCTGATCGGCAGGCCAACCAGCAACATCAGGACGGCAGCGACCAGAATGGCGAAAAACGCATTGGTGGTGCCATAGGATAGCGTGATCGTGCCGCCAATCGCCTCCAGCGCCAGAAAGGAAATCGCGCCGATGGCGGTCTGGGAAATCCGGCTGGAGGAAAACCGGCGCGCACTTTTGGCGGTAAAGCGCAGCGCATAATCTTCCAGCGTCTGGTCGGCCACCCAGCGATTATATTGGCGTCGGACGGGAATGATGCGTTGGCGTGCGGCCATGCCGGAAATCGGATGCTTTCTGATGGGAAACAGGATGGATGGATACTGTCACGGCAAGCCGGGGGTTTTGCAAGGGCGCTTGGCGATGTTCGCGCCGCTTCCTGCTGTTTTTCCATTGCGCAGGAAACTGGAATTGTGACAGTGCTTCGAGAAGATGCGGGGTGACAGGGTTGTGGCGGCTGGACGAAATCCGGTTTGCCTCTATTTTTCCATTTTTCGGGCGTTTGGGTTTTTCAACGCCTGCGCCGGTGTGATCGGCACCGCGATACGCAATTGTTGCATCAGAAAGTGATACCGATGGATATGCCAGCCTCTCAGCCTTCGACCGGTGTGGACAATGAACAGACCTTCGGCACATCAGGCATTCAGCCGATGGACCGGCCAAGCCGCATTACCCGGTTTTTCATGGGCATCGTCGCCTGGGCGGAAAAGCTGAATTACAAATATGCCAAGCTTGGCAATCCACCGGTCTATGACAATGCCACTTTTCCCTGGGTGGCGGAGGTGGAAAAGGCCTATCCGGCCATTCGCGCCGAGCTGGACCAGATCCTGCTTCGTCAGAGCGAGCTGCCGAGCTTTCAGGATATTTCCACCGATGTGAAGACGATTTCCACGGACAACCGCTGGAAGACCTTCTTCCTGCTTGGTTTCGGTGTGAAGTCCGGGGCCAATATCAAGGCCTGCCCGCAAACCTGGAAGGCCATGCAGGCCATTCCCGGCCTGACCACGGTGATGTTTTCTATTTTCGAACCCGGCAAGCATCTACCCGCCCATCGCGGTCCCTATAACGGCGTGCTGCGCCTGCATCTGGGGATGATCGTACCGGAACCGCGCGACCAGATCGCCATCCGCGTCAAGGACCAGATCTGCCATTGGGAAGAGGGCAAGGTGCTGATCTTCGACGATGCCTATGAGCACGAAGCCTGGAACCACACCGACAAGACCCGCGTCGTGCTGTTCGTCGATTTCGCCAAACCGCTGAAATTCCCGGCTCGTCTGGTCAATTGGGCGCTGATGAATATGGCGATCTTCACGCCTTTCATCCGCGAGGGGCTCGACAACCACAATGAGTGGGAAAAGAAATTCTACGCCGAGGCGGAAAAGCTGCGCAACAGCACGGCTGGCTGACAGGCATCGTTTCGATACGCACGATAGTCCTGGATATCCGCGAAAGCCTGTCAGGTTCTGATTGAACCAGACAGGCTTTCGCTTCTCTCTATTTTAGCTGGTGGTGGCGTCCGGTTGGCGCAACAGGCTCAGCACCGCATCGGCCAGCGCCTCTCCATCATAAGGCTTGTTGATGATCGTAACGTCGCCGAAGGCTTCCGGAATGATCGACCGCTCGGCATAGCCGGTGGCAAACAGAAAGGGAATGCCCCGCTGGTGCAGCTCCTGGGCCACCGGCACGGAGGTATGATTGCCAAGGTTGATGTCGAGCACGGCCACGGCAGGGGCTGTGACCTTGATTTGCGCCAGGGCTTCCGGCACGGAGCCTGCTGTCATGACAGTGGTAAAGCCGGCATCGCCCAGCATCATTTCGGCATCCATCGCAATCAGCATCTGGTCTTCAACCAGCAGGATCGGCAGGGTTTTGTCGATATTGGCCATGGATCTGGTCTCTGTCTCCGGGGGCGGGGCGTGTGTGGTTTCCGGCTCGTGTCCGGAACCGGACAGGAAACGGGCAGGAAGCAAAAGATACGCATTCAGGCCGTGTGGGTTATAATTCACGGTGCTCTTACCACCGAGATCATAGGGAATGCTACGGTCTATCAAGGCGGAGCCAAAGCCCCGGCGTGTCGGCGCGGTCACCGTTGGCCCGCCGCTTTCCGTCCACAGAATTTCACAATCTCCCTCTTGCGTCCAGCGCCAAGTCAAGTCAAGCGTGCCACCGATGCGCGAAAGTGCTCCGTATTTCGCCGCATTGGTCGCAAGCTCGTGGACAACCAGGGCCGTGACGGCATAGGCGCGACTATCGAGCACGACCATCGGGCCACCAAGCGAGAGTGTGGTGCCCTCAGTGCGGTAAGGACCAAGCTCGGCCTGTAGCAGCTCGCTCAGCTGGCCGCTGCCGCTGCCGCGGATCACCTGGTCATGGGCATGGGACAGGGCGTGGACGCGGCCCTTCAGCGAGGTGACATAATCCCTCAGCTGATGTTCCGGCCGGGTGGGAACACCGATCAGCGACTTGATCACCGCCAGGATATTCTTGACCCGGTGGTTCAATTCCTCATTCAGCACGCGCTGACGGATGTCGGCCTTGTTGCGCTCTTCCTGCATCAATTCGTTATGCCGGAGCACCACCTTGACGGTGACGGCGCGAATGGCTTCCGCGACCTCCCTGTCGCTTTCGCTCCAATGGTCCGATTGCTTTGTGACGGCTTCCTTCCAGATGGCGAAGCTCTTGCGTGGCGTCAGCCGGTCGCCCAGCGGTCCGATCTCATAGGATTTATCGGGATTGCCAGCCCAATTGAGGGTTTGCAGCCGTTCCTTGCGGAAAAACAACAGGTAATCGCGGGGAATTTCCGAGAGCGGCACGACCATGGCGCCGGAGACCGTCTCATAATAGCTTTCGGCTCTGGGCAGAAATTGGGACAAGGCGTGACTGGCCCAGGTCTGTCCATCGGCAATGCCGTTGACGAAGCGTATCAGCGGTTCGATTTCGGCAGGCGGCGGACAGGTGCCAATGGCCGTCCAGGTCCCGTTCATCCAAAGGCCCGCACCATCGCAGGGCACGAGGCTGCTGAATTCCGGCAGGCATTCGCCAAACAGCGCCTCAAGATTTTCGTGGTGGGAGGCAAGGTGCAGAAAGCGGTCCAGCGATTGGCGTGTGCCAGTGGCCAGGTCAAGCTTGTGTTTCTGCTTCAGGGCAAGCAGTGTCAGGGAGAAAAACTCGCCAAACAATTCAGCGGCGACCCGTTGCGCCATGGACAGGGTCTTTGCGCGGTAATGATGACAGGCGATCAGGCCCCACAGCTCGCCATTCAACAGGATCGAGATGGACATCGACGCGCCGACCCCCATATTGCGCAGGTATTCCAGATGAATGGGCGAAACGCTGCGCAAATGTGCAAAGGACAGGTCAAGCGGCTCACCGGAGGCATCCAGTTCCGGCTCGATCGCCACCTTGTGGCCGCTTGCATCGGAAATCACCCGGATGGAATTTTGCATATAGAGCTTGCGGGCCTGCTGTGGAATGTCGGATGCCGGGAAATATTGGCCAAGGAAGCTTTCCAGCTCCATCGACTTGGCCTCGCTCACCACCTTGCCGGAGCCGTCATTGTCGAAGCGGTAGATCATCACCCGGTCATAGCCGAGCACCGCTCGCACCAGCCTGGCGGAGGTGCGGATCAGCTTGTCGATATGGTCGACATCCTTGATCCGCCCGATCATTTCCCGCGCCAACTGCAAGGGATCGCGCTCGCCCTTGGCTGGTTCCAGTTCAATGATCACAGTGGCGCGCTGGCGGTGGACGCTCACGTTGAAAACCTGGCCGCAGCTGAGGCGCAGATTGGGCAACAGGGCGGGGCGTGAGGCTTCAGGTGCCGTCGCCAGAGCATTGCGCATGTCATGGGTGGCGTCGTCACCTAAAAGCACATGCACCTGTTCACCATTCATCGCGCCTTTGACGCCGAGCATCTCTCCGGCATTGGCGGAGTGGCGCAGAACAACGGCCATTTCCGCGTCGCAGGCCAGCAGGCAGCCATGCGGCTGGATACTGCCGGGAATATGGATCGGTTCGCGGTCGCAATTGGTGAGATCAACGGTCTGCGTAGCAGGCATGCATGGGGCTTTCGAAGGCAGCGTAGGCATAAGCAAAGGTTGCATTGGCAAAGGCCACGAGCTTCCCTTCATCGAGATCCCGCAGTTCCTCCATAAGATGTAAAAACGTGGGCCAGCTCGAAAAGTTCCCGGCCTGGGCAAAAAGATGCGCCCCGCCATGGGTGGGACCGTAACCAAGCAGGGCGGCCCGTTTTGCCAGAAGCTTTGCGCCAAGTGCGGAGCCTTCCAGCACATAGAATAGGCCCAGCCAGTCTTCGGTCTTTTGTGGCTGGGGAACCGGTGCCTGCCAGCGCTCGTCCTCCAGCTCAAGTGTCTTCAGATCGGCCCGCAGGCCATTGCCGATCATCACTGGCCGCCAAGTCCCGGGCCAGGTGGTGAAGGATGCCCGCTGGGCCTGTTGGGCAATCATCTCTTCCAATGGCAGCCGAAAACGGGCCATTCCGAGCAAATAAGCGCGGTAGGCGGCAGGAGAGGAAAAATCGCCGATCACTGCATCGAGTTCGGCATGAGCATCGGCGGTCGCTTCCTTCAGAAGCCGTCGCCGGGGTGAAAAAGGCATGAATGACTTTCGAAACAGATTGCCGCCGCTCTATTCTACATCAGCTATATGAGCGGTCTATGAGGATGCTCTCCATGAGATCCTTGTCAGGTAATAAGGTTCAAATTCGACGGAAATCAAGTATCATAAACCCATGGCGGCAATTTTAGACGGCTAATCCCCTATTTTTGTGGGGGACAGCGCTGCCTTAGACTGTGACCTACGTCAATTGACGTATACGATTTTGCAGCGCAGCAGCCGATAGTCCCCTCACTCCAGAATTCAAAAAGAGGGGAACCTGAAATGAACTTCAAGTCCAAACTGGCGAGCGCACTTGTCGGTGCCATGCTGTCCACCACCGCCTTCCACGGTGCGTTTGCCGCCGAAGACATGATCAAGGTCGGCATTCTGCATTCTCTCTCCGGCACGATGGCGATTTCGGAAACGACGTTGAAGGACGCCATGCTGATGCTCATCGACGAGCAGAACAAGAAGGGCGGCGTTCTCGGCAAGAAGCTTGAGCCTGTCGTGGTCGATCCGGCCTCCAACTGGCCGCTATTTGCTGAAAAGGCCCGCGAGCTGATTTCCAAGGACAAGGTTTCGGCGGTGTTCGGTTGCTGGACCTCGGTGTCGCGCAAGTCGGTTCTGCCCGTGTTCAAGGAGCTGGATTCGGTGCTGTTCTACCCCGTGCAGTTCGAGGGTGAAGAAAGCGAGCGCAACGTATTCTATACCGGTGCTGCGCCCAACCAGCAGGCCATTCCCGCCGTCGATTACCTGATGGAAAACGAAGGCGTGCAGCGCTGGGTGCTTGAGGGCACCGACTATGTCTATCCGCGCACGACCAACAAGATTCTCGAAGCCTATCTTCTGTCCAAGGGCGTGAAGAAGGAAGACATCATGGTCAACTACACGCCGTTCGGCTTCTCCGACTGGCAGACCGAAGTCGCCGCCATCAAGAAATTCGGCTCGGCCGGCAAGAAAGCCGCTGTTATCTCGACCGTCAATGGCGATGCCAACGTGCCGTTCTACAAGGAACTCGGCAACCAGGGCGTCAAGGCGGAAGACATTCCGGTCATGGCCTTCTCGGTTGGCGAAGAAGAGCTGGCCGGTATCGACACCAAGCCGCTGGTTGGCCATCTCGCCGCCTGGAACTACTTCGAATCCGTCGATACGCCCATCAATGCCGAATTCATCAAGACCTGGCATGCCTTTACCAAGAACGACAAGCGCGTCACCAACGACCCGATGGAAGCCGCCTATATTGGCTTCAACATGTGGGTGAAGGCCGTCGAAAAGGCAGGCTCTGCCGAACCCGACAAGGTCATCGACGCGCTGGTCGGCGTTTCCGTACCGAACCTCACTGGTGGCTATGCCACGATGATGCCGAGCCATTACATCACCAAGCCGGTGCTGATTGGCGAAGTCCAGGAAAATGGCCAGTTCGACATCGTGTCCCAGACGCCGGAAGTGGTTGGCGATGAATGGTCGGATTTCCTCCCCGACAGCAAGGACCTGATCGCCGATTGGCGCCTGCCGATGAACTGCGGCAATTTCAACGTCAAGTCCGGCAAGTGCGGCGGCAAGGGCTCCTAAGCTTCCCAGCCTGAAACTTGCTGCGGGTGCATAAAGCATCCGCAGCTTTTTCTCCCGGTGTATCTTTTTATCGTTTTGATACGTGGCTTACCCCCCTCTGGCTTGCCAGCCATCTCCCCCTCAAGGGGGGAGATCGGCCCGGAGTTGGCCTTTAACATCTGTCTGAGCCCTGCGCCTGAATTGACGGTTCAAAAGGAAATTGGGCCGATACCTCATCCAATCTCCCCCCTTGAGGGGGAGATGCCCGGCAGGGCAGAGGGGGTAAGCGTCAGATCAAAACAAAAATGGCATGCACAGCGAACGACGCCACCAAATAAAAGGGGCCGAAAATTGCGATCCTGTTTGAACCATCTGTCCTCTGTGCTGGTTGCCGGGCTTTTGCTGATCCTGGCTTTTGGCCTTTGCGTGGCCCGCGCCGAGGAAGACCCCGCTAGCCTGATCAAGGCGCTGGGCACGGCCAATTTCACCGATGCCGAAAAGATCGTCGGCGATCTCGGACGCACTGGCGATCTCAAAGTGGTTCCGGCCCTGGAAGCCCTGAGCGGTGGCGATCTCTATCTGCGCAAGGCCGATGGCAATGTGTTTATCGCCAAGCCCGCGGGCAGCCAGCTGACGTTGGTCGATCCTTTGAGCGGTGCCGAAGTCGGCAAGGAAGCCAAGGGCGGGCTGGTGAAGATCAAGATCAACAATGGTTTGCGCCGCGCCATCCGCGCTGCACAAGGCGGCTTGACCCTGCTTAGCCCTGACCGCACGGTGCGGCTTGCCGCTGCCGATGCGCTGTTGAAGGCGCCCTCAGAAGACAATCTCGAATTGCTCGACACCGCCCTTGCCAAGGAGCAGGATGGCGCGGTGAAAACCCTGCTGGCTCAGGCCCGCGCCGTTTCGGTCATCACCTCCAACCATTCGCTTGAGGAAAAACGTGCCGCCATTGCGCTTATTCGCGCGGTGGGCGGCCAGGATGCGATTTCCATTCTCGGCAATGCCGCGCCAACAGTCGATCCGGCCCTCAAGGGCGATATCGATGCGGCCATCGCCAAGATCCAGAGCGATGTGGCGCTGTGGAATACGGCGCAGAACATCACCTATGGCATCTCGCTCGGCTCGGTGTTGCTGCTGGCGGCCATTGGTCTGGCCATCACCTTTGGCGTCATGGGCATCATCAATATGGCGCATGGCGAAATGGTCATGCTCGGCGCCTATTCCACTTTCATCGTCCAGCAGGCAATCCGGGCGAACGCGCCTGAGCTGTTTGACTGGTCGCTGGCCATTGCCCTGCCGGTCGCCTTCGCCGTCACCGGCATCTTTGGCCTGGTGATCGAGCGCTGCGTCATCCGCTTTCTCTATGGCCGTCCGCTGGAAACCCTGCTCGCCACCTGGGGCATTTCGCTGATGTTGCAGCAGTTGGTGCGCACGCTGTTCGGCCCCACCAATCAGGAAGTCGCCAATCCGTCGTGGATGTCCGGCTCGTTTGGGCTTGGCGGCTTGACCATCACCTGGAACCGGCTGTGGATCCTGGTGTTTTCGCTGTCGGTGTTCTTCGCGCTGCTGATGCTGTTGAAGCGCTCCGCCTTCGGTTTGCAGATGCGCGCCGTCACCCAAAACCGGCGCATGGCGTCTTCGATGGGCATTCGCACACCCTGGGTCGATGCCTTCACATTTGCTTTGGGGTCGGGCATTGCCGGCATGGCGGGTGTGGCGCTGTCCCAGATCGACAATGTTTCGCCCAATCTCGGCCAGACCTACATTATCGACAGTTTCATGGTCGTGGTGTTCGGCGGGGTCGGTAATCTCTGGGGCACGCTGGTGGGAGCGTTTTCGCTTGGCATTCTGAACAAGTTCCTTGAGCCCTATGCCGGTGCGGTATTGGGCAAGATCCTGGTTCTGGTTCTCATCATCCTGTTCATCCAGAAGCGGCCTCGCGGTCTCTTCGCACTCAAGGGAAGGGCGGTGGAAGCATGATCACGGCATTTCTTCTGCGCTCGCTGGACGCCAAGATCCTCGTCGCCATCGCCATTCTCATCGCGCTCGCCATTCTGGTGCCGATCCTCAGCCTTGCCACGTCGCCCGACAGCGCGCTGCATATGCCGACCTATCTGGTGGCGCTGTTTGGTAAATACCTGACCTATGCCATGCTGGCCTTGGCGCTCGATCTGGTCTGGGGCTTTTGCGGCATTCTTTCGCTTGGCCATGGGGCGTTTTTCGCGCTCGGCGGCTATGCGATGGGCATGTATCTGATGCGCCAGATTGGCCCGCGCGGCACCTATGGCGATCCTATCCTGCCCGACTTCATGGTGTTTTTGAACTGGAAGGAACTGCCCTGGTTCTGGCACGGCTTCGACATGTTCTGGTTTGCCGCACTGATGGTGCTGGTGGCGCCCGGCTTGCTCGCCTTCGTATTCGGCTGGTTTGCGTTTCGCTCGCGGGTCAACGGCGTCTATCTGTCGATCATCACCCAGGCGATGACCTATGCGCTGCTACTGGCCTTCTTCCGCAACGATATGGGCTTTGGCGGCAATAACGGCCTGACTGACTTCAAAGACATCCTCGGCTTCAATATCCAGGCCGATGGCACACGTGCGGCGCTGTTTTCGCTCTCGGCACTGTTTCTGGCTGGCTCCTTGTTGCTAGTCTCGGCCATCGTTCGCTCCAAATACGGCAAGGTGCTGGTTGGCATCCGCGATGCGGAAAGCCGCACCCGCTTTCTCGGCTACCGGGTGGAAAACATGAAGCTGTTTGCCTTCGTGGTCTCGGCAATGATGGCGGGCGTGGCGGGTGCGCTCTATGTGCCGCAGGTTGGCATCATCAATCCCGGTGAGTTTTCACCGGCCAATTCCATCGAGGTGGTGATCTGGACCGCTGTTGGCGGGCGCGCCACGCTGATCGGCCCGATCATTGGCGCGGTGCTGGTCAATGGCGGCAAGACGGTGTTTACCGGCCTGTTTCCCAATGCCTGGCTGTTTGCGCTGGGCGGGCTGTTCGTGGCCGTCACGCTGTTTCTGCCCAAGGGCATTGTCGGCACAGTCACCCAAGGCCTTCTCCGGCGCAGGCAGGACAAGGCAGTGACGGAGGCCGAGGCATTGAACCGCAAACCTCAGGCGGCGGAGTGAGACCATGGCTGATAAAACCACCAATTCGCTTCTCTATCTCAACGGGGTCAGTGTCTCCTTTGACGGGTTCCGGGCCTTGAACTCCCTGTCCTTCGTGGTTGAGCCGGGGGAGCTGCGCGCCATTATCGGCCCGAATGGCGCGGGCAAGACGACGATGATGGATATCATCACCGGCAAGACACGGCCTGACAGCGGCGAGGTGTTTTTCGACGGCGGCAAGGTGGATCTCACCAAGCGTGACGAGGCCGAAATCGCCCAGCTCGGCATTGGCCGCAAATTCCAGAAGCCGACGGTGTTTGAAAGCCATACGGTCTGGGACAATCTGGAACTGGCGCTGAACAAGCCGCGCGGGGTATTTTCAACGCTGTTTTACCGGCTGACGCCCAAGGACCGTGAGCGGATCGATACCATTCTCGAAACCGTCCGGCTCACCGCCCGCAAAAACGATCTTGCCGCCAACCTGTCCCACGGCCAGAAGCAATGGCTGGAAATTGGTATGTTGCTGGCGCAGGAGCCGAAACTGCTGCTGGTCGATGAGCCGGTGGCGGGCATGACCGATGCCGAAACCGCCGAGACCGCCATTCTGCTGCGCGAAATTTCCAAGACCCGCTCGGTCGTGGTGGTGGAACACGACATGGGTTTCATCCGCGATCTCGGCGTCAAGGTGACATGCCTGGCCGAAGGCTCGGTGCTGGCCGAAGGTTCGATCGATTTTGTTTCGAACGATCCACGAGTGATCGAGAATTATCTGGGGCGGTGAGGGTAAGAAGATGCTGACAGTTGAAAATCTCAATCTTCACTATGGTGCCGCCCAGGCGCTGCGCGGCGTGAATATCACCGCGCCGATGGGCAAGATTACCTGCGTGCTGGGTCGCAACGGGGTGGGTAAAAGCTCGCTTTTACGCGCCGTGACCGGCCAGCATCCGGTGTCCGGCGGCACGATTGCCTTTGAAGGCACGGTGTTGAACGGCATGGCGCCATTCAATCGGGCGCGGCACGGGGTCGGCTATGTCCCGCAGGGGCGCGAGATCTTTCCGCTGCTGTCGGTCAAGGAAAATCTGGAAACCGGCTTTGCGCCGCTGAAGCGCAAGGATCGGACGATCCCGGACGATATTTTCGCGCTGTTTCCTATTTTGCAGACCATGTTGTCGCGGCGCGGCGGCGACCTGTCGGGTGGCCAGCAGCAGCAGTTGGCGATTGGCCGAGCCATGGTAACCCGCCCGAAAATCCTGGTGCTGGACGAGCCGACCGAGGGCATCCAGCCATCGATCATCAAGGATATCGGTCGGGCGATCCGCTACTTGCGGGATTCAACCGGCATGGCGATCCTGCTGGTCGAGCAATATCTCGACTTCTGCCGGGAGCTTGCCGACCATGTCTACATCATGGATCGCGGCGAAATCGTCCATGAAGGCGGTGCAGAAACGCTGGATACGGTCGAGGCTCGCCGCCACCTTACGGTATAATGTCGCATTCAGGCATGGGATGCTGTGTCCGAGTTTGGAGCGTAATCTCTTGTTTTTAATGTGAAATTACCGGGTATATTCATAGTATATTCACGCTTTGTGTTTGACGCATGTCAGCCTTGATCATTTGTTATCAGGTTTCAGTTGAAGCCTGCGGAACATGTGGTATTTTCCGCCGAGTGCTAATAACAAGGCGACCTCATGACATTCGATGAACTGACTGGCCTGCGGCGGCCGGGTTTTTTCGCGCGCACATCTGCCCAGACTTTGTTGTGCCTGTTCACACTCGGCGTTTCCATGATGGTGCCGGGTGGCCTTGCTTACGCGGCGGGCGGCTGCGGCGTGACCGTCCGGGCCGGGTTACAGGACCTGACATTCACGTCCGGTGGCATTGAGCGTACGGCGGTCGCCTACATTCCTCAAGGCTATACCGGCAAGGCCAAGGTGCCTGTGGTGTTCGATCTGCACGGGTCAAACAGCTTTCCCCGCGATCAGCTGGGTCGCAGCCAATGGTCCGACGTGGCGCGGGAAAACGGCTTCATCGTCATTGCCCCACAGGGCGGTTTGAATGGCAAGGCGGAAGGCACCCATGCCTGGAACGTACCGGGTGTGGTCCCCGTGCCTGGTGTGACCGTACCGAATGCCACAGTTTCGCCAAATGCCACAGTTTCGAATGGGACCGTAACCAACGCGAGCCTGACAAGCCCGACCGCGCCAGGTGCGGCTGTTTCGCCCAGTGCATCTGTTTCGCCAAGCGCATCTTTCTCTACAGTAACCGAAGCCAAAGGGCCGGATGATGCCGCTTATCTCAGCGACACCGTGGCGCTGGTCAAGGCCAAGTTCTGTGTCGATCCCGACCGGATCTACGCGTCCGGCTATTCGGGTGGCGGGCGGATGCTGTCGCAATATATCTGCAACGGCAATACCGATTTCTCGGCTGCCGGTTTCGTCATGAGCCTGCGGGCGGGCACGCCGCGCCAGGGCGTTGGACCCGATCAGGGAAAATGGCTGCCCGATCCGCAAAGCTGCCGTCCGGGCCGTCCGGTGTCGATCATCGCGTTCTGGGGACTGAAGGACAATACCAATCCCTATGCAGGCGGCGGAAGACCCTATTGGCAATATGGCGGCGAAGCGGCACTTAACCGCTGGGCCGAGCTGGATGGCTGCCAGGGCGAACGCAAGATCGTCAAGGGGACGAAAATTTCCTCGGCGGAATTCGAGCGCTGCAAGGGCGGCGCCCGCATCCTGTCCTATACGATTGCCGATCAGACGCATGACTGGCCCGCTCAGACTATCGGCTTCTCATTGGCTGCTGCCAATTCCAAGGCAAAGGCCGTTGATGGCAAGAGCGTCGATGGCAAGAGCCAGGAAGACATGTATGCGGCCAAGCGGATGTGGGCTTTCTTCGACAGTGGCGATGGCCGTCTGATCGCCGACAATATCGCCAAAAATGCCTGTGCCGATGGCGCAAAACCGGCTGCTGGCGCAACGGCCTCTGTAAACCCTGCCTGCTCGGTGACAATGAAGGCCAAGGTCAAGCCGCAGGCGGTGGAAAGCCCGATGTCGGCGGACGCGCTGTAGTGCGCTGATCCAGACAGATGCCTTAGGTTCTGTCTGTCAGGTTCGATCTGACCCTGACAGACACTCGTCTGCGCATCCAGTATGTGCCAGATTTTTTCATTTTGCATAGTATCGGTCTTTTGCTACCGTGGCCCCGCTGCGGAGGACTATATGCAAAATATTGAAAATCAATGCGAAAAGCCCGTTCTGCGAAGAGTTGGTACTCTGTCCGTTGTGGCGATTGCGACACTCGTTTCCCTTCTGACGCTTTCGACCGGCTCCGCATCGGCAGCTGGCTGCGGTCAGCCCAGGGATGTGGGCCGTTATGATATGACACTGACCTCTGGCGGACATGAGAGGGTGTTTTCCTATTTCATTCCCTCCAGCTATAGCGGCCAGGACAAGGTGCCGGTCGTGTTCGATTTCCACGGTTCCGACAGCAATGCCAATGAGCAACTGGACCGGAGCGAATGGGAGCGGGTGGCTGAGCGCGAAGGCTTTATCGCTGTCGCGCCGCAAGGGTCGATGCCCACCAAGCGGGCGGGCTATTTCGCCTGGAACGTGCCGGGCGTCGCCAAAGGCGAGGCCGATGAGGAAGCCTATATCCGCGATGTGATCAAGGCTGTCGAAGACAATTTATGTGTTGATCCGGCGCGCTTCTACGCCACCGGCTATTCCGGCGGCGGACGGATGGTGTCGCAATATCTTTGCGATGGAAACACCGATTTTGCCGCTGCCGGTCTGGTCGTCGGCCTGCGGGCGGGAACGCCGAAGCGTGAAGGCGATGGTTTCGTGCCGGATGCTGCGACCTGCAAACCGGCCAAACCGATGTCGCTGATCGCCTTTGCCGGGCTGGACGACAAGATCAACCCGATTGCCGGGCCGGGCCTGCCCTATTGGGGCTACGGCGCCGATGCCGCACTGCATCGCTGGGCGGAGTTGGATGGGTGCAAATCTCCCACCGTGAAAACCGAGGGCCGGGTCGAGACCACCGAGTATGCTCAATGCTCGGACGGTGCGCGCATTGCCTCCTACCGTTTGGCGGGGGCGGGCCATACATGGCCGGGCAGCACTGCATCACTGAAGATCCAGAAGGTGATCGGCAAGGTCTCCTTTGACCTGAATGCCACTGATATGATGTGGGATTTCTTCTCGAAATCGAAGCGTTGAAGGCATGACCATACAGCCCGCCATACTGATCAAGCCGCAACGCGCCAAAGGAAGCGGGCGGCTGGACACCAAGCTGTTTCAAGGCCGCAGCCGGTTGGAAACCTTCTTCCAGGAGGGCTGTGCGAAGATCCGTATCCCCGAAAGTTTCGATGGCCGGATGGAGGCTGTGCTGATCAATTCCTCCGGCGGGCTGACCGGCGGCGACCAGCTCGATTGGGACTTTACCGTCGGTGATGGCACCCATCTGACTCTGACCACCCAGGCCTGCGAGAAAATCTACAAGGCTGCCGCCGATACGGCGTCGATCAGCAGCCGCATCACGGTCGGCGAGGGGGCGGCGGTCCATTGGCTGCCGCAGGAATCCATCCTGTTTGATCAGGCTTCCCTGACTCGCAGGCTGGAGGTTGATCTGCATGAGACAGCGGAATTTCTCAGTGTCGAGGCCGTTCTGCTGGGTCGCAAGGCGATGGGTGAAGCGATGCGTCAGGGTCTGGTGCGCGACCGCTGGCGCATCCGCCGCTCAGGGCGGCTCATTCATGCCGAAGACCTGGCGCTAACAGGCGCTATTGCCGATCTCACCGCTGAAAAAGCGGTGCTGGGCGGCAGGGTCGCTTTTGCTACATTGCTGTATACGGGACGGCAGGCGGAGGCACATATGGCGGCGCTGCAACGGTTGACGGACCGCCCGTCGGGGCTTGGTGACGTCGGCATAAGCCTGTGGAATGACAAGCTGGTTGCCCGTTTTATCAGCAGCGATGGATTTTCCCTTAGAAAATTATTGGTTCCGGTGATTTCGGCCTTGCGCGACGGCGCGTCTGTGCCGAAAGTCTGGACCTTGTAACCGGCATCATTTTCGGAGCACCCATGAATCTCAGCCCAAGAGAAAAAGACAAGCTTCTGATTTCCATGGCGGCCATGGTCGCCCGGCGCAGGCTGGAGCGCGGCGTCAAGCTGAACTATCCTGAGGCGATTGCGCTGATTTCCGATTTCGTCGTCGAGGGCGCCCGCGATGGCCGTGCCGTGTCCGAGTTGATGGAGGCGGGCGCCCATGTGATCACCCGCGATCAGGTGATGGATGGCATTGCCGAAATGATCCATGACGTGCAGGTCGAAGCGACGTTTCCCGATGGCACCAAGCTGGTGACCGTCCACGAACCGATCCGCTGACGCCATGCTGGAGCTTCGCCCGAACTGTGAATGCTGCGACTGCGATCTGCGGCCTGAAAGCCGCGAGGCGATGATCTGTAGCTTCGAATGCACCTATTGCGCTGCCTGTGCTGAGGGCGTGCTGGCCGGGATCTGCCCCAATTGCGGCGGCGAACTGGTGCGCAGACCCATCCGCCCGGCGGGCAAGCTCGCCAACAATCCGCCATCCACCACGCGGGTTCTGAAGGCGGAAGGCTGCAAGCCCGGCCGAGCGGTTTGATCGGTGATCCATCCGGTCGTTGCGGATGTATTATTTCATGCATGAACAATGTGGTTTTCCGGCCTGCCGGGAACCGATGACGGGAGAGACAGTGATGAAACCGGGTGAAATCATTGCCGCGAGTGGCGAGATCGAGCTGAATGCCGGTCAGCCGACCGTGACGATTGAAGTGTCCAATACCGGCGATCGTCCGGTGCAGGTGGGCAGTCATTATCATTTCTTCGAGACCAATGCGGGACTGTCCTTCGACCGGGATAAGGTGCGCGGCATGCGGCTGGACATTCCGGCGGGGACTGCGGTGCGCTTTGAGCCGGGCCAGACGCGGGAAGTGACGCTGATCCCGCTGGCCGGTAAGCGCGAGGTCTATGGCTTTCGCCAGAAGGTCATGGGGCCGCTATGACGCCTGTTTCGCGGCTGATCATGCTGGCAGGGTTTGGGGTAATGTGGTCTGGCCATGGTGTTCTGGCGCAAGCGCTTGATTGCAAGGACCCGAAAACCCAGAGCGATATGACGGCCTGTGCGATCAAGGATTTCGACGCGGCGGACAAGGCCATGAATGCCCAATGGAAAATCACCCGCAAGGTCTTCGTCGAGCAGGATGCAACGCTGGACGATGACCTCAAGGGGGCTGAAAAGGCCTTGCTGAAAGCCCAGCGTGCCTGGATCGATTACCGTGACGGTCAATGTGAGGCGCAGGGATTTTATGTCCGGGGTGGCACGATGGAGCCCATGGAGGTTGCCGCCTGCAAGGCGGAGATGACGAAAACGCGAACCAAGGAATTGAAATCCTTGGCTGAAACTCGATAAGCGGATTGGACAGGCATGGATCGCAAGATCATGATCATTGGCAATGGTGAGGTTCCTCAGGAGGTTGCGGACGCCATTGATGCTGCCGATATGGTCATCCGCTTCAATGGTGCGCGCAATTTCGGCCTGGCCGGACACCGCACCGATGTGATGGCGGTGTGCAATACCGGACGTCCCGCCAAGGCCATGCTGGCCGATTGCGCCTGGCGCAACAGCCCGCCGGTCGATACCAGCGGCGCGATCTGGTCGGTGCGCGATCCCGCGAAATTCGAGGCGATGAAGCCGGATATTCTGGTCAATTTTCCCGAACTTGACGATCTGTTTGAGGATCAAACCGACAATTTTGCCGAATTTGCCCGCAGCAATGGCAAGGATCACGTCGTTTTGCCCGCCTTGGCCCATGAGGCCGCAGTGGCGGCATTGGACCCCTACGATCCCGGTCTCTATGTCACGCCGAGCAGCGGCCTGGTAGTGATGAGCCATGTTCTTCGCGATCCGGCTTTTGCCGGAGATCGGATTTTCGTTGCAGGCTTTTCGCACCAGGGTTGGGATGGCCATCCTTTCGCTGCGGAACGGCAAGTGATCGACGCACATATCGAGGCCGGGCGGCTGACGCGCCTTGGGCCTTCACCCTTACCTGTCCTGTCCCAAGGAGCCTGACCATGCCTTTCAAAATGTCCCGCGCCGCCTATGCCAGCATGTTCGGCCCCACGACCGGGGATAAAGTGCGGTTGGCCGATACCGAGCTGTTCATTGAGGTGGAAAAGGATTTCACCCATTATGGCGACGAAGTGAAATTCGGTGGTGGCAAAGTGATCCGCGATGGCATGGGGCAAAGCCAGGCGACGCGCGTGGACGGCGCGGTCGATACCGTCATCACCAATGCGCTGATCGTTGATCACTGGGGCATCGTCAAGGCGGATATCGGCTTGAAGGACGGTCGTATCGTTGCCATCGGCAAGGCGGGCAATCCCGATACCCAGCCGGGCGTCAATATCATTGTCGGCCCCGGCACGGAAGCGATTGCCGGGGAAGGCAAGATCGTCACGGCGGGCGGCATGGACAGCCATATCCATTTCATTTGCCCGCAGCAGATCGAGGAAGCGCTGATGAGCGGCTTGACCTGCATGTTGGGCGGCGGCACCGGCCCAGCGCATGGCACGCTTGCCACCACTTGCACACCCGGTCCCTGGCATATTGCCCGGATGATCGAGGCGGCGGATGCTTTCCCGATGAACCTTGCTTTTGCAGGCAAGGGCAATGCCTCGCTGCCGGGTGCGTTGGAAGAAATGGTGCTGGGCGGTGCCTGCGCCCTGAAACTGCATGAGGATTGGGGTACGACCCCCGGTGCCGTCGATTGCTGCCTGTCGGTGGCCGACGACTACGATGTGCAGGTGATGATCCATACCGATACGCTGAACGAAAGCGGTTTCGTCGAGGATTCCATCAGCGCGATCAAGGGCCGCACCATCCATGCCTTCCACACCGAAGGGGCAGGCGGCGGCCATGCGCCTGACATCATCAAGATCTGCGGCCAGCCGAATGTGATCCCGTCTTCCACCAATCCGACGCGGCCCTATACGATCAATACGCTGGCCGAGCATTTGGACATGCTGATGGTCTGCCATCACTTGAGCCCGTCGATCCCGGAAGACATCGCCTTTGCCGAAAGCCGGATCCGCAAGGAAACCATTGCGGCGGAAGACATTCTCCACGATATCGGCGCGTTTTCGATCATTTCGTCGGACAGCCAGGCCATGGGCCGGGTCGGCGAAGTTGCGATCCGCACCTGGCAGACGGCCGACAAGATGAAGCGGCAGCGCGGACGGCTGCCATCGGAAACCGGCGAGAACGACAATATGCGCGTCAAGCGCTACATCGCCAAATACACCATCAACCCGGCCATTGCCCATGGTCTCTCCCATGAAATCGGCTCGATTGAAATCGGCAAGCGCGCCGATCTGGTGATCTGGAACCCGGCCTTTTTCGGCGTCAAACCGGATATGGTGCTGCTTGGAGGCTCGATTGCCGCCGCCCCGATGGGTGATCCCAACGCCTCGATCCCGACGCCGCAGCCGGTGCATTACCGGCATATGTTCGGCGCCTATGGCAAGGCCCGCACCAACTCCTCCGTCACCTTCGTGTCTCAGGCCTCGTTGGACGTAGGTCTGGCGGCGCGGCTCGGCGTTTCCAAGCAATTGCTGGCGGTAAAAAACACCCGCGGCGGCATTTCCAAGGCGTCGATGATCCACAACAGCCTGACACCGCATATCGAGGTCGACCCTGAAACCTATGAAGTGCGCGCTGATGGCGAATTGCTGACCTGCGAACCGGCCACTGTTTTGCCGATGGCACAGCGGTATTTCTTGTTTTGATGGGAGTTATACGATGAGTCATTGAAAATGGTTCATCGTATTCCTTTTGCAAATATCTCAAGCCGTGCAAGCATTTGAGATATTTGCAATCTCTTCAAGGCGAGGATGCATGCGCATGTCAGAGCCTTGGTATTATTGCGATTAGTGGTGATGTCTGAATCTGAAAATCAAGCCTTCTTGCAGGACAGTCTGCAAGTTCTTGTCGGTCTGCCTTTAAGCATTGCCCGCAATGCGGCAGATATGAAAGTTTTCCATTTTGGCTCCATTCGCCCCCATCATTCAACACGGGGAAGACCAGGAACGACGGGATCTCATGCGCTCCATATCCAATGCTCCTGGCGGATTGTCACGGAGAATGGGATCGTGACAGGGTCCTCAGATCGTTTCATGGAGCCTGAGGAGGGTGCTCCTGTAAACGTCGAGGATCCTCAATTTGGTACGTTGCAATTCGTGCGGATTGCGGCCTTGCTGCAAGGTTACGACGAAGCCACTAAGTCCTTTGTAAATGCCACGGATCATCTCATTGTCCAGTCCGTAACATGCGACAGATATTGTGGAGCTGATCTCCAATTGTCAGGTGGTTATCGCCTGCAAATTTTCCCGGATGGTTCGCAGGCCGAGGACTGGCGTTTTATGGAGAATGAAGGACGGCACATCGTTATCGAAGGCGGAAAAGCGAATGTGGTGGGCTGATAGCCCACCTCTACCTTCCCTTAAATCTATTAGAATTGAAGAGGCGGCGACGCTTTAACGTCCACTCCCGTCGCCCTCTTTCAAAGGCAGACAGCATCGCCACTGAAACGGGTTCAGCCTGAAAACGGCTTTTGCATCAGCCCGGAGGAATTGTGGCCCGTCCGGTACTCATTCAAAGCTTCCACATAAAAATCGTCCCAGAATTCATTGGCATCCTTCGCCGAAAACATCGTCTTTGCAGTGCGATAGGCGGCTTGGCGCATGGCTTTGTAAGCATTCTGGTCGGCCATGGCGGCGACGACTTCGTTCAGGCTTTCTTCGGCCAGTCGCTCGATCTCGCGGGCATGGATCTCGGCAAATTCCGGCGTGCTGCGGTCGTCGGCAATGTGTTTCCACTCACCGATATCATTGGTCTCCATGTCGAGCAGGATGCCATTTTGCCGGTGCTTGATGAATTCCGGCAGGGCGCCCTGTTTCGTGGCGATCACCGGCACGTAATTGGCCTCGGATTCAATGGCGCTGAAGCCGAATGTGTCGCAGAATGTGGTCAGCAGCGAGAAATGCGCATTGCGCAGGATTTTCAGCACTTCGCTATTGGGAATGTTCTGGACATGGCGAACATTCGGCAGGCTCAACAATTTGCGGTAACGGTCGAAGTAACCGGGCGCCAACGGGTCAGTCCAGGACATCGGTCCGACTTCCACCGTGGAGACGATATCGACTTCCAGCGGAATGCCGCGCTCCATGGCGAGTTCGGCCATGCGCACGCCAACGCAACCGCCCTTGCGGGCAAAGTGATTTCCGACGAAGACGACGCGGATCGGCCCCTGGTTTTCGTCGTTGAACGTATCCGGTCGCTCTTCGATTTCCATATTTGGATAGCGCATGAACAGCTTCCTGTTCAGCGCCTCATAGGCAGGGTTATTTCTATGGGTCTTTTGAAAGATCCGGCGCGCATGTTCGGAAATCGCGCCGATCCCGAGACAGCGGTCGGAAATCAGACGCCGGGTCATGAAGGCATAAAGTGCTGAGGTCTCAATGCCGAAGCCGCGCGGCATATGGGATTCAAAAGAGATCATGAAGGGCGTCGCGCTCATCGGTATCCGGTTGAACGCATGGATGAGGTCGAACCGGCGCGGCGGAAATGGCGACAGGACCGTGATGCCTTCCAGCTTCGGCGATACGTAGTTCATCGGCACAAAATTGCGATTTTCGATCATGTGCCGGCTGTGGCGCGGTGAATTGAAGCGCCAGGGGTAACGGGTCGGTGCTAGCACCGACAAACGGGTATTTCTGACGGAGGGGTCCCGGTCAATGGCTCTGCCCACCGGACCATTGGTGTCTTCTACGACCGGCAATACATGCCGGGTCATAGGCTGCTTTTTCGCATTCAACATCGTTTCCGTCTCCAACCCTACCCAATACCAAAAAAGATCTTCTGTCGGCGATTGGCATTCGAAAGCCTGTTTCGATGCCGAATTTTGTGCAAATTCTTAACAAATCGTTAAGGTCGAATATTTCCGGATTAAAATACGCAACAAAGTTTTTTGCAATGCTTCAAGATCTGTTTTGTCTGTTTTTTTATGTGATAATCGCCCTCTGCATCAACCATTAAAGGTATAGATCTTAAATTAGGGCAATAATGTGCTATTATGAAGCTTTGTTAAAGTTGTGATCGATTGCATACGTTGCTGTCGAGGCAGCAGTGGCCAAGGCATCGCGGTTGGTCTTCTATACAGCGCGCGCAATAGGCCGGTTTGCCCGGTTTGAGCTTTTGCCGCGTTAAAAGCGAAACTGGTCATCATTATGCAATGCCGAATGGGGTCCGCCATGCACTATGCGCATGTCAGGCATGCTGCGGCGTCCAGCATGCTGTTTTATGCTGCGCCGCACATGGTTATGCGGTAATCGAAAGGCTGATCCCGGTGGCCCGGTAAAAGGCCGCTTTTCATCATTTTTACGCTTCATCATGTCTATCAAAGGAGATCAGCGATGCTTATTGGCAGAAAAGTGCCCAGCGTCACGTTTCGTACCCGCGTTCGCGATGAAGAGGTCGGTGGCCCAAACCCCTTCCGTTGGCAAGATATGACCTCGGATGATTACTTCAAGGGCAAGAAAGTCGTGCTCTTTTCGCTTCCGGGTGCTTTCACTCCCACCTGCTCGACCTTCCAACTGCCGGATTTCGAAAAGCTTTATAGCGAGTTCCAGTCTGCCAGCATTGACGACATCTACTGCATTTCGGTCAATGATGCTTTCGTTATGAATGCCTGGGGCAAGCAGCAGGGCCTGGCCAATGTCAAGCTCATTCCCGATGGCTCCGGCGAGTTCACCCGCAAGATGGGCATGCTGGTGTCCAAGGACAATCTCGGCTTCGGCATGCGCTCCTGGCGCTATGCGGCTATCATCAACGATGGCGTAGTGGAGCAGTGGTTCGAAGAAGAAGGCTATTCCGACAATTGCGATAGCGACCCTTATGGTGTGTCTTCGCCGCAGAATATCCTGGAAAAGCTGAAGGAAAAGCAGGCGGCCTAAGACGACGACTGATTTTCAACAAACCTTCGTAGGCGCGATTAAACACGTCTGCGAGATCAGAAAAACCCGGCTGCGTGCCGGGTTTTTTCGTTTCGGTGATGCGCGGGCCGCTGGTATTTCCGCTACAGCGCCGTCCACCCAACATGGTGCACTAAAGTTCGCTGTATCGCTTTATGCACTCGCGCCCCTGCCTTTGCCCGGATGATCTGTTTTGGCTGTTCGTGTATTGAAATGATGCGATGGCCCATACAATCAATCGTTAAAATTCTAGGTATTGATTTAGGAAACGACACACAAAACAGGCCTATCCCAGAGAAAAGCAGAGAAGGGGGCGGCAATTGATTCGAATATTGAACTGGCTTTCGCTGCGCCGAGGATTTGAAGATCTCTCGCAAAGGGGAAACATTTTCAGCTTTGTCATGCATCTGATGTTTTCGTCCGTTTCCCTGGCACTTGGCTTTCAGATCGTTGCCCTGCCGTTCTGTTGGGTGCTGGGTCTGGTGCCGATGCCGATCATTGATGCGGTCAAGCTCAGCGTGGCGATGAGCTGGTTGTTGGGCAGTTTCGTGGCCACATTCACCGGCGTCTTTGTGGCGCGTGAAATCCGTAGTCTCGCCATCGCCAAGGCAAAATACGAGCATCTGAGCAGGATTGACGGTCTGTCCGGCCTGCTGAACCGGCGTGCCTTTTCGGAAGCGCTGGACCAGACGGAGGGGAACGCTTCGCTGGCCATCGCCGATCTCGATTGGTTCAAGTCGATCAACGATGCTTACGGCCACAGCGCCGGCGATTTCGTCATTCGGGCCGTGGCAGACATTCTGTGCCATTTCGCCAATGATCCGCATGTCACGGCCAGGCTTGGCGGCGAGGAATTCGGTTTGATCATCCAGGGCGACACGATCCAGCAGCGGTTTGAGCGGATCGACATGATCCGCCGCAGCATTTCCGACCTTCGGCTGCATTTCGACGGTCGGTTGATCTCGACATCCATCTCGATCGGCGTTGCGGAAATTTCGCCGGAAAGGCGGCCGGAAGTGGTCTATGCGGCGGCCGACCGCGCGCTTTACCGTGCCAAGGCCAATGGCCGCAACTGTATCGTGCATGAAATGACCCATGGCCCGCAACCGTTGAAACAGGCTATCCAGGCCGTCTCCTAAACTGCCCGATCATTGCTTTGATATTTGCGATAACAACGGCACAGGCCCATTTGCCTGTTGCGCCCGGCCTTTGTTTTGCGCAAACTCGGCGCCTGTCAAGGCTGTCGCTTTATCCAAGGCTGTCGGCCAAATCCGGTTTAGTGAATCGATATAAGCGTTGCGGAGCCATTGGCGATCCGCAGGGTCATGGAGTGCCGATGCTGCGTGTGATCTCTTATCTTCCGGCCTCAGATGCCCTTGATCCGGCGGTGTCGACGGTTGTTCTGGCCCATGACATGCGCCATTTGCGTCGTAAGCTGCTGCATCTAGCCGATGGCGAGATGGTGATGCTGGACCTTAAGGAAGCGGTGCTGTTTGCCGATGGCGACCGTCTGGTGCTTGATAACGGCGACCAGATCGCGGTGAAGGCCGCCGATGAGCGGCTCTACGCGATTGAGCCGCGCGACGGGCAGCATCTGCTGGAACTGGCCTGGCATCTTGGCAACCGTCATCTCCCTGCCCAAATCGAGCTGGACCGCATCCTGATCGGCCGTGATCCGGTGATCCGCGCCATGCTGGAGGGGCTGGGCGCGACGGTCAGCGAGGTGGTGGAGCCGTTTCAGCCGGTGCGTGGCGCTTATCACAGCCATGGGTCACATGCCCATCACGCCCATTCCTGATCGACCATGACCATTGCTCTCGATACGCTCGGCCTGATCCGGCTGATGACATGGCTCTCGCCGGCCTTTCCCGTGGGCGGCTTTGCCTATTCCGGTGGACTGGAAAAGGCGGTCGAGGATGGGTTGATCGATGGTGACGGGACCGCGACCGGGCGGCAAGAGGCGTTGCTGGCCTGGCTGACATCGCTGCTGGACCATGGCGCAATTTGGAACGATGCGGTGCTTCTGGCTGAGGCCTGGCGGGTCTGGAATATGCCGCAGTCCCTAACCGAGGTGTCGGATCTGGCGCTGGCGCTGGCCGGCTCTCGGGAGCGCTATCAGGAAACGACGGCGCTCGGCGCCGCGTTTCGCGATGCGGCTCGCCGCTGGGCGGACCCGCTTTCGGCTCTGTCGCCCAATCCAGTCGCCTATCCGGTGGCGGTTGGGGCGGTTGGCGCCAGTCAGGGGATAGGTTGCGAGGCCGCGCTTGCCGCCTATTTGCATGCGGCCCTGTCGCAGCAGGTCTCGGCGGGTATTCGCCTCAGCCTGATCGGCCAGACCGGTGGCCTCGCCATTCTATCGCGGCTCGAGGCGCTTGTGGCAAGCCTAGCTGCCCGGGCCGTTCAGTCGGGGTTGGACGATCTTGGCAGCGCGACGATTGCCGCAGACATCGTTTCGGCGCGCCATGAAGGTCAAGCTGTGCGACTGTTCCGGTCGTGATATCGCCAGCTGTAGAAGCTTGGCGAAGAACAAGAGAATAACAAGGGGAAAAGCATGAAATCGGCAAATGGTCCGTTGCGGGTCGGAATTGGTGGCCCGGTCGGTTCGGGCAAGACGGCGCTGACGGAAAAGCTGTGCAAGGCGATGCGTGACCGCTATTCGGTGGCCGTCGTCACCAATGATATCTACACCCGTGAGGATGCCGACGCTTTGATCCGCATGCAAGCGCTGTCTTCTGACCGGGTGGTGGGCGTGGAGACCGGCGGCTGTCCGCATACGGCGATCCGGGAGGATGCGTCAATCAATCTCCAGGCGATTGCCGGACTGAACGAGCGCATTCCCGATCTCGACGTGATTTTCATCGAATCCGGTGGCGACAACCTGGCCGCGACCTTTTCGCCCGATCTGGCTGATGTGACGATCTATGTAATCTCGGTCTGTCAGGGCGAGGAAATTCCCCGCAAAGGCGGGCCGGGCATTACCCGCTCGGATCTACTGGTCATCAACAAGAAGGATCTGGCACCCTATGTCGAGGTGGATCTTGATGTGATGGATCGCGATGCGGCGCGTATGCGCGAGGCCCGTCCGCATGTGTTTTCCGACCTGAAGCGTGGCGAGGGCGTGGCCGACATCGTTCGGTTCCTTGAAAGCCATGGGGGCCTTTGACATGACGGATATATGTCGTTTCGGGTGCTATGATGTGACGATCATGGTCGATGGTGTTTTTAGAGCGCCGATTGAACATCTGGATCACGCCAGCAGTGACGTGGTGCGAAATGCGGCGGTCGCGGCGTGGCCGGCACCCACCATTGATATGGACGTCAATTTCTTCGTGCTGTCGGGCGCTGACGGCATTACCCTGGTCGATGCGGGAACAGGCCCTTATTGGGGTCCTGAACTGGGGCTTGGAAGGGCTGCGCTGGAAAGGGCTGGAATAAGCCGCGCTGATGTGCGCCGGGTTCTCCTCACCCATTTGCATGGCGACCATGCGCTGGGCCTTTTTGACGACGCTGGACAATATTTTGCCGACGCGGAAATCGTCGTCCCGCAAGCGGATCTGGCCTTTTTTACCAATGTCGCGCTGAAGGAGACCATCCCCGTCTATCGGCGTGGTGGCTTCGACATCGCTGCCCGCCTGCTGGAAATCTACCCAGATCGTGTGCGCCCTGTCCCGGAAGGGCCCCTGCTTCCTGAAATAGAGATGGTTTCCATGCCCGGCCACACGCCTGGTCACTCCGGCTATCTGATTGGTGAGGGGGCGGAAAAGCTCGTGCTTTGGGGCGATCTTGTGCATGCGCCCAAACTTCAGCTTGATGATCCCGATTTCTGCTTCATCTATGACGCGGATGCCAGACAGGGCGCCGACAGCCGCCGGACCATCTTCACCCATGCAAGCGAAAAAGGCTGGACTGCCTCAGGCGGCCATGTTTCCGGTTTCGTGCGGGTGGAAAAGGCAGATACAGGCTGGGATTTCGTCGCGGCCTGATCTTTGAGGAAGGCGGGAAAAGCGAAAGCGAGAAAAGCGGATATATGCCCCGTTTTCCACTTGTCCCTTTCACCATTTTCGATCTTCAAAACCTGACATTATATCGGAAAGGCGACAGGAACAGATCATTTGGAAAATCTCTCGCGACCCTTTTGAGTGATGCGATGCCTGTCAAATCTGTCGGAGTGTGTTGACATCGTTGATCTGGACCATCCGGCCGCGCACAGTGACGCCGCTGTGCCGCAGGGTGGAAAAGGCGCGTGACAGGGCTTCGGGCGCAAGGCCCAGCTTGCCGGCCAGCAGGCTTTTCTGGAAGGGCAGGCGGATCGATACGGCACCGCCGCTATTGGGGCAATTGTCGATCAGATATTGCGCCACGCGTTGCGGAGCGGTTTGCAGTCGGTCATTGGCGATGCAATCCATGGTGCTGCGCAGATAATTGGACAGGCAGCGGATCACTGAACGGGCGATGTCGTTTTCCTGCTCTGCAAGCTGGCGTACTTTGGCGAGATCAAATCGCGCCACGGTCACATGCTCCGCCGCCTGGGCGTTATAGTGATAGGTATCGCCCATGGCCAACAGGCTTTCGGCAAAGGTATCACCACCGCCGCTGATGCGGATGTCGGCTTCGCGTCCGTCCTTGTTCAGGCGATAGAGGCGGACATAGCCGGTCAGCACGCAATAGAAATAATCGGCAGGGTCGCCCTCGCGAAACAGAATATCGCGCGCCTCGAAGCTCAACACTGTCGCCAGTTCCAGCATCCGGTTTAAAGAGCCCGGGCCGAGCGTGGCCATCAGGGGTGATTTTACCAGAATATTGCGATCGCGACTGTTCAAATTCAAAACCTTGTTCACGGCCAGACCGTCCTTTTCCTTCAGCCCTTGCGCAGCAGCGCCCGCCTGATAGCGGTATGGTTCATAAGGGGAATGGGTGGTCGCAACGGCTCGGTCTTGCGTGGGACATCATAGCTGTTCCCATTGGTGCAAGACGGCGCCCTCTTTCCCACCATCGGCCCCCGCCACTGGTCGATGGGGGTAATCTAATGGGAAAATCGGGCCAATGGTTTGATTTCGATCAATAGCCAATTACAATCACAGGTTTGCGTGATTGCAGCTCCGTTCAACGGATTAAGCAGGGGCTTCGGGTGGAAAACCGAACCCGGCACAAGGCGATACGCTATGGCTGCCGTATCGCCTTGTGGGATCTGTCATTTTCAATGGTTTTCGTATCAATCCCGTCCGAACGGTCCCGCTGAGAGGCGTCTTGGCGGATGGGCAGCACCGGCTTCCAGGCCATCCATGCGGGCTTCGAGCGTGGAGATCTGGGCCGCGGTCTGGTCGTGTAAATCGGTGAGTGTTGCGGTGTCGAGCGGCTCTCGTTCCTGTTCCTTGGCGCCGACCAGCCTGCCGAAGACGACGCCCAGCAGGCGTGACAGATCGTCCATGACAAGGAAGAAGGAGGGGACGACGACAAGGCTCATCACCGTCGAGACGATGATGCCGCCGATCACGGCGATGGCCATGGGGGAGCGGAACGAGCCGCCTTCGCCGACGCCCAGCGCCGAGGGCAGCATGCCCGCCGACATGGCAATCGAGGTCATGATGATCGGTCTGGCGCGTTTGCGGCCCGCCTCGACCATCGCTTCGACACGTTCCATGCCGTGGCGGCGCATTTCGATGGCAAAATCGATCAGCAGGATGGCGTTCTTGGTGACAATCCCCATCAGCATCAGGATACCGATCAGCACGGGCATTGACAGTGCATTATGGGTGATGATCAACGCCACGGCCACGCCGCCGACGGCCAGCGGCAGCGACAAAAGGATGGTGAAGGGCTGGATGATGTCCTTGAACAGCAGGATCAGCACGATCAGCACCAGCAGCAGGCCAAGGATCATCGCATTGACGAAGCTCGCCAGCATTTCCTTCTGGACCTTGGTGTCGCCGGTTTCCTTCAGATAGACGCTGGCGGGAATCTTGGCGGAGGCAACGGCCTGCTTGAAGGCTGCCGTCGCCGTATCGAGCGCCACGCCTTGCGGCAGGTCGGCGCCGATCGAGACCACACGGTCACGGTGATTGCGTTTGATCGAACTGATGCCTTGCGTGTAGTCAATATCGACCACGGTGGAGAGCGGCACCATGGAACCGGCGGCAGACTTGATTTTCAACGCCCTTATGGCGCCAAGGTCGCGACGCTGGCCAAGCGCCGCCTGAACCCGGATCGGGATCAACCGACCGTCCAGCGAGATTTTCGGCAATTGCGCATCGATATCGCCGATGGTTGCGACTCGAAGAGTTTCGGAAACCTGCTGGGCGGTAATGCCCAATCTTGCCATTTCATCGGTTTTCGGACGGATCTGCAATTCCGGGCGCGGCAGCGAGCCATCGGCGCTGACATTGGCCAGCACTGGCACGGTGCGCAGCTTTGCTTCCAGAATGCTGACCGCCTCGGTCAGATCCTCTTCGTTCTTGGAGAGGAAGTAGAATGCCATGTCGCGGGCACCGCGATCGTTCATCTTCTGGACGCGCATATCGGGAATGTCGTGCAGTTTGGCAAAGACCTGTTTTTCGATCTGCCATTGCGGGATCGTGCGACCGTCGACGGTCATTTTCGGCAGGTGAGGGCCGATCAGCGGCAGGCCACCGATCAGTTTGTTGACCACGGTTTTGACCAGCGAATGCTCGATGCGGAAGAGTTGCAGGGTTACGGACGCCCGCCGCAGTTCCAGATCGCCACTGGGCGAGGTGCCGCCCTGGACAAATACCGATTGCACGCCAGCAAGCGGCTTCAGGGTCTCGGTGATCTGCCTGGCCCGGCTTTCGGTTTCATCAAGCGTGGCATTGGGCGGCAGTTCTATTGAAAGCGTGATACGCCCGGCATCTTCGGGCGGCAGGAAGCTGGTCGGAACCTGCATCAGCAGGCCGACCGATACCACCAGAAACACCAGCGCTGCCGCCAGTGTCAGATAGCGGCGATACCATGTGCTGGTGGTCGTCAGGACAAGCCGCGTATAGAGCCGCATGAAGCGGCCTTCCTGCCCTTCGTCCTCGTCATGGCCGTCTTCCGGCCGCATCAGATAGGCGGCCATCATCGGGGTGATCAGCCGGGCGACCAGCAGCGAAAACAGCACGGAAAAGGCCACCGTCAGGCCGAACTGGATGAAATATTGACCGGGAATGCCGCCCATGAAGGACACGGGCACAAACACCGCCACGATTGTGAAGGTGGTGGCGATCACCGCAAGACCGATTTCATCGGCAGCTTCGATGGCGGCCCGATAGGGCGTCTTGCCCATCTTGATATGACGGGCGATGTTTTCGATTTCGACGATGGCGTCGTCCACCAGAATGCCGGTCGCCAGTGTCAGGGCGAGGAAGCTGACGAGATTGAGCGAAAAGCCCATCATCTCGAGGATCCAGAAGGTCGGTATGGCGGAAAGCGGCAGGGCAATGGCCGAAATAAGCGTTGCCCGCCAGTTTTTCAGGAACAGGAACACCACGATGACCGCCAGGATCGCCCCTTCCAGCAGGGTATCGATAGCGGCGGTGTAATTGCCATAGGTGAAATAGACAAAATCGCTGATCAGGTTGATGCCGACATCAGGATTTTTGGCCCGCACCTCATCGAGGCTCTTGGCCACCAGTTCGGCGACGGCCACATCGGAGGCCCCCTTGGAGCGGAACACCGAGAAGGACACCACCGGCTGGTTGTCGAACAGGGCGAAACTTTTTGGCTCCGTATAGCTGTCGATGATCCGGCCAAGATCGGCAAGTTTGACGAAGCGGTCCGAGGAAATGGCAATGGTGGTGCTGGCGAGCGCCTGGACATTACGGGTATCGCCCAGCACGCGGATCGCCTGTTCGGCGCCAGCCACCTGGCCCCGTCCCGAGCCGATATCGACATTGGTGCCGCGCAATTGCTTGTTGACGTCGGCGGCGGTAATACCCAGCGCGTTCAGCCGATCCGGGTCCAGCTCAATACGGATCTCGCGGTCGGCACCGCCAATCCGGTCGATGCGGCCAATGCCTTTCTGGCCCTGGAGGGCGCGTTTGATCGTGTCATCGACGAACCACGACAATTCTTCGAGCGTCATGTTCGGGGCGGAGACGGCAAAGGTCTGGATTGCCTGACCTTCGACATCGACCTTGTTGACAATCGGCTCATCGACGCCAGCGGGCAGATCGTTGCGGATCCGATCCACCGCGTCCTTGACATCCTGAACGGCCTGCTGGGTGGGAATTTCGATGCGGAACACCACCGAAGTGACCGACACGCCGTCATTGACCTTGGAGGAAATCTCGTCGACGCCGTTGATCGAGGCGACCGCATCCTCGATTTCCTTGGTCACCTGCATTTCCAGTTCCGACGGCGACGCCCCACTCTGGGTGACGCTGATCGACACGACAGCCACATCGATATTCGGAAAGCGGGTAATGGGCAGGCTGTTGAAGGACTGGATGCCCAGCACCATCAGCAGGAAGAAGCCCAACAGGGGTGCTATCGGATTGCGGATTGACCAGGCGGAGAAATTCATCGTCTTGCCTCGTCAGTTGGATATTGCGCCGGTCTGGTTCACGGTTTCAAGCACCGGCCTGACCTTGTCGCCATCGCGCACGAAAGCGCCTGCTTTCAGCACCACCAGATCGCCCGGCTTGACGCCAGATGTCACCAGAATAAAGCCGTTTTCGATAATGCCGGTCTCGATTTTCACCTGCCGGACCACGCCATTATCAACGATGCGGGTAAAGCTGCCGGCCTTGCCGCTGTCGATTGCCGATAAGGGCAGGGCAATGCCCGAGGCGGAGGTGATGGTGATCAAGGCGCTGGCATACATGCCCTGACGGGCCGCATCGCTATCATCAAGCAGAACATGCACCTCACCGAGCCTCGTCGTGGGGCTGACGGCGGGAGAGATCAGCCGCACATGGCCGCTGATCGGCGTTGCCTGTCCAGCAATGGCAATTTCGGCCGGTTGGCCTATTCGCATTTTTTGCATATCGCTTTCGGACACTTCGGCCACCAGCTCGATCTTGCTGTCGCGGATAATGGTGAACAGCGGCTGGCCGGAGCCGGCAGCAATGGCGCCGATGCGGGCATTGCGGGCGGTGATCAACCCGCCGAACGGCGCCTTGATATCGGTGCGGGCCAGTTTCAGGTTGAGATCGGCGACCTGGCTGATCACCACTTTCAATTCGGCCTCGGCAATGGCGATGGACTGGCGGGCGCTGTCCACCTTGTTGCGGGCATTGATGGCAGAGGTCTCATATTGCTGGACCTGGGCGGTGGAAATCGTGCCGCCGGAGACCAGCGACTGGCCTCGCGCCAATTGCCGCTCCGCTTCTGCTGCACTGGCCTGCGCATCGATCAACTGGATCTTGTACTGGGCAAGCGAGGCCTCGGCCTTGGCCTGGTTGGCGGCATACTGCGCCTTTTGCAGGATCAGGCTGTCGCCATCCAGCGTTGCCAGAACCTGACCGGCCTTCACCTTGTCGCCGACATCGGCCAGGAGATTGCGAATGGCTATTCCATCCACTTCAGGCTGGACGTAAATTTCCTCCACCGCCTTGATGCTTCCGGTGCCGATCACCTTGTCGGTCAGGCTCTGGGTGCTGGCTTTCGCAACGACGATGGCCGGGAGCTGGGCATCGGTGCTGGCTGCGGGCTCAGGAGATTGCGCTTTCACGGCAGGTATAAAACCGCCCTGGCTAACCGATAGCAGCAGCGTCAGAACGAGGATGATTGGCCTGACGCGCGAAGTTCCAACCCGACTGTCTGTCACTCCTGGTATCCTCCCAATGTCTGATTTATCACGCCGGATCGCGGCCTTGCGGATGAAGGCAGGGTGGGCGCGAGCCTTTTTCCCGGGGCGCGCTGTGACCAGGGACGATACGATTTCAAACATGTCTATTCAAATCCCTGGGGATCTATGGAAAACCCATAATACGCTAATATTGTCGAAATGGTTTTAAATACAATGTCAGGTTTGCCGATCAACGGAAAACCCGGGTTTTTAATAGGGTTACGTTACGACAGGGCCGGTTGCAGCGCAATCCCGCCGCAGACAGAGCCGGTGCAGCGAAGAGGTTGCATTGCAATAATAGTTAAAGGAAAGCGCGTGGCTTCGACCTGATCGCGGATCGGCTTGTGTGGTAAACCCGGTTTTGCCCGCACGCGGTAGTCGGGCCTGTGCCAATATGAAAATCCCATGAAATAAAAGGGTTAGGGCAAGCTCAGCGGGGCCGCTCAGTCAGCCTCTGGGAACCCCGCCGCCAGGGAACGGTATGAGAACCCTGGCGGCGAATACACGATAAAATTGAAAGTTTGATCTGACTATTTCAGCGCTGCATCGGTGATTTCATGGGTATAAGCACCCACGGGTTCTTTGGATATGACAGGATCGGAACCGCCGCCGAGCAGGGTGGCCACGGTGCGCTTGTAATCGGCCTCGTCCAGCGCGCCCTTGGAGCCTTCCGTCAGCTTGGCAACTTCACTCATCATCCGCTTCTGATGCTTTTCGGTCTGGGCTCCGGAGGCGTCGTTGTCCAGCACGATACCAGCGGCCTCGTCCGGGTTCTTTTCAGCCCATTTCCAGCCCTTCATCGAGGCGCGGACGAACTTGACCATCTTTTCCTTGAAGGCCGGATCTTTCAGCTTTGGCTCCAGCACATAAAGGCCGTCTTCCAGCGTGGCAACGCCTTCCTTCTCATAGGGGAAGGTGATCAGTTGATCCGCTTTGATACCGGCATCGATGACCTGCCAGTATTCATTATAGGTCATGGTGGAAATGCAGGCGGCCTGCTTTTGCAACAGCGGATCAACGTTGAAGCCCTGCTTCAGCACTTTCACGCCATCAGCGCTGCCATCGGTTTTGATGCCAAGATGCGCCATCCACGACAGGAACGGATATTCATTGCCGAAGAACCACACGCCCAGCGTCTTGCCCTTGAAATCGGCAGGTGTCTTGACGCCGCTTTCCTTCAGACAGGTCAGCATCATGCCCGAATGCTTGAACGGCTGGGCGATATTGACCAGCGGAACACCTTTTTCGCGGGTGGCCAAGGCGGATGGCAACCAATCGACAATCACATCGGCACCGCCACCAGCCAGCACTTGCGCAGGCGCAATATCCGGGCCGCCGGGCTTGATGTCCACATCGAGGCCTTCTTCTTTGTAATAGCCCTTGTCTTTGGCGACGTAATAGCCAGCGAACTGCGCCTGTGTGACCCATTTCAATTGCAGGGTCAGCTTGTCTGCCGCATGGGCCTGCATAGCCAGCATGGAAATGCCAGCAGCCATAAGCAGTGTGGTGATTTTGCTTTTCATGATCGTTCCCTCTCTTGTTATCTCATGTTTTATCTTACCTGCCCACCACGGACAGACGGATGCCAGAAGGTGACGGCTTTTTCAGCCAGCGCCACCAAACCATAGAAAACCGAACCCGCCAGTGCCGCCACCGCAATTTCGGCCCAGACCATATCCACATTGCTGCGGCCAACCTCGGTGGAAATGCGAAAGCCCATGCCAACAATGGGGGTGCCGAAAAACTCCGCCACAATGGCACCAATCAGCGCCAGCGTTGAATTGATTTTCAAGGCGTTGAAGATAAACGGCCATGCGGCGGGAAGCCGGAGCTTGATCAACGTCTGCCACCAGCTGGCGGCATAGGTGCGCATCAAATCGCGCTCCATCGGGCTTGCCGCAGATAGGCCCTGCACGGTGTTTACCAGCATGGGAAAGAAGGTCATGATCACCACGACCGCCACCTTTGACGGCCAATCAAACCCGAACCACATCACCATGATTGGGGCCACGCCGACCACCGGAAGGGCCGAGACGAAATTGCCAATCGGCAACAGGCCTTGTTTCAGGAAGGGTGAACGATCAATCAACACCGCAACGATAAAGCCAAGGCCACAGCCTGCGACATAGCCTGATAGCACCGATTTCAAAAACGTTTGCTGGAAATCAGCCCAGAGGATGGGCAGCGAATGGATCAGCCGGGTCCAGATCATGCTGGGGGCGGGCAGCAGAATGGAGGGGATGTCAAACCCGCGCACCACGCATTCCCAGATGACCAGCAGCGTGATGCCAAACAGCAGCGGCACTGCGATATTGGCGGCACGCTGGGCTGGCAGGGCGGCGAAATGCTGGCGCACCAGCCATTCATTTATGCCCCATGCCACCAGCCAGAAGATCAGCGCAAACAGCAGATACCCACTCATGCCCGCTCTCCCATGCGTTTCAGAACCGCCGTGTGGGCAAGCCCGACGATGGCCACCAGCAGCGCCGCCAACCCCGCCGCCATAAACAGTGCTGCCCAGATTTGCACTGTCTGGCCATAGTAAGAGCCAGACAGCAGCCGCGCGCCGAGGCCAGCGACGGCCCCGGTTGGCAATTCCCCCACAATGGCTCCCACCAGCGAAATCGCAATGGCCACTTTCAGCGAGGTAAACAGATAGGGCATGGCGGCTGGCATGCGCAGTTTCCAAAATGTCTGGGTGTTGCTGGCGTAATAGGTGCGCATCAGATCAATCAGAATGGCATCCGGGCTACGCAGGCCTTTGACCATGCCGACCACCACCGGAAAGAAGGAGAGATAGGTGGAAATCAGCGCCTTGGGCATCAGGCCGGAAATACCAATGGCGTTCAGCACCACAATGATCATCGGGGCCACGGCAATGATGGGAATGGTCTGGCTGGCAATCACCCATGGCATCAGCGATTTATCCACCGCCCGGTTATGCACAATGGCAATGGCCAGCAAAATGCCAAGGGCTGTGCCCATGCCAAAGCCCATCAGTGTGGCGGAGAGGGTTATCCATGCGTGATAAACAAGGCTGCGCTTGGAGGTGATGGGCTTGTCGATGGTTGTATCCCACAGCTCGGCAATAATCTGGTGCGGAGCGGGAAGGACGGGGCGTTCCTGATTGAAGGTTTGCTCAATCACTTGCGCTGTGGTGATTGTCTCACCCGCCCGCGCCGCCTGATCGCGCACGAAGGGCGCGTTGAGAATGACCACGAAGACATGCCAGATGATCAGGATGGCGAGGATGACGGTGAGGATGGGGAGCAGTCTATTCCTCATAACTATGCCCCGCCCGCAAACCTTCGCGCACCCGATGGGCAATGGCCAAAAACTCCGGGCTTTCACGAATATCCAGCGGTCGCTCCCGTGGCAGGGTCGATTCAATCACATCGGTCACGCGACCGGGCCGGGGGCTCATCACCACGATTTTGGTAGAGAGATAAACGGCCTCCGGAATCGAGTGGGTGACAAAACAAATGGTCTTGTTGGTGCTATCCCAGAGTTTCAGCAATTGCTCGTTCAAATGGTCGCGGACAATTTCATCCAGTGCGCCAAAGGGTTCGTCCATCAACAGCAGGTCGGCATCAAAGGCAAGCGCGCGGGCAATGGAGGCGCGCTGCTGCATGCCGCCGGAGAGCTGCCAGGGGAATTTCTTGCCAAAGCCTGCAAGATTGACCAGTTCCAGCGTCTGCTCAATCCGCTTTTTCTTCTCATCCGGGCTATAGGCCATGATCTCCAGCGGCAGGGCAATATTTTGCTCAATCGTGCGCCACGGATAAAGCGCTGCCGCCTGAAACACATAGCCGTAGGAGCGCTCCTTGCGCGCATTCTCCGGCGTCATGCCATTGACGGTAATGGTGCCGGATGTGTGCTTTTCCAGATCGGCAATGACACGCAAAAACGTGGTCTTGCCACAGCCGGATGGGCCGATGAAGGAAACAAAATCACCCTTTTTCACCTCCAGATCCACGTTGGACAGCGCGTGTACTGGTCCATCATTGGTCTGGAAGGTGAGACAGAGGTCTTTGGCGGAGACGACGGAGTAGGGGGATGTTGTCATGTTTTCACATTCATCTTTTGTTAGTTCACGGGGTCATTACGAAATCCCATTCGCCAAAAGACATACCCGGCAAAGGCACCACTCGGCATGGCCAAAATAATGAAGTTCAACATGGATAAAGTATAATCCATGAAAGATTTTATTGGCTGATTACTGAATGGCCAATAATCTATTGGCCAAATTCCTGTAGGATTTATCGTTGTTATCGGTGGGGGTATGAAAATAGCTAGAAGAATTAATATACTAAAACCGGGAATAATACTTCCATAAATTACAAAGCTCTTTTGTGATGTTGGCCAAAATTTACCTGCCGCGGCCAAGAATAATCCCGTGAAAGGTAATGCACCAAAAAGGGCCAACGGAAATCCGATAATCAAGGCAACTGGAAGTATGTGCATCATGGATGCTATCGAATGCCTGAGAGATGACCATGAAAACTCGGTCTTTCCTGAGACAACGGGACCTGCTGCTTTTGCTAGAATGACTGTGATTTCTAAAAGGATCAACCCTGCCAGAATTGCACAGCAATAAGCCGCGAGAAGGACTATGGCTTGACGATTTTCCAACTTAAACCCCGCTGGCCGGAATGCCCGTACGCTCGACTTTGCGCGGCGACACCAGTTCCTTCCACGTAGACAGCGCCTTGCTCACCGCCGGATAAGGCTCGCGCTTGACAAACTTGCCGTGGCCTTCCTGCGTTTTCACAGTGCTTTCCTCAATCGCCACCACACCACGGGTCAGGGTAAAGCGCGGCAAGCCGGTGACGGTTTTGCCCTCGAACACGTTGTAATCAATGGCCGATTGCTGGTTACTGGCCGAGATGGTTTTGGAGCGCTTCGGGTCCCACACCACAATATCGGCATCGGCCCCCACAAGGATCGCGCCCTTCTTCGGATAGATATTGAGGATTTTGGCGATGTTGGTGGAAGTGACGGCCACGAACTCATTCATGGTCAGGCGGCCCGTGGTGACGCCATAGGTCCACAGCATCGGCAGGCGATCTTCCAACCCGCCGGTGCCATTGGGGATTTTGGTGAAATTGCCAACGCCAAACCGTTTTTGCTCTGTGGTAAAGGCGCAATGGTCGGTGGCAACGCAAGACAGCGAGCCGGATTGCAGGCCCGCCCAGAGACTATCCTGATGCTGCTTGTTGCGGAACGGCGGCGACATCACCCGGCGGGCGGCGTGGTCCCAATCCTTGTCGAAATATTCGCTCTCATCCAGTGTCAGATGCTGAATCAGCGGCTCGCCATAGACGCGCATGCCCTTTTGCCGGGCGCGGCGGATGGCCTCATGCGCCTGTTCGCAAGAGGTATGCACCACATAGAGCGGCACACCTGCCATATCGGCCAGCATGATGGCGCGGTTGGTGGCTTCGCCCTCCACTTCAGCCGGGCGGGAATAGGCGTGCGCTTCCGGCCCGTCATTGCCCTCAGCCAGCAGCTTGGCCGACATGGCCGCGACCACATCGCCATTTTCAGCATGCACCAGCGGCAGCGCGCCCAGTTCGGCGCAGCGCGAGAAGGAGGCGAACATCTCGTCATCATTCACCATCAAGGCCCCCTTATAGGCCATAAAGTGCTTGAAAGTGTTGATGCCCTTGTCTTGCACAATGGTCTGCATCTCGTTGAAAATGCGCTCATCCCAAGAGGTGATGGCCATGTGGAAGGAGTAATCGCAATTGGCGCGGGTGGATTTATTGTCCCAGCGGGTCAGCGCTTCCAGCAGCGATTGGCCGGGATCGGGCAGACAGAAATCCACCACCATGGTGGTGCCACCAGCCAGACCCGCACGGGTACCGCTTTCAAAATCATCGGCGGAATAGGTGCCCATAAACGGCATTTCCAGATGCACATGCGGATCAATACCGCCCGGCATGATGTAACAGCCGGAGGCATCCAGCACGGTATCGGCGGAGAGGTCGGGGCCAATTTCGGTGATGATCCCGCCGTCGATTTTTACATCGGCTTTATAGGTGAGATCGGCGGTGACGATAGTGCCGCCTTTGATGACTGTGCTCATGTGTGTTCACCCGTGTTTGTTTTTGGTTGTCATTCAAGCGTTTATATTTCCGGCTCACCCCCCTCTGGCTTGCCAGCCATCTCCCCCTCATGGGGAGAGATAGATCTGCGGTTTGCCTCGCATCCCTATTTTATGTCGTAGGATTGGGCGTGTCGTCTATCTGATCTCCCCCCTTGAGGGGGAGATGCCCGGCAGGGCAGAGGGGGGTAAGCGGCAGATCAAAACGATCCTGCTGCCCATCACCCCACAACCTCCGCCGTCTCCAACACCGCATGCAACAACACATCACACCCAGCACTCGCCCAGTCCTTGGAAATCTCCTCGGCCTCATTATGCGAAAGCCCGCCGACGCAAGGGCACATAATCATCGTCGATGGCGCAACCCGCGCTGCCCAGCAGGCGTCGTGGCCAGCGCCGGAAATGATGTTCATGTGGCTGTAACCCAGTCGCTCGGCAGCATCGCGCACGCGGCCCACCAGTGTGGGGTCAAAGGTGACGGGGTCAAAATGGCCGACGGCTTCCACCGCGCAGCCAACGCCCAGAGCTTCGCAAATTGTTGCGGCTTCGGCTTCAATCTTCGCCCGCATCCGGTCGAGTTTGTCTTGGGAGGGCGTGCGAATATCCACCGTAAACACCACCTTGCCCGGCAGCACATTGCGCGAATTGGGCGAGAAGAACACTTGGCCAACGCCGCCAACAGCACCCG
Organism: Agrobacterium vitis; assembly: GCF_014926405.1. Taxonomy (NCBI): domain Bacteria; kingdom Pseudomonadati; phylum Pseudomonadota; class Alphaproteobacteria; order Hyphomicrobiales; family Rhizobiaceae; genus Gillisella; species Gillisella vitis. The sequence continues at coordinate 505,126 of NZ_JACXXJ020000005.1, forward strand.
GCTGTTCGCTCATCGCCACATCCTGCACCATCTTGATGATGCGGCTCATGGCCAGACCAGCGTTGACGCGAAGGTTCATGGGGGTCGAGCCAGTGTGCGCTTCACGGCCCGTCAACGTAAATTCCAGCCACCACAGGCCCTGACAGTGGGTAACAACGCCAATCTGTTTATTTTCAGCTTCGAGAATAGGCCCTTGCTCGATGTGATATTCGAAATAGGCGTGCATTTTGCGCGCACCCACTTCTTCCTCGCCCAGCCAGCCAATGCGTTTCAGCTCATCGCCGTATGTCTTGCCGTCCGGGTCTTTGCGCGAATAGGCGTAATCCAGCGTATGCATGCCCGCAAAAACGCCAGACGCCAACATGGCCGGGGCAAAGCGTGCGCCTTCCTCATTGGCCCAGTTGGTCACAACAATCGGATGCTTGGTTTTAACGCCAAGATCGTTCATGGAGCGCACCACTTCCAGCGCGGCCAGCACACCCAGCACGCCATCATACTTGCCGCCGGTGGGCTGGGTGTCGAGGTGGGAGCCGACATAGACGGGCAGGGCATCCGGGTCGGTGCCGGGGCGGGTGGCGAACATCGTGCCCATCTGGTCCACGCCCATGGTCATGCCTGCCGCTTCGCACCAGCTCTGGAACAGCGCGCGACCTTCGGCGTCTTCGTCGGTCAAGGTCTGGCGGTTGTTGCCGCCTGCCACACCGGGGCCAATCTTGGCCATGTCCATCAGGCTGTCCCACAGCCGGTCAGCATTTACGCGCAGGTTCGCACCGGGGTGAGCCGTCATCTTATCAATCCTAATTTGTGCAGGGATTTCGATGCCCATCGAAAACCGCTGTTCCCATCATTGTTAGCTCTTGTTATTTTTGAGCCTTTGTTTCGGTCTCAACCATTGCCTTTCTGAGGGCAGTGATTGATATTTGACCGATTGGTAAACATTACAACTTCCGGCGTCGCACTCAAGCCGAAAAACGCGAAAAATTCGGTCAAAGCTTTCGCCTATTTTTTTGAGGCGCGTCTGGTTGCTTCCGGGGCAGGGTTGGAAGCAGCAAGGCGCAGGCAGGCATGGGGAAGACAGGGAGAGAGCATGGCGATTGCCAGGGCATCAAGGACGCAGAGGCGGACGCGGATTCAGGAGGAAAAGGAGGAGGTCATCCTGCAGGCGGCGCTGGACGTGTTTTCCATGCGCGGCTTTCGCGGCTCGACCATCGACCAGATCGCCGAGGTGGCGGGCATGTCGAAACCCAACCTGCTCTATTATTTCCGCACCAAGGAGGCGATGCACCGGCTGCTGATGGACCGGCTGCTGGAGACGTGGCTGGAGCCGCTGCGCGCCTTTGATGCCGAGGGCGATCCGCAGGAGGAAATCCGCAGCTATCTCCGCCGCAAGCTGGAAATGGCCCGTGATTTTCCGCGCGAAAGCCGGTTGTTTGCCAATGAAGTGCTCCAGGGTGCACCCATTATCGAGGATGTGCTGAAAGGGCCGTTGAAAGATCTGGTCGATGAGAAGGCCGGGGTCATTCGCAGCTGGATCATGGCGGGCAAGCTTGTCGCCTGCGACCCCTATCACCTGATTTTTTCGATCTGGTCCACCACCCAGCATTATGCCGATTTCGACGTGCAGGTGCGCGCCGTGCTGGGCGCGGGGTCGGCGGAAGACGAGCGGTTCGAGAATGCCGCAAGGTTTCTGGAAGGGCTTTTCCTGCGCGGTCTACAGCCGGGAATTTGAAGGTAGGACGGTATCAGTCTGGCAAAATGGCCATGGCGAGAAGTCCGGCGGCGGTGATTAGCGCCCCGGCAAATACGGCCATCGGTGCCCAGCCATGGCCCATGGCGCCTTCCAGCAGAATGATGAAGCTCGGCGTCAGGTAGCTATAGGCCAGCACTTTGGGGGCGGGCAGGCGTTGCGAGGCATATTGCAGCAGAAGGAAGGTAATCAGCGTCGTCACGACAGCCAGATAGAGCACCAGACCCCAGCCAAGCCAGGAGATCGAGGCATAATCGAGGGCGATCAGCCGGGGCAGGCCCGGCACCAGAATGAAGGCCAGCGTCCCCACCGCCGACCAGAACATGAAGATCAGCGCCGGTTCGTTCTCGTTGAATTTGCGCAGTAGCGGCACGTAAATCGCATGCGCGGTGACGCCGACGAGGTAGATCAGCTCGCCCTTACCGATGTCGAAATGGATCAGCGCCTGCACATCGCCGCGAAAGATCACCCAGATCGCGCCGATGGCGGCAATCACCAGGCTGACCATCACCCGGCCACGGGTTTTCTGGCGCATCAATAGCCAGGCGAAGCCTGCGCTCATCAGCGGCATCATCGTGAAGATCGCCCCGGTCGCCACAGGGGCGGTAAATTGCAGGGCGATGAACATGCTGATCATATAGGTGGCCATCAGCGCGCCGATAATCACGAAGCGCACCGGGCGACGTGGCGCTTTGAGCGGATAGCGCTTAATGCGGAAGCACAGGAAAGCTGTGATGGCGATGGTGACGATATAGCGTAGCGCCTGGACCGCAATCGGATCGATCATGTGGGTCGCCATGCCACCGAAGGAAAAGGAGGTGGCGAGCAACACGGCAAACAGCAGAACGGCCAGATGGGCCTTCAGTTTCTCACGGCCACGGGCATGGCTGTTGTGCCTGTCTTTTGCAGTGTCTCTTGCATTGTCTTTTTCAGGCACAGGGGAAATCGTCGATGCTGTCACGGAATGGTCTTTGTGCAATTATAGGTGGATGGCGGCCACGCATGTCACGCCAAGGCTTTCTATACGATGCAGGGCAAAGCGAGGCGACCCCTTTTTCGTTCAAAAGTAAGGCATTTCAAAAAAGCATCAGAGCGCGATGGCATCTTGTTTGCGGTCGAGAGATCGGCGCTTCAAAAGCGCGAACAGGTCGTCGCCGTTCATGGGGCGTGCCAGGCCATAGCCCTGCAAGGTATGACAGCCGAGATCCCGCAGAATGTCGGCGTGCTGCATGGTTTCCACACCTTCGGCAATGATTTCGATGCCAAGCGATCGGCCGATTTCAACAATCGAGCCGATCAGCCGTCGCTGTTGCTTGCTCTCGATGATCGGCAGGGTCAATTGCCTGTCGATTTTCAGCCGTCGGGGTGAGAGTTTCAAAAGGCTGAGGATCGAGGAATATCCGGTGCCGAAATCGTCGATCTCGATATCGATGCCGAGGATTTTGATCTGGCTGATGGCGGTTGCCGCGGCTTCCGCCTTGTCGTCGAAGGAGATCGATTCCAGCAATTCGAAGGCAAGGCCGCCGGCGGGAAGCGGTGTATCGCGTAGATGGGCGACAAGCCCATCGTCGAACAATCTTTGGGCAGAGATATTAACGGAGACATGCGGCGTATCCAGTCCGTGCTCCTGCCAGCGCCGGGCCTCGGCAAGCGATTGTTCGAGAATGCTGTTGTCGATGGCGGCCACGACATTCAGGCTTTCGGCCACCGACAGGAAGGCAATCGGCGGCAACAGGCCAAGCTGCGGATGTTGCCAGCGCGCGAGCGCCTCGACGCCAGTAATCTGCATGGTGTGCGCGTCAAATTGCGGCTGGAAATAGGGAATGAAATCGTGATCGGCCAGCGAGCGCAGAATGGCGTCGGCGGTGCGCTTGGTGGAAAGGGTCGCTTCCTTCAACGTGTCGGAAAAGAATTCCAGCCGGTTCTTTCCGCGCCGTTTTGCCTCGTAAAGCGCGATATCGGCATTGATCAATGCCTGTTCCAGATGCGGGTGGTTATTGCAGGACTGGGCGATGCCGATGCTGGCGCTAACACGGCATTCCTGGCCCTCCCAATGGATCGGCTGGTTGATGGCGTCGATCAGGGTTTCGCCAAGGATGCGGGCTGCGGCCTGGCTGCTCTCATCGTGCTTGACCACCACGAATTCGTCGCCGCCGATGCGCGCGGCAAAATCGCCCGGCGACATATGGGCGTTGATCTGGCTGGCAGCATGGCGCAGCATGGCATCACCCGCCGCGTGGCCCAGCGTGTCGTTGATCTCCTTGAACCTGTCGAGATCGATATGCAGCAGAGCGACAGATTTGCCGTTACCCCTGAGGTCTTCGATCTCTGCCAGATGCCGGTCGAGGAAGCGTCGGTTTGCAAGTCCGGTCAGGGGATCGTGCAGGGACGTATGTTCCATGATCTGCCGGGCGTTTTCCAGTTCCTGGTTCTGGGCCTCGAGCGCGGTTTTGGCATCGTGCAAGGCTTCATGCAGTTTGACATCCGCGGTGATGTTCCAGTTCACGCCAACGATCTTCTTGCGAAAATCGGCATCGCGATAGATCGAGCCGAAGGAGCGGATATGGCGTATCTGGCCGCTGCGATCCAGAATACGGAACTCGGTCGAGTAATTGGAGCCGGTGCGGATGGCCGAGGCCAGAGCGTGAGTGGCACTTTCCCGATCCTCCGGATGGAGACAGTTGCTCCAATCCTCGCGGATTTCAATCGGACGGGACGGATCACAATCGTAGAGCTGGCGCATGCGATTGTCCCAGGTCAGGGCGAGGCTGCCGATATCCATTTCCCACACACCGATTTGCGAGGCATCGAGCGCGATTTGCAATCGTTGTGACAGAGTGCGCAGTTCCCGTTCCTGCTCGTTGAGTTCGGCAATATTGGCCTGCCGTTCCATCAGCAGATGCGCGACCCACAGGAAAGGCGTGATGATTGCCAGCGCCAGGATGAACATTACCAGCTGGCGGAACCAGATTTCGTTGGCAGGTTGTTGCCAGCCACCCTTGGGCGCTGCCGCCAATATCCAGGTCTGTGCGCCGATACTGACCTCCATGCGCACCGCGCTGGCGCCGATCAGTGCGGGATCGCCGAAAAACGCCGTGCTGACTGCGTTCTGCGTATCGGAACCGGCGTAAAGCGCGACATTCAGATCGAGGTCGTAGAGGCCACTTTCGCGAAACAGCCGCTCCACATCGACGGTGCCACGCAGCAGGCCATGGCTGAAGGGCTTATCCTGAGGGGACGTCTGGTCCGGCAAGTCTGGTGACGTGCTGGCCGGTTCGTTCAGGCTCGATGATGCGATGGGGTAAAAGATAACGAGACTATTGCCTGTTGTCGGCAGGTTCATCGGCTCTGTGATGACATAGATATTGCTGTTCTCGGCCTGGACGGCGGCTTTTTGCTCTTGCGGGTTGGCGGTAAAGTCATGCCCAACCTGGTTGAGAATGAACGGATAGGTCAGTCTTGTCCGCATGTCGTAGGAAAGACTGATCGAGCGCAACCGGACAGGCCTGGAGAAAAATCGCCGGCCAATGGCGGAAAACCGGGCCTGACTCATGTCCGGCTCGGTTTCAAGCACGGCAAGCAGGCCCTGAAGCATCTTGATGTCAGCCTTGATATTGCCTTCCAGCCGGGCGCGGACGGGGCTGAGCTTGTCGGAAATCGCGGCCTTCCTGTCTTCCAGATAGGCTTTGCGATTTTGACTTTCGATTGCAAAAATAGTGACGAAAACCGCAGCGCAAACAATCAAAGCGGGCCAGTAGAAGCTGGCAAGCTTCCTGACACTTCCCACAATGTTACCGGCCCAGGCAGAAATGATCATCATCAAACTCTTCAACGTGCAGATATATCGATGTTTCGGTCCTGCTCTTTAGAGTCTGCCAGGCTCCTATGTCACCTGACGGACTTTCGATCTTGTTGTCTTCGCCTCGGATTTTTCCGAGAATCGATCCAAATTCCCGGTCAAATCCTGTCGCCCTTGGTAGAGCGTAAGATTCAGTATTCATTTCGAAGGTTGAACCTAATCGCTTCACCCATTTTGGATGATCTGGATAGACCTCTCTTCTTATTCAAATATACTTATGCAGGCTTGGTCATTTCATTGCAAAGTAATTCTCTAAAATTTCATTTTTGGTGTAAAAAAATGCATTGCAGAAATTTATCTAATTTCCAATTGATCTCATTGATATTTTTTGGATAAAAGAAAATTGCCGAAGAATTTAAATTTATGACTTTATTGAATTTCCTCTCAAATATTCTGGAGTTTTTGAGAGAAATTCTCCAATGATCCATAGATAAAAATAGGTTTGCATGCGGTATAGTCGACGCATTGTGTTGTCATGTTATCTGGATGAAGCGCGCTCCACGATAGGGGTGCAAGGCGCTGTACGGATATTGTCGTCAAGCACGCGATGAAATAATGACTGCATCAGTTCATGAAAAAATTGAGAATTCCTGAATTTTCTCGCCAAGTTTCGCAGTTTGTTTTTAGTTGTATATTTCTAATATTTAAAAAAAGAATGCAATTCACGCCGATCCCTATCATTTTTGTTCGCAACGCTTGGAATGCCCTCACGGTGAGGATGGGTAATCATCTTCGAGCCTTGGTCTTAAAATTTGCCAAGGGAAAAGTGGTCACCGGTTTTCCCGAAATGACAAACCAAAAAACTGAGAATCTGTCTGGTTCAATCTGAACCCGAAAGACTCTCAGTTGCTGCCAATTTAAGGCTTTGAGATACTCACAAACGGAAATCCAACATCACTGCAATGACGGTTGGGCTTATTCCGCTGCCTGCACCGCCATCGGATTATTGGGATGGGTCGTCCAGTTGGCGTATTTGGCATCGACCGGCTTGCCGGTGCGCTGGTCCAGCGTGCCGGGTTCCAGCCCGACCATGGTGATGCAGTTTTCGACCGGACAGACATTGACGCAGAGATTGCAGCCGACGCATTCGTCCTCCATCACCTCGAACTTGCGTGCGCCATCGACAATGCTGGTGATTGCCTGGTGGGACGTGTCCTCGCAGGCGATATGACAGCGGCCACATTTGATACAGGCATCCTGATCGATCTGCGCCTTGGCGATATAGTTGAGGTTGAGATATTGCCAGTCGGTGACATTGGGAACGGCACGCCCGCAGATGTCATCCAGCGTTGCGTGCCCCTTGGCATCCATCCAGTCGGACAGGCCGGTGATCATTTCCTCAACGATCTTGAAGCCGTAAGTCATGGCGGCGGTGCAGACCTGTACATTGCCCGCGCCGAGTGCCAAAAACTCGGCGGCATCCCGCCAGGTGGTGATGCCGCCGATGCCGGAGATCGGCAGGCCGTAGGTTTCCGGGTCGCGGGCGATTTCCGCCACCATGTTCAGCGCAATCGGCTTAACCGCCGGGCCGCAATAGCCGCCATGGCTGCCCTTGCCGCCAACGCTGGGGTTGGGGGCAAAGCTGTCGAGATCGACCGAGACGATGGAATTGATGGTGTTGATCAGCGACACCGCGTCAGTGCCGCCCGCTTTCGCGGCGCGGGCCGGTTTGCGGATGTCGGTGATATTAGGCGTCAGCTTGGTAATGACGGGCATGCGGCTATATTGCTTGCACCAGCGCACCACCATTTCGATATATTCCGGCACCTGACCGACGGCGGCCCCCATGCCGCGTTCCGACATGCCGTGCGGACAGCCGAAATTCAGCTCGATGCCGTCAGCGCCGGTTTCTTCGACCAGCGGCAGGATCGCCCTCCACTCTTCCTCCTCGCAGGGCACCATGATTGAGGCGATCAGGGCGCGGTCCGGCCAGTTCATCTTGACCATCTTCATTTCCTGAAGATTGACCTGCAAGGGCCGGTCAGTGATCAGCTCGATATTATTGAGACCCAGCAGGCGGCGGTCTGCCCCCCAGATGGCACCGTAGCGGGGGCCATTGACATTGACGACCGGCGGGCCTTCCGAGCCGAGGGTTTTCCACACCACGCCGCCCCAGCCCGCCTTGAAGGCGCGCTCGACATTATAGGCCTTGTCGGTTGGCGGCGCAGAGGCCAGCCAGAAAGGGTTGGGTGATTTGATGCCGACGAAATTATTTCTGATATCAGCCATGGTTCAATCCCTCCGGCTCAGGCGACGGCGCTGACGCCGGAGGCGTCCGCAGCAAGCGTCAGGTTGATGCTTTCAGCCGCGTCGCGGCCCATGGCAACGGCAGAGACCGTCAGGTCCTGGCCGCCGAAGGCGCAGTCACCGCCCGCCCAGACACCGGCAAGCGAGGTGCGCCCTTCTGCATCCACGGCGATCTTGCCGCCTTGCATGGCAAGGCTGTCCTGGCCTTCCGGGTCAAGCTTCTGGCCGATGGCGACGAGGATCTGGTCGGCCTTGATCTCGGTGATGTGGCCGGTGCCTTTCATCAGCCCGTTTTCCAGATGGGTATATTCGAAGCTGATCGAGGCGACATGGCCGCCGTGATGCGCGACCTCTTTCGGCTGGAGCCAATGGCGGATCTGCACGCCCTTGGAGGCGGCAAGATCCTGCTCATAATCCGAGGCATTCATATGTTCCTTGCCCCGGCGGTAGCAGATGGTGACGTTTTCCGCACCCAGCAGCTTGGCCTGCACGCCCGCATCGATGGCGGTCATGCCGCCGCCGATCACGACGACATCGCGTCCGACAGGTACATCGCTCTTGGCGTCTGCCTGGCGCAGATGAGCAATGAACTCCACCGCATCCATGACGCCATTGGTATCGGCACCGGGAATGGTCAGCATGTTGACATTGCCAAGGCCGGTGCCGAGAAACACCGCATCGAACTTGGCCTTGAGGTCGGCGAGGGTAAAGTCGCGGCCCAGCATCTGGCCATGCAGCACGTCGATATTGCCGATGGACAGGATGTAATCCACTTCTGCCTGGGCATAGTCATCGGGGGTCTTGTAGGCGGCGATGCCATATTCGTTCAGCCCGCCTGCCTTGGGGCGGGTGTCGTAGATGGTGACGGAATGGCCATGCATGGCAAGCCGATGCGCGCAGGCCAGACCGGCTGGACCGGCACCGACCACGGCAATGGTCTTTCCGGTTGAGGCAGCGGCTGTGTAGAACTGGTGGCCATTCTCTATGGCCAGATCTGTCGCATAACGCTGCAAGCGACCGATTTCCACCGGGCGCTCTTCGGCGGTGTTGCGCACGCAGGCCTCTTCGCAGAGCTGTTCGGTGGGACAGACGCGGGCGCACATGCCGCCAAGGATGTTCTGATCGAAAATCGTCTTGGCCGAGCCGGTTGGATTACCGGTCGAGATCTGCCGGATGAACAGCGGTATGTCGATTGAGGTCGGACAGGCCGTCATGCAGGGCGCGTCATAACAGAAATAGCAGCGGTCAGACGCGACAAGCGCTTCATGGTCGCCCAGGCGCGGATGCAGATCTGAGAAGTTTTTTACATAATCGGCAGCGTCAAGCCGCCCGGCCTTCAGGCCCGGTTCCAGTTTTCGCATCGCAGTTCCCTCTTTTTTGTTCGAAGCGATTGGAAAAATCGTAACGCAAGATAAAAAATTTATCAAACGGTAAAAATTGGAATATCCCGCATTGCGGAAAATCTTTCAAATAATTGATATTTAACGATTTTATCCAGATTTTGATGCCGAACCTCGACCGTCATGCCCTTCGATAAAACATGAGGAAAATCCTCCACTATATACTTTACTCTTTTACTCATGTTTTGTAGGGTGGTTACACATACAAGGATGGCAAGACGCCGCCGCCACACACAGGAGACGGTCCATGGCAAAACACAATGCGCCGAAAAAGAAGAAGCAGACGGATAAGCGGGCTGTAACGGCTGCCCCGGTTGATGACAAAGGCGGTCAGGCAGATATCAAGAGCTTCCTCTATGTCGGCGGACGCGATTGCCAGGTGGCGCATCTGCGCCAGATCGCCACGAATTTCGGTGCCGAGCTGATCCATCACGATGGCGGATTGCGGGAAGCCGTTTCGCGCATCGACACTGTGCTGCCTTCGGTGGACTGCGTGTTCTGCCCGATCGACTGTATCAGCCATGATGCGTGTCTGCGGGTGAAGAGTGGCTGCAAGAAATTCGGCAAGACCTTCATTCCGCTGCGCAACGGCTCGAAATCCAGCCTGGAACGGGCGCTTCAGACGCTGAACGACCGCTCTGACAGCAATTGAGGAACATATTTCATGCATGACGGCAATGACGGCACCCTGATGATCGAGCTGCACAAGCTTGGCGATCAGGCGGGGGAGGGACTGATCGGCGCTCTCTTTGAGCGGCAGCAGGATGGCCGGGAGCGGCAGGCGGCGATGGCAGAGATCATCCGGCTGCCGGGCCTGCATGAGCGACCCGTTTCGCGCACCCAGCATTTGGCTCAAGGGTTGCGGCGGGACGCGGTTTCAGCCGAGGTCATCGATTTTCCACCGCCGCAATGGCACCGCAACGCGGCACGGCGCAACAGCTGATCAGGTGCGCGGCAAAAATGCGCCGAGCGCCAACAGCGCCCAACCGACCATCATCGCAATACCACCGGTCGGGGCCGCCATGGGAAACAGGCTCTGGCCAGTCCATTGCTTGACCGCGAGATCACCGGCAAATAGCAGCACGCCAAGGCCGATCACCAGGCCGGATAGCGTGGCGGTGCGAATCCTGTCACCGGCCAGATAAAGCCCCAGCAAGGCGGGAGCATGGGTGAGCGCAATCGAGGAGGCGGGGCCAAGCAGATTGCCAGCCCCCGTCACATGCGCCGCCGCTGCCGCCAGCCCGACGCCACAGGCGCCGAACAGGCCGGACAAGATCAGCAGGAGAGGTCTCAATGCGCGCAGGCTCATGCTGCTATTCCTTGTTCTGCATGTGATGGGCAAGCTTTTCGATGGGTGTCCAGATGATCTCGCGCAGCTTCTCATGGGCAATGGTCTCGTCCATGGCGCGGCGAAAACACAATAGCCACTCATCCCGCTCCAACGGTCCGATTTCCGCGACAAAGTGCCGACGCCGCAGCATGGGATGACCACGTTTTTGCATATAAACCGGCGGCCCGCCGAGATAGCCGGTGATGTAATCGTAAAACTTCTCTTCGCTCTCGGTGAGATCAGCCGGATGGATCGCCCGGCACCGCGCCGCCTCTGGTAGCGTGTCCATCAACTGGTAAAACCGCGCCACCAAAGCCTTCACCGTGGCATCACCGCCGATGGCTTCATAGAGTGTGATGGTTTTTTCGTCGCTCACGTCCTGCCCTCGACTATTCCTCACGTCTTTTGCCGGGTTTGGCGGCGGGAGGCAACGGGTGAGGGGAGGATGTGGCGATGAGGCGCAGGGCTTGGCCGTTATCTGCTCGGGTGATAGAAATGGCGGCGTGTGTGCGTGGGTGATCGACGTTTGCAGAAAGCCGCCGCAAATATGGAGCGTCAGCACGGCGTTGGTCATAAAAAGGCATTTTCAGATTGGCATGATCCAATCTTTCTTCCGCATACCGGTGGTGGATGGCAAACGGTCGTTCTGTTACAGGCGGGGTTGTGTGGTTCGGCGGCTATTACCGCCGAACCTTGCTCGGCCGGCACATCTACGAATGAGCGACTGGTTCGTCCGTACGCCTGTGGATCAGGCGCGGGCTGGTCCTCCTCGGCTATCCGACGATTGGGACATTGGTGATTTCCAAGCCGGCCCCATTAGCCGAAACGACATACAAGATATTGTCCTGCGGGTTTTGGATGGTGGTCGGCCTGAAGCCATTGGCCGTGATCGTGACGGATTCGGGAGAGATACCCGTTGCGTCAGGCTCGAGGGCAACGGCTGCCGGTGGCGCGGCAGTTGCAACGGCATTGACGATGACATTGGCGAGACTCTCGTCTCTTTGGACATGGATCATAATGACTCCTGAGGAATGAGTGGCGGAGTGCGGACGCTTGCGTCCGGCGGCTTCCGGAATGCGTTGAAGCAGGGCAGTGAATATTGTGATCAACCGGCGGCCAGCACTCTAGGGTGGGGATGCTGACCGCCGACGCTCAGCCGCAAAGGAGAGCCTTGGTGGGGAAGGCGGCCTTTGCGGAGCGTGTCTGGGATCACACCTGACCGAAGATGCCGTGGATCGGATCGTATTTCAGGGCGATGTCGGTGACGCTGCCGCCGAACTTGGCGACGCTTGGGGTGCCAGCGATTTCGGTGATGATCGTCTGGCTTTCGAACTCGGCCTGCAACCAGACGTAGACATAGGTGAAGGGCGTCATGCGGATCGACTGGGTGGCAAGCACGGTCTGGGCCGATATCGGCTTGCGCTCATGCAGCTTCTTGTTAACCAGGGCGTCCTGAGCGAGACCGAAGGTCAGGGACGAATAGCGGTCGTAGTCCATGTTGTTGATCGCGGCAAAAGTGCCGGTGTTGACAGCAAGCGCGCTGTTGTTTTTCCGGAATGGGCCGAAGATGTTGTTGTTGGTGAATTCGTAATAGCCGCCATCCAGCGCCGGGCCTGGCGATACTTCGCTCAGTTTATTGATAGAAACGCCATGTTCAACGCTGTCGGTCGAAGCATAAATCCAGTAGTTTTCTTCCCATTCGATGGTTGTGACCTGAAAGGGGTCGATATCGACCCAGATCACGTTTGGAGCGCCATTGCCGACCGGCTTGGCAATCGCCACCCGCTGCCCTGCGTCCTTGATCAGGCTCAAAACATCGGTATCGAATTCGAGAGACAGAGAATATTGCATATTTTCTAAATCCTTGGTTGGTGGTCATGTGATGCTCTCGGACGTTTTCTCCGTCTCGAAAGCGTTCCCATTTGCAATCCGATACATAAAAAATACAACCCAGGGATATTTTAACATTATATACAACCAAATAGAGAATTGTTTGCGTTCTACTTGTAATGCTCAATTCTCCGCTGTTGCTTGCCAGAAAAAAAACACCAAAAATGAGCACCTTAAGGTCGTTTTTTGTGTTGAACGCGCCCATTAGTTGTGCTTAAAAGGGAACCGTTATGATACACTTATTGTTGATCTGAACTTTGAGACTTTAAAAATCATCTTTTATGAGTGTTTTTGCCTGATGCGTATTGGTTATGCTCGCGTCTCCACCAGTGATCAAAATCTTGATCTTCAACTCCAGGCGTTGGCGCAGGTGGGATGTGAGAGGATTTTTTCGGATCAGGGGCTCTCCGGCGCCACGCGGCAAAGGCCGGGTTTGATGGAGGCGCTTGCTGCGCTCAAGTCAGGCGATACGCTGGTGATCTGGCGCCTTGACCGATTGGGGCGCTCTTTGTCGCATCTGATCGAGATGGTCACGGAACTTGGAGAGCGGAAAATTGGCCTCTATTCCGTCAACGAATGTATCGATACGGCTTCAGCTGGCGGCGTTCTGATTTTCCACATCATGGGCGCCCTCGCACAGTTCGAGCGCAGTTTGATTTCCGAGCGGACGCGGGCGGGCATGTCGGCGGCGCGGCAGCGCGGCAGCGCCATAGGGCGGCCCGTCAAGCTGACGACGCAGGATGTGGAGGTGGCGCGTGGTGCCATTCACGGTGGATCTGTCACCGTCCAGGGAGCGGCGCGCGACATGGGCATCAGCCGCGCCACGCTCTATCGCGCACTTAGACGCAAGAGCGCCTTTCAGTGAAGGCGGATGTTGCGGGATGAGCCCGCGGCACAATTTCCTCTTACACCGCTTCCGGTCTATAGACTTGCGCAACAGGCGTCACGCCGCGACCTGGTGGAAGAACTGCATGCTGGCGTCCACCGCATGCGGGATTTCGCTGGTGTGATTGCCTTCCACCTCTTGCGACGAGATGATGGCGTTGGCGGCCCGGGCACGCTTTATCAACAGGGCGGCATTGTCCTCGAAGCTGGTTTCGGTTTCGGCATGCAGCAGTTTCACCGGGCATTTGAAGCTATGGGCATAGCAGACGGCACTGCGCACCTCGAATTCATGCGGGCGGCTGTCGTCAAAGCGAATGTCTTCTGGATAGCGATTGAAAAAACGGAAGGCATTCGGATTGCCTGATATCGGCACGCTGGCGCGGAAGCGATGGGTGCTCATTGCGGCCAGCATGGCCAGCGTGCCGCCAATGCTGTGACCGGCCAGAAATACCCGCTCGCGGTCTACACCGGGCAGATGCGCCAGCCGGTCGGCTGCCGCCAGCACGTCATCCACTTCATCGTAGAAACCGGAGAAAATCCCCATCTGGCCGTTTTCACCGCGCATGGAGGGCATCATCACCACATAGCCAGCGTCCGCATAGCCTTTCAGTGGCTCCCACTGGCCAGCTCCCATGGCATTGCCGCCATGCAGGAACAACACGGCAGGCTTCAGCTTGCGCTCGCGCTTATAGGTGGACACCCAGGCGGCCAGGGTCAGTTCACCGCCACGCCCTGAGCGGTAGAAAATCCGGTTGGCGCCCGCAGGTGCGGTCAAGGGCTCATATTTGTCGGGGGCGGGGCCTTTTTGCAGCAGCCGGGTGCGAAAGCGCTCGCGCATTTTCATATAGTCATGATGCAGTAGGCGCGGCTCAGCGGGAACGTCAAAAGCATGTGCGAAAGACGGTGCGGCCAGTGTGGCTGCAATGCCGCCAAGCAGTCCGCGCCGCGTCAGTATTGCTTGTTTGCCTGACGCGTCGTCATATCCCATGCCGAATTCCTTCATACCATTTATGCCCCTGCCGTTTTCATCCATGCAATGCGCACCTGTCTTTTATATGCCGGACCCGTTACGCAAGTCTTCAAATTCCGCAGCGGCTATGACCTTCACAACCGTTTCTGAATACATCCTGTCTGCGACATGCGCGGGATAGCGTATCGATGTTTCCAGAACACGATTGGTCGTGATTCGAATATTCCTGACGCTAGCGCATAAACGGTCAAACCGGAATCGGTTCAACACGACAATTATGTGCATCTACAATGGCAAATCAGCAGTCCGGCTCTCTGGCTTGGTGGCGATGGCTTATCGTGTCTGTATACAGCTTTTTCGCCAAGACAACTTTTGTTGACCTGAAGATAGAGCAGCCGTTAGCCCGGAAAAGGGGCGGCATCACGACTTTCATCAGGCCTGATTTGAGGCGAGGGCAGCGCGCCGGTCCTTCTATCGTTTTCTCTGTTGCCGGTGGTTTCAACATTCAGACATGGTTGTGGGGAAACCTGAAGAGACTGCTTATAAATCTCGCAGTTGCATCGAATTTATGCGTGCTGTTGCCAGCGCCTGAAGCGAGGTTGGTCACGGCGCTGGCGAACGCCCAGTTTTTTGGCTGTTTTCGCAGGATTTTGGCGGATTGAAATATTTCATTCAAATTGAGCACGCTTCTTGCATTGTAAAAGGCACTGTATTCATATGGCTAAAACAAACGGGGATAGCGCCATTGGCATTTGATGAAATGATTACGGCGGACGGCAGCCCGCGCGGACCGTACCAGAAATATTTCGACTGGTATTCGAGCCAGGACCCCAAGCATCTGATCGCAAAATCGCGGGATGCGGAAACCATCTTCAGAAAGACCGGCATTACATTCGCCGTTTATGGTCACGAGGATTCCTCGGAAAAATTGATTCCCTTCGATCTCATTCCCCGGATCATTTCCGGCCAGGAATGGCGAAAGCTTGCCCAGGGTATCGAGCAGCGCGTTCTGGCGCTGAATGCCTTTCTGGACGACATTTACCATAAGCAGGAAATCATCAAGGCTGGCCGCATCCCCCGCGAGCTGATCGAGAACAATGTCGCCTTCCTGCCGGAAATGATCGGTTTCCGTCCGCCGGGCGGTGTCTATACCCATATCGTCGGCACCGACATCGTGCGTACCGGCGAGGGCGAATTCTATGTGCTGGAGGACAATGCCCGCACGCCGTCCGGTGTCAGCTATATGCTGGAAAACCGCGAAACCATGATGCAGATGTTTCCCGAACTGTTCCAGCTCAACAAGGTACAGCGGGTCGAGGACTATCCTTATCTGCTGCGCCAGTCGCTGGCTTCGCTGGCACCTCCCGGCTGCAAAGGTAAGCCGCGCGTTGCGGTGCTTACGCCGGGCATCTACAATTCCGCCTATTACGAACATTCCTTCCTGGCCGACATGATGGGCGTGGAACTGGTGGAAGGCTCGGACCTGCGCGTCATCGACGGCAAGGTGAAGATGCGCACCACCCGTGGCTATGAAGCGATCGACGTGCTTTATCGCCGCGTCGATGACGATTTCCTCGATCCGCTGACCTTCCGCCCGGATTCGGCACTGGGCGTGCCTGGTATTATGGATGTTTACCGCGCCGGCAATATCACTATCGCCAATGCGCCGGGCACCGGCATTTCCGACGACAAGGCGATCTATTCCTACATGCCTGAAATCGTCGAGTTCTATACCGGCCGCAAGGCGATCCTTGAAAACGTGCCGACCTGGCGCTGTTCGGAGGCCGACAGTCTCGCCTATGTGCTGGAGCATCTGGAAGAACTGGTGGTCAAGGAAGTGCATGGCTCCGGCGGCTACGGCATGTTGGTCGGCCCCACCGCCAGCAAGAAGGAGCGGGCGCTGTTTGCTGAAAAGCTGAAGACCCGCCCCAGCAACTACATTGCCCAGCCGACCCTGTCGCTTTCGACCGTGCCGATTCTGGTCAACAAGGGCATCGCTCCCCGGCATGTCGATCTTCGTCCCTATGTGCTTGTCTCCGACAAGGTGCAGATCATTCCCGGCGGTTTGACCCGCGTGGCCTTGAAGCAGGGTTCGCTGGTGGTCAATTCCAGCCAGGGCGGCGGCACCAAGGATACATGGGTATTGGAGGACTGATGGTCATGCTGGGAAGAACTGCAAACGGCCTCTTCTGGATGTTCCGGTATATCGAGCGGGCTGAAAACATTGCGCGTCTGGTGGATGCGGGGCTGCGCGTCTCGCTGACCCGGTCCGGTGCCACCGACGACGACTGGACTGGCGTGCTGCAAAGTGCCGATGTTCTGGATATTTTCCTGGAAGCGCATCCGAAAGTAACGGCGGCTGATGCCATCGACTTTCTGCTGCGCGACACGGCCAATCCGTCCAGCGTGATGTCGTGCATCGACAGCGCCCGCAACAATGCCCGCATGGTGCGCACCGCGCTGACCCGGGAAACCTGGGAAGCCACCAACGAATGCTGGATCGAGCTGAAACAGCTTCTGGCGCGCAAGCTGAAATCCGCCGACCTGCCGGAAACCATCGATACGGTGAAGCGGCGGGCCGGGCTGATCCGCGGTGCGTTCCACGGTTCCATGCTGCGCAATGAGATCTATAATTTTGCCCGGATCGGTACATTCATCGAGCGGGCGGACAATACCAGCCGCATTCTCGATGTGAAATATTACGTGCTGCTGCCATCGATAAACCAGGTCGGTTCATCGCTGGACAATATCCAGTGGGAATCGATCCTACGCTCGGTGTCTGCGCATCGGTCTTATCGCTGGGTCTATGACGGCGATTATCTTGCCGCCAATATTGCCGATTTCCTGATCCTCAATGGACAGATGCCACGGTCTCTGGCCTATTGCTATGAGAAGATCGTCAGTAATCTTGCCTATATCGGCAAGGAATATGGCGAGCGGCTGCCCGCCCATGAAACAGCCGATAGCATTCGTGCGTCGTTGCGCTCCAGTAACATCACCCGGATCATGGATCAGGGCCTGCACGAGTTTCTCGATAATTTCATTTCCCGCAACAACCGGTTGGGGCATGAGATTAACGAGGGCTACCGATTCTACAGTTGAGCGGGGCACAAGCGATGCGTCTGAAAATCAATCATGTGACGGAATATAGCTATGACGAGCCGGTGCAGTTCTCGCTCCAGCGGCTCAGGCTGACCCCGATCGAAAACCCTGGCCTGCACGTGCTGTCCTGGACGATCGTGGTGGATGGTGCCAATGTCGAGGCCGGGTTCAACGACCAGTTTGGCAATCACACTCATCTGGTGTCCTTTGAAGGGGAAGCCAAGTCCGTGCGAATTGTCGCCTCGGGCGAGGTGAAAACCGAGGATCGCGCTGGCGTGTTTGGCGTTCATACCGGCTATGTGCCGCTTTGGCTTTATCTGCGCGATACGCCGCGCACCAAGGCCGGAAAGCTGGTGCGCGATCTGGTCAAAAGCCTGGCGGGCGATAATGAACTGGCCAGGATGCACGACCTGATGGCCCGTGTGCATGAACAGGTGCGCTATGAGACGGGGACGACCACCACCGAGACGAACGCCGAACAGGCGCTGGAGGCGGGGATCGGCGTGTGCCAGGATCATGCGCATATCATGATCTCGGCCGCCCGGCTGATGAACATGCCAGCCCGTTATATTTCCGGCTATCTGATGATGGAAGGGATCGAAGAGCAGACGGCAACCCATGCCTGGGCCGAAATACACCTTCCATCGCTCGGCTGGGTCGGCTTCGATGCCGCCAATAATGTCTGCCCGGATGCCCGCTATGTGCGGCTTGCCTCTGGCCTGTCCTACGCTGACGCAGCACCGGTTTCCGGCATGCGCATCGGCCTGGCGGGGGAGGACATGTCCGTAACGGTGAGCGTCGCGGAGACCGGTCAAAGCCAGTCGCAGAGCCAGGGGTGAAGGTAGGAGTTGCCGCCGCTTGCGGTGGGAGGCTCTCTTTTCAGCGCCGTGCGTTTTATAAACGTGCGGCGCTGTAATACTTTAAGTTTGCTTGATAATTACCATTCCGGTTTCGAATGTCTCAAGCCTCTGATGCATGTGGCAATTCGAGATCTTGCGTGGCGGTAAGTATGCCGATCAGGAAATCCAGCACGACCCGCACCCGTGGTGCGTGGCGAATATCGTCATGTACCACCATCCATAATTCGCGCCGTGGCGGCGTGAGCTGGCTGGGGCATTTCCTGAGACGGGTATCATTATATCCGAGATAGTCCGGCAACAGCGCCACGCCGAGGCCGGACGCGGCGGCCTGAACCTGGCTCGCGGCATCACTGCATCGCAGCGCAATGGTTCTCGACCCGATATGCTGCATCAACCAGCTCTGTTGCGGCAAAATATCATCCGCCTGAAGATAGGTGATAAATTCCCAGTCATCCTCCGCGATGTCATAGGTGTGGCTTGCGAAAAAGAAGAATGGGATATCGCGGAGTTTGCGGGCGACAAGTCCGTTCGAGAGTGGGCGCGACAATCGTAGTGCAATATCCGCTTCGCGCCGATTGAGATTTGCAAAATCCTTGTCACTCGACATCGTGATTTTGATGTCGGGATACTGGCGATGCAGGGAAACCAGTTTCGGTGCCAGCAAGAGCGATGCCAGACCGGGTGGCGCGGAAATATGCACAGGTCCCGCCAATGCTGCACCGCCGCCTGCCGCCGCCCGTTCGACGCTGGCCATTGCTTCTTCGACGGGTAGTCCCAGGGTCGCCAGCTCATGACCCTCTGCCGTCAGCCTGACTTCTCTCGCCAGCCGCTCCACCAGCTTTATACCGAGATCCACCTCCAATGCCGCAACCCTCCGGCCAACAGTTGTGTGATCGACGTGAAGCAGGCGTGCTGCCCGTGAGAAGCTACCGGTCTTGGCGAGGGTCAGGAAGCATCGATAATCATCCCAGTTCACTTGTGCGTTTCTCCACATGTACTGTGCGTAAGTATGCACTATCGCACATGAGCCTACCAGAGATACCAATGCACAAAGATGCAAATGCACCTCGCCTTGAGATGTCTGAAAATGGAATACCAAAATCCTTGGCAAGAAGCCTTGGTATGACAGCGAGGGTGCGACACACAGGGAGTGAGCCGATGACTTTGGTCATGGAATTTAAATATCCTGGCGCAGCGGATGTTTTGCAGCCAGTTTCTCGTGACATAGTTGCTCTCAAGCCAGGTGAAATTCGCCTGCGGCAGACGGTGGTCGGCGTCAATTATATCGACATCTATCACCGCAGCGGCGCCTATCCTTTGCCCTTGCCGGCGGTGCCGGGCGTGGAAGCCTTGGGCGTGGTTGAAGAGGTGGCCGATGACGTTGCCGATTTCCAGGTTGGCGACCGGGTGGTCTATGCGGGATTGCCAGCTGGCAGCTATGCGGCCAGCAGGATCATTCCGGCCTCCATCGCCGTAAAGCCGCCTGCGGAGCTTGATGACGAGATTCTCGGCGGATCGTTTCTGCGTGGATTGACCGCGTATATGCTGCTTGAAACCGTTGGGCACGTATTGCCGGGGCAGGTGGTTCTGGTTCATGCTGCGGCAGGCGGGCTTGGCCTGATCCTGACGCAATGGGCGAAGAAGAAGGGCGCAAAAGTCATCGGTACCGTTGGATCGCAGGCAAAGGCCGATCTCGCGACACAACACGGCCTCGACCATGCTATCCTTTACAAACAAAGCGATTTTGTCGATGTGACGTTGGGACTGACGAAGGGCCGGGGCGTTGATCTGGTCATCGATGGTGTGGGTGGCGATACCCTTGCAGGAAGCCTGCGCGCCGTGCGTGTTTTCGGACTGGTGGCATCGATCGGGCAAACCGCAGGCGCCTTGCCGCTCATCGATCCCATGAGCCTTGTCAATCGATCGCTCATTCGGGCAAGCATTGTTTCTCTCCTTGCCGATCGGGATGCATACCGGCGAGCAGCTGAAGCGTGGTTCGAGGTGCTGAAAGCTGGCTTCAGCCTGCCGGAAGGCGCGCGCTATTCCTTGGCGCAAGCGGTGCAGGCCCATGCCGACCTGGAGGAAGGACGAACCTCTGGCTCCGTCAGGCTGATCGTTTAGCTTTTACCGCTGTTGTCGTGCCGGCTCTTGGAAACTAATTCCGGTTCTGTCCGTTGTGCTGTAGAGTTCTTGGCAAATAAGGACAGGCGCGATGTTGTTTGGACAATCGATCTTTCAATCCGTCGTCGAGAGGCTTTCCAACGAAGAGGCGGAAAAGGCCGAACGTGAGCGTGGGGCCAATCACTACCGCGTCTCTGGATTGAATACCGGCTTCGTTCAGGAAAACAGCCACGTGCCACAAGCCGCCGCGGCGTGGGCGCAAGAGCAATATCTCGAGCTGATGCCTGATGAGGAAGCTGTTTCCGAGGCAGAACTGGCCGAGGAAGAGGTGGCTCCCCCTGAAATGCCCGCCTACCTCGCGCGTCTTGCGCCGGAGGAAGTCGCGGAGGATCTGGGTATTGCTGATAATGACGAGGCTTCAAGCTTGAAAGCGAAGCGGAGAGCGTTTGCGCAGCTCAATCACCCGGACCTGGTTCATCCGTTATTTGCGGATGCGGCTCATACACGGATGACCATTGCCAATCAACTGATAGACCAGGCCCTGAAGACAAGATCTTGAAAACTCAAGTGCTTGAAAACCCAAGTGTCAGGGAAAAGCTCTTGTTCGTCGGGCCAGGCAGGCGATAGCCGAAATTTTCATGGAAAAAATGAAGCCGCATTTCAATGCGATAACTCAGGTCCGGATATGACACCGGACCTGAGTCTGATTGACCATTACTCAGAAATCGACTTCAGCAATTCAATTAGCTGATCGCGTTTTTCCGATCCGCCAAGCCGACCAATGAATTTTTCCTCATGCTCGCGCCACTTGGGCAAAAGCTCTTCGAGAAATGCCGAACCCTTGGACGTCAGGTGAAGAAAATAGACGCGGCGGTCCGTATCCGAGCGACGTCGCTCGATAAGGCCCTTGTCTTCCAGTCCGTCGACGATCGCGACGAAATTGGCCCGCTGGATCGCCAGCGTCGAGGCGACGTCGCTTTGTTTCATTCCGGAATTACCGGCAATGATCGACAGAACGGAAAAATCAGCTGGCCGGATATCATGACCGCCGAGAACATCCTGAAAGTCCTGCAAAATGGCCAGTTGTGCGCGCCTAACGCGAAAGCCGAGTGAATAGGCTAGCCCGGAATAATCGACAACCCCTTGTCGAACACCGGCGCCCTCACCAATAAAATGTTGATTGCTCATGCCCCTAGACTACAAACCTCCCGTGACCAATGCCCGATCCCACAATCCGGCATGTTCTGACTCTCAATAACAGTTCATCTTTACCCTTCTTAACATATAGGTACAAGATAATTCTTTAATTGAATGATTTCCCCCTGAAACAATATAGGGGTAAAACAGCTGTATCCACAATCTCTTATTTTAGAGGTGTCTTTTTCGGCAGACAGGCTTCTGTGGATCGAACACAAATTCACCATTGATGCCGCCGTCAGACTAGGCTATGTACCGCTTCGCACCACAAGTGCTCATCTGAACGCACCCGTAGCTCAGCTGGATAGAGTGTTGGATTCCGATTCCAAAGGTCACAGGTTCGAATCCTGTCGGGTGCGCCACAAAATCTCATTTTAAATGATTGTCGTGGAAATTTTAATAAGTGAAATCAATCGCTTATGTGATGAGGCGCCGTTAGTCGTTGTCGATTGATCGGATTTTGCGTAACAAACTGCGTAACAATCTGGGAGGCAATGGGTCTTGAATGGCGCGGAACAAATCAGCCTCTGATCGCATCACGCAGCGCGACGGAATTTTTTATTATGTTCGACGTGTGCCGATTGCTCTGGCTCACCTCGATGAAAGAGGAATTGTCCGGCTCAGTCTGCGCACTGATAGCTGGGTGGCGGCTGTGAATGCAGCGGTCGACGCGGAGCGGAACCTTGAGGCTCTTTGGGCGGCGCTGGCGAAGGGTGAAAGCCAGTCGGCCTGGGATCGATACAAGGCGGCGATCAGTCGAGCACAGCTTGAGGGTTTCGTTTATCGCTCGGCCGCAGAGCTGCACGACGGGCCGCTTGTGGATCTGGTAAAGCAATCAAAGGCGGCCGTCGGTCGCGGATCGGATAAGAGTGCGCGTCGAGCGCTGCTTGGGGCTGAGACGCCGCCGGCCGTAACGCTGTCTGATTTGTTCGCTGCCTATGAGCAGGTGACCGTGCCTGGTCAGGTGCAAAAACGAGAAGATCAGAAGAGGCGGTGGAAGGTTGCGCGGGAACAGGCGTGGCGAGAGTTTATCGATTGCGTCGGAGGGGAGGTCGAATTTGCCGATCTAACTCGCAGTCACTCGCGGAAATACAGGGATTGGCTCGCCGCTCGGGTCGTCGGTGGTCACATCACACCCGAAACCGCCAATAAGCACATGATGCTGGTGAGCAGCATCACTTCGACCATGGCGACGGAATACAGCCTGGATCTGCCATCACTTTTTTCCAAGCTGAAGTTGCAATCAATTCAGCGCCGCCGGCCGTCGTTTACGCGCGAACATGTCGAAAAGGTCCTGCTAGGGGCGGGCGCGCTGTCGGGGCTGAATAAGACGGCTCGTATGGCTGTTTATCTTGCCGTGGAAACAGGCATGGGCGCGGAAGAGCTATGCGCCTTGCGGCAAGAAGATATCCGCCTGGATAGCCTTGTGCCGCACGTGCGTCTTACCCCGCGCACCGGGGCGACTTTGAAGACTGAATTTCGTGAGAGAACAATTCCGCTGGTTGGTGTGTCGTTACTGGCGGCAAAGCAGGTTCCGGCCGGGCTCGAACGGTACTTCGACAAAGCCGCCTCGATGTCGACCGCGATCAACAAATATCTGCGGAGCAAAGGGCTTTTGCCGACTGATAAGCACAGCTTGTATTCGCTGCGCCACAGCTTTCAGGACCGGTTAAATGAGGAGAAAGCGCCTGAGCGGATGCAGGCCGACTTGATGGGCCATGCGTTCAGCCGTGAGACCTATGGAGACGGGCATCCCGTCGCGCAGGTGCGCGATGTCCTCGCAGCCATGGCTTATCGTTTCGACCTGGCCGCAATTGACTTATGCTGATTGGCGATCAATTGCCGCGCGCGGCTGATCGTGTCGCGGCGATTGATCCGCGCGGTGATTTCGTTGTCCAGGCGCTCGAAAAGCGGCGCGTAGATTGCCGCTTCTTCATGTTCGCCCTCGTCTTCGCAGGCGGCAATTGCCTCGGCAACGCCTTGGCGTGCGAGCAACAGATCCTCCATTGTGATCATGGAATAATCCCGCTTTGTGCGCGCTCGTTGATAGCATGTTTGAACTTAGCGCGGCTCATTTTCCAAGCTCGCTAAATTCTTCGGCATCTTGCAAGGCTTGTGATCGTCTCCTGCAACCGCTCGTTTTCGGCTTTGAGCGCGGCAACGCTGTGTTCCGGCGTGCAAAATTGACCCCATTAGCGGGGTAATCGGCGTCCAATTTTGACCCCCTTCGGATTTATCTGACCATCCGTCTTTTGACGGCGGATGGAGAGGGAGTTGAAGCGAGTGGATACGATTGCGCGCGTCCGGCGGGCCTTTCATGTTCAAGGTTGGTCGATGAAGAAGATCGCCCGTGAACTGCATGTTTCCCGCAACACGGTCCGCAAGATATTGCGCAGCGACGAGACCGACTTCTCCTACGAGCGCGAGCGGCAGCCTTTGCCAAAGACGGGGGCCTGGCAGGCGGAGATCGAGCGGTTTCTTGCGACGAACGAAGGCAGGCCATCGCGCGAACGGCTAACGCTGATCCGGATTTACGAGGAGCTTCGAGCGCTCGGATATGACGGCAGCTATGATGCGATCCGCCGTTACGCCAAGGGTTGGGCGAAGAACCGGGGATCAGCGACGGCGCAGGCCTATGTGCCGCTCTACTATGCACCCGGCGAAGCCTACCAGTTCGACTGGAGCCACGAGATCGTGCTGATCAACGGCACGACGACGACCGTGAAGGTTGCTCATGTCCGGCTCTGCCACAGCCGCATGATGTTTGCACGTGCCTATATGCGCGAGAGCCAGGAGATGGTGTTTGACGCCCACGACAAGGCGTTTGCCTTCTTCCGTGGTACCTGCACGCGTGGCATCTACGATAACATGAAGACGGCGGTGGAGGCGGTGTTCGTGGGCAAGGAGCGGCTATACAATCGCCGCTTTCTGCAGATGTGCAGCCACTACCTTGTTCAGCCTGTCGCCTGCACCCCGGCGTCTGGTTGGGAGAAGGGCCAGGTCGAGAACCAGGTTGGCCTGGTGCGCGAACGCTTCTTCACGCCGCGCCTGAGGGTTAAGAGCCTTGAGGAATTGAACGTTTGGCTGCTCGACAAATGCGTCGCCTATGCCAAAGCGCATAACCATCCGGAACAGGCCGACCAGACGATCTGGCAGATGTTCGAAGCCGAACGCAGCAGCCTCGTCCCCTATGTCGGTCCGTTCGACGGCTTTCACTGCGTTCCGGCCTCGGTCTCGAAGACCTGCACGGTCCGTTTCGACAATAACAAATACTCGGTCCTCTCAACGGCTGTCGGCCGCCCGGTCGAAGTCCACGCCTATGCCGACCGGATTGTGGTCAAGCAGGATGGCACGGTCATCGCCGAACATCGGCGCAGCTTCGGCCGCGGCGAGACGGTCTATGATCCCTGGCATTATGTGCCTGTCCTGGCCCGTAAACCCGGCGCTCTTCGCAATGGCGCGCCGTTCCGCGACTGGGTAATGCCGGCGGCGATGGAGAAGGTCCGCAAGCGATTGAAGACAGTCGATGACGGCGATCGGCAAATGGTCACCATTCTCGGATGCGTACCGGGCGACGGTATCACGACCGTTGAGGCCGCCTGCCAGGAGGCGCTTGATCAGGGCGTCTGCTCGGCTGCCGTCATCCTCAACATACTGGCGCGGCGTCGTGATCCTGCTCCGGCTGCGCCCCTGCAAATCCCCGATGCACTGCGGCTGACCCATGAGCCGGTCGCCGATTGCGCTCGCTATGACAGCCTCAGGAGGGCAAGCTGATGGAACGCACACAGGTTCTGGAATTGATGAGCACCTTGAAGCTCTACGGCATGCGCAGCGCCTATGACGAGGTCATGGGCAACGGCATCAAGCGCCAGCATGAGCCGCCGCGTATCGTTGGCGATCTTCTGCAGTCCGAGATCGCCGAGAAGCAGGCCCGCTCCATCCGCTACCAGCTCAGCATCGCCAAGCTGCCGCTCGCCAAGGATATCGACGACTTCGACTTCACCAACACGCCCGTCAATGAAGGCCTTGTCCGCGACCTGGCCACCGGAGCCTTTGTTGCCGATCAGCGCAATGTTGTTCTCGTCGGAGGCACGGGCACCGGCAAGAGCCACCTGGCCATCGCGATCGCCCGCGCGCTCATCCGCAACGGCACACGCGGGCGCTTCTACAATGTCGTCGACTTGGTCAATCGGCTGGAGACGGAGACGCGCAGCGGCAAGCAGGGCCGGACGGCGGACTATCTCAACCGCCTCGACTTCATCATCCTCGACGAACTCGGATACCTGCCATTCGCCCAGGCCGGCGGCCAGCTTCTGTTCCACCTGATCAGCAGGCTCTACGAGCGCACATCCATCATAGTCACCACCAACCTGGCATTCGGCGAATGGCCAACCGTCTTCGGCGACGCCAAGATGACCACCGCGCTCCTCGACAGGCTCACCCATCACTGCGAGATCGTCGAAACCGGCAACGAGTCCTGGCGCTTCAAAAACCGCTCTCAAAGCTAAAGCCGAAGAGCCCCATCACCCGCACCTGTTTCGCCCTCTGCAACCCCGGCCAGCGCCGGGCGATCCAGGTGCTGATCGTCAACACGGGGGTCAACATTGGACGCCGATATGGGGTCAACTTTCCGCGCCGATTGACATTCTGATAAATGGGCCGCAGGTTCAGATCCCTCACATCAGGATTTTTGTCAATTGTTCATTCGAGTGGCATCGAATTTCTCCTTCGTAGGCGGGATCCACGGTCTGAGCCCATAGCAATTACCGGCCCGGTTCTCGGGTCTATACAACGTCACATCCGGTCGCCGCTCTCACGCGGCTGCACCATTATCCCGCTTTCGACGAGCACGGGCTCAGGAGAACGGGACCAAACTCAAGGTCGGCGTTGAAGGCCAAAAGGATCCCCGGTCCGTTCACTTGGATCCGTCAGGGCTGATCAGGCCCTGAGGATTAGAAACTGTGTTTCGCAGCAGTTTGTGTTTCAGGCGGTTTTCATGATCGCACCTTCGATGACGACGCCGGAGCTCACGTACTTCCAGAGGGCCACGAGCAGCTTACGCGCGAGCGCAACGATCATCGGCGTCTTTAAGCGGCCGGCGTTCCGAGCGATGCGCTCTTTGAACCATAATGTTAATGTCGATTTCGGTTGATGCCGCAACCATAGCCAGGCGAGCTCGACCATGGTGGCTCGCAAACGCGGATTTCCCGCCTTAGACACGCCCTGTTCGCGATTGACGTTACCGCTTTGCCAGAGGGGCAAGACCTGCGTAAGATGCAATTTGGCGTCGATTGTCGAAGTGTCTGAACAGGCCCTCCGTGTAGAGTATCGTAGCGAATTCCGGCCCTATTCCTTTGATGCCTAAAAGAGCGGTCGCTTCTTTCGGCGTTTCCGGCGTCTCTTGAACGATCAAGGCATCTCGCTCGGCCTCAACAGCCTTGATTTGTGTGAGCAACAATTCGAGGCGATCGAGTTCTCTGCATATTTCTGCTTTCAAATGTTTTGAGAGCGGTCGACCATCGCCAGTCCGAAGTTCTTCCAGACGTTGGCGGCGATCTCGATTGACAGGTTGGTAATCCCGAATTCCTTGCGTGAAGAGCAGGCCCTTTATGCGATTGACGTGGAAGACACGTTCCGCAATCAGAGTTTTCCGTTCCCGTCCAATCCGTCGATTGTCGTCTTCCTCGGGTGTAAGAAGTTTGACCATCGAGCACGCACGAGGCTCGCCACGTTTCCATGCCATCAAAGCGCGGATCAGCGTTTCGACGTCGATACGGTCAGTCTTCGCCCGGCGATGCCGGCGCGGCATGGCAATTGATGCGGCTTCTACAATGTGGCTCTCGATCCAGGCCTCTTTGCTAAGCATTCGCCCCAGCCAGAAGCCATCCAACCCGGCCTTTTGGATCACTACCAGTGGCAAAGTATGTTCTTTCGCCGAGTGGCTTTCTGACGAAGCGCTGCAAAGCATGCGAACAAGCCGGCAATATCCCCTCCAGTAACGGTGTGGCGGGACATCTTCTCGCTGCCAGGTGACAAAGCTGTCACCAGCAACGTCGATTTACTCAATTCCAACGAGACGAATACTGCGCCAAGATCGACGGGGGTAGCGGTCTGCGCTTGAGTTTGATCTGCTGTTATCGGCATGATTGGCCTCCAGAGAGTTTTCTAGCGACCTCACTCTGCCACGGTGCAGGCCGCTACTCACCCCTGATGGGATCTCAAGGCGGGCGTTGCGAGGAGCACTCTTCGTCAAGGTGCTCTTATCAAGGTGTTTGGAAACCTTGAAACTGCGCACTTGAGCTGCAAACGCTACATCTTAGCTCCTCCGAATAATAGGAAGCCGGGCGGATGATCTGAAAAATTGCCCGACCCCGTAAGCCCAGGATCTACCATTGGTCTTCCAACAGGCTGCATGACGGTGTCGAGCTCCATCAAGCAGGCTATTGCAGTGGTCGCGCTGCTCTTAGGATGCGTACGGAGCCCAGCAGGTCTGCGGTCCTACCACCGCATAAAGCCGCGGTGGGGCGTTAGCGTGTGGATAACGGCGGCGGGGGAGGTGGCGTGGTTGCACCCGTCCCTAGCGAACGTTGCACCATGACGCTGTCCGCCCAGCGGCCATAGCGATAGGCTACGGCTGGCAACAGGCCGACGCGCACGAAATTGAAACGATCGTGCAGGGCAAGCGAAGCCGCATTGTCGGCGTCGATGTAGCCGATGATCTGCCGGAATCCCGCTGCAGCACAGGCGTCGATCAGACCGCGCAGCAACTGGCTTCCGACCCGCTTGCCGATATGGTCGTGATGCACATAGATCGAGTGTTTGACCGTATAGCGATAGGCCGGTCGCTTGCGAAACAGAACCACATAGGCGTAGCCCACGACCGTGCCGTCGATGGTTGCGACAATATGGGGAAAGCGTTTGCTCTTGAGGTTCTTGCGCCGCTCCCGCAGGTCGTCCGGCTCGGGCGTGTCGCTGTCGTCCACGCCCTCATCGAGGCCGCGGCGGATATGCCGGCGATAAATCGCTAGCATCGCTTCCACGTCTGCGTCGCGCGACGGCCGGATGACCATCCGGTTGTCCTGGTCCATCATTTGTTCCGACATGGCCAGACTACTCCGCAACGACGTAGGTATAGAGCCGCACGCGCCCGGCGGCATCCGTTTCGCGATAGACGCCCTGGATTTCCACTTCGAACCCGGGGAAGGTGTTGAAGCAGGATTCGAACATCTTGAGATAGTCGATCATCGGCTGCGCCAGATCGGTGAGGCGCTCACCCGGAACGATGGTGGCGATGCCCGGCGGATAGACCACGAAGGGGGTCGTCGCGATGCGTCCAGTAATCTCGTCGATCGGCAGGTAATCGACGTCGTTGCGCACCAGACTGCGTGCCGCGTCATGCGGCGACATCGCCATTGGTGGCAGGTGCGCAGCAGAAAACTGCTTTGCCTGCAACGCGCTGACGTTGGCATCCCGGAAGAAGCGGTGCAGATCGCCGCAGAGATCGCGCAGGCGCACGCCGGCATAGCGGCCCGGGCGCCGACGGTAGAATTCCGGGATCACTTCTTCCAGTAATGCATTGTCGTCATGCAGCTTCTTGAAGGCCACGAGGCCGCTTATCAGGGTGCCGGCCTTGCTTGCCTCGACCCCAGGCGTCAGCAGGAAGAGCAAGGAGTTGAGGTCGTTTTTCTCGGCAACAATGCGGTTTTCGCGAAGATATTGCGCTACGATCGGGGCAGGAATGCCATGTTCGGCATAGAGACCAGTCTTGCGGTCGAAGCCCGGCGTCAGCACCGTCAACTTGTTGGGATCCGTCATGGCGAACCCCTGTTCCATGCCGCTGAACCCATGCCAGGATGCATCGGGGGTGAGGTGCCAGAAAGCCGGGTTTGTCGCCAGCTGGTCGGTGGCAATGCTCTCCCATGGCACGTCGTGCGAGGCACCGGGGCTTGCAACATCAGGGATCAAGACGCGATCCGGCACGAAGGGCTCGAAGAACCAACGGCGCTCTGCACGCGGCTCCTTGTCCTCGAATTCCCTGCGCACGGCGCGCATCTTTTTTCTGAGCTCGATGCCGAGGCGGATCGTATCGTCCCACAGCACCTCGCCGGAACGACCCTTCATCATCTGCGCGCCCACATCGAGCGAGGCGAACAGGGGATAGAAGGGCGAAGTGGAGGCATGCTGCATGAAGCTCTCATTGAAGCGCCGGTGCTCTACGCGCCGCTTCTGGCCGGTAATATGGCGATCCTTCATGTGGATCTGCGACGCCTGCGAAAAGCTGGCGAGCTGCTTGTGCGTAGACTGGGTGGCGATGATGCCGGGGGAATCCGGGCCGAGATTAGCGAGCCCCATGGCGAACCGCCCCGCATAGAGCGGGTGAAACTTCATGAACCCGGCCCAGGCCTCGTCGAAGAGGATATAGTCACAGAGATGACCGATCGATTTCAGGATCATCTCGGCATTGTGGATCGTGCCGTCGTAGGTGCACTGCTCGACCACGGCAACGCGGAATGGCCGCGGTTTCTGCCAGGCGTCGGGATCCTTCACGAGGGGATTGGCGCGAATGCGGGCGCGCAGCGCGGTCTCGTCCAGCGACGCGTAGTCGATTGGGCCAATGAGACCATGCGCGTTGCGCGTGGTCGGGAGGTAAATGGGAATGCCCCCCGATATCATAAGGGCCCCATGATGCGCAGCCTTGTGATTGTTTCGGTCGAACAGCACGAGGTCGCCATCCGTGACAAGGGCGGAAAGCGCGACCTTGTTGGAGGTAGATGTTCCGTTCAACACGAAATAGGTCTTCTCGGCGCCGAAAATCTTCGCCGCTTCCTTCTGTGCCGCAAGCGCCGGTCCCTCATGGGTCAGGAGGTCACCGAGGTCGAGCACGGAATTGTCAAGGTCGTCGCGGAAGACCGCTTCGCCGAGGTGCTCCATGAACACGCGGCCGATCGGGCTGCGGCTGTAGAACACGCCGCCATTGTGTCCGGGGCAAGTCCAGAGATGGTTACCTTCCTCGGCGTAATCCACGAGGGCGCCGAAGAACGGCGTTTTCAGCGTTTCGGCATATTGCTTCAGACGGCTAATCAGATTCTTCGCGATGAAAGCGGGCGTTTCCTCCGAAAGGAAAACGTAACCATCGATGAAGTCGAGCACCTCAACCGGCACGTCCTCGAAACGCTTTCCACGGATCAGGAGGATGATGGGGAAATCCAGCCCGCGGCGGCGCATCAAGTTTATGAGGTGAGAGGTCTTGCCTTCGAGCCCCTTTTTGCCCCAATCGACCATCATACAGCCGATGGCGGCATCAGTCTGAACAACGATCTCTGCGTCGTCCAGATTGCGGGCACGCACCACTTCAAAACCGGAACGCTCGATCTCCTGAATGATCTGTTTGTAACGAACGCCTTCCAAATCCTCGCTGTCGAACGAGGGTGTGGCGAACAAGAAGTTGAAGCGTCTGAAATAATCCATGCCAGCATCCAAAGTTGATCGAGCGAAAGCTGTCGCCTTATTTTATGACGGGGCTGTGACAACGGCGATGCGCTACCACTGGCGTTCGTTCAAAAGGTCAATGGAGCGCAAAGCCTGAACACGGGAATGCATGAATAGTCTGCCGAGAGGGCTACTGGATCTCACGAAGACCGGAGACTGATCAGGCCGTCGCGGCAGGGAAGGGAGGACTCTGTCGCGATCGGCATGCAGTTGCACGTTAGGCGTTCTTAACTTAACGACCCAAAATGCTCCATTATGATTGAACTGCCGGTCCCACCGTGTTTGAACGGCGGCAACCGGCGACGAAGTGATGGCGATAGAAATGACAGAACAGTTTGACATGTTTTCGGGAGAGGTTTCGCGCGATCGGCTCGTTGTTCGTGCCAAATCAAGACCCGTGAAGCCTGAGCAACCGGTCGCTTCCATGAGTGAAGAGGAGATGGTTCGCCATTTGTCGGAGACGGGCCGCTACCGCATCCTCACAAAACTCGTGCCGCGCACAATCGAGCGGTTCCCTCGTCCGGAATTCCCCCTCAAGGGCATCATTCTTGACACCGAGACCACGGGCTTGAATTGGCGCAAGGATGAGATCATCGAGATCGGGCTGATCGCGTTCACTTTCGATTCCAATGGAAACATCGGTGACGTGACCGGGGTCTATGGCGGGCTTCAGCAGCCAAGCATGTCCATTCCCGCTGACGTCACAAAGCTCACCGGCATCACTGATGCGTTGGTCGCCGGTCAATCGATCGATATGGAGGCCGTCCAGGCCCTGATCGAACCCGCGGATTTGGTGATCGCCCACAATGCCGGTTTCGACCGTCCATTCTGCGAGATGTTGTCTCAGATGTTTGCGGGCAAGGCCTGGGCCTGCTCAAACGCCGAGATTGACTGGGCGTCACGAGGATATGAAGGCACCAAGCTTGGTTATTTGATCGGGCAGGCGGGCTTCTTCCACGAGGGGCACCGCGCCGTCGACGATTGTTTCGCGCTCTTGGAGGTTCTCGCAAGGGACAATGATGGAACGGCCTCCACCGCTTTTGCTGAACTCTATCAAGCAAGCCAGCGATCGCGTGTCCGGATCCTTGCCGAGAATAGCCCCTTTGACATGAAGGACCACCTGAAAGCGAGAGGCTATCGCTGGTCTGACGGAAGCGACGGCCGTCCGAAATCCTGGTGGGTCGAAGTCGATGAGCAGGCGCTAGACGAGGAGCTCTCTTACCTGCGAACCGAAATCTACCGCTATCCCGATGCAGATCCACCGATCACGCGGCTGACGGCCTTCGATCGGTTCCGAGCGTGATGCCATCGTTTTGATCAATTTTCGAGAAGACCAATGCTTTGAGTGCATGGCTGACCTCAGACCTTGTGTCTTATCGACGGGCGGGCAAGGGCCTATATTCCAATTATCGAAACGACGTTGGAACCAAGGCAAGGTTGCTGGCGTCAAGAGACCTCACGAAAGGGGATCATCATGAACGTAGCACGCTCTTTCAACAAATGGCGCAAGTATCGTCAGACCGTTACAGAACTGGGCCGCATGACCACCCGTGAGCTGCAGGATCTGGGCATCAATCGGGCTGACATCCACAGCGTTGCCCGCCAGTCGGTTTCTCGCTAAGCGGCTTTTTCTCAAGCGATCGAATTGATACTACGCCCGCTGATGACGCGGGCGTTTTTGTATGTGGCCCACCACGGAGCCTCAGCTCGATACTTCTGACGCCGCAAAAGGGCCTTGCGCTTCTCGCATAGCTGCACTGCAGCAATGTCTGTTTCGTGTGCGGCGGAAACTGGTATCTTAATTTTCATCGAAGCGATGCACCTCCTCCCGCAGAGCTTCGAATTCAGGCGGCCCACTCCTCCTCCCAGGGCACGTCTGTCGGAACTGCGGCACTCCTCCTCCCAGCCGTTGTTCGGTTCTTTTCGGAAAGCCTGCCGCACCTCCTCCCGCGGCAGGCTTTTTCGTTTTCAGGGCCGTCGCATCAGAGTTCGAGCGCGAGCTGCGGTGTCTTCTCGCTTTCTTCGGTGTTCAGCGATGACAGGGTGATCCCAAGCAGCCGCACCGGATGTTTGAACGGGAATACTGAGGCGAGCAGGGGCTCCGCTATCCCCATGATCATGTCGATGTCCGATACGTATCCTGCCACGGTCTTGCTGCGTGTCGCTTGGCTGAAATCCGAATATTTGATTTTGACGGTGATGGTCTTTCCCTTGATGTCGTGAGCCTCGCAATAGCGCCAGACCTTTTCGGCCAGGGGCCGCAGTTCCGCCCTGGCCGGATCGAGATCATCGATGTCCTCGACAAACGTATCCTCAGCACCAACAGATTTGCGGATGCGATCTGCTCTGACCTGCCGTTCGTCGATGCCCCGCGCGATGCCATAGAAGTAGGACCCTGACTTGCCGAAATGCGTCTGAAGAAACTGAAGCGACTTCGATTTCAGATCGAGCCCGGTTTCGATTCCATGGCGTTGCATGCGCTCGGCCGTGGCAGGTCCAACACCATGGAATTTCTTGACGGGGAGGGCCTCGACAAACCCTGGTCCGTTTTTGGGGGTGATCACAGCCTGGCCATTCGGCTTGTTCAGGTCGCTTGCCATCTTTGCCAGAAACTTGTTGTAGGAAATGCCGGCTGAGGCGTTGAGACCAGTGGCTGCCTTGATCTTCGCCCGGATTTCCAGCGCGATCTCAGTGGCGATCTCCATGCCCTTCAGATTTTCTGTGACATCGAGATAGGCTTCGTCCAATGACAACGGCTCGATCAGCAGCGTGTATTCAGCGAAGATTTCGCGGATCTGGTGGGAGACCTGCCGGTAGACATCGAAGCGGGGTGGTACGAAGATCAAATCCGGGCACTTGCGCTTGGCGGTTACGGAGGGCATCGCCGAGTGCACGCCAAAGGCCCGCGCCTCATAACTTGCAGCCGCCACCACGCCACGGGCAGCGGACCCGCCAACGGCGACGGGCTTGCCGCGCAGCTGCGGATTGTCGCGTTGTTCAACAGAGGCATAAAAGGCGTCCATATCGACATGGATGATCTTGCGCGCAGAGACGCCGGTCGAACGATCTGGGCTCATGGCCGTCTCAGGCCCTTCCGAACTCGTCATGGCGTGATCCCTCGGATGTGTTTTATCGCGCATGAATAAAACTGCCTGACCTCCCGACTGCCGCATAAAAGCATTTGGAACAAATAATGAACATAGCATCGGCAAAGAGAGCTGCAAAGCCCTGAAAGGAGAAGTTCATGAAACGCCCGAGATTGCCGTGAATCCCGTCATGCGGGAAAGCTTGTTGTCGTCGGCCAACACCATAAAAGAAACAAGGAAGAACTCCGCATTTTGTTCTCTACGTGTGGCTTCTGGAAACGCCTCAGGGCGCAAGCATTCCCGGCGGCGTGCGGCTAATATTTACCCCTGTTATTCGATGGATTTCAGTCGTAAGAAGTCCATTTTTTGCGATACAAAGTGAGATATAAACTGCGATACAAAATGAGAATTTTGACTGACAAAAATGGAATTTTTCTGATATAAATCATGTATTTATGATTTTTCATGCCTAATCCTGTCGGATGCGCCATATCATTAAATTTGCAAATTCCCACCGCGCTGTAAAGCTTTGTACCTGCTGTATAATTCCTTGAATCGATTCTGGTCTAAGGAATTATGCAGAAGGGTGCCAGATCACGGTGGCGACAAAGATTTGGAGCTTTTTGGTTTCGATCCCTTGATTCGGACCTTTTCCTCTACCCCCTCGTTCCGACAGGCGCAGGCGCGCAGATAATCCCGCGCGCCGGTATTTCTTGGGTCAGCTTATCTGCGCGACGATCTTCATGAGGTTCAGAATGCCCCAATGCGCGGTAATGAACTCTCCTTCGACCTTCAGCACATCGATAACGTCGAATGTTATGCGCCGTCCGGTTGGTGGAATGCCGTTAAAGGCGCCAGTGTGGATAACGGAATAGACCTTGCGGGTGGTGACGAGGTCGCCTTCGGCGGTCTGAAAATCGATCTCGCAGACCGGTTCGGAGAAGGAGGCGTGGAAGGCACGGTAGAATGCCCGCACGCTGTCGCGATCCGGTGCGAAGCCGGGCGTGGGCGTGTGGTCGATGAAATCAGGATGCATCAGGGCATCGAAGACGGCGTAATTGCCGCCGACTTGAACCTCTTCGATGAGTTTTCTGACGATCGCCTTTTTATGCTCGCTCATGATTTTCGTCTCTATTCAGTTCAAAGGGGAAATGTGCCGTGGAAAGCGGAGGTGTCGACAGGGCGGCGCGGGCTTGGTGTTTCACGTCCACGCAGCGCCTCTGGAAGCTGGTCGGCGCTTGCGCGTCTTCCGATCGCAATGACCACCTGCATGGCATATCCCTCGGGCATATTGACCGCTTCGGCGGTCTTTACCGGGTCAATGCCGCCCATGGCATGAGTGGACCAGCCCTTCAGATGGGCTTGTAGCGCGAGATAGCCCCAGGCTGTTCCCGCATCGAAGGCGTGGCCGGGATTGGGGACCTCCGCATCGCTGCCCGGCGGAACGAGTGTTGTCTTTGTGGTGATGACGATCAGCGCCGCCGCATGTTGCGCCCAGACCCGGTTTCCTTCCCAGAGCGCCGCGATGACTCCATCAAATTGGGATTCTCCGCGAAAGCTGTAAATAAAGCGCCAGGGCTGGGCGTTCAGGCCCGAGGGTGCCCAGCGCGCCGCCTCCAGCACGCCAAGCAGATCCTGTTCGGAAATCGTCTCTTCGGTGAAGGCGCGGGGAGACCAGCGATCCACGAAGAAATCTTCGATTGGGTGATCCGCTGTGCGGGAGACTGTCTTTACATCCATTATTGAACCTGCTCTCTTCTCGTTACCAGTCGCGCCAGGCTATGGCGCGGCGGTAAGCGGCGCAAGAAAGGGAGCGAGAAATTACCTGGTAACCCCGAGGTAACCGGGTAATCGTTTAACGTGATGGAAACTCTGGAAAACAACCTGGAAAATTGCCCCATACGCGATGTGCTTCACCGCGTCTCCGACCGCTGGAGCATGCTGATCGCTCTGCACCTCGAAGGGGGAACGCTGCGGTTTTCAGAGCTGAAGCGATGCATCCCCGATATTTCGCAGCGGATGCTGTCGCAGACGCTTCGGCGACTGGAGCTGGATGGCCTTGTCGAACGCCGGGTCTATCCGGTTGTCCCGCAGCGGGTGGAATATGATCTCACTCCGCTTGGGCGTTCCTTGTTGGTACCGTTTCATCTGATGAAAAATTGGGCCGAGGCCAATCATGCAACGATCCGCAAATCCAGATCGTTGGGGCTTGATCGTTAAAAAGCATCGGCTTTTGGCGAATAGATCGATTAAGCGATGGGTGCCGTTCTCTAGGTTTCATGCGCCGTATGACCTGTTGAATACGCCGCTAAAAGCTTGGGACCATCGCTCATCAAGGGCTGCTCGGTATGGGCGCGGTTGGATCTGAAGCCGATTGCGAAAACGGGTCGATTGCGGTGCGGCGCCTCGCGCTGCCTTGCCGCCTGCTGTTGCAGCTTCTTCTAAGAAATCACATAACATATTGTTCTTGCTTATGTATCACCAAGGCTAGCTCTTGGAAATCATGAAGCTTGCTCCGCGTGCGCCGGCAAAATCCTGACGTCTCCGTCCTTACGGCCCCGAATGACTTTTTTTGGGTTGAAAAAAACAATCAAAAATTACAGTTACAATTTAGGGTAGTTTTAAAATTTACTGACTGCTAATTCTCGCGCGCAGTCCTTAAACCTCCCAGGATTAACGAGGCGAATTATGAATGAAATTGTAAAACTTATTAGCAAGCATAATGATGTGAGAACGGGTGCTATCAACCTGATCGTCAGTGAAAACCGTATGTCTCCGGCCGCGTTGGCGGCCCTGAGTTCCGACCTTGCGTCCCGCTATGCGGCGCCATTTTATGCCGGTACTGATATTTCCCAGGAAATCGTCGCGATCACCGAGCAGAAGGCCAAAAAACTTTTCAACGCCGAGTATGTGAATATTTCCCCGATTTCCGGCAGTGCGAGCCTGATGGCCGTTGTGTTCGCGCTGACCTCACCGGGCGACAAGGTCGGGCGTGTCCCGCCTTTCTTTCCAGGTGGCGGATATCCCTTCAATTACGAAGTGTTTGACCGGGTTTCCTTGCCGCTTCCGTTCGATGACGAAGAGTGGCAGCTCGATCTCGAAGCCACTCTGGAGCTGCTGGAACGGGAAAAGCCGAAGCTGGTCATTCTTGGCGCGTCGATCTTCACCGTTCCCATGCCTGTGCGCGAAGTGGCCGATCTTGTGCATAGCTATGGCGGCATCGTCGCCTATGATGGCTCCCATAGTCTGGGCCTGATCGTTGGCAAGCAGTATCAGGACCCGCTCAACGAGGGCGCCGATATTCTGTTTGGCTCGACCCACAAGACATTCCCCGGTCCGCAGGGCGGCATTATCGTTACCAACAGCAAGGAATTGAACGATCGCATCGACATCGTCTCCAATTTCACGCCGTTGAACGGGCCGACGATGATCTGCAATCCGCATCTGGCGCGCATTGCCTCGCTGGGCATCGTCATCGATGAAGTGCCGTGGGAGCGTTATGCCGAGCAGGTGGTGAAGAATTCGCGCGCCTTCGCCAACACGCTGCAAGCCAAGGGCTATGAGATGCGGGGCCAATCCACCAAGAAATTCTCTGAATTATCCTATTGCCACCAGGTGCTGCCCAAGCTCGATCGGCAGATGGGGCAGGGATATCGCGATAAGCTGAAGCAGCATAACATTCATGTGGATGGCTTCATGCGGGTCGGCACGGCGGAAATCACCCGTCTTGGCTATGTCGAAGCCGATTGCACGCGCATTTCGGAAATCATGGCGGAGATCGTCTCCAGCAATCAGGATGTCATTCCCTCTCTTCGCCATGAAGTCGTCGAGATGAATGCCAACCACCAGCACATTGTCATGTGAGTTTGATTTCCCTTCCGGTTGAACGGAGGGGAAGCCAGTTTTCCCAAAAAGACAAGCAAAACCAAGAGAATGAACAGGCCTGTCCGGTGCGATCCGGACCGGACAGGCCTGCTTTGAACCTCGTATTCCTTTCGAACCCAATATTTCCTAGGGGGTCTTTATCGTGTCTTCGAAAAAAGTTTCGGCGTCAGCCAAAGAAATTGTCATTCCCGAAAATGGCGGTCCGCCGGTTTATGAAACGATCATTATCGGCTCCGGCTTCGGCGGCAGCGTCGCCGCGCTCAGGCTGTGCGAAGCCTTCCAGAAAGCCAATTATTCGGCTACCGCGGGCAAACCCGTACTGCTTTTGGAGCGCGGCAAGGACTGGTGGGGCAATCTGACAGGCCAGCCCACCACCGCGCCGCCGTTTAGCAACTATCGCCAGCCGGATGGCCGCGCTGGCTGGATGACGAATGTCGAGCCGTTCGGCACGCCGCAATCCCCACCGGATACCTATGGCCAGCCCGAGGATTTGGATGATGCAACCGGCAACTTCAATACGATGACCACCTATGCGCAGCGTCCGATTCCGGTCTATCCCGGCCTGGTCGAGATGATCCCTGCTTTTGATAATGGAGGCTCGCCGACCATGACCACCATTGTTGGCGCGGCGCTGGGCGGCACGTCACAGGTCTATAACACCTTCTTCCAGAAGCCGTCACAACTGGCCTTCACCCTGGCCTTCCGCGATCCAGAGCATTTGGATTCCTACAAGGATGTGCTGCTATCCTACGGCGAACTGGCGAAGCATTACGACACCGTTGAGCAGATGATGGGGCCGAAAACCATCGATGCCAAGGAAAACAAGGTGTCTGTGACGGTGCCGGTGAGCAGCGATGCGGACCTGACGGTCACCTATCCGCTCAAGGACAGCCCGCCCTATCTCTCTACCCGCAGCTTCAGGGAGCAGGTCGCGAAGATCGATGAGGTTGTCAAGTCCGGGGCGGTCGAAACGCCGATCCAGTCAATCAAGCTGGAATATACCAAGCTGGCGCTCGACTGGAGCGTGGTGTGCAAGGAAGTCAATGTCGAAATGCTGCCGTCTGCCATCATCGGCGAAATGTGGTATGGCATGAACAGCTATTCGATTTCGACCACGCCATTGGGAGGCACGGAATTGCTGGGCGTCAAGAAGGCGCTGGACCAGAACTACCTGAAACAGGCCAAGGGAACCGGCCTGCTTGACATTCAATGCCTGAGCAATGTCACCAATGTCTACCAGGATCTGAGCTCCAACAGCGTGAACCCGGTCTATGTCGTCACTGTCGAGAAGATCTCGCCAACCGATGTCGCCAATCCGACATCGGTGACCTATCGGGCGAAGAACGTGATCTTCTCGGCTGGCTCCATGCATACGGCATCGATGCTGCTGGAATATTCCAACAATCCCAATCCGCAAGCGCCTGACACCAATGGCCTGCCAGCGCTGAGCAAATATGTCGGCCAGTTCTGGGGCCAGAATGGCGATGTCACCGGCACCCAGGACATGAGCTGCAGGACGCGGCCTTCGGATGGCGGTCCCGGCTCGACCGATGCCTCCTTCTACTTCGTCAAGGACGAAAGCCTGGATGGCATCACCCTTCCGGACGACAAGCTGGAGGCGGCCTTCAATCAGTCGATCGACTACATGAAGAGCAATAATTCGGCGTCTTTCATTCGCCTCATGCTCTATCCGGCCTGGTTTGACGAAGCCGACAATCTGCAAAACACCTATAATATGTCGGTCTGCTACCAGCCGGCGCCTGGCAAGTTCATCCAGAATAGTTCTTCGGGCCGAAAGGTCTATAGTCTCTATTATCCCAATACGCCGAAAGCCGGTACGAAGCCTTCCGAAGATGGCGACACAAATGTCGGCGTACTGGATTCGATCACAGCGCTGGCAACAGTTCTGACCGAATGGGGTGAGATCAATGCCAGCACGGAGGGTGAAAGCCTGATCCTGCGCGATGGTTCGATTTCCTATCGTGGTGCACTGCCGGCACTGGCATCGACCCGGCTGCTTCACGCCGAGAGCGTGCCTGACTGGAAAAGCAACACCGTACCGGAGGAGTTCGTGGTGGCCTATGGCGTCACGGCCCATCCGCTCGGCGGCTGCGTGCTCCGCAAGGCCTGCAACGAATTCGGCCAGGTCTTGGCGGCCGACGAGAACACGCCGGTACCAGGCCTCTATGTGGTTGATGGTTCTCTGATTCCCGGCTCCACCGGTGCCGCTACCCCGGCATGGACCATTGCCGCCGTGGCCGAATATTGCATGACGGAAATCACCAAGAAGATCGTCGGCACCAAGCAGCAGTGAGCCGCTTCGTCAACACTGAAAGCTGACGGGTAAGCAATCCCAATGAGATGATAAGGGCCGTGTGTTTGATGAAACACACGGCCCTTTTGCCATTTTCAGCCGTGTTTCATCTCTTCTGGTCAAAGAAAAAGGCCGGAAAAACCGGCCTTTCGCAAATTCACAGAAGACGTTTAACGCTCGCGGCGCTGGCCGCCTGCACCGGCGCGGGCCGGGCCGTCCTGGCGTGGACGGTCTGGGCGGCGGGCCGGGCGACCGTTGGCTGGCTTGTTGCGGTTGGCTGGGCGGGTCGAACGCTGTTCACCACCATCGCCTTCTTCGCGTGGGCCACGGCCTTGCGGACGGCCATCCTTGCGGGCCGGGTTGCCATGGTTGCGGTTGCCGGCACCGGCGCCTGCACCACCGCCACCTGCGCGGCGGGTTGGACGGGCAGGGCGGCCACGGTCAGCCGGAGCTTCACCGCTGGCAACAGAAATTTCAATCCCCATCAGGCGCTCGATGTCGCGCAGCAGGCGGGCTTCATCAGGACCGCAGAAGGCAATGGCAATGCCGTCGCGGCCAGCACGGGCAGTACGGCCGATGCGATGGACATAGGCGTCCGGCACTTCCGGCAGGTCATAGTTGAACACATGGCTGACAGCCGGAATATCGATGCCGCGGGCGGCAACGTCGGTGGCGATCAGCGTGCGGATAGACCCATCGCGGAAACCCTTCAAGGCGCGCTCGCGCTGGCCCTGGCTCTTGTTGCCGTGAATGGAGGCAACCGAGAAACCGGTGATTTCCAGATGCTTCATCAGCTTTTCAGCGCCATGCTTGGTGCGCAGGAAAACGATGGAACGGCCATCGGGATGATCGGCAAGGGTCTTCTTCAGCAGTTCGGTCTTGTGGTTCTGGCCGTTGACGAAGTGAACATACTGTTCGACCTTGTCGGCGGCCTTGCCCGGAGGCGACACTTCGACGGTGACCGGATTGTTGAGGAAGCTACCGGCCAGATCAGCAATCGCCTTCGGCATGGTGGCCGAAAACAGCAGGGTCTGGCGCTTGGCCGGAACCATCTTAGCAATCTTGCGCAGGTCGTGGATGAAGCCCAGGTCCAGCATCTGGTCGGCTTCGTCCAGCACCAGATGGGTGACGGCGCGCAGCGAAATCGCATTGCGGGAAATCAGGTCCAGCAACCGGCCCGGAGTGGCGACCAGAATGTCGGTGCCACGTTCCAGCTGAAGCTGCTGCTTGTTGATCGATGCGCCACCAACCACCTGGTTGATCTTGATCGGGGTCTTGCGAATGAAGGACCGCAGATTGTCGCCGATCTGGTTGACGAGTTCGCGGGTTGGGGCAAGAATCAGCGTGCGGGTGGTGCGATTGTCGGGACGGCGTTCGTCCTTCATCAGCAACTCGATGATCGGCAGGCCAAAGGCAGCGGTCTTGCCGGTGCCGGTCTGGGCAAGGCCAATCAGGTCGCGACCGGCCATCACCACTGGAATGCCCTGCGCCTGGATGGGGGTAGGGGTTTCGAAGCCAAGCTGGGTCAGCGTGGCGACAACAGTCGGCGAGAGGCCAAGTTCGTTAAAACTGGTCAATTCATAAACCTTTCGGGGCGCCAAGACACTGAGCCACGATCGCCTCATTGCGATTATAGCGGTCTTTGGCGTCAAGAACCCCGCGTGAATTGGGAACTTGTAAGTTGGAAACGACTTTCGGTGCGTTTGACCGCTGATGCGGTCATATATGAAGCACCCATACCTTTTTTGCATGACAGTGCCGAAATAGGCAAAGCCGGAATGCAGTGGCGCGCTCACGCGGCGGCCGGAAGGCTGAAAGCTTGCGCCGCTTTTGCGCGTTTTGCGGCCAAATGTCAAGCGCCCGCCCATCATGGACGGGCGGGCGCTGAATATTTCTACTATATACCCCGTCTGGGTGACGGGCGGCAGATCATTTACCGGGGGCAGACCTGAACGCGGTAGCTGTCGCCCCATTCATCATAGCGCCGCTCGAAATGGCAGGGCGCCGCATAGACCGGACGATAATAGGTCCGATAAACCGGTGGGGGCGGTGGTGGTGGGTCATAGGACCGGTAATAGCGCGGTCCCCCATCCATTCCGTTGACGATGGCGCTGCCGACGATACCACCGACGGCACCGGCTGCGACGCCACCCCAGAACGGGTCATGGGCCTCTGCGGCAGGGGCCGTCGCCATCAGCGAGGCACCTACGAGAGTGGCGACAAGGCCCGCAGACATACTCATGCGAAATACGGACATGGTTTGATCCTTTCAGAACTTTTTCTCCGAAGAGAATGGTATGAAGATGATCCTGAAAACGGGCAGATTAATGATGGAATTGTGGAGCCAAGATTAAATTATCGTCATTTAAAGCGACGGACGTCACAAGAGTAAATGCCATAAGATATTGAATTTAAAAAATATTTTATAAGATTGCCGGTTGGTGTGCCGCGTCTCCGCCACAAAGACTGGGCGTTCGGCCCTGTCTTGCGCACGGTGCTGCCCGTGCTGGTAAAAAGCTTTGTGAAACAGGAGATTGACAGGATTTTTTCAGTCAGGCGCTTTGTTTTGTGTTTTGCCTGGTGATAGGGTTGTTTCCACGGCGGAAAAGGGCACAGAGAGGTTCATCCGTGATGCAGGCGGCTCGGGCAACAAAGGGGATTCCATTGCCGATAGAAGGCGGATTGCTCACCATAGCGTGCGAGAAAATCGCCAGGCTTGATGTGCCCGCTTTCATCAAGGATAGCGAGCTTCGTTTCGTTGCCGTCAATCCCGCCTTTGTCGCATTTTTTGGAGCGGATCTCGATGATCTTCTCGGACAGCGGGCGGGGGAACTGACGGACCGTCCGGAAGATCTGGCCTGGGAGGATGTCGAGCGCCGGGCGCTGGTGTTTGCGGAAGAACATCTGGCTCTGTGTTTCGATCACAGCGGCCGCCAGCATTGCCGGGTGCAGATCGAGCGCTTCATCACCGAAGACGAAATGCCCTATGTCTTCGGGGTGTTTCGCGAGCGGCCTGGCCGGGTCAAGAGCCGGGGCTGGAAGAAAGAGCCGCCGCTGTCAGGCGCCCAGATGCCTTCTGCCATGGCTGAAATCTCAAGAGAGGTCGCTTCTCAAGGTGGGAGCGCTGGTGTTGGTAATGGGGCGCCTGGTGCCTGCCTGCCAGCCGATTATGCGATGCTTCTCGATCTCATTCCGCTTGGTGTGCTGCTTCTCGATCCGCAGCTCGATATTGTCTATTTCAACACCAGTTTCTCCAGAATGTTGGGTGAGACAACGGTTGAGCTGAAGTTCGGCATGAATTTTCAGGCGGTTCTCGACGTTATCGGAGGTGCGGGGTGGGATGGGAGTGGTGAGGATACATCCGGCCAATTCCTTGCCGCGTCGATAGACGAACCAGAGCCATGCCAGATCGCCATGCCGAACGGACGGGTGATTTCGGCCCGGGGCAACCGCCTGGAAAACGGTCAGTTTCTGCTGCTTTATACCGATGTTACCGAGGCGCAGACCTATGAGCGCGAAAGTACTCTTTACCGTGCAGCGTTGGAAAATGTACCGGAGCCGGTTTTTCTGCGCGATGGCGACCGGCGGCTGGTGTTTGCCAATGCCGCTTATGAACAAATGCTGGGTGGCGACCGGACCCGCTTTTATGGCTTGCGCGAAGACGAGATGTTTCCTGCCGAAGGCGAGGCCCTGCGCCAGGAGAATATCGAGGTCCTGGAAACTGGATGCGCGACGGAGCGCGAACAGCTGATCATCATGCCCAATGGCGACACCGTGCCCTTGCTGACCAGCCTGAAGCGGATCGAGACCAAGGATGGCGCGCCTTATATCGTCGGGACTTTGGCGGATGTTTCGCTGCTGAAGATCGGCGAACGACAATTGCGCGAAGCCAAGGCGCATGCCGAAAAGCTCTACGACGATATAGAGGCCATTCTGCGCACCATGCCGGTCGGGGTGATCATCCTCGATGCCGATCAGAGTTTAAGTTTTTCCAACCTCATGGCACGCAATATGGTGTGCTGGCCTGAAGACCAGGCCATGACTGGCACAAGTTTCGCGGATTATCTGCGCCACGCCCATGCCAATGGCTGGCCACT
This sequence comes from Agrobacterium vitis, assembly GCF_014926405.1. NCBI lineage: Bacteria > Pseudomonadati > Pseudomonadota > Alphaproteobacteria > Hyphomicrobiales > Rhizobiaceae > Gillisella > Gillisella vitis. Next base: position 549,605 of record NZ_JACXXJ020000005.1, read on the forward strand.
CGAGACTGGCGATGACGCCAGCCCCAATCCTGATAGCCCCAGTCCTGATAGCATCGACCCGGAAAGCCGGATCGCCGCCTATAGTCTTGAATTGCGGACATTGACGGCGGCGCGGCAAACCGAGGTGACGCTTTCGGATCGCCGGCATATCGTGATTACGGCATCGCCGCTGGACGATGGCCAGATCATGCTGACTTTCTCTGACTATACCGAGCAGCGCTTGCGTGAGCGCGAGATAGACGAGGCCCGTGCCCGGCTGCAGGATGTCGGCAAGCTGCTGGAAGAGGCGACCCAGCACATGGCCCAGGGGCTGTGTGTCATCCAGACGGACCGTATCCTTTACCGCAACGATAAATTGGCGGAAATATTGAACGTGTCGCCGCATCTGGTGCGCACAGGTGCGGATTGGCGCCAGCTTTTCGATTACTGCGCCGAACGGGGCGATTTCGGCGACAATCCAAAGGGGTTCCTCGACCGGATGCGATCAAGGATGTCCGCTGACACCTCCGCCAGCGTCGTGGTGCAACGGCGCGATGGTGCCTGGCGCAGTATCGAGGCGATTGTCAGCGCCGAGGACCGCTGGCTGTTCGTGATCAGCGATGCCAGCGAGGCCAAGCAGCGTGAGGCGGAGCTGACAACGCTTGCGGCGCAGGCCGAGGCGGCGGATAAGGCCAAATCGCGGTTTCTGGCCAATATGAGCCATGAGATCCGCACGCCGATGAGCGGCGTGCTGGGTATGACGGAATTGCTGCTGTCTTCCAATCTTGATGCCCGGCAAAAGACCTTTGTCGATGTGATCGTCAAATCCGGGCGCTCGCTGCTGACCATTATCAATGACATCATCGATTTCTCGAAGATCGATGACGGGAGCCTGTCCTTGCGCTCGGCCCCCTTCGATCCGCTGGCGGCGGTGGAGGATGTGGTGACCTTGATGGCCGGGCGCGCCGCGGAAAAGGATGTGGACATCCTGGTGCGCGGTCAGGGCAGGCTGACCCATATGCTGGCGGGCGATGCGGGTCGGTTCCGCCAGATTCTCACCAATCTGTTGGGGGAGGCAATCCGGGCCACCGACAGGGGGCATGTGTTGGTCGATCTCGGTTTGCGCCAGGAAGAGCCGGATCTGGACGTCACGCTCCAAAGCCACGGAGATCCTATTTCTGAAACGAATGCCGAGGTGAGTGACCGCGCCCGTGCATGGCTGGTTCTGCGGATCGAGGATACTGGCCATGGCATGACGCCGGAGCAATGCCTGATGGCCTTTACCAAGTTTTCGCAGATGAATGACGGGGCTTTGCATCACCGGGATGGGGCGGGTCTCGGATTTTCGATTGCCGGTGGGCTTGTCGATCTGTTTGGCGGGACGATCGGGGTGGAAAGCGCGCCCGGTCGAGGTGCCACCGTGACTGTCAATCTGCCCTTTGCAATGGCGGCTGAAAAACTACCGAGCCTTGCTGGCTTTCATCTGCGCGGTGCCCGGGTCCTGGGTTTTGAAAGCAATGATATCAGCTGCGGCATTCTCAATGACCAGCTTTGCCGTTGGGGCTTCGATGGCGTGGCGGTTAACGATCCGGCGCTGGCGCTGGCCGTGCTGGAACAGGCCGAGAGCCAGAAAAGCCCGATTGAGGTGGTTGTGATCGATTGCTGCCGGCGCAGCGGCGGCGGGCTGGATCTGGTGCGCAAGATCCGCGGTGATCGACGGTTCGATCCGCTGTCGATCATCCTGCTGGCGGCGGATGCGCCCTTCAATCTCGATAGAATGGCCGATGGGCTGAATATTCAAGCGCAGCTCACCAAGCCTGTGGGTGAAAACCTGCTGCGCAATGTTGTCATCGATGTGTTGCGCGGCACGCGGCGCGGCGCTATCTCCGGGTTGAGGGCGGAACCGGAGGCTGAGGCGCCTGTGATCTCGGACGGAGAGCAAGTGGCTCTGATGTCGTCGGGTGTGATGCAGCAGGAGCAGATCGATCTGCTGGTGCTGGATGCCGGTGAAGCGGAGCGTCATTTTTTCCATCAGGCCTTGCAGGCGCTGGGGGTTGGCCATGCCTGCGTGGATGGGGAAAGCGAGGCGCTTGCCCTCTGGCGCCAATGGCAGCCTGGCATGATGCTGATCGATCTCGTTGAGGATCGGGCGCGAGTGCTCGATATGGTCAGGCAGATCCGCGCTGAGGAAAGCCAACAGCCACAGACCGCGCCGACCGTGCTGATCGGTCTTGCGGGCGATCTTTCCACCTATGACAAGGCGGCCTGCCATAAAGCCGGTCTTGATGATCTCGTCCTCAAGCCTGTCAGTCCCGACCGTCTGCAGGACTGCATTGCCTATTGGTTAGGGGGCGCCGCAGCGCAGACGCAGCCACAGACCCTGGCAGAGGATCTCGGTGCGAGGCTGACGGCACTGTGACCGTGGGGCCGATCCGGTCGATGACAGCGTATCTGAGATCACGACGGCTTCGTCTTCGTCCCGCATAGCATTTCTCGTTTGCCCGCAAAGCCCGGGCGGCGCTCCACGGTAAAGCCTGCGGCGATAAGGTTGCGGCGTACGAAACCGGCGGCGGCATAGGTGGCGAAGCGGCCACCGGGCGTTGTCAGCTGATAGAGCCGCGTCATCAGCTCCAGCGACCACATGGCGCTGTTGCGGGATGGGGCAAAACCATCGAGATACCAGGCGTCGAAGGTGTCGCTCCAGGCTTGCAGGGAGGCCAGCGCGTCGCCGCAGACCACGATCAACCGGGTCTGGGCGTCGAGATCGAGCTGGACTTGACCTTGCGGATCATCCGGCCACAGCGCCAGCAAGCCTTGCCGCTCTGCATCGATTTGCGGCCAGCGCGTCAGGGCGCGGTCGATATCGGCGCGCGCCATCGGATAAAGCTCAAAGGATATGAAGGTCAGATGCCCGCTGGGAGGGCGCGTTGCCTGCCACTGGCGCCAGGTTTCCATGGCGTTCAGCCCGGTGCCGAAACCCAGCTCGCCGATGCGGAAAGAAGACGCGCCGATCCAGCGCTGCGGCAATTCATTGCCTTCGAGGAAAACATGGCCGCATTCCAGGCGGCCATCGGTCTGGCAGTAAAAATGGTCGCCAAAGGCGGTGGAATAGGGCATATCGCCGTCCTGCCAGCTGAGAGGCTGGGTGTCCGCCATTTCGGCGTCAGGCATCGGATCGGGATTGGAAGTGGAGTGTGTCATGAAGACAGGCGATAGGACGGCTTCGGTCTCCGGTCAACACTTGTCCCTCAAAGGCGCGTCCCATAGCCTCGCGGCAGATCTGCTGGTGGTCGGCGGCGGCATCATGGGCCTGTGGGCGGCGCGTTTTGCGGTTCTGGCCGGGCTGGATGTGGTTCTTGTCGATGGCGGTCGGGTGGCGAATGGTGCCAGTGGCGGGCTGCTGGGCGCGCTCATGCCCTATATGCCGGACAAATGGGATCGCAAGAAGCAGTTTCAGTTCGATGCGCTGCTAGCGCTGGAGACGGAAGCAGCGCAGCTTGAGGCAGAGACCGGCATTGCTGTGGGCTATCGGCGGTCCGGGCGGCTGATGCCCTTGCCCAAGCCACATCTGCGGGTGATTGCCCAGCGGCACGAAAAAGACGCCGAAACCGCCTGGAAAACTGGCGACCGGCAATTTGCCTGGAAGGTTATTGACCACTCCCCGGCTGGCGATGGCTGGCCGGATATGGCTGTCACGCAAGCCGGTCTGGTGCATGACACGCTGGCAGCGCGGGTGTCGCCGCGCGGCTTGACGGCGGCGCTGAAGGCGGCCCTTGTCGCATCGCCGCGCTGCCGGATCATTGAGGGTTCGGCGGTCAGGGCGATCGATCCGGCCCGGCAATGGGCGGAATTGGCGGATGCAAGCCAGATTGCCTTCGGCCATGTGATCGTTGCAGCCGGCGTGGGGAGTTTTCCACTGCTTGACGGGTTTAGCCCGACCGGTGTGCTGCCGCTCGGCATGGCGGTCAAGGGGCAGGCGGCATTGCTGAAGGCCGATGTCGATCCGGCCCTGCCGCTGGTCTATCTGGACGGTATCTATGCCGTGCCGCATGAAGGTGGGCATGTGGCGATTGGCAGCACCAGCGAAAATCGCTGGGATGTACCCTTGACCACCGACGACCAGCTGGAAACCCTGATTGCCAAGGCCCGCCGATTGGTGCCGATGCTGGGGGATGCCCCGGTGGTGGAGCGCTGGGCCGGACTGCGGCCCAAGTCGATAGACCGCGATCCCATGGTGGGGCCACATCCCGATCATCCCAGGTTGATTGCGCTGACCGGCGGCTTCAAGATCAGCTTCGGGCTGGCGCATAGCCTGGCGCAGCAGGCATTACGGCCGATTTTTGGTGGAGAGCTTGATATGCCTGATGGTTTTACGCTTGCCCATCATCTGCTGATCGCCTCCCGTATTGCTGATAAAGCCGTGGAACCGCCGTTGGAAAACCCGGTCGGTTGATAAACCGGCCTTGATGTTCCCTTTAAAAATATTTCAAACGTCGAGCCTTGCGTAATCCGAGGTCGCTTCTCATCACCCTCCTGTGATCTCGCGTAAAAAGTGAACCTGATGCTCGGTCACTTTCGTCATAGTGTCATGCAAATCCCCTATCTGACTGCGCATGCGGGCTGTCGGTCATGGTCGATTCGATTGTTTTGCATGACAGCGCCATGCGTTTGGCAGAATGCAGGCCAGGCGTTGTACCGATTTGAATGCGTTGCATAAATCTACAAATCCATCGGGTTTAAGGATGCGTGTGACAGGATCAGTTTGGTCGAGCATGCCGTAATGCAGTCATTATAAGATTTGCAGCGTTCCTGGCGCGTCTTTGCAGACGCTCGTCGCTGCCGGAGGTCACCCGCATGCGATATTCAATTTGCTATACACCCTCTGCGCGTGACCCGCTGTCGCTTGCAGCCGCCAGCTGGCTGGGACGCAATGTCTATTCCGATGAGCCGGTCGAACATCCGGGGCTGGCAGGGCTTGGCCTGCACGAGATTGCCTTTCATACGGCCTTGCCGCGTCGAAATGGGTTCCATGGCTGCCTGAAAGCGCCATTTGCCCTACATCCTGAGGTCAGTGAAGCCCAGTTGTTGCGTGAGTTGATGCATTTTGCTGGCATTGTTGAGCCTTTCACGCTGCCGGGGCTGGAAGTGGCGAAGCTCGGTGATTTTTGCGGTCTGACTTTGACACATCCGTCCAACCAGTTAGACCGGGTGGCGGCGCTGGTGGTACAGAATTTCGACCGGTTCCGCGCGCCGCTCAGCGATGCCGAAATTGAGCGCATGGCGCCCGAACGTCTCAGCGCGCCGCAATTTGCCAATCTTTACCGCTGGGGCGATCCGCATGTGCTGGACGAATACCGTTTCTACATGCCCTTGACCGGGCCTTTGCCGCTCAGCCACCGCGATCGCCTGCATCAGGCGGCGACTCACTATTTCGCGCCGCTGCTGCAAAACCCTGTCGTGTTTGCCAATCTGGCGCTGTTTATCGAGCGTGAGCCGGGTGCGCCACTGGTGGTGCATTCACTGCATCCGATGGGGCGGGTCTCGGCGCGCAAGATCGCCTGATCTCACGATGCTGTATGCCCTCTCGACAAAAAGGGCAGGGTTGCTTACCGTTTCTTGTCACAAGACGAGAAGGTAGCAGCTATGAAGACTGAAACTTACCCCCGCGATCTCATCGGCTATGGTCGCCGTACCCCCGATCCACGCTGGCCGGGAGAGGCGCGTGTGGCGGTGCAGTTCGTCATCAATTATGAGGAAGGTGGGGAGAGTTGTATTCTCGACGGTGACCCGGCCTCCGAAAATCTGCTGTCGGAAATCGTTGGTGCGGCGGCATGGCCCGGCCAGCGCAACCTGAACATGGAATCCATCTATGAATATGGGTCGCGTGCTGGCTTCTGGCGTCTGCACCGGATGTTTACGGCCCTCAATATACCGGTGACGGTGTATGGCGTCACGCTGGCCATGGCCCGCAACCCGGACGCGGTAGTGGCGATGAAGGAGGCGGGCTGGGAAATCGCCAGCCATGGTTATCGCTGGCTGGAATATAAGGATTTCCCTGAGGAGATTGAACGCCAGCACATTCTGGAAGCGGTGCGCCTGCATACGGAGGTGGCGGGGGAGCGCCCCTATGGCATGTATCAGGGCAAGCCTTCCGACAACACGCTGCGGCTGGTGATGGAGGAGGGCGGTTTTCTCTATTCCTCCGACAATTACTCCGATGACCTGCCTTTCTGGGTGCCGGATCTGAATGGCAAACCGTTTCTGATCATTCCCTATACGCTGGAAACCAATGACATGCGGTTTGCCACGCCGCAGGGCTTCAACTCTGGCGACCAGTTTTTCACCTATCTGAAGGATGCCTTCGATACGCTCTATCAGGAAGGCGCAGAGGGCGCGCCGAAAATGATGTCCGTCGGCCTGCATTGCCGGCTGGTTGGCCGTCCTGGCCGGGCGGCGGCGCTGAAGCGTTTTCTGGATTACGTCCTGTCCCATGACAAGGTCTGGACGCCGACCCGCCTTGATATTGCCAAGCACTGGCACGCCCACCACAAGCCTGAATGGTAGCAGGGACAATAACAGAACAAGTTATGGAGGATGCCCATGCATCCTCGACTTGAATGCCCCACATGCATCAAAGGCCCAAGATATTCAAAATGAGTCGCGACAGCCTCAGGCCGCCGCGGCTGACAAATTCTCATCAAAAGAGACGACTTTATTGCGACCGGAGTTTTTGGCCGTGTAGAGGCATTTATCGGCTTTCACAAACAGAGCTTCATCTGTTTCATCATGCGCAGGTGATTGTTCTGCCACGCCGATGCTGACGGTCACATACCCCCAGGGCAGGTTTTTCTGGTGGATTATCTCCAGGGCGGCGATCCGTTGGCGGATCTCCTCGCCCACTTTGTGTGCCTGGCTCGCGGTTTTTCCCGGCAGCAGGATGACGATTTCCTCTCCACCGTAGCGCGCGGCAAGATCCGTTTCGGGACGGATTGCAGCGGCGATTTCGGTCGAAATTTTCCGCAGGCAATTATCACCCGGCAGATGACCATAGGTATCGTTGAACAGCTTGAATTTATCGACATCAACGACAAGCAGTGACAGTGGAGTGCCCACCATCCGTGCCTCGGCGGAAAGACTTTTCAGCTGCCTGTTGAAGTGACGTTTGTTGGAAAGCTGCGTCAATTCATCCGTGTTGGCAAGCCGATCCAGCTCTTCCTGCAAAAGCCTTTGACTTGTAACGTCCCTGGTTACGGCAACCATGCCGCTGCTGATATCGAAGCTGCGAACCCGGGTTATCACGGTTTCCAGCCAGGCGATCTCACCGGTTTTTTTAATCCTCGGGAACACAAGCCGTTCGATTGATGAACCGGCGGCAATGTTGGCGAGCGCCTCTGACCAGTATTGCCGGGCCTCGGCATCGTATTCGTCCAACACGCTGCGTCCGACAATCGTATCGGCCTCCACGCCGAGAACAGATTTGGCGGCTGCGGAAACATATTCGCGGATACCGTTGTCATCCAGTTTTTCGATCAAGTCGGATGAGGCATTGGCAATCAGGCGAAACTCCGCTTCCCGTGCGGCAATAATCATCTCGTCGCGGCGCTTCAATGCCCATTGCCGTCTCAAGCGGATGCCCAACGCGCATGCGACCATCAATGCGACGATAAAACAGATCCATCGGGGTTTGCTGATGTCTATCCAATACCAAAGAATAGCTTTTTTGGAGACAGCGACAAGTACGGTGATCTGTGTATTGCTGCTTTTATAATAGCCAGAGGTTCTCAATATGCCGTCAAATCGCGATGTATATTGAAAATTTCCAATGTTGCTTGTCGAAATAGCGTTTCGGTACAAAGCTGAATCGGCAATGCTGGTGCCCATGGCCGTCGCATCCAGGGGCGCACGGACCAGAACCCGCCCGGCGCCATCCATCATCGCGAAGGCACCGTTGTCCAGCATGTTGAAACTCCGGAAAAACCGGATGAAGCTTTCGACATCAATGGTCGCCACCATGATGCCGGCAAATTGCCCCCGATCATCGTTCATCCGCTGGGACAGGGTAATGAACCAGTCTTTGACCGACGGACTTTGATAGGGTCCATCGACAAATGGTTGCAACTCCGTGGATGTTTGATGGATCTTGAAATAGCTGCGGCTGGAAAGATCGAGACCCGATGAAAACGGATCGGAGGTCGACTCAATCAGCCGACCATCCGGGCCGATATAGGCCAAACTGCGCAAATAGGGTGACGTCTTGATAAGCTCACGCATCCTGCGAACCAGGTCCAGGCTCTGCAAAACGCTTTTGCTGTTGTTTTCCTGCACTTCGAAGACCAGCCCAGCCAGAGGTTGCTTGGCCACTTCGATCACATCGTCCGTATGCTGGGCAATCGCTCTTGCCGTTTGCGCGAGATAAGAATTCATCCGCGACACCTGGGCCGTCCAGTTTGCAACCTCGGACCAGATCGTCAATGCCAGAAATATTGCAAGTCCACCCGCGATAACCAGATGTTGGGCGGGATTTTTCGATGCGATATGCATGACATTCATGGTCTGGTTTTCTCTTGCAGTAGATCAATATTATATTAAGAGAGCAATTATTAAAAAAATATTTCGTATTCTTTCAAACGTATAAAATGATAAAAATTAGAAATTTACACTTGGAAAAGCATTTGAAAGCAAAAAATGTTAAAACAAGTGCAAGCAATTCCTGCCGGGAGAACCGTCCTGCGCTTATGGCCTCATACATTTTGTAAGCCCCAGAAGACGCTTTTAATCTATTGAAAATAATAGATAATTTTCTCCTTAAACCGCAATTGGGTCCGGAAATTACCCGGTATTCTGCATCTGGCCGCGATCATAGCTTTCAAGTTTTGGATTTGATCCGCAATCCTTCCTTCTTCATTCAAGATATAATCTGTAAGAGATCGCCGCTTTCCCTGTGGTTATGTTCGAACTCAACTTGTACATCGAATAGATGTGTCTGCATCCAACGGTAGGATCTGTACTATTTTACCCGCCTATAGCGAGCCAAACAATTTCAATTTCTTTTAATGACTGGTGAACAATTTTTCCGGCCGCACGTTTCACTGCCGGAACACCAACAACGGTCTTCCTTAATCAAGAGAAGGACGAAAACTATGGACAAGAATCGCATCGAAGGTGCCGCCAAGGAAGCCAAGGGCAGCGTCAAGGAAGCCGTCGGCAAGGTAACGGGCAGCAAGAAGCTCGAAGCCGAAGGCAAGATGGACAAGGCCGCTGGCAAGATTCAGTCCACCGTTGGCAAGGCCAAGGATGCCTTCAAGTAAACGAATTATCATGCTCGAAGTCTCACGGGTTTGAAGATGTGCAGCATCATCGCCCGCTGGCGTTGTACGATAATAACGGTAGCCACGCCGCGTGGCTGCCGGTGAAACACATTCGGTCAAGGTGGATTACCACCTTGCGAAAGGGGACCGGAAACGGTCCGCAACAGCGGAAAGGAACGTTCGATGAGAACAGTTTTTGCTCTGGTCGCGGTGGCGGCGATGGGGGCGGCTTCGGTCGCCAATGCAGCAAATACCCATCACAATAGCACGCGTCACCCTGCCTCCCAGATGACGGCGACCCAGCCGAAGGAGCGTTTGGGCACCTTGTCCTGCGAGGTTGCAGGCGGCATCGGCATGTTGATCGGCTCGAGCCGAACAGTGACCTGCGATTTCCAGCAGCGTTCTGGCAAAGTCGAGCGCTACAGCGGCTCTATCGGCAAGCTGGGCCTGGATGTTGGTATTACCGGCAAGAGCTACATCCGCTGGATCGTCTATAACATCAATCCAACCACCACACGCCAGGGCGCGCTGGCGGGCACCTATGTCGGCGCATCGGCGAGAGCCTCGGTGGGCATCGGCCTTGGCGCCAACGCCTTGGTTGGCGGCAGCAACAAGAATTTTGGCTTGCAGCCGCTCAGCGCGGAGGCCGGAACGGGTCTGAACGTCGCAGCCGGGATTTCACGCCTGCAACTGAAGCCTGCGCGTTGATCTGATATTCATTTTATGTGAGGTTTTGTGCATCCCCCGGTCTTGGCCGGGGGATGTTTTTGTTCGCTGTTAGAGTCTGTCAGGGAAAAGTGGCCAGTTAGGTTCCCGAAAAGACAAACTGCGACAAGGGCGCCTAGGCGGCCAGCGTTGCCATATCGATGACGAAACGATACCGCACGTCGCTTTTCAACACCCGTTCATAGGCCGTGTTGATATCCTTGATATCGATCAGCTCGATATCGGAGGTGATGCCGTGCTTGCCGCAGAAATCCAGCATGTCCTGGGTTTCCTTGATCGACCCGATCATCGAGCCGGCCAGATTGCGGCGGGCGGGGATGAGCGAGAAGGCGTGCACCGGAACTGGCTTTTCCGGTACGCCAAGCAGAACCATGGTGCCATCGACCTTCAGCAGGTTGAGATAGGCATTCCAATCGATATCGGCGCTGACGGTGCAGATGATCAGGTCGAAGGATCCGGCCAGCGTCTCGAAAGTCTTGGCGTCGCTGGTCGCATAGTAATGGCTGGCGCCGAGACGCAGGCCATCCTCTTTCTTCGACAGGGTCTGGCTGAGCACGGTGATCTCCGCGCCCATGGCCGCACCGATCTTGACGCCCATATGGCCGAGACCGCCCATGCCGACGATGGCCACCTTCTTACCCGGACCGGCCTTCCAATGGGCCAGCGGCGAATAGAGCGTGATACCGGCGCAAAGCAATGGGGCAGCCTTGTCGAGTGGCAGATTGTCCGGGATCGACAGGACATAGCCTTCCTTGACGACGATCGTGTCGGAATAGCCGCCCTGGGTGGCGGTCTTGCCGTCGCGGTCTACGCCGTTATAGGTCTGGACAAGGCCGGGCAGATATTGCTCGATATCCACATCGCGTTCCTGGCAATGGACACAGGAATCGACGAAACAGCCAACGCCGACATGATCGCCGACCTTGAATTTCGATACGCTTGCACCAACGGCGGTGACGACACCGGCAATTTCGTGACCGGGCACCATGGGGAATGCGGAATTGCCCCATTCATTGCGGGCCTGGTGGATGTCGGAATGGCAGACACCACAATATTTGATAGAAATCACCACGTCGTCATCATTGGGTTCGCGACGCTCAAAAGTGAAGGGTTCCAGCGGCTTGCTGGCGTCGGTTGCGGCATAACCTCTTGCGATTGGCATGCGGCGCTCCTTTTTTGTCATGGGGAGGAATGGGTACTGTAATTGGGAAGGGCACGGAAAAGCCGTTGGGAACGGCAGCCCGCTCCTTAGATAGGTGTCTGGCGGGTGTGTTCAACATCTACCGTGAATATTCGGCGGGCCTTCCGAAAGTCCGGCTCTTTCCAACCCGTTGCATATTGGCTATCGATTGCAGATCAAAACAGGGGTGAACCGATGCAGCGACAGGATTTCATTGAGCAATTCGGCGGGATATTCGAACATTCACCGTTCATTGCCGAGCGCGCTTTCGATGCCGGTTTTATTGACGAACCTCTGACCGCCCTTGGCGTTCATGATGGAATGAGTGCGATATTTCGCACAGCAACCCAAGCCGAGCGGCTCGATGTGCTGCGGGCGCATCCGGATCTGGCGGGAAAATTGGCTATTACAGGCGAATTGACAGAGGAAAGCCGCAGCGAACAGGCTGGCGCCGGGCTCGATCGCCTGTCCGAGTCTGAACACCAGCGTTTTACAGCGCTCAATAGTGCTTATATGGAAAAATTCGGCTTTCCGTTCATCATTGCCGTGAAGGGCCTGACGAAAGACGACATTCTGACCGCATTTGAGGCCCGGATCGACAATAGCGTCGAAACGGAGTTTTCAACCGCCTGCCTTCAAGTCGAAAAAATCGCCCGCCTTCGGCTCGAAGCAATGCTGCCAGCCGAAAGTGCCGGTCAAGAGTGAGTGCCGGGCAGGAATGAATGGGCCGCGCGTTTAAAGTTTGTCAGGGAAAAGTGGAACCCGGTTTTCCCGAAAAGACAAACGAAAACAAGACAAGCTAGAGTATGTCTGGTTCACTCTGAACCTGACATACTCTGGCGCGCAGCCGAAGCAGGGTCATGCAGCATGATCCTGCTGATTGCGTTGTTGCCAAACGTCACTGCCCAAACGTCACTGCCCAAACGTCACTGTTTGAGCGCGTCTTCCGCCTCGCGGATCGCTGCTTCGTGATACCAGCTGGCGGCTCCGCTTTCGAGGATCACCTGCTTATGGAGATTGCGCTCACGCATTTCACGCAGTCTTTGCGTATTATGTACTGGGAATTCGTAGATTTTTGCCGATTCCCGACCAAGGCCCGTTGTCATCGCTACTGCCCTTCGTTGTTCCTCGAGCTCCTCCGCCCGGATGAATCTCATAGCATTTTTTCAGCTAAAATGCACATAGAAAGTGCAATTTGCCCAAAAATAAATCATTTTTGGCTGCTTTTTCACGCTATCGCTGCTATCCACCGGGCATTGCTGCCTTTTATTTTGCAAATGCGCATTGAGAAGGCGGTGGCATGCAGGCCAATCTGACACAAAACCGTTAAAAACCCGTGGCTTTTAAGGTGTTTTGAATATGGCTCGCGTTTTTTCTGCCTGCCGCAAGGTGGTTTTTGCGGGTTTGGCATGGTTCCTGCTTGTTATTTATCGACTCCCGGACCGCCGGAGAATCACCCCAGGGTGCGCCCGATGCGAGGCGCTGGACTTATGAGAGATCGACAATGACCAAGTACAAGCTCGAGTATATCTGGTTGGACGGCTATACGCCGGTCCCGAACCTGCGCGGCAAGACGCAGATCAAGGAATTCGCTGAATTTCCGACCCTCGAACAGCTCCCCCTCTGGGGCTTCGACGGTAGCTCCACCCAGCAGGCCGAAGGCCATAGCTCGGATTGCGTGCTGAAGCCTGTTGCTGTTTACCCCGACCCGGCCCGTACCAATGGTGCACTGGTGATGTGCGAAGTGATGATGCCCGATGGCGTCACCCCGCATAGCTCCAACAGCCGCGCCACCATTCTGGAAGACGAAGGCACATGGTTCGGCTTTGAGCAGGAATATTTCCTCTATCAGGACGGCCGTCCGCTCGGCTTCCCGGAAAATGGCTATCCTGCGCCGCAGGGTCCTTATTATACCGGCGTCGGCTTCAAGAATGTCGGCGATGTCGCGCGCGAAATCGTCGAAGAGCATCTGGATCTTTGCCTGGCTGCTGGCATCAACCATGAAGGCATCAATGCTGAAGTGGCGAAGGGTCAGTGGGAATTCCAGGTTTTCGGCAAGGGCTCCAAAAAGGCCGCTGACGAAATCTGGCTGGCCCGCTACCTGCTGCTGCGTCTGTGCGAAAAATACGGCGTCGATGTCGAGTTTCATTGCAAGCCGCTTGGCGATACCGACTGGAACGGTTCCGGCATGCATTGCAACTTCTCGACCAAGTTCATGCGCGAAGTGGGCGGCAAGGACTATTTCGAAGCGCTTATGGCGGCTTTCGCCAAGAACTGGAAAGAGCATATCGACGTTTACGGTCCCGACAACCACCTGCGTCTGACCGGCAAGCACGAAACCGCTCCATGGAACAAGTTCTCCTACGGCGTTGCTGACCGTGGTGCATCGATCCGCGTTCCGCACTCCTTCGTCAACAATGGCTATCGTGGCTATCTGGAAGATCGTCGCCCCAACTCGCAGGGCTGCCCTTACCAGATCGCTTCCCAGGTCTTGAAGACGATTGCAGAAGTTCCGGCTGCAAAGTCTGAAGCCGCCTGATCCTCTCTGCTTGCGCCCAGACTTGATCCATCGGATCTGGGCGCAAGCGCTCTTGATATCGTGTACCAGGACACTGTAGGCGCCGATGCGTCCTTGTCTTGAAGATGGTGTGAATATTTCAAACCATTGATGTATTTGATTTTTTCTGAAGGAGAGGATGTGGGAGCATCTTCGGGCCTTCGTATATAGGTGAATATCGGTGTGGTCTTCTGTGACCCTCGATCATTCGGTCAAAGCGCCATTACATGCTGTCATCAGTATTCAACGCTCAAGTGAATACGGTCGGGCGATTTTAAAATGAAGACTGCATCATTCCCCGATCCAGAACAGATTTAAGTCAATCTGTATCCACTTTAGATTATAGTGTTGTCTTGGAATCTCGGATTAACCCTAGAATTTTTAAGGCTTTGGCCTCTGTTGATGCATTAATAATATCAATCCTGTCTATATTGTTCGCGTATCCATTGAATATCATGCTTGGTCTTTATTTTAAAATATCGTAATTTGATATATGCCAATAACGGATGAATTAGTTTTTGTGAAAATTGGCGGAGAAAATTATTTTACTATCTAATATGAGGGGTTTTTATGTATAAAAATTATCTTATGTCAAAAAAATGATATGCTAACGCATTTAATTTCTGCCTATGTTTGTTTATGTATATTTTGTATTATTTATCTCTTTTTGGAGCACTATATCTATTCGTTAGAGTGTCAAAATTGTTTCATCTTCGGTTTGTATACTTAATTGGATAGAAATAGAAATTTAAGCGCGCATTTGTTGAATTTTCTACTTTTGGGCGATTAATTCGGCATTAAGTGCAAAGTCCATCCCCGTTCTGTTTCGTTGATTTTTACGGGTTATTGCAAGTCGGACACTTTACAAACGTGCCGTGTGCTGTTTTCATTGTCTCACGTTTTCAGGCTTGTGTGCCTGATTTGTATATAGTTTGTGAATTTTATAGCAAAATCTGTGTTATTTTTATTCGTGATTGTATCGTTTCGCGACAATTTGGTTTTATTGTTTTGTATTTAAGTATTTCTAATTTGTGTTGAGCAGTTGAATTCATGACATGCTGATGTGCTTTATTTTGAGTGGCAGTTTTTGCGTTTCCTAGCATCGCAATCGTTTGATTGTGCTTGCTTTTTGATTGTTTTCTGGTTTTGGCCGATATTTCAGTGAGGTTTTTCAATGTCTTTTGTAGGCAGACATGAGCAGGTTTTTCCGGTTTCTCTTGCGCAGGCAGGCTTGTGGGTCAAACAAAAGGTAGCTCCCGCCGATCTGAGCTTTGTCCTTGCTGAATCCATCGAAATTCATGGTCCCGTTCATCCAGGACTGTTCTGCCAGGCGTTGCGCCGCTTGTCAGATGATGTTGCTGTCACACGGTCTCGCATCAAGGAAATCGA
Organism: Agrobacterium vitis; assembly: GCF_014926405.1. Taxonomy (NCBI): domain Bacteria; kingdom Pseudomonadati; phylum Pseudomonadota; class Alphaproteobacteria; order Hyphomicrobiales; family Rhizobiaceae; genus Gillisella; species Gillisella vitis. The sequence continues at coordinate 564,744 of NZ_JACXXJ020000005.1, forward strand.
AGGGCAGCCGCATCAGGTTGTCATGGCGGCCTATTGCGGCGTCTTTGACGTGATCGATTTCAGCGGTGCTGACAATCCTGGCGCAAGCGCCATGGACTGGATGCGCAAGCAGATGTCTAAGCCGCTCGATCTTGCCAATGACAATCTCTGGGGGTCTTCGCTTTTGAAGCTCGGGGCCACAGAATGGGTCTGGTATCATTGGGCACATCATATCATCATGGACGGGTTCTCTGGCGGCTTGCTGGCCCGGCGGCTGGCCGATATTTATTCGGCACTGGCCCAGGGCAACCAGCCGGAGCCCTATGATTGCGGTTCTCCGCAGGAATTGCTGGAGCTTGAGCGCACCTACCGCGATTCGGTGCATTTCCAGCGCGACAAGGCCTATTGGTCGGAGCAGATGAAGGGTCTGCCGGAGCCGGTGACCTTGATGAAGAAGAAAGGCGAGCCATCCGGTGGCCTGCTGCGCCATACGACGGTCATCGATCGCCAGACGGTCAAGGCGCTTGCTGAGATCAGCCGTGGCTTTGGCGCCAGCGTGCCACAGGCCTTGATTGCCCTGGTCGCGGCCTATTACGCCAAGGCGACAGACTGCGAAGAGCTGACCATGGTCACCATGGTGACGGCCCGAATCAGCCAGACGATGCGCCGCATTCCGGGCATGACCGCCAATGCGGTTCCTCTGCGGTTTTCAATCACGCCGGACCTGTCCTGGCGCGAATTGACCGGTCAGGTTTCCCAGCAGATGAGCCGGGCGCTGCGTTATCAGCGCTATCGCTATGAGGATATTCGCCGCGATCTCGGCATGGTCCGCCAGGATGCGCAGATTGCCTGGCTGGGCGTCAATATTGAGCCTTTCGACTACGATCTGCGCTTTGATGGACAGCCAACCACCGTGCACAACCTTTCGAACGGCACGATGACGGATTTCACCATCTTCGCCTATGACCGTGGTGACAATGGCGACCTGCGCATCGATTTTGATGCCAATCCGGCGCTCTATACGCTGGAAGAGCTGGCCGATCACGAGGCGCGGTTCACCCGCATGTTGAGAGAGATCCTCGCGACGCCTGAACAGCCCCTGCGCGATTTCAGCCTGCTGTCGAAGTGGGAGCGGCAGGAAATTCTGACCGACTGGAACGATACGTCCCACAAGCTCCCGGATCAGACGTGGCCCGAATTGTTCCGGGCGCAGGCGGCACGCACGCCGGATGCGGTAGCGCTATCCTTTGGCGGTCGCCAGATGACCTATGGTGAGCTGGATGCCGCCTCCGATCATCTGGCTGGCTATCTGATGGAAAAGGGCGCGGTACCCGGTTCTCTGGTGGCTGTGGCTGTGCCGCGGTCTGAAAACATGGTTGTGGCGCTGCTAGCAGTGCTCAAAAGCGGTGCCGCCTATCTGCCGCTCGATCCGGCTGATCCAGCCTCGCGGGTGGCGATGATCCTGGAGGATGCGCAGCCAGCCTGCGTCATCACCACAGAGGAAGTGGCGGGTAACCTCCCTGATGCCACCGACAATCTGATCTTCCTCGACAAGCCTCTGGAACGGCAGGGACGCGACCTGCCGAAGGGGCCGTCGCTGAGCGACACGGCCTATATCATCTTTACGTCCGGCTCGACCGGTCGGCCCAAGGGTGTGGAAATTCCGCATCGCGGCCTGATGAACTTCCTGTTGTCGATGCAGGATCTGTTGAAACTGGACAGTGAAGACCGTTTGCTGGCCGTGACGACGATCTCCTTCGATATTGCAGCCCTTGAGCTTTATCTGCCGTTGCTGGCAGGCGCGCGCACGGTGATCGCGCTACGCTCGGAAGTGCGCGATCCGGCAGTGCTGCATGGGTTGATCCGCAGTGCGGGTATCACCATCATGCAGGCGACGCCGTCTTTGTGGCGGGCCTTGCTGGCCGATCATCATGACGGCCTGACGGGCTTGCGCAGCCTTGTCGGTGGCGAGGCTCTGCCTGCCGATCTCGCGCATAAAATGGCGCGGCTCGGTCATCCCGTTCTCAATGTCTACGGACCGACGGAAACCACGATTTGGTCCACCAACATGCCGCTTTTGGGCAGCGATCTCGACAGTGCGCCAATTGGCCGGCCAATCTGGAACACCCGCGTCTATGTCCTCGACCGGCATTGCCAGCCAGTACCGCCCGGCTTTATCGGGGAACTGTATATCGGTGGTGCGGGCGTGGCGAAGGGCTACCTGAACCGCCCGGACCTGACGGCGGAAAAATTCATGGCCGATCCGTTTGCAGGCGAAGGCGAGCGGATCTACCGGACCGGCGACCTGGTGCGCTGGCGGCGCGATGGCGTGCTGGATTATCTCGGCCGCAACGACCACCAGATCAAGATCCGCGGCTTCCGGGTGGAGCCGGGCGAAATCGAGGCAGCGCTTGCCGCCCTGCCACAGGTGCGTGAAGCCGTGGTTATTCTGCGCGATGATCCGGGCCGCGAAAAGCGACTGGTTGCTTATGTGGTTCCCAGAGAGGGTGCGGTAGGCGAGGGTGCCTCGCTGGATGCCGCGGATCTTTCGGAGCGGCTGGGCAAGGTTATTCCTGTCCATATGATCCCGGCGGCCTATGTGGTGCTGGACGCTATTCCGTTGAACTCGAATGGCAAGACCGACCGCCACGCGCTGCCGGTGCCGCAATGGACGGTAACGGAAGGCATAGCCCTGCCGGGGACCGATGCTGAAAAGCGGCTTGCCGCCTTGTGGTGTGAGATCCTCGGTCTGGAGCAGATCGGCATTCACGACAGTTTCTTCGTGCTCGGCGGCGATTCGCTGGCCGCAGCCGGAATGATCTCCGCCGTTCGCAGCCGGTTGAAAGGCGAAATTCCGCTTGGTGCCGTGTTCGAAACGCCCACCATTGCCGCCTTGGCCGTGCATCTGGATGAGGCAAGCTCTGGTTCACCGCTGATCGAGCCGGTGCTGGCCATCCGCGCCAAGGGCGAGCGTCCGCCGCTGTTCTGCATCCATCCGGTGCTGGGCCTGGGCTGGAGCTTCTTCTCGCTCGCGCAGCATTTGAGCGAGGATGTCCCGGTTTATGCCCTGCAATCGGACGGGTTGCATGATCTTGCTGCCCTGCCGCGCTCTATCGAGGACATGGCTGCGCTCTACGTGCAGCGAATTCGCAAGATCCAGCCACAGGGGCCATATCATCTGCTGGGCTGGTCGCTGGGCGGGCTGATTGCCCATGAAATGACCCGGCAATTGCAGGCAGAAGGCCAGGCTATCGCGTTCCTGGGCATGATGGATAGCTACCATTTCAAGCCTGCTGCCCAATTGCAGGACGATGCGACGCTGGCGCGGGCAGCTCTTGGGTTCCTCGGCTTTGATGAAAAGGCAGCGGGCGACAAGCCATCACTGGCCGAGCTTGGCGATTTCGTGCTGAAAATGTTTGATACGGACAACCATGTTCTGCTGGAACAGGTTCACCAGTTCGATCCGGATTTCGTTGAACGTGCCAAGGCGACCATCTTGCACAATCTGGAAATTGCCCAGCGCTTCACACCGGGCAAGATCGATGCCGATGTGCATTTCTTCCGTGCCGAACCAAGTGCGGGCAGCGATGCGCTGAACACCATCCTCAACTACGATGCGGAAACCTGGTTGCCGCATGTGGGGGGTAGGGTTTACCTGCGCGACATGACCTGCAACCATCACGACATGCTGAATATCGAACCGGCATCCCATATCAGCGCCGTCGTTCAGGCAGAACTGCTGCGGGAATTCCTGGTCCTGCGTCGGCCTCAGATTGAGGCCAAGATTGAGCGTGTGACGCGGTTCGCCTAGTCCGACAGGTTCTAGCATCGACAATTGAATTATCCCGCCCCACGCAATCGTGGGGCGGGATAAAATATCGAAATCGGGTTTGCTGATCTGCTCCAATGGGTTACTGCTATCGAGATGAGCGGCATATGTCCTTGGCTCTAATGCCAATCACGACGATACCGCTGGCCCACCTCGTTTGCGGATCTTGCCATGACCCAGCCATTCCTTCCCCTTGCCATCCGCCCGTTAACCCCTGAAGCCTTCGCTCCCTTCGGTGATGTCATCGAGGCAGATCCCGCCCGGATGCGGCTGATCAATGGCGGTACGACTGAGCGGTTTCATGCTCTGGCCAGCCCCGATGCGGTGGGTGAGGGCGCGCGCGTGGTCCTCAATATCTTTCGCGGTCAGTCGCGTCGCTTTCCCTATGAGATTGGCATGATGGAACGGCATCCGCTTGGCAGCCAAAGCTTTACGCCACTGTCCGGACGCCCGTTCCTGTTGGCGGTTTCGCTGGACGAGGGGGGTCGCCCGGGTGTGCCGCAGGTATTTCTGGCCGCGCCGCATCAGGGTGTGAACTATCACCGCAATGTCTGGCACCATCCATTGATGGCAATCGGTGAGGTTAGCGATTTTCTGGTTGCGGATCGCGACGGGCCGGGAAACAATCTGGAAGAGTTCTTCTTCGACCAGCCCTACCTGATTCTGGAGCCACGCCCATGACCGGCCTGACCACCCATGTTCTCGACACCGCCTTGGGCCGCCCGGCGTCTGGCCTGCGCATCCAGCTGATGCGGATGAACGGCGAGGAGGCGGAGCTGATCAAGACCGTGTTCACCAATGCCGATGGCCGGGTGGATGGCGGGCCGATCCTGGCTGGCGAGGACTTTCGCATCGGCCAATATGAATTGCTGTTTCATGCCGGTGACTATCTGCTTACCCAGGGGGCGGAACTAACCGATCCGCCGTTTCTGGATGTCATTCCCATTCGCTTCGGCATTGCCGATCCGCAGGCCCATTACCATGTGCCGCTGCTGCTTTCGCCCTACGGCTATTCTACCTATCGCGGGAGCTGACCCATGCGTTTTGCCGCCATCGCCGATATTCACGGCAATTGTCTGGCTCTGGAAGCGGTGCTGGCCGATATTGCCGCCCAGGGGATTGGCTATGACCATGTCGTCAATCTCGGAGATTGTTTTTCCGGGCCGCTGGAGGCGGGGCGCACCGGCGACCTGCTGCTGTTGCTGGATCTCGTCACCGTCAGGGGCAATCACGACCGCTATCTGATCGAGCAGGACAGGGCGGCGATGCATTCTTCTGATGCGGTTGCTTACGACCAGCTCTCGCCCCGGCATTTGCAATGGCTGCAACGCCTGCCAGTCACCACGGTTTGGCGCAAGGAGGTGTTTCTCTGCCATGCCACGCCTGATATTGACGATCTCTACTGGCTGGAAAGCGTCAGCCCCGAAGGCCTGGTGCATCTGAAGGCCCGCGCCGAAATTGAGGCACTGGCCGAGGGCGTCGGGCAGGAACTGATCCTCTGTGCCCACTCGCATCTGCCGCGTGCGGTGCGGCTTACCGATGGACGGCTGATCGTCAATCCCGGCAGCGTCGGCTGCCCGGCCTATGATGATGACGTACCGTTTTATCACCGGGTGGAAGCTGGAACGCCGCTCGCCTCCTATGCCATTCTGGAAAAGGGTGAGACAGGCTGGACGGTGACGTTCCGGCAAGTGCCTTACCGTCATCTCGAAATGGCCCGGCTGGCGGCGGACAGGGGCCGGGACGATTGGGCAAGCGGGCTGGAAAGCGGCTGGCTCGCCTGACGATCAATGCCAAAAATAATCTGTTGCAACACTCTTTCCCCGACCTTTCTGAGCCGCGGCGCTGTATGATGGCTCCGGGAAGAGGATGAATGAACCATCATGCGATTGCTGATCGTTGAAGACAATCATGAATTGGCCGATTGGCTGGCCAAGGCCCTGACCCAGGCCCATTACACCGTGGATGCCGCCCATGATGGTGAGGAGGCCGAGGATTTTTTGAACCTCGCCGATTATGCCGCTGTGATCCTCGATCTGTCCCTGCCGAAGATCGATGGAATGACCCTGCTGAAGCGCATTCGTCGCAGTGGCCGTAAGGTGCCGGTGATTATCCTGACCGCCAATGCCTCGCTGGACGGACGGGTGGCGGGGCTGGATTCCGGTGCCGACGACTATCTCGCCAAGCCTTTCGAAATGGCCGAGCTGGAAGCCCGGCTGCGGGCGCTGATCCGGCGCGGCCATGATCTGGCCAGCCCGGAAATTGCCGTGGCCGATCTGGTGCTGAATAGCGCGACACGGCAGTTTTCCCTGAAGGGCGAGGTCTTGTCGCTGACGCCACGCGAACATTCGGTGCTGGAATATTTGATACTGAAGGCGGGCAGCACCGTGACCAAGGCGGCGCTGTCGCAAAGCGTGTTCGGCTTTGATGCCGAGACCGATCCGAGTGCCATTGAGATTTACGTGCATCGGGTCCGCAAAAAGCTGGAAGGCGGGGCGGTGCAGATCGCCACCCTGCGCGGCCTCGGCTATATGCTGCGGGCCGCCTGAGATGGGCGAGGGCATAAGATGGGCGGGCGCGGCATGAATTTTGGTCGTGTCCGGCCCTTGCTGCGGCTGCGCCACAGCCTGCGGGCCCAGCTTCTGGCCTGGGTGATGGTGACGCTGGTCGGCGTGATCGGCTTCAATCTCTATTTCGGGCTGGTGATGGCCCGCAGCACTGCCAATCTGGTGACGGATAATATGCTGCTCGGCTCTGCGCGGATGATTGCCGAGGCGGTGCGGGTCGACCAGGGCGGCAATGTCGAAGTGGATATTCCACCGGCAGCGTTGGAAATCTTCGATACCGGCTTTGGCGACCGGGTCTATTACCGGGTGACGACCGCCTGGGGCAATCTGCTGTCCGGCTATGCCGACCTGCAAACCCCGGCCCATGAACGCCAGGGCGAAGACATGGTGTTTCGCAATCTCAATGTCCGTGCCTTGATGCTGAACCATCCGGTGGTCGGGTTTGATTCTGGTGCAGGGACGGATGGCGGTGGCGTCACGGTGACGGTGGCGGTGACACGTTATAGCCAGCAGGCGATGCGCACCCATCTGTGGTTCTCGAATTTTAACGGGCAGGTTCTGCTGGTTCTGGTCGCTGGGGTGGTGACGGTGCTGGGGCTCCAGCGCGGTCTTGGCCCCGTCTTGCGGCTGCGCGATGCGGTGCGCGCCCGCCGCCGTGACCAGTTGGAACCTTTTGATGAGACAATCGTCCATACCGAGCTTCGTCCGCTGGTGCGGGCGCTGAATGATTACATGAACCGCGTGCAGCGCCAGATGGCGGCGCAAAAGCGCTTCGTTGCCAATGCCGCGCATCAATTGCGCACGCCGCTAACGCTGATTTCGACGCAAGCCAGCTTTGCCGCCCGCGAGACCGATCCGTCGCGCCGGGAAGAAGCACTGCACGCGCTGATCCGCAGCACACGGCAAGTCACCCGGCTGGCCGAACAGTTGCTGACCCTGACCCGCGCCGAGCCCGGCAGCCGCGCACCCCGCGCTGACCGCGTCGATATGGCCGACATCGCCAGACAAGTGCTGGAAGCCCAGGCCGAAGACGCGCTGCGGCGCGGCATTGATCTCGGCCTGGAGGCGGAAGGGGCGGCCCCCGTCACCGGCGATGGCACCATGCTGCGCGAAATGACCGTCAACCTGGTCGATAACGCCCTGCGCTACACGCCGTCCCCCGGCGTGGTGACAGTAACAGTGGAGACGCTTGCCGACACCGTGCAACTCACCGTCGAAGACAGCGGCCCCGGCATCGCGCCCGCAGAACACGAACAGGTCTTCGAACGCTTCTACCGCATCATCGGCACCCAACCCGAAGGCAGCGGCCTCGGCCTCGCCATCGTCCGCGAAGTGGTGGAAGGCGCAGGCGGCAAGGTCACGCTGGGCAGTGCTGATGAGGGCGGGCTGAAGGTGGTGGTGCGGCTGCCGAGGGCGGGGTGAGGTTCAAGGGGGGGCGGTTCAGCCAAAGCCGAAAAACACAGCCAGCGAACGGGTCACGGACAGCATGGCGTCATCATCCAACCGACCGAAGGCGGGGCCAAGCCGCTCCCGCCTGATCGACATGGCTTTGTCCACCATGATCTGTGACGGTTTTTTCAAGCCATTGGCGGGCGACGGTTGCACGGTCACCCGCAGCAGCGGCGCATCGACGAGCGTGGAGGAGATCAGCAACACGGTTGCGGTGCCGGTTTCAGAGAAAAAATCCGATTGAATGATGAGGGCAGGGCGCGGCGTACCAAAATCGTCGGGCACGGCGACTGTCACCAGATCGCCCCGCTTCACTCGGGATACTCGTTATCGAGATCGACCAGAGCATCATCCATGAAAGCCAGAACATCACCATCAGCCCCATCGACAGCCGCGACCGCCATGGATTGACGATGGCATTCCTCGATAAAACCAGGCCGACGCGTATCCGGCACCCAGATTTGCACAGGTCGCAATCCCGCAGCACGCAAGGCATCGCGCCGTTTTTGCACACGGTGATTGACGGGTGTCGGCATGAGGGGTCCTTTCGTTACATGTAACGTAGGGGATTATGAGTGTTTGTCAAGTTTGTGAATTGGAGCGACTTAAACAAACCAGCCGCGATCATTCGCCATGCGTTCGACTATTCTCATCTTAATGGCAATTCGAAGCTCTGTTTCAGTGTCTCCATCGGCACGTCAGTTTTCACGCTGAGGACGCTTGGTATTCGGGTGAGGTGGTCGGCCTGGAAGCGCCAATAGCTGTGTAGATCGGCGGTGACGATGCGCAGAATGGCGTCGCATTCGCCTGTCGTCAGATAGCATTCGATAACTTCCGGAAATTTCCTGATCGCCTCCGCAAATTGCAGAGTGAGCTGCGCGTCCTGTGTCTTGAACCACACCCGCGCAAACACAGTCAGCCCGGCACCAACCTTTGCCGGGTTCAGCACCGCAACATAGCGGTCGATAATACCCGCCTCTTCCAGCAATCGCACGCGCCGCAGGCAGGGAGAAGGAGACAGCCCGACCTGCTGGGCCAGATCGACATTGGAAATACGTCCGTTTTTTTGAAGTGCCCGCAAAATGCGGCGATCTATATCGTCCAAAGTGTGAGACATTTTCTATCTTCCAGTCGTATGATATTGAAATTATATGCCAATATATTGGATTCTGATAGTCTTTTCGCAACCTCATTGCGCGGGGATTGACCTATTCTTTCAGTTATCAATCTGGAGACTGGAACGATGGCAAGGGAAATCAAAAAACTGGTACTGGCTTATTCCGGCGGCCTGGATACGTCCGTGGTCCTGAAATGGCTACAGGTGACCTATGGCTGCGAGATCATCACCTTTACCGCTGATCTTGGGCAGGGCGAAGAGCTTGAACCGGCGCGTCAGAATGCGCAAAGGCTGGGCATTGAAGATATTCGCATTGTGGATCTTCGAGAAGAATTCGTTCGCGATTTCGTCTTCCCGATGATGCGCGCCAATGCGCTCTATGAAGGCCAGTATCTTCTGGGCAGTTCGATTGCCCGGCCTTTGATCGCCAAACATCTCATCAGCATTGCTCAGGACGTCGGGGCTGATGCCATTGCCCATGGCGCGACCGGCAAGGGCAACGATCAGGTCCGGTTCGAACTGGCCGCCAATGCACTTGATCCGTCAATCAGTGTCATCGCTCCTTGGCGCGTTTGGAGTATCCAGTCACGCACGCAATTGATTGAATACGCGCAGACGCATCAGATTACGATCCCTCACGACAAGCTCGGAGAGGCGCCTTTCTCCACCGATGCGAACCTGCTGCACACCTCCACCGAAGGCAAGGCTTTGGAAGATCCGTCCGTGGTTGCTCCCGCTCATGTCTATCAGCGGACGGTTGATCCTATTCATGCTCCCGATGTGCCTGACATCATCACAATCGGCTTTGAAAAGGGTGATGCCATCTCTCTAAACGGCGAGAATTTATCTCCAGCCGCCTTACTGACGAAATTAAACAGTTTGGGTGGGCGGCATGGAATTGGCAGGCTCGATCTTGTTGAAAATCGCTTCATCGGCATGAAATCCCGTGGGATCTACGAGACGCCAGGTGGCACGATCTTGCTTGCTGCGCATCGCGGCATCGAGTCCATCACGCTTGACCGGGCAGCGGCACATTTGAAGGATGAGATCATGCCCCGGTATGCCGAACTGGTTTACAATGGCTTCTGGTTTGCGCCGGAACGGGAGATGTTGCAGGCCTTGATCGACCGAAGCCAGGATTATGTTGCCGGGGAGGTGACAGTGAGCCTCTACAAAGGTCAGGCGCGCGTCATCGCCCGCACGTCACCCTATTCCCTCTATTCAATGGATCTGGTGACCTTTGAAGAGGGATCGGGCAGCTACGATCACCATGATGCCGAAGGCTTTATCCGGTTGAACGGACTACGCTTGAAAAGTTGGGGTGCGCGCAACAGAAGCGTTATGCGGTCGAAATGAGGTTTGCGCCAATCGCAGGTGTATCCTGTGGTGAAAGATCGCGTCCTCTTCCGTCACCCTTGGGCTTGTCCCAAGGGTCTGCTGCCGCCAGCCCATGGTTGACTCTACAGGATACCCCACTGTGGTTAGATGCCCGGCACAGGGCCGAGCATGACGAAGACGCGCAATGACGCGTTATCAAAATATCAAAAACCGCCCGCAACATCAGTTGCGAGCGGCTTTCCAGGAGGAGTATTTGCTTTCGTAAACTCACCTCAATGCGTGTCGAGGCTCTGCTGCGGGCGCCATTTGGCCAGGCGGTTTTCGATCAGCGTCATCACATATTCGGCGGCGAGTGTGATGATCATGACGAGGACGATGGCGGCGAACATGCCGGCGGCGTCGAAGGTGCCTTTGGCAATCGAGATCAGCTGGCCGATGCCGTAGCGGGCGCCGACGAATTCGCCGACGATGGCACCGATGATAGCAAAGCCGAAGGAGACGTGCAGGCTGGCGAAGATCCAGCTCATCGCCGAGGGCACGATCACCGCCTTGGTTACCTGCCAGTCATTGGCGCCGAGAATGCGGGCATTGGCGATCATGTCCTGGTCGGCTTCGCGCACGCCCTGGAAGGCATTGGCGAACACCACGAAGAACACCATGATGAAGGCCAGCGCCACTTTGGAGGCAAGGCCGAGGCCCATGATCATGATGAAGATTGGCGCCAGAACCACGCGGGGAATGGAGTTGATCGCCTTGATATAGACGGAGAAAATGTCGGACAGCAGCTTGTTGCGGCCAAGGCCGATACCAACCACCACACCGGCGATCGAGCCGGAGAAGAAGCCGATCAGCGCCTCTTCCATGGTAATGCCGAGATTGTACCAGAGCGACCCTTCCGTGGTGCCATTGACGGCCCAGTCATAGATCCGCTCCACCACCGCATAGGGGCTGGCATAGAAGAACGGGTCAATCCAGGTCTGGTCTGATGCCACTTGCCACAGCGTCAACACGCCAACCAGAATGGCGAGCTGCCAGAACAGCACGATCTGCTTGCGGCGTTTGACGGATTTTAGTGCCGCGGCCTCGATTTCCTTGTCCGATGTGCCAGCGCGAAAGGTGGCCGTAGGGGTGGCCGGGCTTTGCATAGTAATATCTGCCATAATTCTATCCTCCTCAGGCGGCTTCGCTGGCGCGGCGGTAGCTGGTTTCGACTTCCTGGCGCATGTCTTCCCAGATCGTCTTGCAATATTCGACGAATTCCGGCTCGTAGCGGATCTCGGAGACAACGCGCGGGCGCGGCAGCGCGATGGGGTAGACGGATTTGACCGTGGCCGGACCGGCGGTCAGCACATAGACCTTGTCGGCCAGCGCCACGGCTTCTTCCAAATCGTGGGTGACGAAAATCACCGAGGCCTTGCGCTCGGCCCAAAGCTTCAGCAATTCTTCATGCATCACGGTGCGGGTCTGCACGTCCAGCGCCGAGAACGGCTCGTCCATCAGCAGGATTTCCGGCTCGTTGATGAAGGTTTGGGCCAGGGCCACGCGCTTCCTCATGCCGCCCGACAGCTGGTGGGGATAGTGATGCAGAAACTTGCCAAGGCCGACGCGGGCCAGCCAGTCTTTCGCCAGCTTTTCTGCTTCGGTTTTGGATTTGCCGCGAAACAGCGGGCCAGCCATGACATTATCGATGACGTTCTTCCACGGAAACAGCGCATCCTTCTGGAAGGCGAAGCCGACGCGCGGGTCGATGCCGTTGACCGGCCCGCCCATCAGCCGCACTTCGCCAGCGCTGGGCTTGGCAAGGCCGGTGACGAGGTTGAGCGTGGTGGATTTGCCGCAGCCGGTCGGGCCGACGACGGCGACGAATTCGCCGCGCTCCACCGCCATATTGAAATCTTTCAGCGCGGTCAGCGTCTTGCCGGTGGGGGAGACGAAACGGCGCGTCACATTGATGAGTTCGATAGCCGGGGTCCGGCTCTGATCTTTGGCCATGGGACATCCTTCCGGCGAGCGTCAGGCCCGCAGAGTGTGATCGTTAAAGGAGAGGGAAGGGCCGCCCGGCCAAGTGACTGGCGACCCTGAAAATCAGAACTTGGCGTTCTTGACGAATTCGGTCGTGTAGGTCTTGGACAGGTCGATCTTCTTGCCCTTGACGTTCTTGGAAAATTCCGAGAGCACGGCCAATACGGTCGGCGGGCCATCTTCCGGCATTACGCCATCGGGGGTGAACATGCCCTTGCCGGCTTCGAGAGCCTTGATATAGCCCTCCTTGTCGCCAACGTAGAAATCCTTCGGCATCTTTTCGGCGATTTCGGCCGCCGAATGGGTGTTGATGAATTTCAGCGTCTTTACGAAGGCGTTGGCAAGCTTCTGCACGTCTTCCTTATGTTCCTTGACCCAGGCGGTTTCCATGTAGAGCGAGGCGGCCGGATAGGTGCCGCCCAGTGCTTCGCGGGTCTTGTCCACGGTGCGCAGATCGACCAGAATCGAGGCTTCGCCGGTCTTCACCATGCGCGAAATCGTCGGCTCCGTTGTCATGCCGCCCTGGATGCTGGCCTGCTGCATGGCGGCAATGAATGTGCCGCCCGCGCCAACCGGAATGGTGACGATCTCGCCTGGCTTCAAGCCTGCCTTGGAGGCCATGTAGAGGGTGAGGAAATTGGTGGAAGAGCCAAGCCCGGTCACACCCAGCGTCTTGCCCTTGAAATCGGCAAAGCTCTTGATTTCGGGGTTCTTGGTCGAGACCAGCTGGACTTCGCCCGGTGCCTGGCTGAATTGTACGACGGATTCAACGAACTTGCCCTTGGCTTGCAGATCGACGCAATGGTCGTAGAAACCGACCACGCCGTGCACGGCACCAGCCAGAAGCTGGTTTTCCGCATCGACGCCAGCCGCTTCGTTCAGAAGCTCGACATCAAGACCTTCTTCCTTGAAATAGCCAAGGCTCTCGGTCAGCTTGGCGGGCAGATAGATCTGCTTTTCAAAACCACCAACCATAATGGTGATCTTTTCGGCAGCCTGCGACAGCGCGGTACTGGCCGTCAGGCTGGCGGCAGCGAGTGCGCACAGGGAAAGGGCGCGGAAAAATTGGCGTGTGGAACGCATGGATATTATCCTCCTCTGGGTCAGTCCCGTGGCGCGCTCCCCGGCGCGTCTCCTCCACGGGATGGTGGAGCGTTTGTAGCAGCGCTAGCTTTCAGTCAGCTTTCAGAGGCGAAAAAATCAACGGATTGTTAAATCCGCGGTTTCGACGCCACGCCCGCCACATAGGTTTCCACCACCACCCGGTCGTCGCCCAGCGTCTGCATCAGGAACAGTTCTTCGGTCAGCGAGGTCACGGCTTCCATTTTCAGCGCCATGGCCGGGGTGGCATGGGCGTTGAGCACCACCAGATCGGCCTCGGTGCCGGGGTCTAGCGTGCCAATCTTGTCGGAGAGCGACAGGGCCTCAGCATTGCCGAGCGTCATATGGTAGAAACTGTCCAGCGGGTTCAGCCGCTCGCCCAGCAATTGCTGGATCTTGTAGGCCTCATCCAGAGTGCGCAGCATGGAATAGCTGGTGCCGCCGCCGATATCGGTGGCAAGGGCAACGCGCACCGGCTTGTTCCGGCGCTGAATGGCTTTCAGCGGAAACAGGCCGGAGCCGAGGAACAGGTTTGACGTTGGGCAATGCACCGCGACAGAGCCTGACTCTGCGAGAGCGTCCGCCTCACGCTCCGAGAGATGGATGGCGTGACCGAACAGGGTTTTACGCCCGAGCAGGCCGTAGCGGGCATAGATATCCGTATAGTCAGTTGACTCAGGGTAAAGGCTGGCGGTGAACTCGATTTCCTCGCGGTTCTCGGAGAGATGCGTTTGGATATGCAGATCCGGGAATTCATGGGCCAGCGCCTGAGTGCGCTCCATCTGCTGCGGTGTCGAGGTGATGGCAAAGCGCGGGGTGATGGCAACAAGGTTGCGTCCGCGACCGTGCCAGCTTTCAATCAGTTCCTTGGTCTCGTCATAGCCGCTCTGTGGCGTGTCCAGCAGGCCCTGTGGCGCATTGCGGTCCATCATCACCTTGCCGGCGATCATCCGTGTGCCGCGACGGGCGCTCTCGGCAAAGAAGGCATCCGCCGAGGTTTTATGCACCGAGCAATAGGCCACCGCCGTCGTCGTGCCCTGGCGCAGGAACTCATCGAAGAAATGCGTGGCGATCCGCGCTGCATGCGCAGTTTCAACGAAGCGGCATTCCTCGGGGAAGGTATAGGTGTTCAGCCATTCCAGCAGGTTGGCGGCGTAGGAGCCGATCACCTGCATTTGCGGAAAATGTACATGGCAGTCGATAAAACCGGGCAGGATCAGATGCGGGCGGTGGTCAATCTCCACGGTCTGCGCGTCGGCCTCTGCCTTGACACTGTCATAGGCGCCGGAGGCGAGGATCAGGCCGTTTTCCACCAGAACGGCGCCATCGCTTTCATAGAGGTAGCTGGCGGTATCGGTGATGTCGCGGGGCTGGCTGCGGAAGGAGAGCAGGCGTCCACGGATCAGGGTCTTTGTCATTACGGGCTTTTGCCTTTCACAGCACTTTCATACCAGGCGACCAGCAGGGCGCGTTCCTGAGGGGTGACCTCCGAAACATTGCCGGGCGGCATGGCGTGGCTTCGTCCGGCCTGGATATAGATCTCCCGGGCATGCGCGGCAATCTCGGCATCGGTTTCGAATTTGACGTTCTTGGGCGCAAATGTCAGCCCGTCCCAGACCGGTTCCGCCGCATGGCACATGGAACAGCGCGCCTGGACGATATCGCGTGCCGTGCCAAAATGCGCGTCGGCCAGGAACTGCTGCTGCATGGGCGACAGTGCGGCATGCTCGCCTGAACCAGGTTTCTGCACGGTGGAAAGCCACATGATGATAATGAAGATCACCGTGGTCAGCATCCAGGTCCAGATCGGGCGGCCTTTGCGGGCGTGGGTGGTATTGAACCAGTGGCGGATGGTGACGCCCATCAGGAAGACCAGCGCGGCAATGATCCAATTATAGGCGGTGGCAAAGGCCAGCGGATAATGGTTGGACAGCATGAAAAACACGACGGGCAATGTCAGGTAATTGTTGTGCAGCGAGCGCTGCTTGGCAATCATGCCGTATTTCGGATCGGGTTTACGCCCCGCAATCAGATCGGCCACCACGACGCGCTGGTTGGGCATGATGATGAAGAACACATTGGCGGTCATGATCGTCGCGGTAAACGCGCCCAGATGCAGAAAGGCGGCACGCCCGGTAAACACCTGCGTATAGCCCCAGGCCATCGCGACCAGCAGGATATAGAGCAGGACCATCAGGCCCCAGGTATTCTTGCCGATCGGGGATTTGCACAACAGGTCGTAACAGATCCAGCCGATGGCAAGCGAAGCCATCGACAGGCCGATGGCCTGCGGCTGGGTGAGGTTGAGCACGCTGCGGTCGATCAAAAACAGATCGGCACCGCCGTAATAGACTACGCAGAGCATGGCAAAGCCGGAGAGCCATGTGGCATAGCTTTCCCATTTGAACCAGGTCAGATGCTGCGGCATCGAGGCGGGTGCCACCAGATATTTCTGCACGTGGTAAAAACCGCCGCCATGCACCTGCCATTCCTCGCCATAGACGCCCTCCGGCATGCCTGGGCGTTTGACGAGACCCAGATCCAGCGCGATGAAATAGAAGGAAGAACCGATCCATGCGATGGCGGTGACGACATGCAGCCAGCGGACCGCAAAAGCCAGCCATTCCCAGGCGATGGCGAATTCATACATGGTTGACCTCTTTGACTCTCCCGACCTGAGACATTGCAAAATACTGGCGGCCAAGGGAAGGGCACATTTTCGCAGATGTGCAAAAATATGTGCATGCGTATGTTTTAGGCAGATTGAGCGGGGCAGGACGTATGGACACCGTTCCGTTCGAAGGGTGGCAGGCTTGCGATCAGCCATTGGTGAAAGGCTTTGACCTTCGGCATGGTCCGGCGCGATGGCGGGTAAACCAGCCAATAGATCTGGTCATCACCTAGCAGCAGGTCGAAGGGCTGGATCAGACGACCGGATGCGAGTTCTTCCTCGACATAGAAGGGGCTGAGAATGGCGACACCATGCCCGGCCAAGGCCGCACCGGCTTGAAGGTCGAGGGCGCCCTGCGCGTCTAGGCCGATGGAGGCTGGCAGAGAGGATGCAATGCCTGCACTGTTAAACCAGTCCGCCCACCAATCCTCGCAACTGCTCACGCGCGGCAGTTTGAGGAGATCTGCGGGCTCGCGGATGCCACCAATGCTGTCGGCCAGCGCCGGACTGAGCATGGGGGTATAATCCAGTTTCAAAATCGGATGACAGATCAATCCGGGCACCGGCTCCTTGCCAATATGGATGCCGACATCGCCACCGTCACGGGCAAAATCCCGCTGCTTGCCATCGCTTCGCAGCAACCGCACGGCAATACCCGGATGCTGGAGTTGAAAGCTGCCGAGATGGCGCGCTAGCCAGTGGGAGGCGAAGGTCGGCGTGGAATGGATTTCCAGAACTTCGCTCGCCTCATGCCGCGCCAGTGCCACGGCCTCGCGCAGCAGCTCGAAGCCTTCCCGCGTTTTCGGCAGGAGCCGTTCTCCGGCCTCGGTCAGGCTGATCTGCCTCGATGCGCGCAAGAACAACAGCGCGCCGAGATTATCCTCCAGCAGTTTGATCTGGTAGCTCACCGCCGTCTGCGTCATGCCCAGTTCTTCGGCGGCGCGGGTAAAGCCATTGTGGCGGGCAACGGCCTCGAACACCCGCAGGGCATTGATGGGAAACTGTTTCGACAATTTCATTGGATAAGCTCTCTTTATGGATGAGCATAGTAATCCGATTGGATTGTTGAGGCAATTGCCGCCAATATCCAGATATCAATCTGGGTGCCGTGGCTGAATTCACGCCGCTGCCCGCCCGGTTTTACACATCAATAGATTTTAGGGAGCGCGGAGCATCATGCCATCTGCGAAAGCATTATCATGCCTTGTTGCGAGGCTTTTTAGCAGGATGATGAGTGGTCTTTTTGGTCGGAAAATCAGTCGTCTAAACCAAAACTTGCCAGAGGATCTGAGGCAGGATGTCGGCCTTGACGATAGGCTGCCTGAACAGGCCGCCGATGCTATCTGGTTGCCCGGCAGCAGGCTCAGGCATTTGCTGCAAGGCGTTCTTCGTTGAGCAATCCTGCCAGCGTCAACCCGGCGATCATCTCGCCTAGACGATGACGATAATGGGCGGTCTTTTTATCAACGCCGCTGTAAAGCCCCTGGCGGACCTGGGCGCTGCTGAGTGTCATCACCGCCCTGTCGGCCTTGTGGAAGTCGAGGCAGTTTGCGTCCCAGGGCAGGCCGCAAAAGGCCAGCAGGCGGCGGGTTTCGCCTTCCTGGTCGAGCGTCAATTGCTCATAGCCAAGCTCCAGCACATCGTCAGGAAATAGCGCTTGCCAATGGGCGCAGAGCCGCCGCTGGGCGGCGATATAGCGGGCGGTCTCGGCCTGATCGTAGCTATATTGCATGCCGTCACTGGGAAAATAGCTGGAATAAAGCGCAAAGCCGCTGGCCAGCGGATCGCGTTTCATGATGACGATCCTGGCGTCAGGAAACATCAGCTTGATAAAGCCGACCCAGAGGAAATTGACCGGCATCTTGTCAACAATCCGGGCATCTTCCGCCTTTTCCCGGACCGGAGTGATATAGCGCCGGGCCGCATCGTTCAGGGCCTTGGGAGTCACACTATCGGGGCCGCGCAGTGTCTGGCGGTCTGGCTCGAAGAAAGCGTCGGTGATCGCGTAGCTTAGCGTTTCCAACTCACCGGCGCCGTAGACATCGGCGTGGCTGGCAAGGATCTGTTCGGTCAGGCTGGTGCCGGAGCGGGGCAGGCCAACCACGAAGACCGGCCGGTCTGGTTGGAGATATCCCGCCTTGGCGATGCTGTCCTGCGTTGAGCGGACGAAATCGGCGGTGAACCGGGCCTCCAACGCATGCATCAGGTCAAGGTCCTGATCAATGGTATAGGCCGTGAATTGGCGTCGTCGTTCACGGTTGGCGTCTTCGAGATAGGTGAAGGCGTCGTCGTATCGGCTGACATCGTTCAGTGCCTTGTAAAGCGCAAAGCCGAGTTTCAGCCGTCGGGCAGGCTCATCTGCCAGCGTTGCATGCAGGGCCTGCATGACGGCGATATCTGGATCGTCTGGCCGGGCGCGGCTCAGCATGCCCAGCAGCAGATAGCTATCGACATGGGTGGGATCGAGGTCCAGTACCTTGCGATAGGCGGCTTTTGCCTGATCCATCCGCCCGACGCCCTGCAACGCCTGTCCCAGGTAAAAATGCGCCGTGAGGTCGCCGGGATGGGTGCTCACCGCTCTCTCCGCCAGCGCCAGTCCCTGCTCGAAATCACCTGCAATCAGGCTGCGGAAACTTTTGTCGTTCAGCGCCGCTAACTGGTTTGGGTCGTGGTTGAGGGTTAGATCATAGACCTCATTGGCCTCCAGATGGCGGCCAGCCTGTTTCAGGCAATGGGCAAGGGCGCTGTAGAGCGTGGCATTCGGGCCGCCTGCTGATAACGCGGCCTGATATTGGGTGATTGCGTCCGGCCAGCGCCCGTTGATCTGGGCCAGATCGGCAAGTCGGCTATGGGCGGATGGGTCGGCGTGGATCAATAGGACCGCTTGTAGAAGCTCTGTTGCCCCGGCATGGTCGTGAAGGCGGATCGAAATCTCGGCCAGATCGCGTGCGGCCTTGCAGGCCATTTGTTGCAGATCCTCGGCCTTGCGGCGGTCTTCTGGTGGCAATTTGGCCAGATCGGCAGGCTTATACTGGCGCGCCATGGCCAGCAGCGGTTCCAGTCTCTGACGCTGGGCCTGTAGCTTTTCCAGGGCGCTCATCGTGTCCGTTCTTTCATGTCCATTTCGGACCATGAATCGCAGATCAGCCCTGTGTGAGGCTGGTTTACAGCAGGCGGTTGACCAGTTCGGCGGCGACCAGCGCGGCGATGACAGGCGGGCGCTTGTCCTTGATAGCGCTTGCCCCGATCGGCAGGATCAGGCGGTCGAGTCTTGCCGGACTGTCGCCCTCGCGTTCCAGCCAATGGGCGAAGGTGGCGCGTTTGGTGGCAGAGCCGATCATGCCGATATAGGCGAGATCATCGCGGGCCAAGGCTTCGCGGGCAATCAGGAAATCCAGCGCATGGTCATGGGTGACGATGACAACGCCGCCGCCGGGGGCAATTTGCGCCACATGGCTTTCCGGCATCGCCGTGCGGTCGAGCGGAATGCCGCTTGGCACCTCGCCATCAATCGCGTCGCGCGCATCGATCAGCCGGGTGCGAAACGGCAGTGGCGCCAAGGCAGCGGCCAGCGCCAACCCGACATGGCCAGCGCCAAAAATGAAGACCTGGGGGAACGCCTGCCACGTCTGTTGCGCCAAGGTCAGCAGCTCTTGCCGCCGCTGCGGTGTCAGGAGAGAGAGCGTTAGTTTCACCCAGCCGCCGCAGCATTGGCCAATCGCCGGGCCAAGTGGCACATCCATCTCCGCCTGATCTTCGCGGGCCTCCAGCATGGCGCGGGCTTTTTCAATCGCCAGATATTCCAGCTGTCCGCCGCCGATTGTGCCAAGCACCTGATGGCGTGCCACCACCATCAGCGCACCAGCCTCGCGGGGTGTTGAGCCTTTGGCTTCAGTAACAGTCACCGCCACACAGTCAGCGTGGCGCGAGAGGAAGGCGGCAAGCACTGCGCCGGAAAGATCAGTCACGCGCGCTGTGCCTCTTTCAACCGCTCCACCGCCATCAATACCCGCTCCGGCGTGGCGGGCGTATCGAGGCGCGGGCAGGAGCGGTAATCGGCCACGCTTGCCACCGCCATGGAGATCGCTTCCAGCACCGAATTGGCCAGCATGAAGGGCGGCTCGCCAACCGCCTTGGAGCGGCCAATGGTGAGTTCGGTATTTTCCGCCCAGTCCGCCAGCTTGACGTTGAAGATTTTCGGCCGGTCGGAGGCGAGTGGGATCTTGTAGGTGGAGGGCGCGTGGGTGCGCAGCCGCCCTTTGCCGTCCCACCACAATTCCTCCGTCGTCAGCCAGCCCATGCCCTGCACGAAACCGCCTTCGATCTGGCCGATATCGATGGCCGGATTGAGCGATTTGCCGACATCGTGGAGAATATCTGTACGGTCGATAAGATATTCGCCGGTCAGCGTATCGATTGAGACCTCGGTGCAGGACGCGCCATAGGCATAATAATAGAACGGCGTGCCGCGCCCGGTCTCGCGGTTCCAGTGGATTTTCGGTGTCTTGTAAAAACCGGCAGCCGAGAGCTGGACGCGGGCAAAATAGGCCTGGCGGATGAAATCGGGGAAAGCAATTTCTTCACCGCCGACCCTGACACGATTGGGCAGAAACACCACGTCGGCCTGCGACACGCCCCATTTTTCCGCGGCAAACGCCACCAGCCGCTCCTTGATCTGGCGCACGGCGTCATAGGCGGCCATGCCGTTCAGGTCGGAGCCGGAGGAGGCGGCGGTGGCCGAGGTATTCGGCACCTTGCCTGTCGTGGTGGCTGTTATCTTCACCCTGTCGATATCAACCTGGAAGCCATCGGCAATCACCTGGGCCACCTTGGTATAAAGGCCCTGGCCCATTTCGGTGCCGCCATGGTTGAGATGGATGGAGCCATCCTGATAGACATGCACCAGCGCGCCTGCCTGGTTAAAGGCGGTCATGGTGAAGGAAATGCCGAACTTGACCGGGGTGAGCGCAATGCCCTTTTTGATCACCGGGCTTGTCTTGTTGAAGTCGAGGATCGCCGCGCGCCGTGCCTGATAATCGCAGGAGGTCTCCAGCTCTTCCACCACGCGGGCGATGATATTGTCTTCCACCTGCTGGTGATAGGGCGTCAGGTCGCGGCCAGAGCCGATCTCGCCATAGAAATTGGCTTTGCGAACCTCCAGCGGGTCCTTGCCCAGGCTATAGGCGATTTCCTCGATCACCCGTTCGGCCCCCAGCATGCCCTGCGGTCCGCCGAAACCGCGATAGGCGGTGTTGGAGACCGTATGGGTTTTCAGCGGCTGCGAGGTCAGCTTCACATGCGGGTAGAAATAACTGCTATCGGCATGAAACAGCGCCCGGTCGGTGACGGGGCCGGAGAGGTCTGACGAATAGCCGCAGCGGGCGGCGAAATTGGCATCGATGGCGTGTATACGGCCATCACCGTTGAAGGCGACGTCGAAATCCATTTTAAAATCATGGCGTTTGCCGGTAACGCTCATGTCTTCGTCGCGGTCCGGACGAAACTTCACAGCCCGGTTGAGCTTCTTGGCGGCCAAGGCCGCGAGCGCCGCAAATTGATTGCCCTGGGTTTCCTTGCCACCGAAGCCGCCGCCCATGCGCCGCACATTGACGGTGATCGCATGCGAGGAAATATCCAGCACATGGCCGACGATATGCTGGATTTCCGACGGATGCTGGGTCGAGGACCAGACGGTGACATCATCGTCTTCGCCGGGAATGGCCAGCGCGATATGGCTTTCCAGGTAGAAATGCTCCTGTCCGCCGATCCGCATCGCGCCTTGCAGCCGGTGCTCGGCCTTGTCCAGCTCAGTTTCCGGCGTGCCACGTTTCAGCACCATGCCTGGGGTGACGAGCGGCGCGCCGTTTTCCAGTGCGGCATCGATATCGGTCCAGAAGGGCAGGTCGCGGTATTCGATTTTGGCCAGCCGTGCTGCCTTGCGGGCTGCGTCGCGGGTCTCAGCGATCACCGCAAAAATGGTCTGGCCGTGAAACTCGACCCTGTCGGTGGCGATCAACGGCTCGTCATGGCGTCCACCGGAGGAGACATCGTTGGTGCCGGGAATGTCGCTTGCCGTCAGCACCGCGACGACGCCGGGATAGGCTTTGACGCCGGACAGATCGATAGAGAGAATGTCGGCATGGGCGCGATCCGCCATACCGAGCGCGCCGTGCAACAGACCGGCGGGTTCGGGAATATCATCGATATATTCAGCACTTCCAGCCACATGCTTATGGGCTGAATCATGGCGCAGCGATTGATGCATCGGCCCCTGGATGGCGGCAGTGGTGGTGAAAAGGGCCTTATCCATGGGGTTGGTTCCTTGCGTCAGCGTTTGAAACCGCTGCTGTTTTCATTCGGTCACGTGGCTTCGCCCCCCTCATCCCCCTGCCGGGACCTTCTCCCCGCCGGGGAGAAGAGACGAGTGGTGATGCCTTGCTCCAAGTGAAATGCCGCACTTGCCGTGTTCGAAAAGGTTGCGATATCAACGAGGCGCTGGCAGCTCGCGTCTTCTCCCCAGCGGGGAGAAGGTGGCGGCAGCCGGATGAGGGGGGCGAAGCCAATTGCCAGATGTTCATACCCATCAAACCCTCTCCACCGCAAAGCGTTCCAGTTCTTGCTTCTCGCCGGATGTTTCCAAAAAGAACCGCGTCAGCAGATTTTTCGCCGTCAATTGCCGGTAATCGGCGCTGGCCCGCCAGTCAGAGAGCGGCTGATAATCGGCATCAAAGGCGGCGCGGGCAGCCTCGATGCTCTCTTGGCTCCAGACTTTCCCCATCATAGCCGCTTCCACGGCCCGCGCCCGTTTCGGCGTTCCGGCCATGCCGCCAAAGGCGATGCGCAAGGTGGTGACGCGGGCTTGGCTGTCTTTTTCGAGATAAAAGGCCCCGCAAAGCGCCGAGATATCCTCATCGCGGCGCTTGGAGATCTTGTAGATGGCAAAGTCGCTTCCGGCCTTGGGGCGGGGCAGAAAAATACGCTCGACAAATTCGCCCGGCTGCCGATTCTGGCGGCCGTATTCAATGAAGAAGTCTTCCAGCAGCAAGGTCCGCGTTCCCGAAGCCGAGCGCAGGGTCACCGTCGCGCCAAGCGCGATCAGCGCCGGAGGCGTATCGCCAATCGGCGAACCATTGGCGATATTGCCGCCAATCGTGCCCATATTGCGCACCTGCTGGCCGCCGATCCGCTCGATCAACCGGCCAAAGGCGGGGATTTCCGCCCGCAGACAGTCGAAGGCGGCGCTGTAGCTGACGCCTGCGCCAAGGGTAATGCCGGTCTCATCGACAGTGATTTCCTGCAAGGCTTCCAGATGGTTGATGAACACCACGGGGCTTAACGTCCGCATCTGCTTCGTCACCCACAGACCGACATCGGTTGCACCTGCAACAATCGTTGCCTTGGGGTGAGCCGCCAGCACATTGACCAGCGCCTCGACGCTGTTGGGGACGATCAGGCTGCGACCATCATCTCCTTCAAGGGTGATGGTATCGGTGCTGGTCATGGCGTCCAGCGTGGCGATGATCTGCTCCCGTTCCCGTGCCAAAGGATCGAACAGCGCTGAGGGCCTTGTCCGGCCCATCTGTTCGGCGGCTTTGACGATGGGCTCATAGCCAGTGCAACGACAGAGATTGCCTTGCAAGGCCCGCTCGATTTCGGCCCGGCTGGGCGCTTCGCTGGTCAGCCATAGGCCGTAGAGCGACATGACGAAGCCGGGGGTGCAGAAACCGCATTGCGAACCATGGTAATCCACCATGGCCTGCTGCACCGGATGCAAGGTGCCATCCTTGGCGGCCAGATGCTCGACCGTCACCACATGGCTGGCGTTGAGCGAACCGATGAAGCGGATGCAGGCATTGACCGCCTCATAGCGCAGCACGCCCTTCACCAGCCGCCCGACCAACACCGTGCAGGCTCCGCAATCGCCTTCCGCGCAGCCTTCTTTTGACCCGGTTAGCCGCTTTGCCAGACGCAGATAATCCAGTAGCGTGCCGGTCGGGTCGGCGCTATCAAGCGTCACGGGCTGGTCGTTGAGCAGAAAGCGGATGCGGTTGGTCATGATGGCCTTTCGAAGCAATGCGTTGGAAAGATTACTGCGCCGTCCAGCCGCCGTCGATGGATAGGCTCGTGCCGGTGATCTGCTTTGCCGCATCGCTGGCAAGATAGAGTGTCATGGCGGCAATGTCCTCGACGGTGACGAATTCCTTGGTGGCCTGCAAATGCAGCATCACATCCTTGACCTCGCTTTCGGCAATGCCGCGCGCCTTGGCGGTATCGGGGATCTGCTTTTCCACCAGTGGCGTCAGCACATAGCCGGGGCAGATGGCGTTGACGGTAATGCCGCTTTGCGCCACTTCCAGCGCTACTGACTTGGTCATGCCGAGAATGCCGTGCTTGGCAGTGACATAGGCGGATTTGAACGGCGAGGCGACCAGGCCATGAGCCGAGGCGATATTGATGATCCGCCCATATTTTTTCGCCTTCATCGCCGGGATGGCGGCGCGCATGGTGTGGAAGGCGCTGGACATGTTGATGGCGATGATCTGGTCCCATTTGTCGATGGGAAATTCCTCGACGGGGGCGACATGCTGAATGCCGGCATTGTTGACGAGAACATCGATGCCACCGAATTCGGCGATGGCGGTTTCCACCAGTTCGGCGATTTCCTTGGGCTTGGTCATGTCGGCAGGGTGGTAGAGCGCCTTGCCGCCGCCCGCTTCCAGCTCCTTGCGGATCGACTCGATTTCACCGAGCGGGCCGAAACCGTTGATCAGCACATTGGCGCCTTCAGCCGCAAAGGCGCGGGCAATGCCAAGCCCGATGCCGCTGGTGGAACCGGTAATAACGACAGTTCTGGTCATGGCGTAACTCCCTGTGCGATGATTTTTCTGGTCTGGCCGTGTAGCGAAGCGGTCGGTTGCGCCGCAGCAAGGTTAAACCTATGCCCAAACCCCTGTCCTATGCAATTGTCCTGTGTCATCACATAGCGATGAAACCCAACAACAGATGGGGATGCGGAAACAGAGGCTTTGGGCCTTCGTTTGTTTTTCATTTTCGGTTTTGACTTGGCTTAAAACTTTCGTATCTTGATATAAGCGAAAGAAAGCGAAAACTCTGGGAGGAGTATCATGGGCGGTTTTGTGCTGGCGATTGACCAGGGAACGACGTCGAGCCGTGCCATCGTGTTTGATGGGGCGATGCGCATCGTTGGAACCGGCCAAAAGGAATTTTCGCAGATCTTCCCGCAATCGGGTTGGGTGGAGCACGACCCGGAAGCGATCTGGGACAGTGTCGTCAGCTCCATCCACGATGCGCTGGCCCGCGCCCGGATCACGGCAGGTGACCTTGCCGCCATTGGTATTACCAACCAGCGGGAAACTGTTGTGGTCTGGGATAAGGATACGGGCAAGCCGATCCACAATGCCATCGTCTGGCAGGATCGCCGCACATCGGCATTTTGCGAAACGCTGAAGCGCGACGGACTGGAGGCAACGTTCACCACCAAGACCGGCCTGCTGCTGGACCCGTATTTCTCCGGCACCAAACTGTCCTGGCTGCTCGACCATGTCGAAGGCGCTCGCGCCCGGGCAGAGCAAGGCGGCCTGTGCTTCGGCACCGTCGATACCTATTTGATCTGGCGGCTGACGGGCGGCAAAAGCTTCGTCACCGACGCCACCAATGCCTCGCGCACACTGATTTTCAACATTGCCGACCATGGCTGGGATGAGGAACTGCTGGCGCTGTTAAACATCCCCGCCGCCATGCTGCCGGACGTGAAGGATTGCGCCGCCGATTTCGGTGTGACCGACAAGGCGGTGTTCGGCGCGGCGGTGCCGATCCTTGGTGTGGCGGGCGACCAGCAGGCGGCCACCATCGGACAGGCCTGCTTTGCTCCGGGCATGGTCAAATCCACCTATGGCACCGGCTGTTTCGCGCTGCTCAATACCGGCGCGGACCGGGTGGTTTCGAAAAGCCGGTTGCTGACCACCATCGCCTACCGGATGGACGGCAAGACCACCTATGCGCTGGAAGGCTCGATTTTCATTGCCGGTGCCGCCGTGCAATGGCTGCGTGATGGATTGAAGGTGATTGGCGATGCGGCGGAAACCGGGCGGCTGGCGGCTGAAGCCGATCCCGGCCAGCCGGTCTATCTGGTGCCAGCCTTCACAGGTCTTGGCGCCCCCTGGTGGGACCCGGATGCACGTGGCGCGCTGTTCGGCCTGACCCGCAATACCGGACCGGCAGAACTGGCCCGCGCCGCGCTGGAAGCCGTCTGCTACCAGACCCGCGACTTGCTGGATGCCATGCACAAGGACTGGCAGAACGGCGAGGACGACATGGTGCTGCGCGTCGATGGCGGCATGGCAGCCTCCGACTGGACGATGCAGCGGCTGGCCGATCTGCTGGACGCGCCGGTGGATCGCCCCTCCGTTATTGAGACGACAGCACTTGGTGCTGCCTTCCTTGCGGCCAGCCGTGTCGGTCTGTGGTCCGGCATGGATGCGTTTGCCCGCGCCTGGGCGCGCGACCATCGGTTTGAGCCGGTCATGGATGCCGAGACCCGCACGGAAAAGCTCAGAGGCTGGCGGGATGCGGTCAGACGGACGCTGACGGCGGGTTGAGAAAATGATTCAGGTTGATTTCGCAATGAATCAAAAACCTATGGAAAGCCATTGATATTTATAGGTATTTATTGAAGCCTTGACCTGCTCCGAGGCTTGTTCTTGCTTCAAACTCCCATTCATTGAACGCTGCGTTCTCATCCCAGGGTTTGCCAAGCGGCTCATTTGCACTTACCTGCCTACTGCATAATTCTTTAAACCGGAATCGGTTTGAAGAGAAAATTATGCAGCAGATATAAGGAGCTACAGCGAACCTTTGTGCGCCATGTATGGCGCACGGCGCTGTAGTGAACAACTGAGGATGCGACTCATGGAACTTGGCCTTTACACCTTCGCGGATGTGGACCCTGCGGCACCCAACAAAGGGCTGGAGGCCAAGCGGCGGGTGGATGATCTGCTGGAGGAAATCCGGCTGGCGGACGAGGTTGGGCTGGATGTCTTCGGTCTTGGCGAACACCACCGGCCCGATTACATGGCCTCTTCGCCTGCGACCATTCTGGCGGCGGCGGCTGTGCAGACCAAAAATATTCGCCTGACCAGCGCGGTATCGGTGCTGAGTTCCGATGATCCGGTGCGGGTGTTCCAGCAATTTGCCACCGTCGATCTGCTGTCCAACGGGCGGGTGGAGATGATGGCCGGGCGCGGCTCCTTCATCGAAAGCTTTCCATTGTTCGGCTATGATCTTGATGATTATGATCTTTTGTTTGCCGAAAAGCTGCAATTGCTGATGGAGATCCGCGACAACGAGATCGTCACCTGGGAAGGCGAGACCCGCAAGCCGATCCAAGGTCGCGGCGTCTATCCGCGCCCCTTGCAGGACCCGCTGCCGTTGTGGATCGCGGTCGGTGGCACGCCGCAATCGGTGGCGAGGGCTGGCTATCTCGGCCTGCCGCTGGCCATCGCCATCATCGGCGGTGAACCGCGCCGCTTTGCGCCGCTGGTCGATCTCTACCGGCAGAGCGGGGCGAAGGCCGGGGTCGATCCGTCCGCCTTGAAAACCTCGATCAATGTGCACGGGTTCATCCATGACACCACGCAATCGGCTGCCGATATCTTCTACGCACCGCAGGCCGAAGTCATGGACCGGATTGGCCGGGAGCGCGGTTGGGGGCCGGGCAATCGTGCCCAGTATGACGCAATGCGCGGGCCGCATGGGGCGCTGTTTGTCGGTGATCCCGAGGCGGTGGCCGAAAAGATCGTCGCCCATCACGCTCTTTTCAAAAACGACCGCTTCCTGCTGCAAATGGCCATCGGCCCGATGCCGCACAAGGATATCATGCGCGGCATCGAGCTTTATGGAACGAAGGTTGCGCCATTGGTGCGCAAGGCGCTGTAATATCGTACAGAAAACTGGAATCCACAGTACACGACTCAAGCGTTTGTTATGCTGGCCCACCCTTACCCCCTGCCGGGAGCTTCTCCCCGCCGGTGTGACGAGATGTGATGCAAGGTTTTGTTCTTTCAACGTTCACTTGAGGTTCAGTGCTATCAGCGTGGCCTCTTCTCCCCTGCGGGGAGAAGGTGGCGGCAGCCGGATGAGGGGGTGGCGAAGCCCCGAAATGTTTGCGTCGTGTCCTGTGAACTGGAATCTGCACAATGCTATAGCTTTTTGTTTTTGCATCGGATTTATCCGAAAACCGGTTCTTAACTTTCGGTCCGATGCTGTGGCCATGGCTTGACGCCGGTCGGCGCGGGGGCGTAAGCAGCGGCAAAATCCGCAAACGCTCATGAAAGTCCAACAATGATCATCTCCAGCGACGAGGAACTCCAGCACTTGAAGGAGATCGGGTATCTCTGCGCGTTGGCCATGAAAACCATGGGTGCGGCGCTGGAGCCGGGCATTACCACCCGCGAGCTGGACCTGATCGGACGCAAGATACTGGAAGACAATGGCGCGCAATCGGCCCCGGAATTCTGCTATCAGTTTCCCGGTGCCACCTGCATCAGTGTCAACGAGGAAGTGGCCCATGGCATTCCGGGTGATCGGGTGATTGCCCGCGGCGATCTGGTCAATATCGACGTTTCCGGCGTTAAGAACGGGTTTTTCGGCGATACCGGCTCATCCTTCATCGTGCCGCCGGGCAAGCCGAAGATCGAAAAATTGCTGCGGGATGGCAAGCGGGCGCTATTTCTCGGTGTCACCCAGGTCAAGACCGGCGCGCCCTTTGCCAGTATCGGCCAGGCCATCGGCGCTTTTGCCGCCAAGAACCGCTACACGCTGATTGCCAACCTTGCCAGCCACGGCATTGGCCGCGAGCTGCATGAGGAACCGCGCGAGCTGTCCACCTGGGCCGACCCGGACGAAACAAGGATCATGGAAGAAGGCCAGGTCTTCACCATCGAGCCTTTCCTGTCGCTTGGCGGTCAATGGGCCGAGGATGGCGATGACCCCTGGACGCTCTACAGCGACCCGAAAGCGCCGACCGTGCAATTCGAGCATACGGTGGTGGCAACTCGCAATGGGCCGCTGATTTTGACGATGGCGGAGTGATAGGACGGCGGAGTGATACCAAAAGTCATTTCAATGACTTTTGGTCGTTCATTCAAATATGGCGTCAGCTCGCAAAGCTGACCGCAACGCCCTTTTTCTTGAAATAGGCCTGCATGATCTTGCGGCCCTGACGATTCGGCTGCGCAAGCTTTGCCGCCTCAAACACCGCTTCCTTGGCGCCTTCGCGGGCCATGGCGGCCTTGAGAGCGGCGATATGCACATCGATCTCCTCGTTATCGTTGTTGATCGAGGTGTAGATATTGTCGATGGCCTGTTGCAGGCTGAGGTCGCTCATAATGCACTCCTTGGAATTTTCTCCCTCCACTAGCGATTTTTGCGATTTCAGCAAGCTTTAGCGATAAGAAACTGTCGGCTTGAAGCACGACCGGGCGTTTTTTAGGATGGTGGGGAACCCGGGAGTCCCTATTTCCTTTGATGGCTCAATCAGTATTTTTGGTTTGTGGGGCCAAAGCGGCGATGCGATAAGCAGCCCATGACGATCACGCCCTCCCGACATGCCCATCTTATCTTCACTGCGCTTGCCGGTGCGCTGGCCATGGCGGCGGCCATGGGCTTTGGCCGGTTTTCCTTCACCCCCATTCTGCCGGGGATGATGACCGATCTTCATCTTCTGCCCGCCGATGCGGGCCTGATCGCGGCGGCAAATTTCCTCGGCTATCTCTTGGGAGCCGTGCTGGCCGGTCAGGGTTGGGCGGCGGGGCGTGAAAGGTTGATTGCGTTGTCTTCGCTTCTGGCAACCAGCCTGCTTTTAGCCGCCATGGCGCTGACACAGCATGTTGGCTTGTTCATGGTGATCCGCTTTCTGTCAGGCGTGGCAAGTGCCTTCGCGATGATCTTCACGAGTTCGATTGTGCTTGCATATATCGGTGCCCATGCCAGCGTCCAGGGTGGCGAATATGCGCAATCCACACATTTTGGCGGGGTGGGCCTGGGGATCGCCGCGTCGTCCCTCATGGTCTACGCATTGCCGCACCTGTTTGGGCCGCATCTGTTTGGCGCCTCCGCCGGGTGGCGGCTGGACTGGCTGGCCGGGGCGGGACTGACCTTTGTTGTCTTCCTTGTCGTCAGCCTGCTTTTGCCACGGGTGCGCAAAACTGAGGTGAGGGCCGAGCAGGAGCCGCCGCTTTCCTGGGGCAGGCCATTTCTTTTGTTGTTTGCCTCCTACGGCCTGTTCGGCTTCGGCTATGTGGTGACGGCCACGTTCATCGTCACCATGGCTCGTATGGCCAATGCGGGGCCGGTGGCGGAATTTCTGGCGTGGTTTCTGGCGGGCATCATGGCGACGGCCTCGCTGTTTGTCTGGCGCCCGGTGCTGGACAGGGTCGGCCTGGCGGGTGCCTACAGCCTTGCCCTGCTTCTGGCAGCCATTGGGGTTTTTGCCTCGGTTGGATTGCCGGGCATGGCTGCCCCGCTGGTGGGCGCAATGCTTCTCGGCTTTACCTTCATGACGATTACCGCCTATGGCCTGCGGCTGGCCAGAACCCTTGCGCCAGCCAGTCCCCGCAAGGCCCTGTCGATCATGACGGCGGCTTTCGGCGTCGGGCAGACAATCGGGCCGCTGGTCGCCGGTTGGCTTGCTGCCATCAGCGGCAGCTTCGCGCTGCCAAGCCTTGTTGCAGGCGCTGTATTGCTGGTCAGCCTCATTCTGGCCGCAAGCCTGTGGAGAAAGACGGTCTGAAGACCTTTGCAGCGATTACAAATCGTTAAGGTGGTATTCCCACCATTGCTGCACTGCGGCTTCTGGCATAGTTTGCCGCGCTACAGCATCGGACCGAAAAGTGGAAACCGGTTTTCGGGTCAATCCGATGCAAAAACAAAAACCTATAGCATCGTACTGATTCCGGTTTTCTGCACGATGCTATAAGGCCGGCCACGACCATATCTTCAGGAAAGCGAGACCCCGTGTTTCACTCATTCTTCCCCAAGCCGAAATTGTTCTTCACTTCGGCTCTCGTCTGGACGCTTGTTGCGATCTTCGGCTGGTATCTATTCGCTGAGGGACTGGGAGGCAGTCTCGGTTTTGTGTCGCCGGAAGGCACGGCGGAACCCTATGACCTGACCTATTTTCTGATGCCGGAAAACCTGTGGTTCTACTTCTATTTTCTGCTGTGTCTCGGCGTGTTCGGCGCGGTCTGGAGCGTGATTGCCAGAGATCACGAATGGAAGCTCTGGTCGATATGGGGTTCCATGCTGATCATCGTTGTTACCTATTTCGGCGTGCAGATTTCCGTGGTTATCAATAATTATCGCCGCCCTTTCGGCGACTTGCTGCAAAATGCGCTCGCGCAAAAGCCGGGCATAACAATATGGGATTTCTACAATCTGCAGATCATTTTCGTGCAGATTGCCTTTCTCAGCATGTTCGTGTCGATCCTGTCGGACTTCTTCACTAGCCATTATATTTTCCGCTGGCGCACGGCGATGAACAATTTCTACATGTCGAAGTGGGAGAAGCTGCGCCATATCGAGGGTGCTTCGCAGCGTGTTCAGGAAGATACCATGCGGTTTTCCTCGACACTCGAAGGCCTTGGCATAAGCCTTGTCAATTCGGTCATGACGTTGGTTGTTTTCCTGCCAATCCTGTTTTCTTTGTCGTCATACGTGGGCGAACTGCCTGTCATAGGCGAAATTCCGCATGCGCTCTTTTGGCTTGCTTTGTTCTGGTCGGCCTTCGGTACCGTTTTGCTAGCCGTCGTTGGCATCAAGCTTCCAGGGCTAAATTTCCGCAATCAGCGCGTCGAAGCCGCCTATCGTAAAGAACTTGTTTATGGTGAAGACCATGAAGATCGCGCTCAGCCTATAACCGTGAAAGAACTGTTCGGAAATGTTCGGAAGAATTATTTCAGAATGTATTTCCATTATCTCTATTTCAACGTTGCTAGATATTTCTATCTTCAGGCGGATGCGTTGTTTTTGACTTTCATATTGGTGCCGACCATCGTCGCCGGCAAGATTACCTACGGCATCTTTCAGCAGATCCTCACAGCCTTTGGTCAGGTTAGCAATTCCTTCCAATATCTCGTGACCTCCTGGACCACGATCATCGAACTGCTCTCCATCCACAAGCGCTTGAAAGCCTTTGAGGCGGCCATCGACGATCAGCCGTTGCCTGACATCGACCAGCGCTATCTGGCGCGGGAAGAAATCGACGGCGAGATTGCGGCTGATAAGCCCTACTGATCAAGGGTGGCTTTCACCTAAAACGAAGACTCGGCACCTAAAACGAAGACCCGGCCGGATTTTTCCGGCCGTTCTGTTTTTCCAATATCGCCACAGCTTGCGAATAGCTGACGCAAGCGACATCCTCGCGGTGGCAGACATCCGTCACCAGTCGCTCCACTGCCCGCCAATAGGCGCCGCCGTTCATCAACACGAAGTGGAAGCCGAACTGCACAGGTTTGCGGTCGCCACTATATTGCGCCTCGAAGGCGGTTTTGAAGGCTTGATAGGTGCGCTCCTCAAATTCGGCGCTTTTCGACGGGTTGTCGAAGCCTGCAGAATGACGCACAAACATGTTGTAATCCATGCCGATGATCGGGCGGTTGCCCGGTCCTTCCGCAATCAGCGGCAGGCCAAAGCGGGTGAGAGTGCCGTCCTGTTCGGGCGCTTGTGGGCCTTTGGTGACGAGACTGGCGTCATAGAGAAAGCCAGCCTGCTTTTCGGCCTCCACCATGCCCTTGCTGGTCGAGAGATACGGTGCGCGAAACCCCTTGATGCCGGTCTTGACAAACTCCTGCCAGCCTTCCGGTTCCTTGTCAGCCACGCCATTCTGTTTCCAGGCCCCGGCCATCACGGTCTTTGCAGTCGAAAATTCGCTCAGCCAGTCCGCCTTGCTCCAGTCCTTGCCGTCGAAATGGCCGCAGGCATGGCTGGAAATGTCGTGACCGGCGAGGTGGGCGGCCCAGATGTGCTGAAGCCTTGCCGCAGCATCGGCCTCGTCAGGGGCAAAACCGACATTGGATTTGCCGGGCTTCTGGCCGGGCGCTTGATAGGCTTTCGAGGCTGGCCCTCGGGCAATCAGCGTCGTGCAGGACAGAAAATAGGTGAAATGCGCATTGGCTCGGCTGGCGATCTCGCCGCTGCGCTCCCACAGCCGGTTATCGGCAGCACCATCGAAGGAAATCAGCAGCAATTGCTTGGGCTTTTGCGGCGCGTCCGCCGCGTTCTGGGCAATGGCGATGCCCGGCATGCAGAGCGCGGCCAGGATGGTTCGAAGCGATGAGGAGAAAAGCGGGCGAAACGGTGCCAAGCGAACAACCTTGTTGTGAACATTTGCCGCTTCCTGGCGGGCAAATGCGGCGAAGCTTTGATCGACCGTGTGGCTCATCGGGTTCGGTTTTCTTCCATCCGGTCGCACGCCTCCGGCATTTTCGGGAGTTTATCGCTATCCCCCCAGATTATGCAGGCTGGTCAAGACGAAGCCGAGCGGCTATCTCTATGCTCTCTCATTCGCGGGGATTTTTTATGCTTATTCTTGTTCTCGGTCTGTTGTTTTTCACATTGGTGCATCTCACCCGGACGATTGCGCCGGGCTTTCGCGATTCCATGGTGGCCCGCCTCAGCCTGAACGGCTGGAAGTCGCTGTTTTCAGTCCTGTCGCTGCTGGGCATTGCCATTATTGCCTATGGCTACAGTATCGCGCCAGTCGTCAATGTCTGGTTTCCACCCGCAGGCATGACCCATCTGACGCTGACCCTGATGGTCATCGCGATGATCTGTCTGGTGGCCAGCCTGCTCCCGGCTGGCCATATCGCGGCAAAAACCAAGCATCCCATGGTTCTCTCTGTGAAAATCTGGGCGCTGGCGCATCTTCTGTCCAACGGAGACCTGCGCTCGATCCTGCTGTTCGGCTGGTTGCTGGCTTGGGGCGTCATCCTGCGGATTTCGCTGAAGCGCCGGGAGCGGGCAGGCCTGCTGGTGCGCGCACCGTTCGTGTCGGCCAAATACGATATCTATGCCGTGGTTATCGGCCTGGTCGCCTATGTCGCTATCCTTCTCAAGCTGCATGAAGTGCTGATTGGCGTGTCGCCATTGCCGATGTAATCGCGCTTTTTGATGGGGAGATGGGTGTTTTGCCCTTCTCCCCCTTACATCGGCGCAAAAATCGGGTAGAAGGCCACATCGTCCATCCCAGAATAGTCACTGGCGGGCTGCAAATGGCAATTTCTGCGCTCCCGGTGCTCACGTACGTCAAGTACGTTCCGCTCCGGTTCTCGAAATCGCCAATTCTGGACCGGACGATGGCAAGCGTAAACGATGATACAGGCCCAGATATCCGGACAATGTAATGGCAAATCAGAACGACAGCTTTATCCGCGAAGTTAATGACGAGCTTCGCTCCGAACAGATGCGCCGTTTCTGGCGGCGTCTGGGGCCAGTGTTCATTGGCATTGCCGTGTTGATCGTGGTTGGCACCGCCGGATACCGGCTTTATGATTATTATACGGATGACCGTGCCTCCAAGTCCGGCGACCGCTTTCTGGCGGCGACCAAGCTGGCGACAGATGGCAAGAATGATCAAGCACTGAGCGATCTGCAAGCCCTGGAAAAAGACGGGTTCGGCGCCTATCCGGTGCTGGCGAAGCTGCGGGCGGCCTCTCTTATGGCTGAAAAGGGCGATGCCAAGGCGGCGATCGATGCCTTTACCGCCATCGGCAAGGATAACAGCGTTCCGCAGGTGATCCGCGATGTCGCCCATATCCGCGCCGCCTGGCTGCTGATCGACAACGGCACCTATGAACAGGTGTCCGCGGAGGTCGAAGCGCTGGCGGTTCCCGGCCAGGGCCTTCGCCATTCCGCCCGTGAGGCGCTTGGTCTAGCCGCCTATAAGGCCGGACAGATGGAACGCGCCCGCGAATGGTTCCAGCAGATTACCGAGGACAGCGAAGCGCCGCGCAACGTGGCCAACCGCGCCCAGATCATGCTGGACAATATCGCTGCCGCCGGCAAGGCGTCCTGACACTTTCAACGGGCTGCTACGCAACGCTGTTGCGCCGCCGCCCGACATGCCATCACGCATCGGATCGAAAACCGCTTCACAGGTTTCGCTCCGATGCGCTACTGTTTTAAAGTCCGCTTGAAGACGGGCTGGATATAACCGGATACCAGATTATCATGAGCTTTACCGTCGCCATCGTCGGACGTCCCAATGTCGGCAAATCCACCTTGTTCAACCGTCTGGTCGGCAAGAAACTGGCGCTTGTCGATGACACGCCGGGCGTAACCCGCGACCGGCGGCCCGGTGAGGCCAAGCTGGTGGA
Organism: Agrobacterium vitis; assembly: GCF_014926405.1. Lineage (NCBI taxonomy): Bacteria > Pseudomonadati > Pseudomonadota > Alphaproteobacteria > Hyphomicrobiales > Rhizobiaceae > Gillisella > Gillisella vitis. The sequence continues at coordinate 600,208 of NZ_JACXXJ020000005.1, forward strand.
CCTGCGCTTCCACATCGTCGATACCGCCGGTCTGGAAGAGGCGGGTGCTGACACGCTGGAAGGCCGGATGCGCGCCCAGACCGAAATCGCTATCGACGAGGCTGATCTGTCGCTGTTCGTGGTCGATGCGAAAATGGGCCTGACCCATGTGGACAAGGCGCTGGCCGATATGCTGCGCAAGCGCGGCAAGCCGGTGGTGCTGGTTGCCAACAAGTCTGAAGCCCGTGGTTCGGATGGCGGTTTTTACGACGCCTTCACGCTTGGGCTTGGCGAACCGGTGCCGATTTCCGCCGAACATGGCCAGGGGATGATCGACCTGCGCGACGCCATTGTCGAGGCTATCGGCGTGGATCGCGCTTTTCCCGAAGACGATGACGACGTGGCCGAGACAGATATTATCCTCAAGCCCACCGTCGAGGGTGAGGATGACGAAGAAGATCTGGCCTATGACGACACCAAGCCTTTGCGCGTTGCCATTGTCGGGCGCCCGAATGCCGGTAAATCAACGCTGATCAATCGCTTCCTGGGCGAGGACCGGCTGCTGACCGGCCCGGAAGCCGGGATTACCCGCGATTCGATTTCGGTCGAATGGGACTGGCGTGGCCGCACCATCAAGATGTTCGACACAGCGGGGATGCGCCGCAAGGCGCGGGTGATCGAGAAGCTGGAGAAGCTGTCGGTGGCCGATACATTGCGCGCCATTCGCTTTGCCGAAACCGTTGTCATCGTTTTCGATGCCACCATTCCCTTTGAAAAGCAGGATATCCAGATCGTCGATCTGGTGCTGCGCGAAGGCCGTGCCGCGGTTCTCGCCTTCAACAAGTGGGATTTGGTGGAAGATCCCCAGGCGGTGCTGGCCGAGTTGCGGGAAAAGACTGAGCGGCTGCTGCCGCAGGCGCGCGGTATCCGTGCCGTTCCGATGGCTGGCCAGACCGGTTACGGTCTTGAAAAGCTGATGCAGTCGATCATCGATACCGATATGGTGTGGAACAAGCGGATCTCGACCGCCAAGCTCAATCGCTGGCTGGACAGTGTCCAGACCCAGCATCCGCCACCGGCGGTTTCCGGTCGCCGGTTGAAGCTGAAATACATGACCCAGGTCAAAGCCCGGCCGCCCGCCTTCATGATTTCCTGTACCAGACCCGATTCAGTGCCGGAAAGCTATATCCGCTATCTTACCAACGGCTTGCGCGCCGATTTCAACATGCCGGGCGTGCCGATCCGCATTCATCTGAAGGCGTCGGAAAACCCGTTCGAGAATAAGCGCAAAAGGCGCTGATTCAACTTTCCCGGACGGATCAATTTTCCAAGGCTTGGTTGATTGCCTTCTTCCGCCGCATCAACATCCGCCAGCGCCCCTGCGTTTTGGCCTCGATGACATTGTCGAGAAACTGGCGGGTGGCGGAGGCCCAGGAATAGGTTTCGGCCAAGGCTCTGGCATGGCTGCGAGAACAGTTCAGTGCTTCAAGGCAGGCGGCTTTCAGGTCGTCGTTGAGAGCACCAGCCTTTGGATCAGAGATGATGTCGATCGGTCCGGTCACAGGAAAGCCCGCAACGGGTACGCCGCAGGCCAGTGCTTCCAAGATCGTATTGCCAAACGTGTCGGTTTTCGACGGAAACACGAAAACATCGGCCTGCGCATAGGCACTCGCCAGCTCGGCGCCGAATTTGACGCCGGTAAACAGCACATCAGGATAGCGTTCCGTCAATTCGGCGCGGGCGGGGCCGTCGCCCACCACCACTTTCGAACCCGGCAGGTCGAGATCGAGAAAGGCCGGCAGGTTTTTCTCCACCGCGACCCGGCCAACCGTCATGAAGATCGGGCGGGGTAGGTCGAAGGGATTTGCCTCAAGCGGCTGCGGGTGGAACAGTTCGGTATCGATGCCTCGGCTCCAGAGCCGTAAATTGCCGATCTTGCGTTCTTCCAGCTCTCGTTTCAGGCTTTCGGTCGCCACCATGCAGGCACCACCGGCGCGGTGAAACCAGCGCACATAGGCATAGAGCAGCGAAAGCGGCAATGGCAGCCGGGCCGCGACATATTCGGGAAACCGGGTGTGATAGCTGGTGGAAAAGGCGAGGCCCTGGCTCAGGCACCAGCGCCGCGCCAATAGGCCCAGCGGCCCTTCGGTGGCGATATGGATCAGGTCCGGGCGGCTTTGCTTGATCGCGGCGGCAATGCGCCACGGACTGGCCAGCGACAGGCGGATTTCCGGGTAGGTCGGCATCGGCAGGCTGCGATAGTCCGCAGGCGTCACCATGGTGACGGTAACGCCCATCCTGGTCAGTTCGGCATTGGTATTTTCAATGGAGCGCACCACGCCATTCACCTGCGGATGCCAGGCATCGGTCACGATTGTCAATCTCATCGCGCGTGCTCCTCGATCCGATGCGGTGCTCAACGCACAGGTAGCGTTATCCCGCTTGAAATGCTCCCCCGGCGAAACGGGAGCCTGCTATCGGGTGCCATTTCGCCGGGGAATCACGCAGAAGCCCCCGCCACTGTCCTTGGGCTTATGGGCCAGCATTGTAACAAAGGAATGAAGGTGGATTGATCGCTGGACTTGACCATTGCCACTGGTCATAGCCGCATCGAACCCTATAGTCTTGAAGATGCCGAATTTTTTGAGCAGAGGATGGGCCAGATGCCGACTAAGACCGATCGAGCCAGCAAAACCGCAGTGAAAGCAGGGGGTGATTGGTGGCGCGGCGCGGTTATCTATCAGGTCTATCCACGCTCGTTTCAGGACACGACAGGCGATGGCATCGGCGACATCAAGGGCATAACCCAGCGCTTGCCCTATATCGCCTCGCTCGGTGTCGATGCCATCTGGCTGTCGCCGTTCTTCACCTCGCCCATGGCTGACATGGGCTATGACGTCTCGGACTATTGCGATGTCGATCCGATGTTCGGCACACTTGCCGATTTCGACGCGATGATGACCAAGGCGCATGATCTCGGCCTGAAAGTGATTATCGACCAGGTAATTTCCCATACGTCCGATCAGCACCCCTGGTTCATTGAGAGCCGCGCCAGCCGCAACAATCCCAAGGCTGACTGGTATGTCTGGGCCAATGCCAAGCCGGATGGCACCGCGCCGAGCAATTGGCTATCGGTGTTCGGCGGCCCGGCCTGGGAATGGGATGGGGTGCGCAAGCAATATTACATGCATAATTTCCTGGGCTCGCAGCCGGATCTGAATTTCCACAATCCGCAGGTGCAGCAGGCGGTGCTGGACGCCACCCATTTCTGGCTGGAGCGCGGCGTGGACGGTTTCCGGCTGGATACCGTGAACTATTATTTTCACGACAAGGAATTGCGCAACAACCCGCCACATGCGCCAGATAGCGGCGATGCCGGACTCGATGCGCCGGATGTCAATCCCTACGGCATGCAGGAGCATCTGCACGACAAGACCCAGCCGGAAAATATCGGTTTCCTGCAAAAACTGCGGGCGCTTCTGGATGAATATCAAGACCGCACCACGGTGGGTGAGGTGGGCGATGGTGCGCGGTCGTTGAAAACCGTGGCCGCCTATACCAGCGGCGGCGACAAGCTGCATATGTGCTACACATTCGATCTGCTGGGGCCGCATTTCACGCCGTCTCATATTCGCGATTGCGTCACCTCTTTCCAGTCCATGGTTAGGGATGGCTGGGTGTGCTGGGCCTTTTCCAACCATGACGTGGTGCGCCATGTGTCGCGCTTTGCCCAGGGGCCGGAGGAAATGCCGCAGGTGGCCAAGCTCGCTATCGGCATTCTCGCCAGCCTGCGCGGCTCGATCTGCCTTTATCAGGGCGAGGAACTCGGCCTGCCGGAGGCGGATATCGCCTTTGAAGACCTGCGCGATCCCTATGGCATCCGCTTCTGGCCGTCTTTCAAGGGCCGCGACGGATGCCGCACGCCGATGGTCTGGGAAAAAGCCAAGGCTCAGGCCGGTTTTACCAGTGGCAAACCATGGCTGCCGGTACAGCCGGACCAGCAGGCTCTGTCGGTGGACGCCCAGGACAAGGACAAAAGCTCGGTGCTTAACCATTACCGCAGCATGCTTGCCTTGCGCAAAGCCCATCCGGCCCTGCGCGATGGATCAATGTCCTTCCTAGATATCAACGAGGATGTGCTGGCTTTCCTGCGCGGGGAGAACAGCGAAAGATTGCTGTTCGTCTTCAACATGCGGCGCGGACCGCAGGAGGTTCGCCTGCCGGAGCATATGACGGTGAAGGAGATCATCGCTTTGCCGGATGCCCGCAGTACGTTCGAAAAGGGCGTTATTACGCTCGATGCGCTGGACGGTTTTTGCGCGCGGGTGTGACAGTTTTTCAATAATGATAGCGGCATTGCGCTACGATCAGCACTTGATCGCTATCCTGACCTTTCACCGCATAAACCAGTCGGTGTTCCTGGCTGATGCGGCGTGACCAGAAGCCTTTGAACTGGCCTTTCAGTGGCTCTGGCTTGCCAATGCCGGAAAAGGGATGGCGTTTGGTGTCCTTTAGCAGGGCATTGATCCGCTGCGCCGTTTTGGGATCGGTTTCCTGCCAGAAGCAGTAATCTTCCCAGCCTTCATCTGTAAAGGCGACCAGCATGGATCAGGCGTCATCCAGATCAGGGAGGTGGCGCGGGGAAAAGCGGCCTGCTTCTATCGCCTGTTTCGCCTTCAGCAGACGGCTGGCATTGGCGGGCGAGGAGAGGAGATGCAGAGTTTCCACCATGCTCTCATATTCTTCCTTGCTCATCAGCACGGCAGAGGGCTTGTCCCGGCGCACGATCTCCACCGCCGATGCATCCTCGTTTACCTTGTCGAGCAGCCCGGCCAGTTCGGCCCGCGCTTTGGAAAAAAACACCGTGTCCATCAGGATCTCCCACTTGTACTGAATATAGTACAAGTCGAAGGTCGGTGCAATCACTCACCCAATCAGCATGAATTTATCGACATCCACCATGCCCTTGTCGGAAATCTTCAAATGCGGGATGACCGGCAACGGCAGGAAGGCGACCTGCAAAAACGGCTCCTGCAAGGTGGTGCCAAGCGCGTAAGCCGCTTTTCGCAGTTCATGGAGAGTGTCGCGAACGCTCTCGAACGGCTCAAGGCTCATCAGGCCCGCGACGGGCAGGGGGATTTCGCCTGTCACCTTGCCGTCTTCCACCACCACGAAGCCGCCCTTGATGTCGGAGAGGCGGTTGGCGGCTATGGTCATATCGTCTTCGGAGACCCCGACCACGCAGATATTGTGGCTGTCATGGCCGACGGTGGAGGCGATGGCACCCTTTTTCAGGCCGAAGCCCTGCACGAAGCCATTGGCGTGGTTGCCGTTCTTGCCATGACGCTCGATGACGGCAACCTTGATGATGTCGCGGTCGAGATCGACGCTGGTTTGGTTGCCGGAGGCGGGCAGGCGGTAGCGGCGGTATTCGGTAATGATCTTGCCCGGCAACACGCCCATGACAGGCACTTCGCCGTCACTGACAGGCACGGCAAAATCGGCTGACTTGACGATCCGGGCCTTGACGCTGTCGAGGCCCACCGGGGCCACCGGCTTGCGGGTGGCAAACAGCGCATCGGTGACGCTGCGACCGGCCGCAAAAACGGTCTCGGCCTTGCAGTTTTCCAGACTGTCCACCACCACCAGATCGGCCCGCCAGCCGGGGGCGACCAGGCCGCGATCCCGCAGGCCAAAGGCGCGGGCCGCTGAGATGGAGGCGGCACGGTAGATAGCCAGCGGCTCCACACCATGGGCAATGGCCGTGCGGATCATATAATCCAGATGGCCTTGCTCAGCGATATCAAGCGGGTTGCGGTCATCGGTGCAGAGCGCCAGAAAGGGCGACAGCCGTTCGGTTATGATTGGCATCAGCGCCAGCAAATCCTTGGAAACCGAGCCTTCGCGCACCAGAATATGCATGCCTTTGCGGATCTTCTCCAGGGCTTCTTCCGCCGTGGTGCATTCATGCTCGGTGCGAATACCCGCCGAGAGATAGCCGTTCAAATCGTTACCGCGCAGCAGCGGCGCATGACCATCGATATGGCCGCCCTGAAAGGCTTCCAGCTTGGCCATGCAGATCGGGTCTTTATGGATCACGCCGGGAAAATTCATGAATTCGGCAAGGCCGATCACCTTCGGGTGGTCGCGGAACGGCAAAAGCCGCTCAATGGGCAGGTCCGCGCCCGAGGTTTCCAGATGGGTCGCGGGCACGCAGGAGGACAGCTGCACACGGATATCCATGATGGTTTCCAGTGCCGATTCCAGGAAGAACTCGATGCCTTCGGTGCCCAGCACATTGGCGATTTCATGGGGATCGCAGATCGCCGTGGTGACGCCGTAAGGCAGCACGCAGCGGTCGAATTCATGCGGTGTGACCAGCGAGCTTTCAATATGCAGATGCGTGTCGATAAAACCCGGCACGACGATCTTGCCGGATATGTCGATTTCCTCGCGGCCCTGGTAGGTTCCGCAGGTGCCGACAATGGTATCGCCGCAGATGGCAATATCGCTTTCCACCAGATCACCGGTGACGAGATCGAAAAACCGGCCGCCTTTCAGCACGATATCAGCGGTTTCGCGGCCGACGCCCTGGTCGATACGGCGTTCCAATGGGCTCATGGATGTGGCTCCTTCGGTCTCAGGTCTGGATGAGCGACAAACGCCGCTCGAAAAAACTGGGGCTTGGGCGATCTTTACCCAGCACCGTCAGAATCTCTCTAGCACAATCTTCCGGTGTCTTGTCTGTGGTATCGACGTCCAGATCATAGGGGCCATGCTCATGCACAGCCATTTGCCAGCGTTGTACGGGTTCTGGCGCTGGATCGTTTGTTGAGCCTTGCAAATAATTTATTGCGCCATTCGACGGTGAGGCGGCGCGGCGGACCATGATCGTCGTCAACGAGCAACGGACACCGATGAACAGCAACGGTAGGCCAGCCAGCCGCCTCGCACAATCATCCAGGATATGCAGAGGTCTCGAATAGCCATCATGATAACCCGTATCGACCACCACATTGATTCCCAGACGGCTATGGGCGGCTATCGTTTCGTGCAGGGCGGCATACAGCTGCTGCACGACTGCTTCTTTTTCCGGGTGCTCGCCGCCGGGCCGCAAGCCGATGCCGGGCCTGTGCCTTTCGCTGATCGTGGCCATCTGTGCATCAACGCCGAGATTGACCCAGAGGCCCGGAAAGCTGTCCAGCACCACCTTTGCAATGCTGGATTTGCCGGACCGCGGGGCGCCGTTCAGGATCAGGATCTGTCCCGCAGGCTCCACCTCTCCGTTTGTGTCCAGCCTCACGCCTCGACGGTCACGGTAAAGCCGTGACGGGTGCTTTCGCCGGGGGCAAGCGTAACCGTATAGGGCCGCTCCACCAGTTCGCTGCTCTTGCCATGCAGGGCGGCCATGCCGTGCCATGGCTCGATGCAGATGAAGGGCGCGCCGGGCTTTTGCCAGAGTGCCAGATTGGGCAGGTTTTCAAAGTGGAAATGCAGGCTGGCCGCATCCTCGGCGCGATAGGTCAACTCCGTTCCCGCACCTTCGGGAAAGATCATCGCGTCTTCCTCGAACTGGCTCTTGTCCAGCACCAGCCGTCCGGCATGAAAAGGCGAGGGGCGAGCTTCCTCGGCCAGCAGGCCACCGCCTAGCCGTAGCAGGGGCGGTTCTGCGCCATTGTCCAGCGTGATCGTATGCGGCGTGCCCTCTGCCCCCGGCAAGGGCCAGAGAAAAGCCGGATGGAAACCGAGGCCATAGGGCATGGGCGTGTCGCCGCGATTGGTGACCGTGGCGGCAACCGTCAGGGCCGCGCCATGTAGCCGGTATTCCAGCACCAGCGAAAAATCGAAAGGATAAGCGGCTTTGGTTTCATCATCGGCGGTCAGTTCGTGGCGACAGACATCGGCTCCGGCCTCCAGCAGCGTAAACTCGCGGCGTCGGGCAATGCCGTGCTGGGCCATGGCATAGGGCTTGCCATCGATCAGCAGCGTATCGTCCTTGGCCTTGCCAACAATCGGAAACAGAATGGGCGAGCGCCCGCCCCAATAGGCCGCATCGCCATGCCAGAGCAGCGATTGGCCGTCTTTTGTGCGAAGGGACTGCATCTCCGCGCCAAGCGAGGAGATCTGCACGGTAAGCTGGTCATTGCCGATCTCGGTCAGTGTGGGCATGGGCATGTCTCTCTTGGGCTGGGTGTGGGCTGGAATAGTCATGCGTGGTGATGTCGGGAAAACTTATGCAATGCAGAAACGTATACGAAGAGATACGGAGAGAAGTTTACCCGCTTTTCATGGCACATAAACGGCAAAAGACGCGGATGGTGACATCCGCGTCTAGAGCATGTCGCGCAAAAGTGTGCAGCGGTTTTGCGGTAACGACATGCGTAAAAACAAAAACTTAAAGCGTGTTGCTTGAGGCTGCTAAGCCGCAACACGCTTTAATGTTACAACTGAATTACTCAGCCGCGACGGTCTTGCCGCCTTCCCATTTGTACATGGAGAAGCTCTGCGAGGTGAGGTCGCCGGTTTCGCCATAGGTCAGCTTGCCAATGGCGGTCGGGATCGGTTCGCCGGATTTGATTGCGGTGGCGACGGCCTCGGCATCCTCGGCACTGCCGACCTTTTCGATACCAGCGGCAATGACCTGCACGGCGGCGTAGGCGTTGAGCGTGAAGGCTTCCGCCGGAATGCCCTTGGCGGTCAGCGCATCGGCGGCAACCTTGGAATCCGGGTTTTTCAGCGCATCGGCAGCATTGGTGAACAGCGTGCCATTGGCAGCGTCACCGCCGACGGTGGTATATTCGCTGTTGGATAGGCCATCGCCCGCCACCACCACGGCTTTCAGCCCGGCATCCTGCATCTGGCGCACCAGCAGTCCTGCTTCTGGATGATAGCCGCCAAAATACAGCACTTCGACATTGGCCGACTTTAACCGGGTGACGAGCGCGCTGAAATCCTTTTCGCCTGCGGTCAGTGAATCGTTGAACACTTCCTTGACACCATCGGCGTTCAGCGCGGCCTTGAAGGCATCCGCCAGACCCTTGCCATACTGGCCCTTGTCATTGAGGATGGCGATTTTCTTGTCCTTGAAATGGGCCAGCACATATTTGGCCGCCACATCGGCCTGCTGGTCGTCACGCCCGCAGGTGCGCAGCACGGTCGGCAATCCGCGCTTGGTCAGGCTTGGGGCGGTCGCGGTCGGGGTCACCATCAGCGCGCCGTTTTCCGCCAGCACGTCGGAGGCCGGAACGGCGACGCCTGACGTCACCGGGCCGACGACGAAACGCACGCCTTCGCCAACCAACTGGTTGGCGGCGGACACGCCTTGCTTCGGCTCGCCCGCATCGTCAGCGGTCTTCAGCACCAGCTTTTCGCCCTTGATGCCACCCTTGGCATTGATATCGGCAATTGCGGTTTCCGTGCCATTCTTGATCTGCGCACCAATGGCCGCCAACGGCCCGGTCAGCGGCGCCATCAGACCGATGGTAATATCGGCATGGGCTGCGGGGGCAGCGGCGAGAAGGGCGGCAAAGGCAGCGCTCGCCAAAAGATGAAGTTTCATTGTCGTCTCCTTGGGTCAGCGTTCCGATCTATGCCGGTTTGCACGCCTTTCGGGTTGTTCTGTTTCGTTCCCCGCATTGACTGTGGATGTAACGGAAAACCCTGAAGACCGGAAGGCCGTCTATCTAAGGCCATCGATCAATATGTCTCGTTGAGCGGGGCCAGATACTGGAAAATTTCATCTATCGGCGACCGTTGGAAGAGGCGCAATCAAGCCAAACTAAAATTCTTCACTTGAAGATCGTGCGGCTGCTTCCGGCTTGGTAGCCAAACACGCTGCCTGTTGCGGCATCGACGAAATAAAGTGTCGGCTGAATGAGAAAATACATCCAGTCTTCGTCGGCAGGAGAATCTTCTGACACCCCACTGATCACCCAGGCATCGCGGTCTTCGATCACTTGTCGCTCAGCCGTCGTCAGGCTCTCCCGCAAGGGCGCGTGATGCCTTTGCGCCAGGAATTGGCGCACCGCCTCTCGTGCTTCTTCCTCAGCGAGCATCTTCGATCAAGCCATAGTATGGTCGGCGCTCGCGCAGGAGATCAACCGAACACCGTGCGTCCACGCTCGGTTTCAACGCCGTATACGATGCCGCCGATGGCATCGACGAGATAGGCGACAGGCACCGGCGGTGGCTGCATCCACTCTTCTTCCCCGGGCGGAACGGCGTCGTAGGCAGAGACCACGAATGTCGAGCGGTTCTCAATTTCGGAAAATGTCACCCGGACCGAGGTCTCGTCCCAAGGCGTGTATTTTCGTTGCGTCAAGAAACGCTCGGCAGCCTCGATCGCTTGCTGCTCAGTGATCATTGTGTGCTGCCCCGTAAAAGGCGTTGTATGTGGCACCCCCCACCGTGATTGGACCGAGCAAAACCCCTTTGGCTTCCTCGCCCATCTTGGCGACGGTGATGCCGTAATTGCCGTTCAGCGGGAACTGGATTGCCGAAAGTTCGCCTGGGCGCGCACCGCCAGTGCGGGCCAGTCCGTAGGCCTCGGCGGCGGCTTCCTCTATATAGCGCAGGATATAGGAGCGCTTGTAAGCGCCCATCTTCATATAAAGACCGGGACGACCGAGCAGGGAAAAGGCTTGTGTCAGCCGCTGATGGATACGCTCGTGATAGACCGTCTGGCGAACGGACCGGATAACCTCTGGAAAAGGTTTCGCTCCCGGAAAGAAGTCGCGGCCGATGGTCGCGACATTGTCCGGCCGGGTGCCGCCCTGTCCGGCGAATTTGCTGCGCGAGAACACCAGTTTTGCCTCGTAGATCCGCATTGGTCCGGCTTTAGGCATGGCTCGAGTGAACTGATTATAGCTTGGCATCGTGCCTTGGACGCTCTTGAACGTTCCTTTCGGCTTGCCCTTGAGCAGCAGCCCAAGCACGACATCGACACCGAGAATGGTGATGGCATCCGCCAGATCCTTCGCTGCCTTATCGAGATCAGCCGTGGTCTTGGCGGAATGTGTGCCAACGGCGAAATCCAAAAGCTTTTCACCGCCTTGCACCGCTGCCGTTCCGATCATCAGCCAGCCAGCGGCTAGAAGGATCACATCGGCAATTTCACCGACGCCGACAAAATGCGATCCCGCCCAGATCAGTACGACCCCCGCCATGATGGCAAGCGACGTGGGGGTGACAAGCGCCAGCAGCCGGTTGCCGATATCGGCAGGGAGGAGGGCGGCTGCCTTGCGCAGGACAATTTCAAGCTTTGCTTGCAGCGACAAGCCGGAGACGGATGCAGCAGATGCGGTGATATCCATGCACAATTCCCCCCATTTTCGAAAGCCTCGGCAGGATATGTCTCTATTCCCGGCGGAGCGCTACAAAATATCGATCATGACGCAATTAGATCATTTTAGGGAGAAGTTCGCAACGAGATTCCATCCAAAATTGCTTGAAAATAAGGGCGTGTGTCGCAAGTTGAAGTGACTGGATGCCTTCTGAAAGCGACATATAGCAAGCGTATGAACTGCTTCAACACTTTGTTCAGAGGCGCGAACTTTTATTAAAAAGGCGGCAGGAAACCCGCCGCCTTTATCGTGCCTAACGCGCAGCCGCCGTCAGATATTGCTCATCAGCACCTTGCGCAGCTTGTCGAACAATTGGTCGATTTCGGCCTTGGAAATGATCAGCGGGGGTGACAGCGCGATGATGTCGCCGGTGGTGCGGATCAGCAATCCGTCTTCGTAGGCCTTGAGGAAGGCGTTGAAGGCGCGTTTGGTGGGTTCGCCGTCGATGGGTTTCAGCTCCACGGCGCCGATCAGGCCGATATTTCTGATATCGATGACATTGGGGCAATCGGCCAGGCTGTGCAGCTGCTCTTCCCAATAGGGGGCAAGCTCGCTGGCGCGGGTCAGCAGGCCTTCGTCCCGGTAGGTATCGAGTGTGCCGAGGGCGGCGGCTGATGCAATCGGGTTGCCGGAATAGGTATAGCCGTGGAAGAACTCGATCATATGTTCCGGGCCGGACATGAAGGCATCGTGGATTTCTGATGTCACGAATACCGCGCCCATCGGGATGACGCCATTGGTCAGGCCCTTGGCGGTGACGATGATGTCAGGCGTCACATCAAAATACTGGGCGGCGAACGGCGCGCCGAGACGGCCATAGCCGGTGATGACTTCATCAAAAATCAGCAGAATGCCGTGCTTGGTGCAGATGTCGCGCAGCTTTTGCAGATAGCCCTTCGGCGGGATCAGCACGCCGGTCGAGCCTGCGACCGGCTCCACGATGACAGCAGCGACCGTGGAGGCGTCATGCAGGGTGACGATGCGCTCCAGTTCAGTGGCCAGATCACCGCCATGCTCCGGCTGTCCCTTGGTGAAGGCGTTCTTTTCCGGCAGATGGGTGTGGGGCATGTGGTCTACGCCGGTCAAAAGCGTGCCGAACATCTTACGGTTGGAGACGATGCCGCCGACCGAAATGCCGCCGAAATTGACGCCGTGATAGCCGCGCTCGCGGCCGATCAGGCGGAAGCGCGAGCCATTGCCTTTGACCCGGTGATAGGCCAGCGCCACTTTAAGCGCGGTCTCGACCGATTCAGAGCCGGAATTGGTGTAAAGCACATGCTCCATGCCGGCAGGGGCGATATCCACCAGGCGGTTGGCCAGCTCGAAGGCCTTCGGATGGCCGAGTTGGAAGGCGGGGGCGTAATCCAGTTCGCCCGCCTGCTGGCGGATCGCCTCGGTGATCAGCGGGCGGCAATGGCCAGCATTGACGCACCATAGACCCGCCGTGCCATCCAGAACCTGACGGCCATCATGGGTGGTATAATACATGTCCTTGGCGCCGACGAACAGGCGCGGCTCCTGCTTGTATTGGCGGTTGGCGGTAAACGGCATCCAGAAGGCGCGCAGGTCGTTTGGAATAGTGGTGCGATTGGACATGATACTCTCCATGGCCCTTTTCGCGGGCCCTGTCAGTGGTTTCGGGGCCATATCCGGTGGTTCAATCGGCTGCGGGTTCGCGTCTTCACATATTGAAGGTCACGCCGCAGTGACATGGACATATGGCGCTGTAACTGGCAAATCAGCCGTCCTCTAGGCCAGCCGCTCCGCATAAATTTACCGCGCGGTCAAAGTAGCAGCCGGCCTTGTGCCGTCAAGCGGCCAGAGGGCGGCTATCCTGAATAATCAGCGAAGTCAGTGTTTATCCTGATGCATAATGTCCTCCTCAAACCGGAATGGGAAAAAGAAGGAAATGGAGTTGAAACGCGATGACGGCGCAGCGTTTTTCTGCATTTGATAAAACGCAAAATACGGAAGCATCGCGGATTGCACGTTCAGCGGGCAAGGTCGGCGCAAGCTCGCCATGGGTATATGCCAGCATGATCAGATGCAGGATCGAAGGGCAGTTCGACAGCATCGATCGACCGGCGGCCACTGCTGCATAACTCTCTCAATCCCACGGGATTTGAAGTGTGCAGAAGTAGGAATAGACGCTTTTTTGAAGAGACCGGGCTCCGAACTGCATTGGTGGTTCGGGGTCTGTCATCTGCTGGCCGGACAGGCCTGCTTGCGTCATCAGACGAGCGCCAGAATATAGGTCGCCAACGGATTTTGAAAATCTGAAATTTTATGAAGCAGATTGCCTGTTCAGCTTGCTGTCAGGAATAGCCATTAATGCAGATGCGCGCTGGCTGATGTCCTGCTGATCTGTTTCCCGCGGTTCAGTCAAGAATAGTCTAGGCGGCCGATGTATTTTTAACATCAAGCCGCCTTTTATTTTAGATTAAGCTGTTATGTCAGCGTTATCATTCAAGCAGCGTTTCTGCTGCTTTCCTGATGGCAGAATATATCCTCGAGCGTGCCGAGCACTTTCATGACGGCATCCGACGTGCTGGAATAATAGATGGTCTGGGCATCGCGGCGGGTCTTGACCAGCTTCTGGGCGCGAAGCTTGGACAGGTGCTGGGACAGCGCTGACTGGCTCAAGCCAACCTGCGAGGCCAAGACGCCAACCGGCACCTCACCTTGAACCAGGCTGCAGAGAATCATCAGTCGCTTAGGATTGGCCATGGCCGTGAGGAGGCCGGCAGCCGCATTCGAGTGATCAGACAAGTCATTGGCTTTCATCTCTCAATCTTCCTTTGAAGCGATTGGCCTGCACACATGGCAGGCCCTGGTTGTTGCATCCCACAAGAAACCCTACGCCTTGAGTCTAGCAATATGAGGAGGATTGTATATGCCTAAATTTAAGGTATCGTTTCATCTTAATTAGTTTGGAGTGAAGGGTGTGTGTCCAAAGACACAATTTCACGCTCAAATTCGCATCGAAACAGCCTTTTACCCCAAAAAAAGTCGATTCCCGACGCATCCAACCCGCAGATTTTGACTTTTCCCTTCGGCTTTTGCCCCTTATGATAAGGGGGATTTTTTATGATTTGCAGAAGTCCATACCCTAAATCTTGTATGGTTTGAGCCTCGGTTTTACCGTCGGCGAACGTAAGCTTTGTTCGAATCAACAAATCCTCTCCATCCAGCAGGAAGGCTTTTCCGAACCCGCCGTTCATGGTGGCACGTTGCGGCATGAGCTGGAAAAACAGAAAATCCGGAAAATCGATATAGAGCTTTGCCTTTGGATGACGGGCCAGAAAGCGGCGGCGCATCGCCTGATGAATGTCGCTATCGGGGTCCACCGGGCTTGCCAGGCATTGAACGGTGAGACGCGGATAGGCGAGGGGATCACCCTTGCCGGGTTCGCCGGCCAGCAGCGATACGCGTGGATCGGCCAGCATCGCCCGGGTATGAGCCGAGAGGCGTGAGACCAGAACGGTTAGCGTTCCATCCGGCATGGTGCCCATCAGCACGCGGCTGACAAAAGGCCCGCCGGTTTGCGGATCGAGCACGCCCAAGGGAACATGGGTGGCGCTGCGCAACAGGGTCCGCGCCTGGCGCCGCGCCTCGTCATCAGTTGGACGGATGGGAGAGGGGCGGTCGATCATCGGGCTGTCTCATGGTTTGCGGCTGGGTGCGTGCTGCTTGTGGGCAGAGCGGAGCTTCAACCATATCCCAGCGTTCCCTAGCGGGAAAGCGTCAAGGGCCGCCGCTCATGGCATCACGGGTTTTAATAAACGCGTGATACCGTAAGCAACGGCCCTTGGTTAAATGGAGTCGTTCTGCGCCTCTTTCTACGTCAGGTCTGGCGGTGCCGGGTCAGGGCCGAGACCACATCCTGCGCGCCGATCGCGCCGATCACCGTGCCGTTCTCCACCACGCCGACCAGGCCGGGCTGGCGGGCCATGGCGTCAAGAATATCGATCAGCGGCGTTTCCGGCGCGGCGGTGGCGGTGACGCCGAGACCCGGCGTGTGACTGGTGCCGGCAGTCATGACATCTCTCGCCGTCAACATGCTGATCGGGTTCATGTTGCGCACGAAATCGGCGACATATTGATCCGCCGGGTTCTGGACGATCTGCTGCGGCGTGCCGCATTGGATGATCCTGCCGCTTTCCATGATGGCGATGCGGTTGCCAATCCGGAATGCCTCGTCCAGATCGTGGCTGACGAACAGGATGGTCTTTTTCAGCCGGTGTTGGAATTCCAGCAATTCATCCTGCAAGCGTGTGCGGATCAGCGGATCGAGCGCCGAGAACGGTTCGTCCATCAACAAGATCGGCGCGCCGGTGGCAAAGGCGCGGGCCAGGCCGACCCGCTGCTGCATGCCGCCGGACAATTCGTCCACCTTGCGGTCGGCCCATTGCGTCAGGTTGACCAGTTCCAGCTGTTCGGCAACGATTTTTCGGCGTTCTTTTTCGCCAACGCCCGCCAATTCCAGCCCGAAGCCGATATTGTCGGCAACGCTGCGCCAAGGCAGCAGGCCGAATTGCTGGAACACCATCGAGACGCTGTGCATGCGCAGGTCGCGCAACGCCTTGCGGCTGGCCTGGTATGGATCGACGAAGCCATTGCGCGACTTGACTGACACCGAGCCGCGCACCACGGGCGCCAAGCCGTTGACGGCCCGCAGCAGTGTCGATTTGCCGGAGCCGGACAGGCCCATCAGCACCAGGATCTCGCCTTCCTTCAAGGTCAGCGAGGCATTGGCCACGCCGAGGATCAGGCCGGTTTCCTTGTTGATCTCGTCGCGTGTCCGGCCCTGATCCAACAGGGCAAGTGCCTTTTGTGGCCGATCGCCGAAGATGATGTCGACATTTCCGAAGATGACTGCATCGCTCATTGGTCATCTCCCGCCGACGGAATGCGGAACATCCGGTCCAGAATGATTGCCAGGATGACGATACAAAGGCCCGCTTCGAAACCTCTGGCAATATTGACGGTATTCAGCGCCCGCACCACCGGAACGCCGAGACCGGCAGCGCCGACCAGCGCGGCAATCACCACCATGGACAGCGACAGCATGATGGTCTGGGTCAGGCCCGCCATGATCTGTGGCAGCGCATAGGGCAGTTCCACCTTGCGCAGGACCTGGGTGGGCGTGGCGCCGAAGGCAACGGCCGCTTCCACCAGGGAGGAAGGGGTGGAGACGATGCCAAGCCGGGTCAGGCGGATGGGTGAGGGGACGGCAAAGATCACCGTGGCGATCAGACCGGGCACCATGCCGAGCCCGAACAGGATCAGCGCCGGGATGAGATAGACGAAGGTCGGGATGGTCTGCATCAGGTCCAGGACCGGGCGCATCAGCGCGTAGATCCATGTCCGGCGCGCAGCCAGGATGCCGAGCGGCACGCCGATCACCATGCAGACCGCGGTGGAGGCCAGAACAAGCGCCAGCGTCTCGGTGGTTTCCTTGAAATAGCCCTGGTTGATGATCAGCGCCAAGCCGAGAAAGGTGAAGATCGCCACGAGAAGGGAGCGGCGCAGGAGCCAGGCGATAATGCTGATGGCAAGTGCTGTCACCAGCGGGTGGGGATATTGCAGTACGAACAGCACGCCATCGATACTGCTTGAAATGAGGTGGGAGAGCCAGTCGAAAAACCAGGCTCCATTGGCCGTCAGCCAGTCGACAACGACTTTGGCGGTGGGGCCGATGGGAATTTTGAAATCAGTCAGCCAATCCACTGAAACGCATCCTTTCGAGCATTTGCAGGAAATGCGTAAAAAAAGAGAATAAGGAATAGCGGTGCCAGGGCGCAATGTTTCGCCCCGGCGCTATCTTTCAGTGGTGCTTAGAGGCCAAGCTTGGTCTTAACAGCCGCCAGTCCGTCCTTGCCATCCTTGGTGGTGACGCCAGCCAGCCAGGGCTCGATCACGGTTGGGTTGGCCTTCAGCCAGGTCTTGGCAGCCTTGTCGGCGTCTTCGCTATCATCGAGGATCTTGCCCATGATGGCATTTTCCATGTCGAGCGAAAACTTCATGTTGGTCAGCAGCTTGCCGACATTTGGACATTCCTTGGCATAACCGCCGCGCGCCACCGTATAGACTGTCGCGCCACCGTAATTGGGGCCGAACACCGTGTCGTCGCCATCGGCGAGATAGGTGATCTGGTGGGCGGTGTTCATCGGATGCGGTGCCCAGGCGAGGAAGATCACCGGCTTGTTTTCCTTGTCGGCACGGGTCACCTGGCTCAACATGCCCTGTTCCGAGCTTTCAACGACGTTAAAGCCCTTGAGGCCGAATTTGTCGCCGTCGATCAGCGACACGATCATGCCATTGCCTTCATTGCCCGGCTCGATCCCGTAGATCTTGCCATCGAGTTCGGCCTTATGGGCAGCGACATCCTTGAAGCTCTTGATGCCAAGCTTGGCGCCAGCGGCGTTGGTGGCCAGCGTGTATTTTGCGCCTTCGAGATTGACGGCGACACTGTCGATCGACTTGTCATCGAGATATTGCTGGATGGCTTCCTTCTGGGCTGGCATCCAATTGCCGAGGAAGACGTCGATATCCTTGTTCTTCATTGAGGAATAGGTCACGGGCACGCCGAGCGTCTTGACGTCGGCCTTGTAACCCAGTGCCTCCAGAACGGTGACGAAGGAGGCATTGGTGGAGGCCAAGTCCGTCCAGCCGACATCCGAGATGCGAACGGTGCCGCAACTGGCGGCTTCTGCCGCAAAGGCAGCCGGGCTGAATGCTGCGACGCATCCGGCCAAGGCCAGAGCGTATTTCGGCAGTGCAAATTTCAGTGTCTTGGCAATCGGCATATTCTGCTCCTTTTTTAGTTCCCGGCATTATGAATACATAAACAGCCGAGGCAAGCCTGCGTGTTCGCGCCGGTCCATAGGGGGTATTTGCGACATTTTGTCATCCCGACCTGAAAATGTGCTGTATCGCCGCAAATCCGGGCTGCTTGGGTGCAGAGCGGGAAGGCATCCGTATGGTTGATTTTTTTTATGACGATGCCTTCCGGGATAGGATTTTGTGGCGCGGTCTTGTCTACACTCTTGTCGAAATCCCGACAGAAATCGTGGGATTTTCGATTTTGCGGGTTAAAACCGCCTCGTTTTTGTGCTGCATGGCGGCGCGAATGCGAACTGTCATTGAAATGGTGGATCGTATGCCGTTTTCGGATAGCTCAAGCCTCTGATGTATTTGAGGTATTCGAAATTTTTGTCCGTCGAGGATGCGTCAGCATCGTCGTGACTTTGTATAAAAGATGAACCGCAGGGAGCTGGTGCCAGTGGCCAAGCTGTATTTCAATTATGCCGCCATGAATGCCGGTAAATCCACCATGCTGTTGCAGGCCTCCTACAATTATCAGGAGCGCGGCATGCGCACGGTGATTTTTGTCGCCGCATTGGATGATCGAGCCGGGCGTGGGCGGGTCGCTTCCCGCATTGGGCTGTCCAGCCCGGCCGAAACCTTCGAGCCGGGAACCGATCTGTTTGCCGTGGTCGAGGCCATGCATGCAAGCGAGCCGATTGCCTGCGTTTTTGTCGACGAGGCCAATTTTTTGAGCGATCACCATGTCTGGCAATTGGCGCGGATTGCCGACCGCCTGCATATTCCGGTCATGGCCTATGGCCTGCGCACGGATTTTCAGGGCCAGCTGTTTCCCGCCTCCCGGTTGCTGCTGGGGATTGCCGATGAATTGCGCGAAATCCGCACGATCTGCCATTGCGGCCGCAAGGCGACGATGAATGCCCGCTTCGATGCGAGCGGCCAGGTGATGCGCGAGGGTGCGCAGATCGAAGTTGGCGGCAACGAGAAATATGTGTCCTTCTGCCGCCTGCATTGGGATGAACTGTTCAATGGATGAAGCGTGCGCTGATATTTGACAGTCGACAAGTCCAACCGGTTGTTTTTCAAAAATATCGCCACCTGAAAACCTTGTGTCGTTAAAAACGCGGTTTGTCGTTGTTATTGTTGATGGGCAGACATATCTGTTGAGCAGTGACCGGACGCCGAGCGTCCGCCGTTGCCATGACCACAGGACGGGAGACAGGGCAGATGCTGAATGCGCTAACGGGGTTTTTCCGAGGGCTCTGGGGAGCGCTTCGGCGCAGCGGTAATCTTCTCTATACGGCGGTGGCCTGGCCCTTCCGCGCCCGCCATAGCGAAGCGGGCAAGCGCGCCTATATTTTTCGCGGTTCCGTCGCGCTGATCGTCTTGGTGCTGATTGCGGCCTATGGGCAGTTTTTGTGGCGCACCCAGGTCTGGTATGGCTTTGATCCGGCCTTTGCCAAGGCCTATGGCTTTGCCGACCGCAAGGTCGCTGCCGGACAGCAGATCGCCGACAAGCCCGGCACCTGCCAGAATTCCGCTATCGTCACCACGGTTGCCGATCTGACGGATTCCAATGTCAACCAGAATGTCTGGGTATCTTCGACGCTGCTCTACAAGCTTGGCCTGTTCGGGATGAGCTGGGATGACACGCCGTTCTTTGACAACAAGGCCTCGTTCCAGCGCGGTATCAATCAGGTGGCGCGCCGGGTTGGCATCGTATTGGCCGACGATCTTGGCCGGGTGAGGGGTACTTCCGGTATCAACACCGATCTGCAGGATGCGCGTGGCAATATCCAGTTCAACGAAGGCACTTGGTATTTCGGCTCCAATCCGTTCGGGTTTAAGACGCCTACGCCAAGCTATTATCGCGCCGCGATCACCAGCTGGCGCGGGTTTAATTCCGATCTCGAGACCTGCAAGGCGGTGTTCGATGCCCGGGCTGACAATCTCGTCAAACTGCTCGATGGACTGGCCAGCGACCTCGGCAACACATCCGACATTTTGCGCCGCCGCTCTGAAGAGCATAATGGCGGCTGGTTCGACACACGGGCCGACGACCGTTTCTGGTTCGCCTATGGTCAGCTCTATGGTCAATATGCCCTGTTTCAGGCGGCAAAGGCCGATTTTATCGACGTAGTGCGCGAACGTAACCTGACAGCGATCTGGGCAGAGCTGGAAAAGCAGTTCGAAGCTGCACTCAAGGTGCAGCCGATGATTGTCTCCAACGGCAGCGAGGACGGCCTGTTCATGCCGAACCATCTGTCAACCATGGGCTTCTACACGTTGCGCGTGCGCGCCAATATGGTGGAATTGCGAGCCGTTCTGCAACGTTGACGGTCAATGGCCCGGCGGGTAGCCCGCCGGGCCTTGTCCTATAATTCGATGAAGCTTGCCGTGGGCTCCAGTTGAAACAATTCATGCAGCATGCCGCGATATTCGCCGGATACTCCCTCGACGGGATAATAGAGACCGACGGTACGAATATATTTCAAGGTACCGCTTGTGGTGATGATCCGGTGGATATTATGGAAAACACCGCGACTGCTGGCGGCGCGATAATAGCTGTCCATAACCTGGTCCACGTCCTGCGGGTGCATGCGGTCGCAAAAATCCTTTATATTCAGTGGACCTTCAGAATGGTCTAGCTCGTAGAGCCTCGACACATGCGGCGTGCCATATAAATGACCCTGATCTATATCCAGTCGCCAGAAGCCGCAGATATTCATGGCGTGGGTTAGATTGACGACATCACATTCCTGCAATCCAATTGAATGAAAATCTTGAAGCGGACAATGCCGCGTTTTGTTCGAGCGCCAAGCCAAGTGAAAAGCCTCCCTTTTGGCTTGGCTGAAGCAAATGAATTATTGAATGAGCTTCAGCCTAATGGCCTTTGCTACCAATTGCGTCCGGTTGACGCAATCCAGCTTTTTCATAGCTGTTGTCATATACGCGTTTATGGTGTGGTCGGAGAGGCTGAGGATCTGGCCAATTTCTACCGAGGTTTTGCCCTGCGCCGTCCAGCGAAGCACTTCCAACTCGCGTGCTGAGAGAACATCGACATTCATCAATTCCGTGCGGCGGAGGCGGTCATAGGTGTCGAAAACCGCCATTGCCAGCATGCCCAGTTCATTAACCTCGCATTGGGCAAGAGGCGAGCGGTCCCCATCGAACCGCATGAAATACAGCCGGGAATCAAGGGAGGGGAAAATGAAGACAACGCCGACGATCAGTTTGAACCGCACCATCAGGTCGCGCATGGCAGGCGGCCATTCCTCCGCCATGTCATTCGGTTCCCTGAATTTCATGTCCCAGGTTCGCGGCAGGATCGAGCCGGCAAATTTCTTGACCACCGGGCAGAATTTAACGAACTGGTGGCGGTCGAATTCATGGCCGAATTCCATCGGCAAGGTGGTTTCCATGACCAGTGGCATGAGGTGCACATCGGTCGCACATGGTGCGATCAGGATACTGCCATGCGACAGGCCAAACGCCCGGGCAACAGTGCGCAGGATCTCCGCACAATGCTCACGGCTTTCCATTGCGGTTATTTCTGTACTGAGCAGTGTCTGGCGCTCGGCGATCAACATGTGGGGCGACTGAATTTGAGGTAAGGGCGGTGTGTTTGGCGACGAAGCGGATATAGGGGGATTTTATATATTAAATCCTAGAGCTTTCGAAAGTTCTTATCGATTAATTTCAAAAAATGTCTTTCAAAGCACTGTGAACTCATTAGCGAAAAAATATATATCATTCGCTTTAATTGAACTGGTTGTGCCGATGCTTGTCTTCGGTTGCATTTCTTCCGCTCTGGCGCTTCCGCGTCCATGCGGTCGGAAATGCATTGAAGTGAGTGTTAAATGAGCGCCAGTCCCCCTAAAAGTCAAGGTAATAACGTGTCTTGCGAAAATAAGCGCCTTCTGTTGGGCTTGCCCCGCTTAATGCCTGCATAACTCCTTATCCGTAAAATCCTACCTTAAAATGGGATGGATCATGCAGGGTTTTCATGATGATTTAGCCTGTTCTTTTGCCCCTGCCGATGAGTTCGTCGGGGTGGGCTGTTTCATGGATTGACCGAGATTTTCCGCAAGCACGAGAATTTTTGTGTCGCGCTCTACCGGGCGCGCTGAATTATGCGGTAATACGATGTGCCATGGAAGATGGACAATCGTATTGCCTTTGCAAATATCCCAAGCAGCTGATGCCTTTGCGATATTTTCAATGCTTTCGCGGTAGGGATGCGTGAGCATCTTGAAGACTTCATATAAAGGGTAAATGCGCGGCCGCTGCATAATTTTCTCCTTAAATCGGAATCGAGTTAAGGAGAAAATTATGCAGCAGATTTAAAGCGCTGTAGCGCGAGCTGCCTGAAGGAAAAGTGCCGGAAACGGTGTAGAGACAGGGTTAAGAGGCTGATGTCGGATATTGAAATTGCACGTGCAGCATCGAAGCTTGCGATCACGCAGATTGGCGAGCGTCTGGGAATCAGCCCCAGTGATTTGCAGCCCTATGGCCATGACAAGGCCAAGATCAGCGCTTCATTCCTGCATTCGCTTGAAGATCGCCAGGATGGCAAGCTCATCCTGGTGACGGCAATCAATCCGACACCAGCAGGCGAAGGCAAGACCACGACCAC
This sequence comes from Agrobacterium vitis, assembly GCF_014926405.1. Lineage (NCBI taxonomy): Bacteria > Pseudomonadati > Pseudomonadota > Alphaproteobacteria > Hyphomicrobiales > Rhizobiaceae > Gillisella > Gillisella vitis. The sequence goes on from NZ_JACXXJ020000005.1 coordinate 622,993, forward strand.
GGTCGGTCTGGTGGACGGGCTGAACCGTATCGGTGCCAAGGCCATGGTCTGCGTGCGTGAGCCGTCGCTTGGTCCCTGTTTCGGGGTCAAGGGCGGCGCTGCCGGGGGCGGGCGGGCGCAGGTCGTGCCGATGGAAGACATTAACCTGCATTTCACCGGCGATTTCCACGCCATCACCTCCGCGCATAACCTGCTGGCGGCGATGATCGATAACCATATTTACTGGGGCAATGAACAGGATCTCGATACGCGCCGTATCGCCTGGCGCCGGGTGGTGGACATGAACGACCGGGCGTTGCGGGAGATGGTCGGCGCTTTGGGCGGCGTTCGCAACGGCTTTCCGCGCGAAACCGGCTTCGATATCACGGTTGCCTCCGAAGTGATGGCCATCCTCTGTCTGGCCCGCGATCTGGCCGATCTGGAAGAGCGGTTGGGGCAGATCGTCATCGGCTACCGGCGTGACAAGACGCCCGTGCATGCCCGCGATATCAAAGCCCATCAAGCCATGACAGTGCTGCTGAAAGAGGCGATGCAGCCCAATCTGGTGCAGACGCTGGAAAACAATCCGGCGCTGGTGCATGGCGGTCCGTTTGCCAATATCGCCCATGGCTGCAATTCGGTGGTGGCGACCAGGGCCGCCCTGAAGCTTGCCGATTATGTGGTGACGGAAGCGGGCTTTGGCGCCGATCTGGGTGCTGAGAAATTCTTCGATATCAAATGCCGCAAGGCCGGTCTTCGCCCGGCGGCTGCCGTAATCGTTGCCACGGTACGGGCGCTGAAGATGAATGGCGGTGTTGCTAAAACGGAGCTTGGCCACGAGGATGTGGCCGCCCTGGTCCGGGGTGCTGTCAACCTTGGGCGGCATGTGGAAAATGTCCGGGGCTTTGGTGTGCCTGTCATTGTCGCTATCAACCATTTCCTGTCGGATACGCCGGCGGAAATCGCAGCCTTGCAGGACTATGCCGCCAGTATCGGCGTCGAAGCCGTGCTCTGCCGTCATTGGGCCGAGGGTGGTGCGGGCATTGAGGAACTGGCGAGGAAGGTATCGGCCATGGCCGATAGTGGCATTGCCGATTTCCAGCCTCTTTATCCGGACGACATGCCGCTGTTTGCCAAGATCGAGACGGTCGCCAAGCGGATTTACCGCGCGGGGAGTGTGACGGCGGACCGTGCTGTCATCGATCAGCTCGCCCAGTTCGAGGCTATGGGCTATGGCGACCTGCCGGTCTGCATCGCCAAAACCCAGTATTCCTTCTCCACCGACCCGTCGCTGCTCGGCGCTCCCGATGGCCATGAAGTGCATGTGCGTGACGTGCGGCTATCAGCGGGTGCCGGTTTCGTGGTGGCCATCACTGGCGATATCATGACCATGCCCGGCCTGCCGAGAAAGCCGGCAGCCGAAACCATCCGGCTCGATGACAAGGGACTGGTCGAAGGCCTGTTTTAAAGAATAGTGCTGCGTTGCTTTACATCACTAAAGTGCAAAATATAACATGATTTATTTAATCATGTTTTTAATCTTGACATAAAAAATCATGTTTAATAAGTGTCCGAATTAAGGCGCGTCTTTTCTGACGGCGGCTTGTTTCGGGGACGACCAATTGCGTGCGAAGCCGGCTGCACTGCCCTGCGGCCGAGGGGTTTCGTGCGCCGTATTGAAAGTTTGCACCATGTCTTTTCGGGGAATTCGGCCTATTCTGCTTGCCTGCACGGCACTTTGCACATTCACTGCGGCCGTGCCTGTCATCGCGCAGGAAGCGGCAAAAACGGCGGAAAACAGCGGCTCTAATGGTCAGACCGAACTTTCGACCATTACCGTCAAGGGCCAGAAGGTTGTAAAGGGTTCCGTGGAAGACACGCCGGTGGCGACCCATACCTCGGCCGAGCAATTGCAGAAGAAGCAGATCGATGATGTCGATGACCTCGGCAATACGGTCGAGCCGAGTGTGACCTATGTGAAGAATTCCAAGAGCGTCAACATTCGCGGCCTGGAGGCCGACCGGGTACTGACGACCATCGATGGCATTCCGGTGCCCTATTTCTTCGACAGCGTTTATAGCTATGGCGGCGGTGCCGACACCTATGATTTCAATTCGCTGTCGTCGGTGGACGTGCTGCACAGCGCCGATTCCAGCCGCGCCGGGTCCGGTGCGCTCGGGGGCGCGTTGCTCCTGCATACCTATGAGCCGGAGGACCTGATTGGCGATGGCAAGAGCTTTGGCGGTATCGCCAAGCTTGGCTATGATGGCTCGGACCGCTCGCTGACGGCCTCAGGCGCGATTGCCAAGAAATTCGACAATACCTCGGTACTGTTCCAGTCCTCCTACAAATACGGCCATGAGACCGAAACAACAGGCGATGTCGGCGGCACCAGGGGAACCCGGACCGAAGCCGATCCGATGAGCTATAACGACCGCAATTTCCTGTTCAAGATCCGCCAGGAGCTGGAAGGCGGTCATACGATCGGCCTGACGGCGGAGCATTACGACTATAATTCCAAGAAGGATTACAAGTCCAATACCAGCTACGGCACCACCTATCGCGCCGGTGATTACGATTATATCCAGGACAAGGGCCGCGACCGGGTTTCGCTTGACTACGTCTATGACAGCACCTCTGCCGACAGCTGGATCGACAGCGCCTTTGCCACCCTCTATTGGCAGCGCGCAACCCGCGTGGAAGGCACATCCAGCTACCGTCTGACGGCTCCAATCGGCATTTACGACCGGTCCATGGAAAGCGAGCAGCGTGATTACGGGTTCAATGGCTATGCCAATTCCGATTTCAGCACTGGCGCTTTGAACCACAAGCTGACCTTCGGCACCGATCTCCGCTTCAGCCAAAGCAGCTATTATCTCGCCGGTCAGGACACCTGCTCAGTCACCTACGTATCCGGTTGCGCCTATTACCACACCAACCAATCCTATTCGCCTGATGTTAATTCCTACAAGCTCGGCGCTTTTGTCGAGGACAAGATTTCGCTGGGCAACAGCCCCGTTTCGCTGACGCCTGGCCTGCGCGTCGATTGGTACAAGGAAGACCCGCAGGAGACCGACACTTATAAGGGAACCATGCCTGAGGGGCAGGATGGCGCCCACCTTTCGCCCAAGCTGCGTGCCGCCTGGCAGGCGACGCCGGATGCCGAGCTTTACGCCCAGTTCTCCACGGCGTTTAAATCACCCAACGCCTACCAACTCTATGTGGATTATGACAATTCGCCGCTCTACCGCTCAATCGGTAATCCCGATCTGAAGCCGGAAACCAGCTGGGGCTTCGATGTCGGTGCCAATCTTGGCAACGAGGATTTCGGTGGCCGGATCAGCGCCTTTACCACCCGCTACAAGAATTTCATCGATACCTCGGACATCATCCGCACGACGGGCTATGTGCTTGGGACCTATGAATATATCAACCGCGCCAATGTCCGCATCAGCGGCGTCGAGATCGAGGGCCACAAGACCTTCACCAACGGCATCAACCTACATGGCTCGATGTTCTATGCGCGTGGCGTGGATCTGGATACCGACGAGTTGTTGAGCACGGTAGCGCCGCTGAAAGCCATTGTCGGTGTCGGCTATGAACGGCAGACCTGGGGCGCGGATGTCAGTCTGGTGGCCGCCGCTGCCGTCTCCGACGACTCCAGCGCCTCCACCAAGCCAGCTGGATACGGCGTCGTCAATCTGACGGGCTGGTGGGAGCCGGAACAGGCCAAGGGCCTGCGCCTTCAGGCTGGTGTCTACAATCTGTTCGACAAGCAATATTACGACGCGCTTGAAGTGAAGGACGTCGCTAACGCCAATGCGCTTTACTCCGAGGCCGGTCGTTATTTCAAAATCGCCATCTCTCAGAAGTTCTGAGAGAGCCGGTTTCGATCAATTCGGCTCCTGACAGACGCGGTAATCGTTGCGGCGTTTGATGAGATCCAGATGCAAGTGATCCTTATGGGTCTCATCGGCTCCGGGTGCCAGAACGGTGGTGAAATACAGGCAGGCTGAGGAATTGATGGTGCGCTGGAAGGCGCCGGGCAGGGTTGGTTCGCTGTCCGGCACGATCTTCATCGGCACATCGCCTTTTTCAAATTCGAAACCGGCAATATCCAGCGCATTGCCCTTGGCATGTTCGGACATCTTGCCATCGCTGCGGCTATTGCGGTTACGGCAGATATAGGAGGAGGCCTGGTCCACGGCCTTCAGCCGACCTTTGTCGGGAAGCGCCTGATCGGCGGCGGGAATAACCAGAGTGCGCATCCATTCCGAAAGTTCCAGTGCCGCCGCGCAGCGCAGCGTCGCCTTCGGCTTCAGGCTGACACCCGGCAGGATTTCCGTCACCTCCAGCGGCTTGTCGATGCCACAACCATCGCCGTCATCGATCCGGGGCCGTTCGGTAAATTGCGCGCCTGCCGCCTTCAGATCCTTAAGGCACTGCCCATAGGCCTGCGGGTCCTCCGTCATGATCGGCGGTGGTGGAGGCGGTGCCGGAGCTGGGGCCGGTGCCGGTTCTGCCGATGCGGGTGGCGTTTGGGAGGATGGAGCAGGTGAGGCCGGGGTAGGGGCCGGGACAGGGGTTGGCGCGGCGGGCGAGGGCGTCGGCACGGGAACAGTGTCCGGTGCCGGAACCAGGGCGGATTTGTCGCCGGGCTTGCTGACATCATCTTTTGTGTCTGGATCTTTTGTATCTGGGATTTTAACGCCGGAGGAAGCATCTGGCGTATCGGTTGCGGTTTTCGGTTTGCTATCGGGTATGGGGCCCTGCTCGGGAAGGGCGTCTTTTGGAGGGAGAGATGCGCCGCTCAGGCATATCAGGCTTAAGGCCAGCAGCAGCGTTTTGCATCTCATCGAGTCGTCCCCCAAGGTTTGTCGCTGGAGGGAACGTTTGAGCCTGCAATTGGTTTCAGTGTCTTAAGCCCGCTGCTGCATATGGTTGATTGCTACTGGACGAGACCTCGCCTCGAATAGAGGTTTGGGTATAGCGCGGAACTGTCACGTCCCGCAAAATGTTCGCGTCACTCTCTCTTCCGCTTTCGGCGGCACTCTGAGATCCGCGGTGTCTTCCAATTCTTCAAATGGTTGTTCCAGGGCCTGCGTCAGCCGTTCAAAGAACGAATAATCGTCATAGACCGCCGCCGAGATTGCCTCTTCGATGCGGTGGTTGCGGGGGATGAGGGCAGGATTGATGGTTTGCATTTCCGCTTCAATCATCTCTGCCGGGCGCTCTGTGCCAAGCCTTGCGCGCCAACGGATCAGCCAGGCGATCAGCGCGTCGGTTTCCGGGATCAGATCCTGTGCCACGCCGCCTCCGGCAATCCTGCCGAGCTGGCGGAAGGTCAAGGTGAAATCGGCCTCATGGGTCTCCATCAAGCCAAGGAGATCGTTGATCAGCGCCAGATCGGCTTCATCAGTACCGGTCACGCCCAGCTTGGCGCGGAAGGCGGCGAGCCAATAGGTCTGGAACACTTCGCCGAAGCGGGCCAGCGCCGCATTGGCGTCTTCCACGGCCTTGTCTTCGCCGCCGTCAAACAGCGGCAGCAGGCATTCGGCCAGCCGCGCCATGTTCCATTGGCCAATGCCGGGCTGGTTGGCATAGGCATAGCGGCCGCGTTGGTCGATGGAGGAAAACACCTTTTTCGGATTATACTCATCCAGAAAAGCGCAGGGGCCAAAATCGATGGTTTCGCCTGATACGGCGACATTGTCGGTATTCATCACCCCATGGATGAAGCCGATCGATAGCCAGCGGGCAATCAGCGCGGCCTGCCGGTCGGCAATGGCGTTCAGCAGTGCCAGATAGCGGTTGTCTGCATCTTTCAGGATTGGATAGTGCCGGTCGATGACGTGATCGGCCAATGCCTTCAAGCTGTCATTATCCTGCCGTGCGGCAAAGAACTGGAAGGTGCCGACGCGGATATGGCTGGCGGCAACTCGCGTCAACACAGCACCGGGCAGCGCCACTTCGCGTCTGACCGGCTGGCCGGTCGCAACGGCGGCCAGCGCCCGTGTGGTGGGAAGGCCGAGCGCATGCATGGCTTCGGAGACGATATATTCGCGGATCACAGGGCCAAGTGCTGCGCGCCCGTCGCCATTGCGGGAAAAGGGCGTCGGGCCTGCGCCTTTCAGCTGGATATCACGTCGTCTGCCATGACGGTCCAGCACCTCGCCAAGCAGAATGGCGCGGCCATCGCCCAATTGCGGCACGAAATTGCCGAATTGATGCCCGGCATAGGCCATGGCCAATGGGCTGGCACCCTGAGCGATACGGTTGCCGGAAAAGATCTCCGCCAGCGAAGCGTCATCCTTGCCCTGCATGTCCAGGCCCAGGTCCTGCGCAAGCGCATGATTGAACCGGATCAGCTTCGGCTGCGCCACGGGTTGCGGCAGAACAGCGGCGTGAAACGGCTCCGGCAGACGGGCGTAGCTATTGTCAAAGGCAAACATCTGAGTTTCTCCGGGCAACGTTCATTCGTGTATATGTGGCGCAGGGACATGGGAGTGCAAGGCAAGACCCGCGCGACGAAGCCGCATCCCCGGCAAATTGCGCATGGACAATTGAAAATTGCTTACGTTACATTTGCGGCTGACATAAAGAGAAAATCGGCGGGACCGAATCCCGGACGCCAGGTTGACCAAAAAGAGGGACTGTTGATGTTCAAACGCATTTCATTCACCGCTGCCATTTTCGCCAGCGCCGCCGCTCCGGCCTTCGCCCATCTTAATCCTGCCGAACACGGCTCGGTTCTGGCCGGGATTTCCCATCCGCTGACCGGACCCGACCATATCATGGCGATGGTTGCCGTCGGTCTTTGGGCCTCGCAGCAGGGTGGCAAGGCGCTCTATGCCGTGCCCGCCGCTTTTGTCGGCACAATGGCCATCGGCTTTCTTCTGGCGCTGGCAGGGGTCCATCTTCCCTTCGTTGAGCCGGCCATCCTGGCCTCCGTCATGGCTCTCGGTCTGCTGGTGGCAACTGCCGTGCGCATGCCCGCCGCTGGCGCGTCTGCTGTCGTTGCTCTTTTCGCGCTGTTCCATGGCTATGCGCATGGCACCGAACTGGCTGGCGCCGGTGCGTTGGAATTCGGCCTCGGCTTCCTGATCGCTACCGCCGCCCTGCATGCAGTCGGTATTGGCCTTGGCGTCGGCCTCAACCGCTTCGGCCCGCGCATCACCCGTCTGCTCGGCGTGGCCACGGCTCTCGGTGGCGCGGCCCTGATGCTGGGCTGATAAGTCATTCAAGGTAAAACCAGCAACGGCGGGAGAAATCCCGCCGTTTTTCGTCGTAGACCAGAACAGGTTACATATTTGTAATTCACAAGGGCTTGGAACAGCCATGATTGCCACCCTAGATCATGGTCAGTCATGTCATCGGAGATGAGAGCCATGTCACCGGAAGAGCGCCAGTTACTAACCCAATTGTTTGACCGTGTGCGCCAGGCGTCTGCAACGCCGCGCGACCGTGAAGCGGAAAGCCTGATCGAAGGCGAATTGCGCAGCCAGCCCTATGCCACCTATTATCTGGCCCAGGCCGTGATTATTCAGGAAAAAGGCCTGGAGGCCGCGACCGCCAAGATCCGCGATCTCGAAGACCAGATCGCCCATTTGCAGGATGAATTGTCCCGCAGTCAGGCCCAACCGCCCGCTCCGCAACAAAGCGGTGGTTTCCTCGGTGGGATCAGCTCGATTTTTGGAGGTGGCAGCCCCGCGCCTGCTCCATCCCGCAATGCAGGGCCTTGGGGTGCGGCACCAGCGGCGCAGCGTGGCTATGACGATTACAGCCGCAGCGCTCCGCCGCAATCCGGCCCATGGGGAGGCGCACCTACAGGCGGTCAATGGCAGCAACCGGGGCAACAACCAGCAGCAGCGCCAGCAGGCGGCGGTTTCTTGCGCGGCGCCCTGACAACGGCGGCGGGCGTTGCCGGTGGCGTGCTGGTGGCCGATGCGGTGCGCGATATTTTCACCACCCACGGCGGCGGTTTCGGCAATATGCTGGGAGCTGGCGGCATGGCTCAAGCGCCGGTCGAGGAAACCATCATCAACAACAATACCTACAACATCACCGAGAATGGCCGCGACGATACGCCCGCTCAAAGCGATGACAGCGGCGTCCAGCAGGCCAGCCTGGACAATGACAATGACAGCTATGACAATAGCAGCTTTGATGACAGTGATTTCGGTGGCGATGACAGCATGAATGCGTGACCCAAGCGGTCATCAGGAGCCGCGCAGGGTTATGCGCGGCTTATACCAAGAGTCATTGAAAATGACTCTTGGTATTCCTTTTTCGAATAGTTCAAGCCTTTGATGCATTTGAGATATTCGAAACATCTTCAAGGTGAGGATGCGTTAGCATCTTCGAGCCTTGGTATTAACGTGTCGGCTCGAAACCAAACTGAACAGAGCATTTGACCGGAAAGTGAAACCGGGTCCGCTTTTCTCCGGTGAATGCCAGAGAATGTCTGCTTTCACAGAAGCACAGTACACGACGCAAACGTTTTTATGTGCCGCTTACCCCCCTCTGCCTTGCCAGGCATCTCCCCCTCAAGGGGGGAGATCGGCTCGGAATGAGCGTGTCGCTTCACATTTGCCGTTCAAAATGTCGGAAATCACGACGGTATCCGATAAAATGCGGGGCAAAGTCTATCTGATCTCCCTCCGTGAGGGGGAGATGTCCGGCAGGACAGAGGGGGGTAAGCCACGGATGCAAACGACAGCGTCGTGTCCTGCATCATGGACTCGCATTAACGATCTGGCTTTTTGTTTTACCCATTTCCAATTGGCAAAACCGGTTTCCACTTCTCCTGGAAATGCTCTAGCGCCCCATTTGGTTCGACGGCCCAAACGTGTCTATCCGTCGGTGCTCGCTATCAGGATCGTGAGGCCGTGCCGTCACACTATAGTCGCTGCGGTAGGTTTTACCGAGATCCGAGACGATTTTAATTTCACACGACGCTGTGGTTGAACCAATGATAGAAACCCGGATGGTCGCGCCAGCCAACCACGTTCCGGGCATCGTATTCGCCGCCATCATGCGATGGATCGCCGCCCGATAATAGAGAGCGGACAAAGTGAAATCAGCATTGTCAGGAACGACTGTCCCGCGCTCCAGATCAAATTCGATGTGGTGCTTGCCCAGACCATGGATGAAGGCGACATATTGGCCCAAGGCCCAGTAACCATTGAGGTCATTATATCGGCTGGCGAAGGTCCGAAGAATGTCGTGGCCAATAGCCTTGAACTGCTTTCTCCTTGGCATATGCTGCTCACTCTGGCGTCAGATTTCACAAGGGATATCGGAAAAGATCACCGTAGACACGACGATAATTTTTTGGGCAAAGCACGATCTATTCGAGGTGGGAAGAGGCTAAATCTTCCCATTCCACTCACCCCCGTCCACGATAGGTCGGCACACCTTGATCCGGCAACCAGACCCCCTTCGGCACTTCTCCGGTCTGCCAGAACACATCAATGGGAATGCCGCCGCGTGGATACCAATAGGCGCCGATCCGCAGCCATTTCGGGTCGAGCAGTTCCACCAGCCGCTTGGCGATGTAGATCGAGCAATCCTCGTGGAAGGAACCGTGATTGCGGAACGAGGTCATGAACAATTTCAGCGACTTGGATTCCACCAGGAAATCGCCTGGAATATAATCGATGACGATATGGGCGAAATCCGGCTGGCCGGTCATCGGGCAGAGCGAGGTGAATTCCGGCGCGGTGAAGCGCACGACGTAATCGGTTCCGGCATTGGTATTGGGAACCCGTTCCAGCACCGCGATCTCAGGGCTGGTCGGCGCATCCACCTGGCGGCCCAATTGCGACAGGCCGGAAACATCGGTCTTGCTCATGCATGTTCTCCTTCAAATTTGACACGGACGCCATGGGCCTCTTCGCTTTCCGGCTCCACATGGATCGTCACCCGCGCGCCCGGCTGCACGGCTTGCACCGCCGCTTCCAGCCTGTCGCAAATCTCATGGGCCTCGCCCACCGGCATCACGGCTGGCACGACGAGATCGAAACCAACAAAGGTTGCTGCCCCAGCCCGGCGGGTGCGCAGGTAATGCACCCCGAGCGAGCCACTGGCGTGATCGGCAATCGCCTTCTTGATCGCGTCTTCTTCCGCTGGTTCGACTGCTTTGTCCATCAAGCCATCGACCGAATGGCTGATCACTTTCCAGCCCTGATAGATGATGTTGCAGGCCACCAGAATGGCCAGCAGCGGATCGAGAATGGCATAACCGGTGATCACCACCAGAACAAGGCCGATCAGCACGCCCACCGACGTCACCACATCCGACATGATATGCTGCCCATCCGCCGTCAGGGCAGGGGACCGGTTGGCCTTGCCGACCCGGATCAGGATTGTCGCCCAGACCGCATTGACGACACCGGCGGCAAAATTGATCGCCAGGCCAAGCGCCGGGGCATCCAGCATGGCCGGTGCTTCAAGGGCGGCCACCGCCTCCTTCATGATCAGCAGCGCGGCAATGACGATCAGCACGCCCTCTATAACTGCTGAAATATATTCCGCCTTGTGATGCCCATAGGGGTGGTCATGGTCGGCAGGCTTCTGGGCATAGCCGATCACGAAATAGGCGATGAAAGCCGCCACCACATTGACGGTGGATTCCAACCCATCCGACAAAAGCGCCACGGACCCCGTGACCCACCAGGCCAGGAGCTTCAGGCCCAGCACGCCGAAAGATAGCGGAATGCCCCAGAAGGCAAGACGCTTGACGATAGGATTATGCTCGGACATCACGCCCACTCCTGCATTTGCGAACCAGTTGCAAAATTCATGCCCTTAAGACGGCAAAACCGCCCAAGCCTGCAAAGGCTGGACGGTTTATGATGGGTCTCATATCCTTGATATCTGCTAATCTGTCAAACCCGAAGGATGGATAATCCAAAGCGGCGTTAACAAATAGTAGATATTGCTAATTAATGTGCGGTGAAGATCATGCTGTGTTTGCGCGAATGATCGCCATATGGATGACATCGACAAACCGCCCATCGATCCGCACCGCATCGCGGGCAACCCCTTCGCGGACAAAGCCGACGCTTTCGTAAAGACGAATGGCGCGGTCGTTATCGGCGTGAGCATCGAGTTCCACCCGATGGAGACCGATTTCCCATGATGCCGCAAGGGTGGTTTTGATCAGCCGTTTGCCGAGTCCAGCCCCCCTGTAGCCATCGATAATGCCCATGCCCAGCACGCCGCGATGGGCGTGGATTTCTCTGTCGTGGCGACGAATGTCGCACCAACCGACGACGCGCGCACCATCAAGTGCCACGAATTGCGGATTGTTGCCGTGCTTAAGGTCAGCCACGAAATCCCGCAGACGGTCCAATGGCGGCGCTTCCAGCATGCTCAGATAGCGGCGTTCGCGTGCGACGGCGTCGAGAGCCTGATGAAAGCTCTCGACATTGCTCGCTTCTATTGGCTGAATGATTAGCGCACTCACGCCGCCTTCACCTTCGCCCGTTTGGCCAGCTTTTCCACTACATTCTCGATCATCCGCATCCCGGCATCGTTGCCGAGCGTCATGATTGATTCCGGGTGGAACTGCACGGCGGCCACCGGCTCTTTGGCATGCTCGATGCCCATGATCGTTCCATCCTCGCTTTCGGCGGTGATGATGAAATCCTTGGGTAAGCTCGCCGGATCGGCATGGATTGAGTGATAGCGCCCGACCGTGACTTCCTTGTTTAAGCCGGAAAACACGATGCCGGGTTCCAGCACGCGAATGCGCGACGGCTTGCCATGCATCGGCACGTCCAGTTGACGCAGCACGCCGCCATAGGCTTCCGTCAGCGCCTGGAGGCCTAGGCAGACGCCGAAAATCGGCAGGTTGCGGTCACGCGCTTTCTTGATCGTCGCCGTGCAATCGAAATCCGACGGAGAGCCCGGTCCGGGCGACAAGACGACGAGATCGGGGTTCAGGCGATCAAACACCTCTTCCGGCACCGGGCTACGCACCGTGCTGACGGTAGCGCCGGTCTGGCGGAAGTAATTGGCCAGCGTGTGGACGAATGAGTCCTCATGATCGACCAACAGGATTTTCACGCCGTGGCCGACAGCCGCCACGCCGCGCTGGGCCTTGGCATTATGGCCGGTCTTGGCGTCACGGATCGCAGCAATCATCGCCGATGCCTTCAATTCTGTTTCAGCTTCTTCTTCCTGCGGATCGCTGTCATTGAGCAGCGTTGCACCGGCCCGCACTTCGGCAATGCCGTCCTTGATGCGCACGGTGCGCAGCGTCAGCCCGGTATTCATATCGCCATTGAAGCCAACCATACCGACCGCGCCGCCATACCAGGCGCGCGCGCTCTTCTCATGGGCTTCGACAAAGCGCATCGCCCAGAGTTTTGGCGCGCCAGTGACGGTGACCGCCCAGGCATGGGAGAGGAAGCCGTCGAACGCATCCATATCGTCGCGCAACCGGCCCTCGATATGGTCCACGGTGTGGATCAGCCGGGAATACATTTCGATCTGGCGGCGGCCGATCACCTTGACCGAACCCGGTTCGCAGACCCGGCTTTTGTCATTGCGATCAACATCCGAACACATGGTCAGTTCGGATTCGTCCTTCTTGGAATTCAACAGCTTGAGGATCTGTTCGCTATCGGCAATCGGGTCGTCGCCGCGTTTGATCGTGCCAGAAATCGGGCAGGTCTCGATGCGCCGTCCGTTGACGCGCACGAACATTTCCGGCGAAGCGCCGACCAGATATTCCTGATTGCCGAGATTGATGAAGAAGGAATAGGGCGACGGATTGATGTCCTTCAACCGCTTGGAAATATCCGAGGGCTTGCTATCGCAACGCTCCATGAATTTCTGGCCGGGAACCACTTCGAACAGGTCGCCCTTGCGGAAGCTTTCCTTGGCCTTCACCACCAGCTCGGCAAATTCGCCGGGCCGATGATCGCCGCGCGGCGGAATGGTATCGGTGTGGCGGAAAGGCTCCGGGGCAATGGTCTCGGCCTTGCCCGCCGTGGTCACGCCATCCTTTTCGAAATCATAGCGGTCAATCCAGGCCTTGGCGGAATAATGGTCAACCACCAGAATTTCATCGGGCAGGAACAGCACCATGTCGCGCTGATCGTCCGGCCGCTTCAGTTTCAGATCGATGGCATCGAACTGGAAGGCCAGATCATAGCCGAAAGCCCCGAACAGGCCAATGCTGCTATCGGCAGACGAATAGAACAGGTCGGTAATGGCGCGCAGCACGGTAAACACCGTCGGTGCCTTGGAGCGCTCCTCCTCGGTAAATACCCGGTCGGGGGTCTTTACTGTCAGGTCGAGCCGCTGCGCGGTCAGCGCACCCAGCACCAGTTCCGGCACAGTCTTCAGCTTTTCGGCGATCATCGACAGCAGCACTTCGCCCCGGCCATTGTAAGCTTCGATCCACACAGCGCGACCAAAGCTGGAAATACCCAGCGGCGGATCGACAATGGCCGTATCCCAGCGGGTATAGCGGCCCGGATATTCGTAGTTGGAGGAAAACACCGCGCCGCGCCGCTCATCCAGCTTTTCGACATAGCTGGAGACTGCATCGGTATAGGGTGTGGCACGACGCTGGCGCGTTACCGTAATCCCGCCCCGGGTCTGGTAGACATCGCTATTGTCATCGCGAATAATGGTTGCCATGGCGCTTCTTCCTCATCGTAAAGCCCGTCAGAGAGGGGCCATGAACACAAAAAAGCCGCCTCAGGAAATCCGGGCGGCTTTGGGTCAATCGTCTTTAGACATGACTGGTCAAGGCCGCGTTAGCGAACCCACCACCAAGCATTCATGGACAAAACGATCTTCATGGCGGAATTCATAACCCGGTCCGCCACGCCGCGCAAGAGTGATTTTCAGCCCCCCAATCATAGGGGATCACCGTGCAAATGCTCCGTGCGAAACCGTGTCTCCCAGCTTTGGTTGATCCCGTCTGCCAGCTTGGCGGTGCCGGGCACGACGCTGCTTGCAGCCTCACCATTCACTCCCAGTTGCCCCAGCAAATCCTTCAGGCTGCCAATGGGGTCGGCGCAAAGCGCTTCATAGGTGATTGGCAAGGGTTGGATGCCTTGCATGTCGAACCAGCTTTGCCAGGCGCGATCATACTGGATGAATTCGTCGTAGCTGGCGCGGATTTTGGCGGCGTCGTAAATTGGATCGCGTGGCGCAGACAACCGTTCCAACTCCGCACCATCTGGTGCGCGATGCCATAATCCAGTTTGTTGGGCTTTCACATAGGAGACGGCCTGTTGCACCTTATCGAGGCGTGTCAGGTGAATGAACAGCGTGTTTCCGAACGCAGCCTCGATCCGCTGCCGGTCGCTGGCCAGCACCGGGTAAAGAACGGCAAGCTTTTCGACAAACAGATCAAAACTGTGCCGTTGCAGCCGCAGGCCAAACAGCCCCGTGCCATTGCGGCCCTTCTCGACAGCAGCTTCAAAGATCGCCGCCAGAAGGTCGCTTTCCGGCAAAGAGGGGTTGATGTCCAGATTGAGATAGGACAGCCAATCGGTAATCGGTCCGTGATGAAAATAGGATTTCGGCTTACCGGCCACTCCGGTTGCTGCCAGCATATTGCACAACAAGGTGCTGCCGCTGCGTGGCGAGGTGCAGATCACATAGGAATGGAATTTCGCCATCGTCTTTTGAGCCGAGCAATCATGGAAGATGCCCAGCCCTATAGTAACGAGGTATGACAAGGCGGTGACCGTAAGCAATAAAACCGGATATTACAGGCGGTGAAACAACGCTTGTTGAGGGCCTTTAAAGAAACGAATGCTTATGAATCGGCTCAAGCGCCATCATCCAAAAACACGTCGCCTGATCCTTCCGCAGCAGTCCCGCCGCAATCGATCGCATCGCCAATCCGCCCCGCAGGCTGACCATTGATGAAGACCGTTGGCGACCCTGCTGCCAAAGCCCGGCCATGGCTTGGCTCCGGGCAGGACGAACAGGCATGCGCCCCATAAGCATCTCCAACCCGGACGGCCCCGCGGCCGTTGATGAACACATTACCGCTGGCCTCGATGGAGGGTGTCGGCGGGAAATGGCAGGGATGGCCGGAGCCGATATCGCCGAGGCGGGTGATGGCGGGCATTTGAACGTCCTCCTGTTCTATAACTGTAGCGTCAGTCAATCATCTTGCAATCTTGCTTCACCGCCTTACGCTCCCACTCGGCATATGCCGTGGGCTGAAGAATATCGACGCGAATGTCGGCATTGATGTTGTCTTTTTTTGGCATCGGGAGTTTGTCCGTGGGTGGTCTCCGTGTAACGTCAACGAAGATTTCGCCCATTCTGCCGGGAATAGCTGTTTCGTGAATGTCCAATTCGGGGATATCGAAATCGAGCATGTCATCGTATGATGTATATAATAGACGGGTGATGAGGTCTCGCCTAATT
This sequence comes from Agrobacterium vitis, assembly GCF_014926405.1. Lineage (NCBI taxonomy): Bacteria > Pseudomonadati > Pseudomonadota > Alphaproteobacteria > Hyphomicrobiales > Rhizobiaceae > Gillisella > Gillisella vitis. Next base: position 638,383 of record NZ_JACXXJ020000005.1, read on the forward strand.
ATCAGATGGTTCGCCAAAACCGTGCAAAGTGGCTCCCCTTCAGACATTTGCGTTATTTGATAGCGGAACAGCCACTTTTCAGAGGTTGCTTTTATGAAGACGCTTGGTTCGTGAGGCTGAGGCCCACCGATCATCAGAAGCTCCAATGCAGCCTTACAATTCGTTCGATCAACTTGTGCCATTGCGTCGCAAAGTTCATGTTTTCTATCAGCCGACTGGGCCTGCGAGCAAAGAACCATAGTTATTAAAAAAGAGAATATCGCCTTCATATTGCGATGTTACCTCGCCTAGTCGATCTGTGGGCCGCTTCACGACTCAAGGTCGATCATTCAAGCCATGTTATCCAGAAGCACATTTCCGTATTACTCCTCCACCTTGCCGCAACCGATAGTGTCACCCGGCAGGACAAACGTGCTTGCCGTTAGTGAAGGCCAATGCGGATGCCTGTGTTAAGGACATTTATTAATCTCCTAGAAAAGTACCCATCATACCTTGATGACGCGCTCATCTTTTAAATTGGGCCTGTTTCACGCCACAAGTATCCGTAGCTTAAGATCGCGCCAGACTTTCCGGAGCACTGTATCGATCCGTAAAACGCCGCGAGCGATGATGAATCTGTCTCCGCAAGGTCCAAGAATTTCAAAGCACTATCATCTTCGTCCTTGCATATTGAAATTTGTGCGATGCGCAAAGCTCCATAATACAAGTCGCCTTTTAGGGCTCCAGCTACATTGAAGGCTACATGAATCCCAAGTATAGCGCTTATTAATACAGAAAAAAATCTCACCAAAAGTCTGTTGAATTGAAAATTCAATAAAATTATAAAAATTATAAAAATAAATTTTATCGAAAACGGAATGCTAAATCCTTCTATATCTGCAAGTATAACGTCTTTTTCTGCGAGCGAAAATAGAAATGAATTAAATAAAAAAATAATACACAAAATTAAAACTAAAGAATAGTTTATTATTTTTAAAAAATTTTTCATGAAATTTTGAATCCTATTTCAATAGAATTGTTTTTTCTTTTGTCTGGCTCCGCATAATATTTTAACTTGGTGCGACATGTAATAGATGTGGATCCATCTAGGAATACGGCATTATCACATTGTAATTGTCTAAAGTGCTCAATAGCGCTTCGCGTTTCACTACCGTAGGAAACGCCTTCCTCTCTTATCAGGACATGCAAAAGACCAGTAGCAGAACTAGTCCCTATAGCCATGATACCTTGACCTGCTGAATACGAAGAGATCGTCGCACTACTTCGCCGGAGGAGATTATCTTCTTGCTCTGGATAAGGATCCCCGGTCTGTTTGGGCGGCGGAGACGATTCCACGTTTTTGTCATAAACATTTACGTCATTAAAAATCACTGGTCGTGGAAATTTTGTACTCGGGCGGTAATCCTTCACGATTAGTGGACCAAGTCCGCCGAAGGCATTGAATGGTGTAGGCGGATTTCCTTCCCCAAAATGATATTGGCCATCGAAGTTGATGTAAAACCCTAGCTTTGACTCTATTCCATCTACTTTCTTGCCGCCAATGTAGACCAAGCCTCGAGTGTTTATGTCCTTTGGATCGATCGGTAATCCAGCGTAATATGATATGGTGCTTGAAGTGTCATATATAGGGCCATTCCCGACGATATCGGCCGAAGTGATTTCTCTATCACAAAGATCGGTGAACTTTTCAGTAACGGTCTTCTGAATTGGCCGAAATACTGCTTTTGACATTTCTTTTGTAAATACATATGTTCCGTCTGAGTGCCTGAATAAATACTGTTCGCCGGGAACTTGATCGTAGCCTTGCATCAGTTGATCTCAACTCTTTTTGCTTTGATTGTAACTGTTTCCTCTCCATTAATGGAGACGTTTTTCCCGCTAATGGTGATATTACCGTCTGCGGTCATGACGATGAACGATTTTCCTGCAATTATTTTAACCAGTTCATTGCTTAAAATACTTTTTCTGCCAGCGATGTTGTCAACGCTGTCTCCTCCGATTGTTGATCGTTTGTCTCCGGCAACTTGTAAAATGCTGTCCCCGCTGACATTGATGCTAAGATCTTGCCCTATATTGGCGTACTGAAAGCCAATTATGCTTTCACTTTTGTTTCCGCCGACGGCCATGTATGCGCTGGATGAACACTCCACGACATAATTCCCTCCAGTCATGGAGGTTTCGAAGGTCGAATTTAGATAATATCCCATTTCCCGTACACCAAAGTGGCCGGTAAGTTGCCCTGGAAGAAGGGCTTCGGTTGTAAAACCTCCTCCTACCGTCAGATGGTAATTCCCGCCGGCAACTTGTTCGTAGTTATTACGGACGGAAACCATTGCGTTCCGTCCCACGCTCGAGAAATAGTTATTGTCCGTTCTAGATGTGAAGTTGTTGCGAGTTTTCTCCGTCCTATCGCGCTGTGCGTGGATAAAAAGTTCTTCGTTATTGGTCGCGTCATCGAAGGTGATTTCGTTAAATTGATTCCACGCTTTCGATTTATGTGTATTGGTCCGAAACACGCTCTTGGTCTTATTGGCCGGCAAATCATACGGTACCGGATTGTTCGTGTTCGGCACGACGCCTGTCACCAGCGGTCTATCCGGGTCGCCGTCGATATAGGCGATCATGACTTCCATGCCGATGCGGGGGATGACCTGGGAGCCCCAGAGGCCGCCGGCCCAGCTTTGGGAGACGCGGATCCAGCAGGTGTCGGAGCCGTCCTTTTTGGCGCGTCTGTCCCAGGGGAACCAGGCTTTGATCCGGCCGTATTTGTCAGGATGAATTTCTTCCCCCGAGGGGCCTGCGACAATGGCCACCTGCGCGCCTTCGATGCGCGGGCGTTTGGTGGTGCGATGCGGGGTTAAGGGGATACGGGACGGTATGGCCTCGAATTGGTTGATATATTCCGGCTGGTTTTCCGTGGTTTCATAGGAGCGATCCACCACCCAATGGGTGATACGGGTTATCACATGCTCTTCGTATTTGTGTTCCGGGTGGGGTTCTTCATAGGGGTTGAAGCGTCGTCCTGGTTCCAGCACACGCACGGTCGACTGGCCTTTGATCCGCTCGTGATCCGCCTGTGTCGCCTGCGCGCGCAATTTACCGACGCGCTCCATTTCGGTGTAATCGGCGGCGCGGGCGGGATAGTTGTAAAGCTCGCGCTTGGCATTGCCCGACAACTCCACGAGAGAAGGGGTCTGCGAGCGTGGAATGAAGTTCGGCGTTTCAAAATTCCAGTCGGCATCGACCCGTTGGCCGGGAACATAGCTGAAACGCCGCATCCATTCGGTGATGTGGTTGCGGTCGGAAGAGCCTTGGGCGATCCGCACGGTGTCATCGCCTTCCGCGCTGGCCGAGGCCTTTGACCAGGCAATCTGGTGGTCCGTTACTCTCAGGCGATGAATGCCCTTATCATGTTGAAACCAATAGAAGATTCCATCTTCTTCCAACCGGCGAAGCAGGTAGTCGAGGTCATTTTCCTGCCATTGGACAGAATAGCCTTGCGCCGGTGGCTTGTTCTGTAGAAAGCCGATATCCGGCTGCGGCAGGCCATGTTCGGAAAACAGCGTTTCCAGCACCTGGATCGATGTCATATCCAGCCAGATCCGGCAATCGGAGCGGCGCGACAGCAGCCACATCTGCGGACGGATGGTGAGCGTGTAGGAGCGTAACCCGCGTGTGACCGGCGGGCCTTCCTCAAGATCGGTCACCAAGCCATTGAACGGGCGGCGCAGGCCATCCTCGCCCAACTCGCCCTGGCGGATTTCCAGGGAAATATCGACCAGCTTGCCGATAAGCTCTTCCGGTTTGACCGCTTCACGCTTGGCGCGGACATGTAGAGTGATTTCAAACAGACGATTGACGCCCTCATCCACCTTCATCCGCTCCGGCAGCAATTGATCCTCACCCAGCGGAGAGGAGACTTTCAAAACGCGGCTGGCCTGAATGAAATCGGCAGTCAATATATCGTCGAACATCGTAAGGCCCCCGGGATTGCGTCTTAAAATATCAAATGCAATATCGATGGCCCGCCCGAACTGTTTCAAACACGCCATCCTTATGGCGAAATTAGACTAGCTTTCCGAAAGGTCAAGGTTTTGGTTGTGTTGCCGGATATGTTTGTTTTTTCGGTTGCGAATGATCATTAGTGAACGGAAAGGGCGATGAGGCATTGTGCAAAGTCTAACCGGCCAGCGTCTTGCCAGCATCGATCTTGACCACATCTTCGCCGACAAAAACGATGACATAACCTCCGGTCGTTTCCGCGTCGGCTGCCCAGCGGCGCATCGCGCTGGCATAGGGTTCGTTACGCCACACCTGCGGAAAGGCCGGGTCGACCAGGACCGTGACTTGCGGGCCCTGGGTGTAGACCATCATATTTGCCGTGGCCGGTTCCCATTCCGGGCCAAGACTGTCGCTTGTCATCCAGAGACAGAGAAAGTCTCGGCAGAGCTGCGGTCTCTCGGGGTAGATCGTGCAGCCTTTCCCGGCAGTGCAATGGGTGCACCAGATGTTTGCGGGCTTTGCCAAGGCGTCGATATCCGGCAGGCGGCAACAAAGCGTGCAGGTGCCGCAAGTGCGATCAGGCAGAGCTGTCGGGGCTGATGGAATTTCGACGGACATGGAGCGGTTTTTGCAGCTTGGAAACGGAAAACCTGCCGTAGCATAAGGCGACCGCTCACGCCATGCGCCTCACCCTGAAATGGTTGTCCGGGTGAGGCGGGGCGAGTCTTCGCTTATGCCGCTGCGTATTCGTGGCTTTTGCGGGTGATCGGGGCGGCTGCCGATTGATAGAGCTGGCCGAAGCGATTGGCGAGAAAGGCGTCGAGGCTGATTTCCTCCTGGCGCACGAAGCCGGATTGCGGCAACGTGCCCTCTGCCAACAGGTCCAGCACGGCGCAGATGCCAGCGGCGGTGGTGATCTGGATGGCGCTCATTTTCTTGTCCGCGACAGTGCCGGCATAGACCTTGTTGGCATAGGTCTCCTGCATATAGCGCCCTTCGCGCCAGCCGCAGACGGTGACGAAAATCACCACCACATCCTGCATGGTGGCAGGCAGGGCGTTTTCAAACAGGTCTTTCAGCACGTCGCGGCGGTTCTTCAGGTTAAAGTCGTTGAGCAGCGCCTTGATGATTGCCTGATGGCCGGGATAGCGGATAGTGCGATAGTTCATCGTTCTTACCCGGCCTTCCAGGGTTTTCGCCAATGTGCCGAGGCCGCCTGACGTGTTGAAGGCTTCATAGGTCACGCCATCAAGCGAAAATTCCTCGCGCTCTTCCATGGCCGGTACGCTGATCATCCGTCCCTCGACAATGGCTTCGCAAGGCTCGATATATTCGTTGATCAGCCCGTCCGTGCTCCAGGTAAGGTTATAGTTCAGCGCATTGGACGGGTATTGCGGCAGCGCGCCGACCCGCATTCGCACGCTATCAAGCGTCTCGAAGCGCTGCGCCAGATCATGGGCGACGATGGAAATAAAGCCGGGTGCAAGGCCGCATTGCGGGATGAAGGCGGTTCGCGCACCCTCCGCCAATGCCTCGACCTTTTTCGTGGTCGCCACGTCTTCGGTCAGGTCGAGGTAATGGCAGCCGCTGCGCGCCGCACTTTCGGCAATGGTGCCGGTCAGGTGAAAAGGGGCGGCGGAGAGAACGGCGAACTGGCCGTGAAGATGGGCATCCAAGGCGTTGCTATCGGTAATGTCGACCAAAGCCGTGGCGATACCGGGGTGAGTGGCAAGCTTTGCCAATTGCTCGGCGCTGCGGTCGGCGACTGTCACCCGGTAATCGCCGGTCTCTGCCAGAAGATGGGCAATTGCCCCGCCAATCTTGCCTGCGCCAATGATGGAAATGTTTTTCATGACCGTTCCCCTAATGCTTTTGACGAGCCTTCAGTGTGGAGCCGATCCCTGTCGATTCACAGTGGCAAATTGAGCGTTTTCGCTTACAATAATGGACGATTTGCCGAAAGGATTGAACAAAATGCAGGTCTCCGACAAGGACCGGGAACTTCTGGCGCTGCTGGGTGAAAATGCCCGTATGCCGGTCGCCACGCTGGCGCGGCGGCTTGGCCTGTCGCGCACCACGGTGCAGGCGCGGTTGGAACGGCTGGAGCGGGAAGGAG